>NZ_JBLFFM010000003.1:27302-104078 GCF_051400835.1 Erwinia artemisiae | reverse complement strand
TGGTTGCGGGAGCCGGATTTGAACCGACGACCTTCGGGTTATGAGCCCGACGAGCTACCAGGCTGCTCCATCCCGCGTCCGAACTTCCTAGCGCTTCCATCACGACAGGTTTACTGCTTTTCCCCGGAGGGAATTGGTTGCGGGAGCCGGATTTGAACCGACGACCTTCGGGTTATGAGCCCGACGAGCTACCAGGCTGCTCCATCCCGCGTCCGTGGATGCGCACTATACTCTCCGGCGATTTTGTTGCAACCCCTTTTTGCAAATTAACGCCTGAAATCGCCCTTGCTGCTTAATTTGTCAGCCGATTGTTGTATTGTTGTGCAAAAACGACGCTTCTTTTTGGCGAGGACGTTTTAATCTGTGGGGCGCTTTGCTATCTTCGCCTGCAATTGCGTATAAAGGTAGAGAATAATGAAAGGACGTTGGGCAAAGTATATGGTCACCGGGGCGTTAATCGCCCTGCTTGCGGGATGTTCCTCCAAACCTACCGATCGCGGCCAGCAGTATAAGGACGGCAAGCTGCAGCAGCCGCTGGGGCTGGTTAATCAACCTAACGCCAAAGGGCGCCCCGTTAACGGCAAAGATTTTGCCGATCAGCTGCTGGAAATCCAGGCCGCTTCGCCAGCCATGTTTTCCCGCCAGCTTTCAACCTACAGCGCGCTAAAAAGCTGGCTGATGGCGGGCGGTGATACGCGGCAGCTGCGCCAGTACGGCGTGGATGCGTATCAGATGGAAGGCACCGACAATTATGGCAACGTGCAGTTTACCGGTTACTACACGCCGGTTATCCATGCCCGCTACACCCGCCAGGGCGAATTTCAGTATCCTTTATACCGCATGCCGCCGCGCGGCAAGCGCCGTTTGCCAAGCCGAGCGGAAATCTACAGCGGCGGCCTGGATGAACGTTACGTTATCGGTTACAGCAATTCGCTGATGGATAACTTTATTATGGACGTGCAGGGCAGCGGCTACGTTGACTACGGCGACGGCCGTCCTTTGACCTTCTTCGGCTACGGCGGCAAGAACGGCCATGCTTATCGCAGCATCGGTAAGGTGCTGATCGATCGCGGCGAAGTGAAGCGCGAAGATATGTCGATGCAGGCTATCCGCCAATGGGGCGAAAACCACAGCCCGGCCGAGGTGCGCGAGCTGCTGGAGCAAAACCCGTCCTTTGTCTTCTTTAAGCCGGAAGAGTTTGCGCCGGTACGCGGCGCGAGCGCGGTACCGCTGATCGCCAAAGCCTCGGTGGCCGCCGATCGTTCGCTGATCCCGCCGGGCACGGTACTGCTGGCGGAGGTGCCTTTGCTGAACGATAAAGGCAAGTTCAACGGCAAATATGAAATGCGCGTGATGGTGGCGCTCGACGTGGGCGGCGCTATTAAGGGCCAGCACTTTGATATCTATCAGGGTATCGGCGAGCAGGCGGGCCATATGGCAGGCTGGTATAACCACTACGGTCGCGTCTGGGTGCTGAAAGCGGCGCCGGGCGCGGGCGTTTCTCCTTTCTCTATGGCACAAAATGGCAATGCCGGTGCGGCGCTGGTCAGTCGATAATTAAGGTCAACGGGCCGGCGTTTCCGGCCCGTTTCCGACGTTGAGGTAAATCATGAGGGTTCTTTCCGACGCCTGGCTACAGCGCTTTGGCGGCACGGCACGTTTATATGGTCAGTCTGCTCTGCAACTTTTCGCCGACGCGCATATCTGCGTGATCGGCATTGGCGGCGTAGGCTCCTGGGCCGCTGAAGCGCTGGCGCGCACCGGTATCGGCGCCATCACGCTGATCGATATGGACGATGTCTGCGTGACCAATACCAACAGGCAGATCCACGCGCTGAAAGGCACAGTAGGGCAGGCGAAAACCGAGGTAATGGCGCAACGCATCCTGGCCATCAACCCGGAATGCAAAGTGACCTGCGTGGATGACTTTATCACTGCGGAAAATACGGCTGAGCTGATGAGCGGCGGCTTTACCTATGTGATTGACGCCATCGACAGCGTGCGGCCAAAAGCGGCGCTGCTGGCCTGGTGCCGCCGTAATAAAATCCCGCTGGTTACCACCGGCGGCGCAGGCGGTCAGATCGATCCCACGCAGATCCAGGTGGCGGATCTGGCGAAAACGATTCAGGATCCGCTGGCGGCTAAGCTGCGCGAACGGTTAAAAAGCGATTTCAATATCGTTAAAAACAGCAAGGGCAAGCTGGGTATTGACTGCGTGTTTTCCACCGAGGCGCTGATGTATCCGCAGCCGGACGGTTCCGTTTGCGCTTCACGCAGTACGGCGGAAGGGCCAAAGCGGATGGACTGCGCTTCCGGCTTCGGCGCGGCCACGATGGTCACCGCCACTTTCGGCTTCGTGGCCGTTTCCCACGTGCTGAAAAAAATGATGGCGAAAGCGGCGCGCGCCTGACGCCGCTTCTGATTTGCTTAACCCGCTTCGCTCGCCGCCTTCACTACCGCTGTCGCCAGTGCCGCCAGACCGGCGCTGCGCGAGGCGCTGAGCTGATCGCGCAGCCCCAGGTCATCAAACAGCGCCAGCGGATCGCTCTGCAATATCTCTTCGGGCAGCTTTCCTTCCACGCTGACCAGCAGCACCGCCAGCAGTCCGCGCACGATGCGGCCCTCGCTGTCGCCGTAAAAGTGCAGGCTGCCGTCGGGCGACTGTCTATGTCCCAGCCAGACGCGGTTTTCACAGCCGCTGAGTTCGATTTCCGCCGTTTTCCACTCCTCCGCCAGCGCGGGCAGCTGTTTTCCCAGCAAAATCAGCTGGCGATAGCGTTCTTCCCACTGCGTAAAGGCGGAAAAAGTCTGTTTTAAGCCGTCGGCGGTAATCAGCGTGCCGAACGGGTGCGGAGCCGGTAAAGTCGTCATAGTTAATCTGCCAAAAGTTCCAGTGCGGTGGTCATGGCGCTGACCAGCGCTTCAACATCGTTAAGCGTATTATAGGGCGCAAAAGAGGCGCGCAGGGTGCCGTTGACGCCAAGTGCCTGTAGCAGCGGCTGGGCGCAGTGCTGGCCGGCGCGCAGCGCGATGCCGCTTTCCGCCAGCAGCGTAACAATATCACTGTGGTGTACGCCCGCGATATCAAAGGCGAGCAGGCTGGAGCCGCTGGCACGGAAGCTGCGAAAGCCGGGCAGATCCGCCAGCCGCTCTTCCGCCACGTCGGCCAGCCCGCAGCTCCAGCTTTCTGCCGCCGCCATATCCACTGTTTCCAGCCAGCTCAGCGCCGCGCTCAGCCCGATGACGCCCGCTACGTTGGGCGTGCCTGCCTCAAAGCGCCAGGGCACCGCCTGCGGCGTAAAGCCGTCAAAGCTGACGGTGGTCAGCATTTTTCCGCCGCCCTGCCAGGGCTGCATCGCTTCCAGCAGCGCCGTTTTGCTATAGAGCACGCCTGTCCCCATTGGCCCATAAAGCTTATGGGCGGAAAAAGCATAAAAGTCGATATCCAGCGCTGCTACGTCGGGCGGCCGATGCGCCACGCCTTGCGCGCCGTCTATAACCACCTTTGCGCCCGCGCGATGCGCCAGTGCGACGGCCTTGCTTAAATCCGGGCAGCCACCGGTGACGTTGGACATTTGTCCAAGCGCCAGCACCCGCGTACGCGCATTCAGTAAGGTTTCCAGCGTCGCGATGCCGGGCAGCAAATCTTTGCCGATCGGCCACTTCACCACTTTGGCGCCGGTCTGCTCAGCCACCATCAGCCATGGCACCAGATTGGCGTGATGCTCGGCTTCGCTGACGACGATCTCATCGCCTGGCCGCAGGCGTGGTCGAAAATAGCCCTGGGCGATCAGGTTGATCGCTTCCGTGGTGCCTTTGGTCCAGACAATATTGCTGGCGAGCGGGGCATTCAGCAGTCGCGCCACCTGACCACGGGCATTTTCATAGCGGTCGGTTAGCGCACGCGCGGCGGCAAACTGGCTGCGATGCACGGTTCCGGCCCCCTGACTGTAGAACGCCTGGGTGGCTTCAATCACCGCCGCTGGCTTCAGCGTGGTGGCCGCGCTGTCAAGATAGATGCCGGCTTCGTCCAGCGCGGGAAACTGCTGGCGAAAATGAACAGGCGAAAATATGCTCATGTTCTCCTCGGATAAGGGTGGATTGATGCGGTTTTTACCGAATCCAACTGAATTACAGGCGCTTTCCTGGCAATGTCTGAAAAGCGAGTTATCCTGATTTATGCAAGGTTTAAACTATTACCCGCAAATAAGCTTTCTCAGGACAGGCAATTTACTCGCTTTTTGCCTCGGGATCGCGCATTGCGGGTGGTTTATCGCATTACTATCTGCAAGGAGATATAAAGATGAAAAAATTTGCTGCTATTATGGCCGCCTGCGCCATGACTTTTGCCCTGGCTGCCTGCTCAAGCAATTATGTTATGCATACCAATGATGGCCGTACCATCGTCGCCGACGGCAAACCCGTAGTAGATGACGATACCGGTATGATCAGCTACAAAGATGCTAACGGCAACAAGCAGCAGATCAACCGTTCAGACGTAAAAGAAATGGTTGAAATGGGCCAGTAAGTTTCAGGCAAAAAAAAGCACCGCAATTTGCGGTGCTATTAAATCTCTATGGACAGACAGGGTAAATCTAAAAGCGGTAGTCGGACTACCCGATCTGCAAAAGGCAGATCAATTGCAAACACAACATCACGACCACAAGCCAAAAGCCTTCTAAAATCCCCGCGCAAGCGCTTCAATTTCAAACTGCTTTTCGTTCCGGCTCAGGAAGTGCGGCAACTATAGGTATTTGCTGGTGCATCCTCAACGGACAAATTATAATGGCTCGGATAAAAAAAACTAATACGTAAAGCTGCGTCAGCGGCCTTATGTCCGAAGCCAACATTCTGTAACCGGTAATCATGTCGAAACGTCTTCCTCCTTTAAATGCCCTGCGCGTATTTGATGCTGCCGCACGTCATCTCAGTTTTACCCGGGCCGCAGAAGAGCTTTTTGTGACCCAGGCGGCGGTAAGCCATCAGATCAAGTCACTGGAGGATTTTCTGGGCCTTAAGCTGTTCCGGCGGCGTAACCGCTCCTTATTGCTTACCGAGGAAGGCCAGAGCTACTACCTGGATATCAAAGAGATTTTCACCGCGCTGAACGACGCTACCCGCAAGCTTCAGGCACGGAGCGCGAAGGGCGCGCTGACCGTCAGCCTGCTGCCCAGCTTTGCGATCCAATGGCTGGTGCCGCGCCTGTCCAGCTTTAACTCAGCTTATCCGGGGATAGACGTGCGTATCCAGGCCGTCGATCGGGAAGAAGAGAAGCTGGCGGATGACGTAGACGTGGCTATTTTCTATGGGCGCGGCAACTGGCCGGGCCTGCGGGTGGAAAAACTTTATGCCGAATATTTGCTGCCTGTCTGTTCACCTTTGCTGTTAACCGGCGATAATCCTCTTAAAACGCCTGCCGATCTGACGCGCTTTACGCTGCTGCATGACGCTTCCCGTCGCGACTGGCAGGCCTATACGCGCCAGCTGGGCGTAAATATCAACGTGCAGCACGGCCCTATTTTCAGCCACAGCGCGATGGTTTTACAGGCGGCTATCCACGGCCAGGGCGTGGCGCTGGCGAACAACGTGATGGCGCAAACGGAGATAGAAGCGGGCAGGCTGGCCTGTCCCTTTAACGACGTGCTGGTAAGTAAAAACGCTTTTTATCTGGTTTGTCATGACAGTCAGGCAGAACTGGGTAAAATAGCCGCCTTTCGTCAGTGGATCCTGGCAAAAGCAGCCAGCGAACAGGAAAAATTCCGCTTCCGCTACGAAAGCTGAACCCTTAATCATGCGTTGCCAGGGCGGCGGCGCGTGCTGTCTCAGAGGATGATAAGAATGTCGAGTCGTGCAATGCTGATTTTTACGGCCATCAGCGGGTTTGTTTTTGTCATGCTGGGCGCATTTGGCGCTCATGTATTAAGCCGGTCACTGGGGCCGGGCGAAATGGCCTGGCTGAAAACCGGCCTGGAGTATCAGGGTTTCCACACGCTGGCGATCCTGGGCCTGGCGGCAGCGATGCGCAGCCGCGCCAATATCTGGTTTTACTGGAGCAGCGCGCTGCTGGCGCTGGGCACCGTACTGTTTAGCGGCAGCCTTTACTGTCTGGCGCTGTCCCATCTTAAGCTTTGGGTTTACGTTACGCCGGTAGGAGGCTTCTGCTTCCTGATTGGCTGGGTTTTAATGTTGATTGGCGCGCTGCGTCTGAAGAAAAGGGCAGAACGCCATGAATAAAGTTTTACTCTATTGCCGTCAGGGCTTTGAAAAAGAGTGCGCGGCGGAGATCACCGCGAAAGCCGCAGCCAGAGAAGTATTTGGCTTTGCGCGCGTAAAGGAAGATTCCGCTTACGTGCTGTTTGAATGCTATCAGCCTGAAGACGCCGAAAAACTGCTGCGCGAGCTGCCTTTCAGCGAGCTGATTTTTTCGCGTCAGATGATCGTCGTGGGCGAGCTGCTGCGCGATTTGCCTCCTGAGGATCGCGTCACGCCGGTGACGGGGATGCTGACCGGCGTGGTGGAAAAGGGCGGCGAGCTGCGGGTTGAAGTGCCGGACACTAACGAGAGCAAAGAGCTGCTGAAATTCTGCCGCAAGTTCACCGTGCCGCTGCGTTCCAGCCTGCGCTCGGCGGGCATCCTGCTGAATTACGAAAGCGACAAGCGTCCCGTGGTGCACGTCTTTTTTATCGCGCCGGGCTACTGCTACGTCGGCTACTCGCTGCCGCAGAACAACTCCCCGTTCTTTATGGGCATTCCACGGCTGAAGTTCCCGTCCGACGCGCCAAGCCGCTCGACGTTAAAGCTGGAAGAAGCGTTTCACGTTTTTGTACCGGCCGACGAATGGGAAGAACGCCTGGGCAGCGGCCTTTATGCGGTCGATTTGGGCGCCTGTCCCGGCGGCTGGACTTATCAGCTGGTGAAGCGCAGCATGATGGTGCACGCCGTTGATAACGGCCCGATGGCGCCGAGCCTGATGGATACCGGGCAGGTTTTCCACCATCGCGAGGACGGCTTTAAATATCGCCCGACGCGCAGCAACATCTACTGGCTGGTATGCGATATGGTGGAAAAACCGGTACGCGTGGCTAACCTGATGGCCGACTGGCTGGTGAACGGCTGGTGCCGTGAAACCATCTTCAACCTCAAGCTGCCGATGAAAAAGCGCTATGAAGAAGTCTCACAAAACCTGGCGATGATCGACGAAAAGCTGAAGGCCAACGGCATCAACGCGCAAATTCAGGCGCGCCAGCTTTATCACGATCGCGAAGAAGTTACCGTGCATATTCGCCGCATCTGGGGCGCGACGCCAGGACGCCGCGACGAGCGCTAAAGAGAGTCCGGGCCGCAGACCGCTGTCAAAAGACAGGCGGCAATGAAGTTGCCGCTATGTCCGTTATCAACGTCAGGCCCGGGACGCGCGCTTGCCTTTACGGCAGCCGCAGATCCTTCAGGTTGCCGGCCAGATGCAGATCGGTTTTCAGTGTCGCCACCTCGCGGCAGAGATGCGCCATCTCCTGCTGCTGCTCCAGCTTCTTGCGCCATTTATCCGCCACTTCCGGCAGCCGCTCGTAAATCGCCGCCAGCGAGCCGTAGGTTTGCAGCAGCTCTGCCGCGCTTTTCGCGCCAATGCCCGCCACGCCTGGGATCTTACTGCTGCTGATACCGGCCAGCCCCCAGTAATCCGTCAGCTGCGCGGGCGCTACGCCAAACTCCTTTTCAATAAACGGCAAATCCAGCCAGCGCTTCTGAAAGTAGTCGCGGATATGAATATTTGGCGCCAGCAGCTGGCAGTAGCCCTTATCGGTCGACACTATGGTTGCCTGATGGCCGCTGTCGGCAACCTTTACCGCCAGAGTGGCGGCCAGATCGTCCGCCTCTTCGCCCGGCGCGTGCCAGCAGGCCACGCCCGCCGCCTCAAACGCCGCCCGGATCTGCGGCATCTCTGTTTTTAACGTGTCCGGCATGGGCGCGCGTCCGGCTTTATAGTCCGGCAGGCGCTGATGACGCCAGCCTTCGTGGCGATCGTCGTCGTCAAACACCGCCACCGCATGGGTCGGCTTGCTGTGCAGGATAAGCTGTTGCACAGCATGGATACAGGTTTCCTGGCAGGGAGAATCCTGCACGGCGTGGATGCGACGAATCAGATTCAGCGCATCAATAATCAACAGATGAATAGTCATAGTGGATACTGAGCGGCACGGCTGCCGCTCCGCTGAGGGTTACTTAATGATTTCGTAGCAGGGGGTGTAGGCCGTTCCCGGCAGCTTCATGCGGTGCTGGGCAACAAATCCCTGTAACAAATCGTCCATGCGGCGCATGATTTCTGCATCGCCGTGTATCTTATACGGGCCTTGTTCCTTAATCGCTTTGATCCCAGGCTCCTTGACGTTGCCCGCCACAATGCCGGAGAACGCGCGGCGCAGCGAGGCCGCCAGCTGTTCGGCAGGCTGATTGGGATAAAGATTAAGATTGGCCATATTTTCGTGCGTGGGCATAAACGGCACCTGCAAATTCGGCGCGATGCGGATTGACCAGTTAAAGCTATAGGCGTCGCCCGTCTCGCGCCGATGCTCTTTCACCTTCGGCATAGCGTTTTTCATCAGGCGCGCCACTTCCGCCGCGTCATCGATAATAATGGTGTAGTGCTGACGCGCGGCTTCGCCCAGCGTGCTGACGATAAACTCATCCAGCACGCGGAAGTAATCGGCGCTCTCTTTCGGGCCGGTGAGGATCAGCGGCAGCACCTGATCGCGGTTCTGCGGATTCATCAGGATGCCCAGCAGATAGAGCAGCTCTTCCGCCGTACCCACGCCGCCCGGGAAAATAATGATGCCGTGGGCGATACGCACAAAGGCTTCCAGACGTTTTTCAATGTCCGGCATGATAATCAGTTCGTTGACCAGCGGATTCGGCGGCTCGGCGGCAATGATCGACGGTTCGGTCAGGCCGATAAAACGGCTCTCTTTGTAACGCTGCTGCGCGTGGCCCACGGCGGCGCCTTTCATCGGCGCTTCCATAACGCCCGGCCCGCAGCCGGTACAGATATTCAGCTCGCGCAGGCCCAGCTGCGAACCGACGTTGCGGCAGTACTGATATTCCACGGCGTTGATCGAGTGGCCGCCCCAGCAAACCACGGTATTCGGCAGCTCGCCGACGTGCAGCGCCCTGGCGTTACGCAGCAGCGAAAACACCAGGTTGGTGATGCGCACCGAGTCATCCACGTCCTGCTGCTGAAAGCCGCTGTCAAACTGACCATTTACAAACAGAATGTCGCGCAGCACGGCAAACAGGTTGGCCTGTAGCGAGCGAATGATGCGACCGTCGACAAAGGCTTCCTCCGGCGGATTAATCAGCTCCAGCTTGACGCCGCGCTCGCGCCGCAGCACGTTGATGTCAAAGTTTTCAAAACGCGACAGCAGTTCATGGCTGCTGTCCGTCTGGCTGCCGGAGTTAAGTACGGCAAGGGAACAGTTGCGGAAGAGTTGGTAAAGGTCGCTGCTGGCGGTGCGCTTCAGCATATCGACTTCCAGTTGAGACAACAGATCCATGGAGCCTAATGGGCTGATATGTGTGATCAAATTAACTCCTTTACACCCGTCCGGGCGGTGGTCGCTCACCATCAAAAGCCCGCCGGATAAACGGCGAGCGTGACGGCGAAAAAATGTTCCCGGGCACCCGATGCCCGCTTCAGATTAGCCTTCTTCTCAAACAGTTAACAACGTTATCGTGCGTTTATGCGCGACGGTACGCAAAGTGCTACTGGCGTACCAGCCTGGACAGGCCGGGTTTAAATGCGCCGTTGCTGCGCCAGGGATTGATATCCAGGCCGCCGCGACGGGTATAGCGGGCATAAACGCTCAGGCTTTCCGGCTGGCAGAAGCGCAAGATATCATTGAAAATGCGCTCAACGCACTGCTCATGAAATTCGTTATGGTGCCGGAACGACACCAGGTAGCGCAGCAGCGCCTCACGCTGGATACGCGGGCCGCGATAGCTGATTTGCACTGAACCCCAGTCCGGCTGGTTGGTGATCAGACAGTTGGACTTCAGCAGATGGCTCACCAGTTTTTCTTCCACTACTTCCGGCTGCGTGGCCTGCTGGAGATAGTCGGTGCTGAAGGTATAGCTGTCGATCTCAATATCCTGCTCGTCAATGCAGTGGCCGCTGAAGTGGCCTATCGGCTGGCCTTCAATTTCCCGCAGCCGGAACAGCGCAACGCTGACCTCGCCCTGCGCGCAGGCGCTGAGGTCGCGCTCCAGCGTCGCCCGGACTTCGCCCCAGTCACCAAAGCGGGTCTGATTAAAGCTGTTAAGATAGAGCTTAAAGCTCTTGGACTCGATCAGGTTAACGCTGTGGGCATCCAGGCTGACTTCGCCAATCGCCACCTGCGGCAGGCCTTTGGCATTCAGCCAGGAGAGTTCGTACAGCGTCCAGATATCGGCGCCGTGGAAGGGCAAACTGTCAGGATAAAGCCCCAGCGGCTCACGGTTCATGCTTCTTGGCACCGCCTGGAGCAAAGAAGGCTGATACTGGTCGTGGTACTCTGTAGGTTTTCCTAACGTCAGGCCGCTCAGCGCCTGATGTGTATCTGAAGACATTGCATTACCTTATAGCCTGATATGACAGGTGAAGTGGTCAATCGTCTGCGGCCGGGAAGGCCCGGGCGACGCAACTAAAAACGTATAGCCTTAGTGTAACTCAGGCACCAGAGAGTGAAAAAAGAATGATTGATGAAACCTCCCGCGCCCTGGCTGATTTTACCCGCAACTATTGCGACCGGTGGGTCAGCGAATGCGGTCATCCGCCCGCCAGCAGCGAGCTGTATGGCGTTCCCTCGCCCTGCGTGCAGCAAACCGTTGGCGATGAGGTCTGGTGGCTGCCGCAGCCCTTTACCCTCGCCAAAAACCTGGAAAACGTAGAGCGCGCGCTCGATTTACAAATTCAGCCTGCCGTCGTTGCCTGGTACACCTCGCAGTTTGCAGGCGATATGAAGACGCTGGTCAACGGCCAGCCCTGCACGCTGCTGCAAATATGGAGCGAAGACGATTTCGAGCGTATGCAGGAAAACTTGATCGGCCATCTGGTTATGAAGCGCCGTCTTAAACATTCGCCTACGTTTTTTATTGCTACCACACCATCCGAGCTGGAAATCATTTCCGTATGTAATTTGAGCGGGGAAGTGATTCTGGAAAAGCTGGGTACTAAAAAGCAGACGGTACTGGCCGCGAACCTGGAGCAATTCCTTGTTTCTTTACCGATTATTGATCCCTTAAGGTAAAGCGTCATTTATCTTGTGAGAGATCTCTTACAGAGTCTGTAAGAGATCGCTTTTATATCTTAAGAAAAAAAGGCGTTTTCTCCGGTAAAAGCAAAGCAAATCATAAAGTTGTTATAACTCTTTTCGTAAAAAAACCTGCCGGGGTCAAAAAAAAGTTTTCAGCCTATTGTTTGTCAGGTTCATTAAGGCAAACTTGATCCTGTCGCAAGGGATGGTGGCTTAAGGAACAAGCCGGTCGGTAGACTGAAAGCACCTCTAAGGACTTCAGATCTGCGCAAGATATCTCAGGAGTGAGAAAAAGGGACACCTCCGGGAAGGAGAAACGTACTGCCGGAGAGCGGTAAGCCAGGATGCTCAGGGACATCGCCATTGACGGTGAAAGTGTAGGGAAAACTGCAGGACAAAGTTATCAGGGATGAGCAGGGAGCACTAAAAGTAGCTGGATTGCTGCGAACGAACCGGGAGCACTGTTTTTACAGTGCTCCCTTTTTTTCGTCCATACTTATCCCGTTGTCGGCGGTAATGCTATGCTTGCGACCCTTTAAAACTGACCAGGAGAGCTTAGATGAGCCGGGAACTTGAAATCCGCAATCGCCTGCAGGCTATTGAGCAGGCCTTACATGACGCCGGGCTGTGGCAAAACTGCGCGCCAAACGCCGAGGCGTTTGAAAGCACCGAGCCTTTTTGCGTAGATACCATGATGCCGATCCAGTGGCTACAGTGGGTTTTCCTGCCGCGTATGCAGGCGCTGCTGGATGCGCAGTCTGCTTTGCCGGTAAAGCTGGCTATCGCCCCTTATTATGAAGTGGCGCTGGAAGGTGCTATTCCGGGCCGCGCCAATCTGCTGCACATGCTGAACCAGCTTGATCAACTGTTCGAGCACGACGCCTGATGCTGGAGATCCTTTATCAGGACGAGTGGCTGGTCGCGGTGAATAAACCCTCAGGCTGGCTGGTGCACCGCAGCTGGCTCGACAGGCATGAAAGCGTTTTCGTGATGCAAACCGTGCGCGATCAGATAGGCCAGCACGTATTTACCGTTCATCGGCTCGATCGCCCCACGTCGGGCGTGCTGTTGATGGGCTTATCCAGCGAGGTCGCCCGCCTGCTTTCGCAGCAGTTTGAGCAGCACCAGCTGCAAAAAACCTATCATGCCGTGGTCAGAGGCTGGCTGGATGGCGAAGAAACGCTGGATTACGCATTAACTGAAGAGCTGGATAAGATCGCTGACAAGTTCAGCGAGCAGAATAAGGAACCGCAGCCTGCCGTGACCCACTGGCGCGCGCTGGATAAAGCGGAGCTGCCGGTGCCGGTCAGCCGGTACGATACCTCGCGCTATACGCTGATGGAGCTGAAGCCGCAGACGGGCCGCAAGCACCAGCTGCGTCGGCATATGACCCATCTGCGCCATCCGATTATCGGCGACAGCGCGCACGGCGATCTGCGGCAGAATCGCAGCGCGGCACAGCACTTCGGCATGACGCGGCTGATGCTGCACGCCAGCGAACTGCGGCTGACGCATCCGGTAACGGGCGAGCCTTTGCTGCTGCGCGCGGGTCTGGACTCGGTCTGGCAGGGAATGATGGCGCAGTTTGGCTGGGAAGACGCTCTCCCCAATCTTCCCAGGGTTGAGTTTGCGGCATCTTGCCTGCAGGATAGCGGTTCAGACCAGGCAACGAGGAGATAAGCATGGCGCAAATAGGCATTTTTGTAGGAACGGTTTACGGTAACGCGCTGCTGGTGGCGGAAGAGGCGGAGCCTTTATTGACGGATGCCGGTCATCAGGTGGAAATTTTTGAAGATCCCACGCTTGAACAGTGGCAGCGTTACGCCGACGGCGTGGCATTGGTGATCACCTCGACCACGGCTCAGGGCGATCTGCCGGACAGCATCACGCCGCTGTTTTATGCTATCAAAGACAAGCTGGGCCATCAGCCCACTCTGCGCTACGGCGTGATTGCGCTGGGCGACAGCAACTACGATGATTTCTGCGGCGCGGGGAAAAAGTTCGATGCGCTGTTGCAGGAGCACTCGGCGAAGCGGGTCGGCGATGTACTGCTGATCGATGCTAACGACTATCCGGAGCCTGAAACGCTTTCTTCGCCGTGGGTTGAAGCCTGGCTGAAGCAGCTGGATTAATAGCCGGGCCTTCGCCTTAAAGGGAAGGCCCGCAGCATCAGGTAACCGGTGCCGGATTGAATACCGCCAGCGAGTTACGGATCCCCCAGCGGTCGGACCAGGTTTGTTTCCGGCCGCTGGCGATATCCAGGATCAGCTCAAACAGCCGCCAGCCTACCTGTTCTATGGTTTCCTCGCCCGTCGCAATCGTCCCCGCATTGATATCCATTAAGTCATGCCATCTTTCCGCCAGCGCGTTGCGCGTCGCCATTTTGATTACGGGGATAGCCGCCAGGCCGTAAGGCGTGCCGCGTCCTGTAGTAAACACCTGCAAAGTAATGCCGGAAGCCATCTGCTGCGTGCCGCAGACGAAATCACTGGCGGGTGTGGCGGCATAGATCAGGCCGCGTTTGGTGGGGCGCTGGCCTGGCGACAGCACCTCAACGATAGCGCTGCGGCCCGATTTGGCGATAGAACCCAGCGCCTTTTCCACCACGTTCGCCAGCCCGCCTTTCTTGTTGCCGGGCGAAGGGTTAGCGCTGCGATCGGTTTTGCCCATATTCAGATAGTCATCGTACCAGGCCATCTCTTCCAGCAGCCGCTGGCCGACTTCTTGTGTCGCCACGCGCGGCGTCAGCAGATGCACCGCATCGCGCACTTCGGTCACCTCGGAGAACATCACCGTCGCGCCGCAGCGCACCAGCAGATCGGAAGCGAAACCTACCGCCGGGTTGGCGGTTACGCCGGAAAAGGCATCGCTGCCGCCGCACTGCATACCGACGATCAGTTCCGCTGCCGGTACCGTTTCACGCTGGCGCTGGTTCAGGCGTTGCAGATGGCGTTCGGCAACCTGCAAAATATCGGCAACCATAGATTCAAAGCCAACATGCTTCTCATCCTGTAGGCGCACCACGTCATTATCATCCAGCGAAATCGCCTGTACGTCGGGCGTGCCTTCCAGCAGGCGCTCGGGCTGAAGTTTCTCACAGCCCAGGCCGACAATCATTACTTCGCCGCCGAAGTTGGCGTTCAGCGCCAGGTTGTGAATGGTACGGATCGGCACCACGGCGGCCGGCGCGTTGATCGCCACGCCGCAGCCGTAAAGGTGATTCAGCGCCACCACGCCATCGACGTTAGGATATTTTGGCAGCAATTCACGCTCAATAATCTGCACCACGTAATCGACCACGCCCGCCACGCAGTGCACGCTGGTAGTAATCCCCAGCAGGTTGCGCGTGCCCACGCTGCCGTCGGCGTTGCGATAGCCTTCAAAGGTGTAGCCTTCAAGCGGCGGCAGGGCGGGCGGCACATTGTTGGCCAGCGGCAGGCTGGCGAGATCCGGCGCTTCCGGCAACACCACCAGCGACTCGTCAATCCAGCCGCCGCGAGGAATATCGCGCACCGCATAACCAATCACTTCGCCATAGCGAATAATATCGCCGCCTTGCGCAATATCGTTTAATGCAACTTTATGTCCCTGGGGAATATGTTCTTTTAGTACCAGTCCGCATGAAAAAGTCGTACCAGCCTTTAATCCATTATTATTTACAACAATGGCGACGTTATCGTTTTCATGCACCTTTATATAAAGGGGAAGATCGTTTCTGGAAATGTTCATTGCTCGACAAGTCCTGAGATAAATGAATCGGCACGTTCTTTATTTTAAAGGTGGGTGAGAAGCGTTTTCGGGTGGAATTATTCTGCTGTTGGACAGTATAGAGAGGCTTCAGGCCGAAAACATTATGCAAATGTCCGACATGGCGCGGTAACAATCAGCGTATTTTCAGGCAAGAGTACAGGCGACAGTGAGGAGGCTCACAAAGAAAAAGGGAACGTGACCGCGCCCGCAGAACCCGCTGTTTCCGTGAGCCACTCCGCAACGAATTGGGCATATGCAAGAACATCTCTGGGTTTTTCCCGTTTTAATAGTGCTTTTTACCGGTGCTTTACCTGAGTGGCCTCCCTATACTTTTTAACAAACGGGACGAGAGCTTTGAACGTTGTGATTATTCTGCCACTTAATCGCTGTGTTTAACCTGACATCATTCTGATACCCAACGCGATGTGTATGCAGTCCAGAGTGAGTTTGCCTGACCGCTATATTTCAGGAGTGCATCATGGATTCAATCAGCAGTGCTGCGAGCACCGTGCAAAAAAGAACTAATGCTCGCTACTGGATAGTGGTGATGCTATTTATCGTCACCTCATTTAATTATGGCGACCGCGCCACTATCGCTATCGCCGGTTCGGCAATGTCGAAAGACATCGGGCTGGATCCGGTCGGGCTGGGCTATATCTTCTCCGCTTTCTCATGGGCTTACGTAATAGGGCAGATCCCCGGCGGCTGGCTGCTGGACCGGTTCGGCTCAAAGCGCGTCTATTTCTGGAGCATCTTCCTGTGGTCGCTGTTCACGCTGTTGCAGGGCTTTGTCGATCTGCTCAGCGGCTTCAGCATTATCGTCACGCTGTTTATGCTCAGGTTTATGGTCGGCCTGGCGGAAGCGCCTTCTTTTCCCGGCAACAGCCGCATCGTCGCCGCCTGGTTCCCCGCGCAGGAGCGCGGCACCGCCGTCGCTATTTTTAACTCGGCGCAGTACTTCGCCACGGTGATCTTCGCGCCGATCATGGGCTGGCTTACCTCCGAAGTCGGCTGGGCGCACGTGTTCTGGTTTATGGGCGGGCTGGGCATCATCATCAGCTTTATCTGGCTCAAAGTGATCCACGATCCGAACGACCATCCGGGCGTCAATAAAGCCGAGCTGGAATATATGGAGCAGGGCGGCGCGCTGATTAATATGGATATGAAAAAAGCCGAGCGTAAGGTCAGCTGGGCGGAGAAAAAAGCGCAGATAAAGCAGCTGATTACCTCAAGAATGATGATAGGTATCTACCTGGGTCAGTACTGCATTAACGCCTTAACCTACTTCTTTATCACCTGGTTCCCGGTTTATCTGGTGCAGGCGCGCGGCATGTCCATTCTGAAGGCCGGCATGGTGGCGTCGATTCCGGCCATCTGCGGTTTCCTGGGCGGCGTGCTGGGCGGCATTATTTCCGACTGGCTGATGCGTAAAACCGGCTCGCTGAATATCGCCCGTAAAACCCCAATCGTTCTCGGCATGCTGCTTTCTATCACCATGGTGGTCTGTAACTACGTCGATACGGAATGGGTGGTGGTGTTCTTTATGGCGCTGGCTTTCTTCGGCAAAGGGATTGGTGCGCTGGGCTGGGCGGTGATGGCGGATACCGCGCCGAAAGAGATCAGCGGGCTTAGCGGCGGGCTGTTCAATATGTTCGGCAACATTTCCGGCATCGTCACGCCGGTGGTGATCGGTTACATCATCGCCACGACCGGCTCCTATAACGGCGCGCTGATTTACGTTTGTATTCATGCGTTTGTCGCGGTAATGAGCTACCTGGTGCTGGTACGCGATATCAAGCGTATTGAACTGAAACCTTTGTAAGGACGAGTTATGACGACGCAAAGCAGCCCGACGATCACCGATATGAAAGTGATCCCGGTAGCGGGATACGACAGCATGTTGCTGAATATCGGCGGCGCGCACGGCGCTTACTTTACCCGCAATATCGTGGTGCTGACCGACAGCGCCGGACACACCGGCGTGGGAGAAGCGCCGGGCGGCGAGACGATTTACCAGACGCTGCTGGATGCCGTCCCCCAGGTCAAAGGGCGGGAAGTCGCCAGGATGAACCGGCTGGTGCAGGAGGTGCATCGGGGCAACCAGTCGGCGGATTTTGATAACTTCGGCAAAGGCGCGTGGACGTTTGAACTGCGCGTCAACGCGGTGGCCGCGCTGGAAGCGGCGCTGCTGGATCTGCTGGGACAGTGCCTGAACGTACCGGTCGCGGAACTGCTGGGGCCGGGCAAACAGCGTGATGAAGTGACGGTGCTGGGGTATCTGTTCTATATCGGCGACCGGGAAAAAACCGATCTTCCTTACCTGAACGGCGAGAACGCCCCGCACGACTGGTATCGCCTGCGTCATCAGAAGGCGATGGACAGCGAGGCCGTGGTGCGGCTGGCGGAAGCCGCGCAGGATAAATATGGCTTCAAGGATTTCAAGCTCAAAGGCGGCGTGCTGCCGGGCGAGCAGGAGATCGACGCGGTGAAAGCGATGAAAAAACGTTTTCCCGAAGCGCGCATCACCGTCGATCCCAACGGTGCCTGGCTGCTTGATGAAGCTATCGCGCTGTGTAAAGACATGCAGGGCATTCTGACCTATGCGGAAGATCCGTGCGGCGCGGAGCAGGGCTTTTCGGGCCGTGAGGTAATGGCGGAATTCCGCCGCGCGACCGGCCTGCCGGTTGCCACCAATATGATCGCCACTAACTGGCGGGAAATGAACCATGCCGTAATGCTGAACGCCGTCGATATTCCGCTGGCCGATCCGCACTTCTGGACGCTGAGCGGTGCGGTGCGTGTCGCCCAGCTGTGCGACGACTGGGGGCTGACCTGGGGCTGCCATTCCAATAACCACTTCGATATTTCGCTGGCGATGTTTACGCACGTGGGCGCCGCCGCGCCGGGCAAGCCGACGGCCATTGATACCCACTGGATCTGGCAGGAAGGCGATCAGCGCCTGACCAAAGAACCTTTGCAGATCCGCAACGGCAAGATCGCCGTGCCGGACGCGCCGGGGCTGGGCATTGAGCTGGACTGGGCGCAAATTGAAAAAGCCCACGCGCTTTATAAAACGCTGCCCGGCGGCGCGCGCAATGATGCCGCCGCCATGCAATACCTGATCCCCGGCTGGACATTCGATCGCAAACGCCCGGCCTTTGGGCGCTGAACCTTACAGAAGGAATACGTTATGAGTCAGGCTACTCCACTGATCACAGAAATGCAGGTCATCCCGGTCGCCGGTCACGACAGCATGTTGCTGAACCTCAGCGGCGCCCACGCGCCATTCTTTACCCGTAATATCGTTATCATTAAAGATAATTCCGGCCACACGGGCGTCGGTGAAATTCCCGGCGGCGAAAAAATTCGCAAGACGCTGGAAGAAGCGGCGGCGCTGCTGGTCGGCCACGGCATTGGCGAATATAAAAATCTGCTGAGCCACGTGCGCAACACCTTTGCCGATCGCGATGCGAGCGGGCGCGGCAACCAGACTTTCGATTTGCGTACCACTATCCACGTGGTGACCGGCATCGAAGCGGCGCTGCTGGACCTGCTGGGCCAGCACCTTGGCGTCAACGTTGCCTCCCTGCTGGGCGATGGGCAGCAGCGCGATCGCGTGGAAATGCTGGGCTATCTCTTTTACGTCGGCGATCGCCGAAAAACCTCGCTGCCTTATCAGAGCCAGCCGGACGACAGCTGCGACTGGTATCGCCTGCGTCATGAAGAGGCGCTGACGCCTGAAACCGTGGTGCGCCTGGCGGAAGCCGCCTATGAAAAATATGGCTTCAACGATTTCAAACTGAAAGGCGGCGTGCTGGCCGGGAGCGAAGAGGCCGAAGCGGTGACCGCGCTGGCGAAGCGTTTTCCCGAGGCGCGCATTACGCTCGATCCTAACGGCGCCTGGTCGCTCAACGAAGCGATCGAGCTGGGCAAGCAGCTGAAAGATGTGCTGGCCTACGCCGAAGATCCTTGCGGCGCGGAGCAGGGCTATTCCGGTCGCGAAGTGATGGCCGAGTTCCGTCGCGCGACGGGCATGCCAACGGCCACCAATATGATTGCCACCGACTGGCGTCAGATGGGGCACACGCTCTCTTTGCAGTCCGTCGACATTCCGCTGGCGGATCCGCACTTCTGGACGATGCAGGGTTCCGTACGCGTTGCGCAGATGTGTCATGACTTCGGCCTGACCTGGGGCTCCCACTCCAATAACCATTTTGACGTTTCGCTGGCGATGTTTACCCACGTTGCGGCGGCGGCACCCGGCAAAATCACCGCTATCGATACCCACTGGATCTGGCAGGAAGGCAACCAGCGCCTGACGCAGCAGCCTTTGCAAATCAAGGGCGGCATGGTACAGGTGCCGGACAGGCCGGGCCTGGGCGTAGAGCTGGATATGGATCGCGTTATGAAAGCGCACGAGCTTTACCTGAAACACGGTCTGGGCGCGCGCGACGACGCGCAGGCTATGCAATTCCTGGTGCCGGACTGGACGTTTGATAACAAACGCCCATGCCTGGTGCGCTAACCCAATTTCTGGAGAAACCGATGAGCTACGTAAATACGCCGAACAGCTTTCGTCAGCGCCTGCTGGCAGGCGAAACCTTAATCGGCAGCTGGTGTGCGCTGGCTAACCCGCTGACCACGGAAGTGTTAGGACTGGCAGGCTTCGACTGGCTGGTGCTGGATGGCGAACATGCGCCGAACGACATCACCACTTTTATTCCGCAGCTGATGGCGCTGAAGGGCAGCGTCAGCGCGCCGGTGGTGCGGCCGCCGACCAACGAGCCGGTCATCATCAAGCGCCTGCTGGATATCGGTTTTTCCAACTTCCTGATCCCGTTTGTCGAAACGGAAGAGGAAGCGGTGCGCGCGGTGGCCTCCACCCGCTATCCGCCGATGGGCATTCGCGGCGTATCGGTTTCGCACCGCAGCAATATGTACGGCACCGTGCCGCAGTACAACACCATCATCAACGACAACATCACCGTGCTGGTGCAGATCGAAACGCAGCAGGGCGTGGATAACATTGACGCTATCGCGGCGGTAGAAGGCGTGGACGGCATTTTCGTCGGGCCGGGCGATCTCTCGGCCGCGCTGGGCTACCTGGGGCAGCCCGCCCATCCGGAAGTGCTGAAGGTGATCAAATATATCTTTGAGCGCGCCAAAGCGGCCGGCAAGCCGAGCGGCATTCTGGCCCCGGTGGAGGCCGATGCCCGCCGCTATCTGGAATGGGGCGCCGGTTTTGTTGCGGTAGGCAGCGATTTAGGCGTATTCCGTGGCGCCACGCAGGCCCTGTGCGATCGCTTTAAAAAATAACCCACTGTTCAGGAGACAAAGATGAAAATCGGATTTATAGGTCTGGGTATCATGGGCAAGCCCATGAGCAAAAACTTAATTAAGGCCGGCTACTCGCTGGTGGTGCGCGATCACAATGCGGAAAGCGTGGCGGAGCTGGTTGCGCTGGGCGCGACGTCCGGCGATTCGGCAAAAGCGGTGGCGGAGCAGAGCGACGTGATTATCACCATGCTGCCCAACTCGCCGCACGTGAAAGAAGTGCTGCTGGGCGAAGGTGGCGTAATCGAAGGCGCGAAGGCGGGCACTATCGTGATCGATATGAGCTCCATCGCGCCGCTGGCGAGCCGTGAAATTCATGAAGCGCTGGCGAAAAAAAGCGTCGCGCTGCTGGATGCGCCGGTCAGCGGCGGCGAACCTAAAGCCATCGACGGCACGCTTTCGGTGATGGTCGGCGGCGACAAAGAGCTGTTCGATAAGTGCTACGATATTATGAAAGCGATGGCAGGCTCGGTGGTTCACACCGGCGAGATTGGCGCGGGCAACGTGACCAAGCTGGCTAACCAGGTGATTGTTGCGTTGAATATCGCGGCAATGGCGGAAGCGCTGACGCTGGCGACCAAAGCGGGCGTCAACCCGGATCTGGTCTACCAGGCGATACGCGGCGGCCTGGCGGGCAGCACGGTGCTGGATGCCAAAGCGCCAATGGTGATGAACCGCAACTTCAAGCCGGGTTTTCGTATCGATTTGCATATTAAAGATCTGGCTAACGCCCTGGATACGTCGCACGGCGTAGGCGCGCAGCTGCCGCTCACGGCGGCGGTAATGGAAATGATGCAGGCGCTGAAAGCTGACGGGCTGGGCACGGCCGATCACAGCGCGCTGGCCTGCTATTACGAAAAACTGGCGAAAGTCGAAATCAAATAGTCCCGTGGTCCGGCCTGCTGATCCAGGCCGGAACCTTCCCGGCCCCGCGCACGGATTAACGTATGAAAATAGTAATCGCACCGGATTCGTATAAAGAAAGCCTGTCGGCTCAGCAGGTCGCCACGCAAATCGAGCAGGGATTCAGGGAAATATTCCCCGAAGCTCAGTATGTCAAACTGCCCGTCGCGGACGGCGGCGAAGGCACGGTCGAGGCGATGGTGGCGGCGACGGGCGGCAAAACCGTACGCCTGCGCGTCACCGGCCCGCTGGGCGAAGAGGTCGACGCCTTTTACGGTCTTTCCGGTGACGACAGCTGCGCCTATATCGAAATGGCGGCGGCCAGCGGGCTGGAACTGGTGCCTGCGGCGCGGCGCGATCCGCTGATCACCACCTCTTTTGGCACCGGCGAACTGATCCGCAGCGCGCTGGATAAGGGCGTACAGCGTTTTATTATCGGCATCGGCGGCAGCGCAACCAATGACGGCGGCGCGGGTATGGTGCAGGCGCTGGGCGCAAAACTGCTCGACAGCCAGGGCAGACAAATCGGTTTAGGCGGCGGCAGGCTTAACGATCTGGCGACGATAGACATCAGCGAACTGGATGCGCGGATCAAAAACTGCCGTTTTGAGGTTGCCTGCGACGTCACCAATCCGCTGCTGGGCGAAGAGGGCGCTTCCGCCGTGTTCGGCCCGCAGAAAGGGGCTACGCCGGAGCTGGTGGAACAGCTGGATAACGCGCTGGCGCACTATGCCCGGATTATCCGGCGGGATCTGGATATCGACGTGCTGTCGATCCCCGGCGGCGGCGCGGCAGGCGGGATGGGCGTGGCGCTGCACGCTTTTTGCGGCGCGGAACTGCGGCGCGGCATTGAAATCGTGACCGAGGCGCTGGGGCTGGACGAGCTGGTGCGGGACGCCACGCTGGTGATCACCGGCGAAGGGCGCATTGACAGCCAGACCATTCACGGCAAAGTGCCGATCGGAGTAGCGAAAGTCGCCAAGCGCTATAACAAGCCGGTTATCGGCATCGCGGGCAGCCTGACCAAAGATGTCGCGGTCGTGCATCAGCACGGTCTGGATGCGGTATTCAGCGTTATTTACAGCATTTGTACGCTGGACGACGCGCTGGAAAATGCGGCGGATAACGTGCGCATGACGGCACGGAACATCGCCGCCGCGCTGGCGATTGGCCAGAAACTTTCCTGACTCGTTCACTACGTTTTGTTTGCCGTGGCCGGATGGGCAAGCGCGCCCGGTACAGTCTGAGAGCAAACAGGGCTTCTGTAACAACAAGCCTTTTGCATCGGCCTGCTGCTCCGCTGGTTTTCTCTCAGGCCGGGCCGTTGTGTTTTCCTTGCTGGCGCGACGCCTGGCCTCAGCGTCCCTTGCCCGCTACCCTCGTCAGCTTTTCCTGCGCCAGCCGGGCGACGTTTTGCATCTCGTCCAGTAGTTCAAACAGCTCCGGCTCGACGTCTTCAACGGGCATGCCGCCGCGCAGGCTTTGCTCCAGCTGCTGGCACAGCTGCTTCATGCGGGGAACGCCGCTGTAGCTGGCGCTGCCGTGCAGTTTATGAATGATATCGCGCAGCGCCCCGACGTCGCCTTCCGCCATATGGCTTTCAACCTGTTTCTGCACTTCAGGCAGGAAATCCACCAGCATTTGCAGCAGATCGCGCGCCAGATCGGGCTTGTTGGCCGCCTGACGCAGCGCCAGATCCCAGTCCAGAGAGGCAGAAAGCGTGCCCGGCGCGGCAAGAGGCTGCGCTTTGTGCGGCGCATAGCGCAGCAGCAGGTTTTCCAGCCTGGCCTCGTCGATAGGCTTGGCCAGATAATCGTTCATGCCCGCCTTAATCAGCTGCGCTCTTTCGCCATCCAGCGTATGCGCCGTCACGGCGACAATCGGCGTGGAGGCGTGCGCAGGCAGCTCGCGGATCAGCTCGCTGGCACGAATGCCGTCAATTTCCGGCATCTGAATATCCATCAGGATAACGTCCAGCGGCTGGGTTTTCGCCTGCTGGATCGCCATCATCGCGCTGTCGCACAGCACCACCCGTTCAACCTGTTCCTCCAGCAGAGCGCCGATCAGCTTCAGGTTCGCCGGATTGTCATCGACGGCCATCACCGTCAGCGGCAGCTTGTGGCGGCGGGGCAGATCGTTTTCTTCGCGGGTATGGTGATCGAGCAGCACCGGCAGCAGCCGCGACAGCGAAACCGGCTTCAGCAGGCAGGCACTGACGCCTTTATCTTTCAGCTCTTCCGCCCAGGTCTGCATCTGGCAGGGCAGAGCCATAATCACATTATCTGCACGCTCAAGCGCGGGCAGTGCCTGCCAGGGCAGCTGCCGCGAAGGTTCCTGGCTGACCGGCAAACCAATCAGCAGCGTGTCGTAATGCGCCTGCGGCAGCCCGGCAAGCGTTGGGCTATAGCTGACGGCCAGCGGCGTGCTGGCCAGCAGCGCCAGCGTGGCCTGCGCGGCGGCCGGATTCGCCTCTATATAAGCCAGCGTTTTGCCTTCCAGACAGGCTACGGCGCGCGGATCCTGAGCGGCATTCGGGTTCAGCGCCAGATTGACGTGAAACCAGAAGGTGGAGCCCTGATTCAACCGGCTATGAAAAGAGATCTCGCCGCCCATTTCGTTAACCAGCTTTTGCGTAATCACCAGCCCCAGCCCGGTGCCGCCATGGCGTCGGGAAATGCTGGCGTCGGCCTGGCGGAAAGCCTGGAACAGCTGCGACTGCTGCTTTTCAGCGATGCCGATGCCGGTATCGTGGATCTGCACCTCAAGGTCAACGCGGTTGTTGCTCTGGGAGCGCTTCTCAATGCAGATATCGATGTTGCCGTGTTCGGTAAACTTAATCGCATTGCCCAACAGGTTGACGATGATTTGCTGTAGGCGTAGCGGATCGCCGATGGTGTTGTCGGGCACGTCGGACTGAATGCTCAGCGTCAGCTCCAGCCCTTTTTCATGTGCGGACGGCGCCAGCAGGACGACGACTTCATCCAGGGTGGCGCGCAGCGGGAACGGGATGGTTTCCAGCACCAGCTTGCCCGCCTCCAGCTTGGAGAAATCCAGCACGTCGTTAATGATGCTCAGCAGGTTGTTGGCCGAACGCTCAATGGTATGCAGATAGTCGCGCTGCGTAATATTCAGCGGCGTTTTCAGCGTCTGGCGGGTAAAGCCAATTACGCCGTTAAGCGGCGTGCGCAGCTCGTGCGACATATTCGCCAGGAACTCCGACTTAATTCGCGCGGCCTCCTGGGCACGTTTTTTAGCCAGATCCAGCTCGACGTTCTGGATCTCCATCTGTTCCAGGGTTTCGCGCAGATCGGACGTCGCCTGATCGATATTTTGCTGCATCTCTTCGTGATAGGCGGTCAGCGACATCGCCATTGAGTTAATGCCGTTTTTCAGCATATCCAGCTCGCCGAGCATATGGCCCGTGACGCGGCTGTCCAGCTGGCCGCGTCGAATACGATCGACGGTATTGACCATATCGCGGATCGGGCCGGTGACGTCGCGCATCAGACGATAGGCGAACAGCATGGCCAGGCAAAGGCAGAGCAGCAGCAGCAGGGTGGAAACAAAAACTTCTTTATACTGCTGCAGCCGCACCGACTGCAGATCCAGTTCAATGGCGACATAGCCCAACGGATTGCCGTTGGGTTTGGCGTCCTCGACCGGCGACTCATCGGGATAATAGCTTTCCGATAAAATGGGCGTGCGCAAAATGACCGAATTGCCCAGCCGCTGATAGCTGAAGGGGGTAGAGAAGGTCGCGTCTGCCGGCAGACGCAGCTTGTCGGCGCTGGCGTGATAGTTGGACGTGACAAAAAGCTGATTCTGCGCGTCGAAAACGGTAATGGCGCGCACGATATCGGAATGGCGACGGTGGAGCAGGCTGACCAGCTGCCGCACCGCCTCTTTGCTGTGGAACGTCATGCCGTATTCGCTGGAAACCGCCAGCGGTTCGATAATATTGATGCCGGCATCCACCAGCTGGTGCTGCAGTTCGTTATAGCGATGCACGATAAAAAACGTGCTCAGCAGCAGCCCAATCATCAGCGTAGGCGCCAGAATCAAGATCATCATTCGTGCCCGCAGGCTGTATTTGGTCATAATTATCCTGTGGCGCCGTCGCCAGTCGAATTAATCCTGATGCTGGTGTAGGCTACGCGGGTTTAACCACTGTCGAGACAAAAGTAATGGCGCAATTCTACTCTGCAAAACGGCGCGTGACGACCCGCCAGATCATGACCGTGACGGTTACTGACCTTGACGGCTCCGGCCAGGGCGTGGCGCACCATCATGGCAAAACGCTGTTTGTCAGCGGCGCGCTGCCCGGCGAGCAGGCGGAAGTAGAAATCGTGGAAGAGAAACGCAGCTGGGCGCGGGCCAGGACAAAACGGCTTCTGTCGACCAGCCCGGAACGGGTTGCGCCAGCCTGTCCTTACTTTGGCCGCTGCGGCGGCTGCCAGCAGCAGCACGCTTCGCCCGAGCTACAGCAGCGCAGCAAGGCCAAAGCGCTGTCGCGCCTGCTGAGCCAGCAAATTGGCGAGCCGGTGGCGGTGGAGAATATTATCGCCGGCAGCGCTTACGGCTACCGCCGCCGCGCTCGTCTGGGTCTGCACTATCATGCGCGCAGCCAGACGCTGCAAATGGGCTTTCGCCAGGCCGCCTCCAGCGAGCTGGTCGCCATTACGCAATGCCCCGTTTTGAAGCCCGAACTTGATGCACTGCTGCAGCCGTTGCACCAGGTACTAAGCAGCCTGCAGGCCGTAAGAAGGCTGGGCCATGCCGAGCTGGTACTGGCGGACAACGGCCCGCTGCTGGTGCTGCGCCATCTCGATCCGCTCAGCGCGGCGGACAGAGAGAAACTGGAACGGTTTTCGCATAGCCAGCAGGTCGCGCTTTTTCTGGCGCCGGACAGCGAAACGCTGGAGCAGATTGCTGGCGAGATGCCGTTCTATCAGCTCGACGGCCTGACGCTGACGTTCAGCCCGCGCGACTTTATTCAGGTCAACGGCGAGCTGAATCAGCAGATGGTGGCTCAGGCGATGGCGTGGCTGGATTTGCAGCCCACCGACCGCCTGCTGGATCTGTTCTGCGGCATGGGAAACTTTACGCTTCCTTCAGGAAAGCGGGTGGAAAATGTCACCGGTGTGGAGGGGGTTGCAGCATTAGTGGCAAAGGGTGCGTATAATGCGGGCCTGAATAATCTGAATAACATTGCATTTTATCAGCATAACCTGGAAGAAGAAGTGACGGCGCAGCCCTGGGCGGCGGAAGGTTTTAATAAGGTACTGCTGGATCCGGCCCGCGCTGGCGCGGCAGAAGCGATCCCTCACATTATTAAACTTGCGCCGGAAAGCGTGGTCTATGTTTCCTGTAATCCGACTACACTTGCCCGGGACAGCCAGATTTTCCTGGCTGCCGGCTATCGACCAGAAAGGATTACCCTGCTTGATATGTTTCCGCATACCGGGCACGTCGAATCCATGGTGTTATTCAGCCGAAAATAGCTTCCCGGAAGGAGGTTTGGAGAGGATATGGTTGCGGTAAGAAGTGCACATCTGAATACGGCCGGTGAGTTTGCGCTCGACCAGTGGATCACCAGTTTGGGGATCGCGAATCCCCAGTCATGCGAACGACTGGCTGATACCTGGCGCTATTGCGAAGAAACCACCCGCCATCATCCCGATGCGGCGCTCCTGCTCTGGCGCGGCGTCGAAATGGTGGAGATCCTCTCCATGCTCAGCATGGACAGCGAAAGCCTGCGCGCCGCGCTGCTTTTTCCTCTGGCGGACGCGGGCGTGGTGTCCGAAGAGGTGCTGGAAGAAAAGTACGGCAAAGCCATCGTCTCGCTGGTGCACGGCGTACGGGATATGGACGCCATCCGCCAGCTGAAAGCGACCCACAACGACTCTATGGCTTCGGAGCAGGTCGATAACGTCAGGCGCATGCTGCTGGCGATGGTGGAAGATTTCCGCTGCGTGGTAATCAAGCTGGCCGAGCGTATCGCCCATCTGCGCGAGGTGAAGGACGCGCCGGAAGACGAGCGCGTGCTTGCCGCCAAAGAGTGCACCAATATCTATGCGCCGCTTGCTAACCGTTTAGGGATAGGCCAGCTGAAATGGGAGCTGGAGGATTTCTGCTTCCGCTATCTGCACCCGGATGAATACAAACGCATCGCCAAACTGCTGCACGAGCGCCGCATCGACCGCGAGCAGTATATCGACACTTTCGTGCAGTCGCTGCGTGACGAGATCGTCAGGCAGGGCGTCAAAGCGGAAGTGTACGGCCGCCCGAAACATATCTACAGCATCTGGCGCAAGATGCAGAAAAAATCGCTGGCGTTCGACGAGCTGTTTGACGTGCGCGCCGTGCGTATCGTCGCCGAACGTTTGCAGGACTGCTACGGCGCATTGGGGATAGTGCATACGCTTTATCGCCACCTGCCCAGCGAATTTGACGACTACGTCGCCAATCCCAAGCCGAACGGCTATCAGTCGATTCATACCGTGGTGCTGGGGCCGAAGGGCAAAACCGTTGAGATCCAGATCCGCACGCGGCAGATGCATGAAGACGCCGAGCTGGGCGTGGCCGCACACTGGAAGTACAAAGAGGGCGGCACGACCGGCAGCGCGCGCGGCGCGTCGGGGCACGAAGAGCGTATCGCCTGGCTGCGTAAGCTGATTGCCTGGCAGGAAGAGATGGCGGACTCCGGCGAAATGCTGGACGAGGTGCGTAGCCAGGTCTTTGACGATCGCGTCTATGTGTTTACGCCTAAAGGCGACGTGGTGGATCTGCCCGCCGGCTCCACGCCGCTGGACTTTGCTTACCATATCCACAGCGATATCGGCCACCGCTGCATCGGCGCGAAAATCGGCGGCCGCATCGTGCCCTTTACCTATCAGCTGCAGATGGGCGATCAAATCGACATCATCACCCAAAAGCAGCCGAACCCAAGCCGCGACTGGCTGAATCCCAACCTGGGCTACGTCACCACCAGCCGTGGGCGATCAAAAATTCACGCCTGGTTCCGTAAGCAGGATCGCGATAAAAATATCGTCGCGGGCAAGCAGATCCTCGATAACGAGCTGGATCACCTGGATATCAGCCTGAAAGAGGCGGAAAAGCTGCTGCTGCCGCGCTATAACGTCAACTCGCTGGACGAGCTGCTGGCCGCTATCGGCGGCGGCGATATTCGTCTGAACCAGATGAGCAACTTCCTGCAATCGAAGCTGAACAAGCCGAGCGCGGAAGAAGAAGATCGCGAGGCGCTGCGCCAGCTGACGCTGAAATCCTCCGTGCCGCGCAGCAAGGAGAGCGGCCGCGTGGTGGTCGAGGGCGTCGGCAACCTGATGCACCATATCGCCCGCTGCTGCCAGCCGATCCCCGGCGACGATATCACCGGCTTTATCACCCAGGGACGCGGCATCTCTATCCACCGCGCCGACTGCGATCAGCTGACCGAGCTGATGTCGCACGCGCCGGAAAGGATTGTCGATGCGGTGTGGGGCGAAAGCTACTCCAGCGGCTACTCGCTGGTGGTGCGCGTCACCGCCAACGATCGCAGCGGCCTGCTGCGCGACATCACGACCATCCTCGCCAACGAGAAGGTCAACGTGCTGGGCGTCTCCAGCAGGAGCGATACCAAAAAGCAGCTGGCGACTATCGATATGGATATCGAAATTTACAATCAGCAGGTGCTGGGCCGCGTGCTGGCCAGGCTGAACCAGGTGCCGGATATCATTGACGCCAGAAGGCTGCATTAATGCCTTCCCCCTGCCCGGACAGGCCTGCTTAGGCGACGACCCTGCAAGCCTGCTGCCTGGTTGCCTTTTTGCGCGCCGGCCGCGTTTATCCCTGTCAGGGGATAGCGCGCTGGCCGGGCGCAGGTGGCCTGCTGATGACCGAAGCTTTATTCCTTTCCCTGCATGAATTTTGCCTTGCCATGCCGTATAGTCGTTTTTTTCTTCCTTACAAATGGACTCCGTTATGAACGCTATCGATCGCCTGCTGGGCATCATGAAAACCCTGCGCGATCCGCTAGCTGGCTGCCCGTGGGATCGTGAGCAGACCTTTGCCAGCATCGCGCCTTACACCCTTGAAGAAACCTATGAAGTGCTGGACGCCATCAGCCGCGAAGATTTTGACGACCTGCAGGGCGAGCTGGGCGATCTGCTGTTTCAGGTGGTGTTCTATGCGCAGATGGCGCAGGAAGAAGGGCGCTTTGACTTTAATGCCGTTTGCCAGACCATCAGCGACAAGCTGGAGCGTCGCCATCCGCATATCTTTGGCGATGCGCAGGTTCGCGACAGCAAAGAGGTGCTGGTGAACTGGGAAGCGATTAAAACGCAGGAACGTGCCGGTAAAGCGCAGCACTCGGCGCTGGACGATATTCCTCGCGCGCTGCCCGCGCTGATGCGCGCGCACAAAATCCAGAAGCGTTGCAGCAACGTCGGCTTTGACTGGCATACGCTTGGCCCGGTGCTGGACAAAGTTTACGAAGAAATTGATGAAGTGATGCACGAAGCCAAACAGGCGGTCATCGACCAGCAAAAGCTGGAAGAGGAGATTGGCGATCTGCTGTTTGCCACGGTTAATCTCTCGCGGCATCTGGGCAGCAAAGCGGAAACGGCGCTGCAAAAAGCCAACGATAAATTCGAGCGTCGCTTCCGTCAGGTAGAAGAAATTATCGCCGCACAGGGATTGCCAATGCAGGAGGCCACGCTGGAGCAAATGGAGGCCGCCTGGCAGCAGGTGAAGGCGAAGGAATAGCAGGGCCTGAAAAGGGAAAATCTGTTTCTCCCGTCCGTTAGCCCGTCTTTCGCGGCGGGCCAGCGCGCCCCTTTTGTTTTTTTCGCTTTGCTATCCTGGCAGCGGTCGGATTATTCCCTCGTGGCGAATAACTCGCTGACTCGATTCAACAAAAGTGTGATCGCAATCAACTTCAGCACGCAGAGAATCGGGTACTCTCGTGACGGTCAATACGATGGCTGGCACATAACCGGAAACGATTAATTGTGGCATGCAGGGGAATCCCGTATACTGTTTTCCCGTCCTGGTTATTCCATCGTCTTTAAACCTACTTTCTCAGGTTCAGCATGACAACGAACTATATTTTTGTGACCGGCGGGGTCGTATCCTCTCTGGGTAAAGGCATTGCCGCAGCCTCCCTGGCCGCCATTCTTGAAGCACGTGGTCTTAATGTGACCATCATGAAGCTGGACCCATATATCAACGTGGATCCGGGTACCATGAGCCCTACTCAGCACGGCGAAGTCTTCGTCACCGATGACGGTGCGGAAACGGATCTCGATCTGGGCCACTATGAGCGCTTCATTCGCACCAAAATGAGCCGCCGCAATAACTTCACCACTGGCCGTATCTACTCGGAAGTGCTGCGCAAAGAGCGTCGCGGCGACTATCTGGGCGCGACCATTCAGGTGATCCCGCACATTACCAACGCCATTAAAGAACGCATCATCGAAGGTGGCGAAGGTCACGACGTGGTACTGGTGGAAATCGGCGGCACCGTCGGCGACATCGAATCCCTGCCGTTCCTTGAAGCGATCCGCCAGATGGCGGTTGACGTTGGCCGTGAGCACACCATGTACATGCACCTGACGCTGGTGCCTTATATGGCGGCGGCGGGTGAAGTCAAAACCAAGCCAACCCAGCACTCGGTGAAAGAGCTGCTCTCTATCGGCATTCAGCCTGACGTGCTGATCTGCCGTTCAGACCGCGCCGTGCCGGCCAACGAGCGGGCGAAAATCGCGCTGTTCTGTAACGTGCCGGAAAAAGCGGTTATTTCGCTGAAAGACGTTGATTCTATCTATAAAATTCCGGGTATGCTCAAATCGCAGGGCCTGGATGACTATATCTGCAAGCGCTTCAACCTGAACGCGCCGGAAGCGAACCTGGCCGAATGGGAACAGGTTATCTATGAAGAAGCCAATCCGGGCGGCGAAGTCACCATCGGCATGGTCGGCAAATATGTTGAGCTGCCGGATGCCTATAAGTCGGTGATTGAAGCGCTGAAGCACGGCGGCCTGAAAAACCGCGTAACGGTCAACATCAAGCTGATCGATTCGCAGGATGTGGAAAGCCGTGGCGTAGAAATTCTGAAAGATTTGGATGCTATCCTGATCCCTGGCGGCTTCGGCTACCGTGGCGTGGAAGGCAAGCTGATGACCGCTCGCTACGCGCGTGAAAACAATATTCCTTACCTGGGCATCTGCCTGGGGATGCAGGTCGCGCTGATGGAGTTCGCGCGTAACGTAGCCGGTATGGCGGATGCGAACTCAACGGAATTTGTGCCAGACTGTAAGTACCCGGTCGTGGCGCTGATCACCGAATGGCGCGACGAAGAGGGCAACGTTGAAGTGCGTTCTGAGAAGAGCGATCTGGGCGGCACCATGCGCCTGGGCAGCCAGCAGTGTCAGCTGACGCCGGACAGCCTGGTGCGCCAGCTGTATGGCTCTGACACCATCGTTGAGCGCCATCGCCACCGCTATGAAGTCAACAATATGCTGTTAAAGCAGATTGAAGCGGCCGGATTACGCGTTGCCGGGCGTTCTGGTGACGATCAGCTGGTCGAGATCATTGAGATCCCGAACCATCCGTGGTTTGTTGCGTGTCAGTTCCACCCGGAATTCACCTCAACGCCGCGTGACGGTCATCCACTCTTCGCCGGCTTCGTTAAGGCAGCCAGCGAGCACCAGAAGCGTTTGGCGAAATAAGTAGTTTTCATGGCAGCGCGCGAATTTATACTTGCCAGGTTTTGAGCTGAAGCAAGGCGGCTATCGAGTGGATCCCCGGCGCTTACTTTAGTAAGTGACCGGGGTGAGCCAGCCAGCACCGCTCCGGCTCGAAAGATAAGAACTATTTTCGCGCGTTGTTTGTCTGAGTTTTAAGTTAACTTGTACTGAGGAAAAACTAATGTCCAAAATCGTTAAAGTCATCGGTCGCGAAATCATCGACTCTCGTGGCAACCCGACCGTTGAAGCAGAAGTGCATCTGGAAGGCGGTTTTGTCGGTATGGCGGCCGCACCATCAGGCGCTTCTACCGGTTCCCGTGAAGCGCTGGAACTGCGTGACGGTGACAAATCTCGTTTCCTGGGTAAAGGCGTGACCAAAGCCGTTGCAGCCGTTAACGGCCCAATCGCTGACGCGGTAACCGGCAAAGATGCCAAAGACCAGGCAAACATCGACAAGATCATGATCGATCTTGACGGCACCGAAAACAAATCCAAATTTGGCGCTAACGCCATTCTGGCCGTTTCTCTGGCTGCGGCTAAAGCTGCTGCTGCCGCTAAAGGCATGCCGCTGTATGAGCACATCGCCGAGCTGAACGGCACCCCGGGCAAATTCTCTATGCCGCTGCCAATGATGAACATCATCAACGGCGGTGAGCACGCCGACAACAACGTCGACATTCAGGAATTCATGATCCAGCCAGTAGGCGCGAAAACGCTGAAAGAAGCGATCCGCATGGGTTCTGAAGTGTTCCACACCCTGGCAAAAGTGCTGAAGTCTAAAGGCATGGGCACCGCTGTAGGCGACGAAGGCGGCTATGCGCCAAACCTGGGCTCCAACGCCGAAGCGCTGGCCGTTATCGCGGAAGCGGTAAAAGCAGCAGGCTACGAGCTGGGCAAAGACATCACGCTGGCGATGGACTGTGCGGCTTCTGAATTCTACAAAGACGGCAAATATGTACTGGCTGGCGAAGGCAACAAAGCCTTCACTTCCGAAGAGTTCACTCACTTCCTGGAAGATCTGACCAAACAGTACCCAATCGTCTCTATCGAAGACGGCCTGGACGAATCCGACTGGGACGGCTTTGCCTATCAGACCAAAGTGCTGGGCGACAAAATCCAGCTGGTGGGCGACGACCTGTTCGTGACCAACACCAAAATCCTGAAAGAAGGTATCGAGAAAGGCATCGCTAACTCCATTCTGATCAAATTCAACCAGATCGGTTCTCTGACCGAAACCCTGGCTGCAATCAAAATGGCGAAAGACGCGGGCTATACCGCAGTGATTTCTCACCGTTCAGGCGAAACCGAAGACGCAACTATTGCCGACCTGGCAGTAGGTACCGCAGCGGGCCAGATCAAAACCGGTTCTATGAGCCGTTCTGACCGTGTTGCCAAGTACAACCAGCTGATCCGTATCGAAGAATCGCTGGGCAGCCGTGCGCCGTTCAACGGTCTGAAAGAAGTTAAAGGTCAGTAAGCTGACGTTTTCCCGGCCTTAAAGGTCGGGATGATCTGAAAGCCCCGTCTCTGGACGGGGCTTTTTTATTGGCTATTTACCGGCCGTCACGCTTAGCCTTTCAGTTCAACCTTCAGGTTTTTCGTGCTGCTGCCCAGGGTGCTCGCATCATCGGAAGGGATAACATAGCCCTTGTCGGCGGCCACATGCTGCCGGTAATAATCCACTACCGCCGCGTCCTGCTGGTTTGAAGTCGTGGATTTTTTCAGGCCATAAACGTTGCCGTCCGCGTCTTTCGCTTTAATGCCGTCGGGCGCGTTTGAAACCAGATCGTCCAGCGTCCCGGAAACCCTGCCGTCGCCCTTCGCGGGGCCAATGGTCATGGCCGCGTTATTGCCTTCGATATAGCTGACGTCGTAATAAGTCTGTCCGCTGCCGCCGTCAAATTTCACCTCGCCCAGCGTCGCGTTGGCGCCGTCGCCTGCGGTGCTGCGGAAATTGCCCGACCAGTTGGCCTCAAAGTTCTGCGTTTTGGTTTCGCCCGGTTGCAAGGTGAGATCGTCAGGCCTGGCGCTGCCGTCGGCGTTGGGCGTAAAGGCGATGGTCATGGGCTTGTCGCCTTTGTTTTCAAACGTCAGGCTGTTTTTGGCAGGATCGAGCGCTGTATTGCTGTTTACCGCCTGGCTGCTGCTGGTGGATGAGGCGGCCGTAACGTCAGCGTTTGCGGCCGTTGTGGTCTGCGACGGCGCGGCGGTTCCGTTGGCTAAGGGCGTGGTCGAAGGGCCATTAGCGACCGCTGGCGAGGCGGCGTTGATGCGTTCGGGCGAAGCGTGTGCCTTATTCACCTGCTGCGCCAGCGAATCGATAGCGGACAGCGCCGTCTGTAACAGTTTGCCAATCTGCTGCATAAACTGATTAAACGAAGAGCTGCCCGCGTCATCCTGCCCATTTTTACTCAGCTCCGGCAGATTACTGGTCGCGGGCGAGCCAAAGCTGATGCTGCCCGTGCGCGCGGCCTGCGCGCCGGACTGCTGCTGAGGCGGCTGGAACGCGCTCGACGCCTCGCTGCTGGCATTCAGCAGTACGCGATTCAGTAAACTGCTGATGGGCATGTTCATAGGATTACCTCAGAAAAGAGTGATGAGGTTAGGTGGGATAAAAAGTTGCCGGGTTCCCCCGCACAATGTGATTTGGTTAAAAAGCCGCTATCTGTCATACTTTGCGCCCTTATTTTTACAGTCAATTGAGAGCGTGATGCAGTACCCGATTAATGAAATGTTCCAGACGTTGCAGGGCGAAGGGTTTTATACCGGCGTTCCGGCAATTTTTATCCGCCTGCAGGGATGCCCGGTGGGCTGCAGCTGGTGTGATACCAAACACACCTGGGATAAGCTGGCCGATCGGGAAACCTCGCTGGGCGATATCTTGCTGAAGACGGTGGAAACCGATGCATGGGGCGCGGCGGACGCGGAGGCGTTACTGGCGGTAATTGCGCAGCGCGGCTGGACGGCCCGGCACGTGGTGATTACCGGCGGCGAGCCCTGCATTCACGATCTGACGCCGCTGACCGAAGCGCTGGAGCAGCAGGGCTTCAGCTGCCAGATTGAAACCAGCGGCACGCATCGGGTGCAGTGCAGCGAAAAAACCTGGGTTACCGTTTCGCCTAAGGTCAATATGCGCGGCGGCTATGATGTGCTGAACCAGGCGCTGGTTCGCGCTGATGAAGTGAAGCATCCGGTGGCCCGTCAGCGCGACGTAGAGGCGCTGGACGCCCTGCTGGCGACGCTGAGCGACAGCAAGCCGCGTATCATTGCCCTACAGCCGATCAGCCAGAAAGACGACGCGACCAAACTTTGCATTGAAACCTGCATCGCGCGCAACTGGCGCCTGTCGATGCAGACACACAAATACCTGAATATCGCCTGATAAAAAAAGGCGGCACCGAGGCCGCCTTTTTAGTTAATCCCTGTCATTGTTATCCATAGGCTTCGGCGACCTCTGCCGCCAGAGCATCAGCCTTTGTAAACGCAGCCCGCCGTGCAGGTCTCTTTGATCATCACGGCGCTGAGCAGAGGCAGCGTCGGCTTCATCCGATCCCAGATCCATTTTGCCAGCACTTCGCTGGTCGGGTTTTCCAGCCCTGGGATCTCGTTCAGATAATAGTGATCCAGCCTGTCGTAAAGCGGCCTGAAGGCCGCCTTCAGTTCGGCAAAATCCATGACCCAGCCGGTATGCGCGTCCACTTCGCCGGTGATTTCGAGCCGCACCAGGAAAGAGTGCCCGTGCAGGCGGCCGCATTTATGGCCTTCCGGCACGTTGGGCAGGTGGTGAGCCGCCTCGAATTGGAAATCTTTAAACAGCGTGGTAGCCATATGACAGTCTCGGTTATTTCTCAAAAAAACGGGCGAAGTCTACCTGAAAAAGCCTTTTTTCGCACCCGTTTCCCGGCCAATCCGCACATCCTGGCCCGTAGCAAAAGCGTCTTCTGACTAAGTTCATAATAAACAATAAGTTAATTAACCGGTTTCGCCGCTATCGCTTACTTGTAAAACCGTTTAGTCATTTTGGTTATTTTATATTACCAACCCTTCTTTAAGGGTTATTATGCCAGTCGTTACCCTAACGTTATCTTGCTGTCTTTACGGCCCTGACCACCGATACTGGAACTTTCAACGCAATGACGACTCAGGCACCTCCTGCTTCTCTGCTTCCGCTTAACCCGGAACAGCTTTCCCGCCTTCAGGCGGCAACCGGCGATTTCTCTACCACGCAGCTGGCCTGGCTCTCCGGCTACTTCTGGGGCATGGTCAATCAGGCGCCGGGCGCGGTAACCGCCAGCGCGCCAGCGCCGGTCGATGCGCCAACCATTACGCTGCTTTCCGCCTCGCAGACCGGCAACGCCCGTCGCGTCGCCGAGCAGCTGCGCGACGATCTGCTGGCGGCTAAGCTGAACGTGAACCTGGTCAACGCGGGCGACTACAAGTTCAAGCAGATCGCACAGGAGAAGCTGCTGGTCGTGGTTACCTCCACGCAGGGCGAGGGCGAGCCGCCGGAAGAAGCCGTGGCGCTGCATAAGTTTCTGATGTCAAAGAAAGCGCCGAAGCTGGCCGACACCGCTTTCGCAGTCTTTGGTCTGGGCGATACCTCTTATGAGTTCTTCAGCCAGGCCGGCAAAGATTTCGATAACAAGCTGGGCGAGCTGGGCGGCGAACGCCTGCTGGATCGCGTGGATGCCGATGTCGAATACGCGGCCGAAGCGGAACAGTGGCGGAAAAAGATTGTAGAGATCCTGAAGGCGCGCGTGCCGAGCGAATCGCCGGCCGCAGCGGCAGTCACCGCTACCGGCACGGTTAACGAAGTGCTTAGCAGCCCTTACACCAAAGAAGAGCCGCTGACCGCCAGCCTGGCCGTGAATCAGAAGATCACCGGCCGTAACTCGGATAAAGACGTGCGCCATATCGAAATCGACCTGGGCGATTCCGGGCTGCGCTATCAGCCGGGCGACGCGCTGGGCGTCTGGTATGAAAACGATCCTGCGCTGGTGCAGGAGCTGGTCGGGCTACTGTGGCTGAAAGGCAGTGAGCCCGTAGAGGTCAACGGCGCTACGCTGCCGCTCAGCGAAGCGCTGCAAAAGCATTTCGAGCTGACGGTCAACACCACGCAAATCGTCGAGCAGTACGGCAAGCTTAGCCGCGATGAAAATCTGCTGGCCCTGGTCGGCGATAAGAGCCGTTTGCAGCACTATGCGCAGACGACGCCGATCGTGGATATGGTGCGTCAGGCGCCAATCGAGCTGCGCGCCGAACAGCTGACGGCGCTGCTGCGTCCGCTCACGCCGCGTCTTTATTCTATCGCCTCTTCGCAGGCGGAGAGCGAAAGCGAAGTGCACATTACCGTCGGTGCGGTGCGCTATGACATTGATGGCCGCGCGCGCGCGGGCGGCGCTTCCAGCTTCCTGGCGGATCGGCTGGAAGAAGACGGCGAAGTCCGCGTCTTTATCGAACATAACGATAACTTCCGCCTGCCGGCCAATCCCGAAACGCCGGTCATTATGATTGGGCCGGGCACCGGCATCGCGCCGTTCCGCGCCTTTATGCAGCAGCGCGATAACGACGGCGCAGAAGGCAAAAACTGGCTCTTCTTCGGCAATCCGCACTTTACCGAAGATTTCCTGTACCAGGTCGAATGGCAGCGCTACGTGAAAGACGGCCTGCTGACCAATATCGATCTGGCGTGGTCGCGCGATCAGCAGCAAAAAGTTTACGTGCAGGACAAAATTCGCGCCAAAGGGGCGGAAGTGTGGCGCTGGATCCAGCAAGGCGCGCATATTTACGTGTGCGGCGACGCCAACCGTATGGCGAAGGATGTGGAGCAGGCCCTGCTGGAAGTGGTGGCGGAGCATGGCGGTATGGATACGGAAAGCGCCGACGAATTCTTAAGCGAGCTGCGTATCGAGCGCCGCTATCAGCGCGACGTCTACTAGCCGGCCCCGCCGGATATCCGGCGGCACTAACGAATATTAAAGAGAAAGCCTTATGAGCAATGAAAAACATCCTGGCCCGTTGGTGGTTGAAGGCAAGCTGACCGACGCCGAGCGCCTGAAAAAAGAGAGCAACTATCTGCGCGGAACTATCGCGGAAGATTTAGATAACGGCCTGACCGGCGGTTTCACCGGCGACAACTTTCTGCTGATCCGCTTCCACGGCATGTACCAGCAGGACGACCGCGATATTCGCGCCGAGCGCGCCGAGCAGAAGCTGGAGCCGCGTCACGCGATGATGCTGCGCTGCCGTCTGCCGGGCGGCATCATTACGCCGACGCAGTGGCTGGCTATTGATAAGTTCGCGGCGGACAACACGATTTACGGCAGCATTCGTCTGACCAACCGCCAGACCTTCCAGTTTCACGGCATCCTGAAGGGCAACGTCAAGCCTGCTCACCAGATGCTGAGCGAAGTCGGCCTGGATGCGCTGGCAACGGCGAACGACGTGAACCGTAACGTGCTGTGCACCTCGAACCCGATAGAATCCGAGCTGCATCAGGAAGCCTACGAATGGGCGAAAAAACTCTCCGAGCATCTGCTGCCGCAGACCCGCGCCTATGCGGAAATCTGGCTGGATCAGGAAAAGGTCGCCACCACGGATAAAGAGCCGATCCTGGGCGAAACCTATCTGCCGCGTAAGTTTAAAACCACCGTAGTGGTGCCGCCGCATAACGATGTGGATCTGCACGCTAACGATCTGAACTTTATTGCCATTGCCGAGAACGGCAGGCTGGTCGGCTTTAACCTGCTGGTGGGCGGCGGATTGTCTATCGATCACGGCAACAAAGCGACTTACGCGCGCACCGCCAGCGAGTTTGGCTATCTGCCGGTCGAAAAAATCCTCGACGTCGCGGAAGCGGTCGTCACCACGCAGCGCGACTGGGGCAACCGTACCGATCGTAAAAACGCCAAAACCAAGTACACGCTGGAGCGCGTGGGCGTGGAAACCTTTAAGCAGGAAGTGGAGCGCCGCGCCGGCCTGACCTTCGAGCCGATCCGCCCTTATGAATTCACCACGCGCGGCGACCGTTTCGGCTGGGTGAAAGGGATTGATAACAACTGGCATCTGACGCTGTTTATTGAAAATGGCCGCCTGCTGGACTATCCGGGCCGTCCGCTGAAAACCGGCCTGGCCGAAATTGCGAAGGTGCACAAAGGCGACTTCCGCCTGACCGCCAATCAGAACCTGATTGTGGCGGGCGTGCCGGAAGCGCACAAGCCGGCGATCGAAGCGCTGGCCCGCGAGCACGGCCTGATGGAAAACGTCACCGCGCAGCGCGAAAACTCGATGGCCTGCGTGGCGTTCCCGACCTGTCCGCTGGCGATGGCGGAAGCCGAACGTTTTCTGCCGTCGTTCGTGACCCGCGTGGAAGAGCTGATGACGGCGCACGGCGTGGGCGATGAGCATATCGTCCTGCGCGTGACCGGCTGTCCTAACGGCTGCGGCCGCGCGCTGCTGGCCGAGGTCGGCCTGGTCGGCAAAGCGCCGGGGCGCTATAACCTGCATCTGGGCGGCAACCGCATCGGCACGCGCATCCCGCGTATGTACCGTGAAAACATTACCGAAGATGAAATTTTAACTACCCTCGATCATCTGTTGGGTCGCTGGTCAAAAGAACGCGAAGCGGACGAAGGCTTTGGCGATTTCACTATCCGCGCTGGCGTGGTGGAACCTGTTCTCGATCCGGCTCGCGATTTTTGGGCATAACGGAGGCGCGAAATGGCTGTACTCGATCTCTCGGCACTGAATGCACTACCCAAAGTCGAACGCGTAATGGCGCTGGCGGAAATCAACACCAGGCTGGAAAAGCTGTCGGCACAGGATCGCGTTATTTGGGCGCTCGAAAATCTGCCCGGCGAGGCGGTGCTTTCTTCCAGCTTTGGCATCCAGGCGGCGGTGAGTCTGCATCTGGTGACCCAGGCGAAGCCGGATATTCCGGTGATCCTGACCGATACCGGCTATCTGTTCCCGGAAACCTATCAGTTTATTGACGAGCTGACCGATAAGCTCGGTCTGAACCTGAAGGTATTCCGCGCCGAACAGAGCGCGGCGTGGCAGGAAGCGCGCTACGGCAAGCTGTGGGAGCAGGGCGTGGAAGGTATCGAACGCTACAACGAGATCAACAAAGTTGAGCCGATGAACCGCGCGCTGGAAACGCTGCATGCGCAGACGTGGTTTGCCGGTCTGCGTCGCGATCAGTCCAGCAGCCGCGCCCATCTGCCGGTGCTGGCTATTCAGCGCGGCGTGTTCAAGGTGCTGCCGATTATCGACTGGGACAACCGCCAGGTTTATCAGTATCTGAAGGAGCACGGCCTGGGCTATCATCCGCTGTGGGATCAGGGCTATCTGTCGGTTGGCGATACGCACACCACGCGGAAGTGGGAGCCGGGCATGGCGGAAGAAGAAACGCGCTTCTTCGGCCTGAAACGCGAGTGCGGCCTGCACGAATAAGCCGCCAGCGGCGCGTTACCGAGGCAAAATTTCTGGCGCAGGGAAAGCGCCAGAAGAACCTGCAAAGAAAAGGCGCCGTTTCTGTCGTCAGCCGCTGTTTTTACTGCGGCTGACGCTTTTATGGTGTTGAATTAACCTTTTCCTTCCAGAAACGATTGCCCCTTTCCCGAAAACCTACAGTCCCACCAGCGCAGAAAAGTCCGCCGAGCCGCGCGTGACGTTCACTTTAGTGACCTCGTAATCCGCCACCTTCTGAAAAGCATCCTCTGCCAGAATACGATCCAGCCGAGCGCGATCGATATCCTTTATCAGGATCACGCCGCCGGTACGCGGATCTTTACGTCCGGCGGCAATAAAGGTGCCGTCGGCAAAGTAAGTATCCAGCCAGGCGATATGCGCATCCAGCGCCGCTTCCACTTCCGGCATCGGGCGGTTATAGGTCAGACTGACAATGTACATAGGCTTCCTTAAGCTTCAGGTTGAGGATTGGCTAACTCGCGGATCAGCGGCAGCAGGATTTTCACGCTGTCGCGCGTGCGGTGCGTGATGCGGCCAGGCAGCCAGCGATCGATCCAGGCTAGGTTATCGCAGCTGGCCTGCTGCTGACAGCTTCCCTGCGGAAAATGCACGTTACTGGTATGCACCCGATGGCCTTTTTTATCCCAGTTGGCAGCGCGAACGCTCAGCAATGGAATGCCTGCCTTATCAAACGTCTCTACCGCCGGTTCATTTTTCACCGCTTTGCCCAGCGTGGCGGCAGGAATATGCGCCGAGCGCGCCAGCGCCAGCGCCCGATCGCGCGTCTGCCGCGCCACCGGTTCAGGCGTGTTGGTGCCGCTGTTAAACCAGAGCCGGTTGCCCACGAGCAGATCGTTTAGTTTTATCACCAGCAGCGTGTTCTTTTTCTCTTCCGGCTTCATGCGGGCGAGATAATCCTCTTCGCCATGCAGCGCAGAAGCGCTTAGCGCCACAAAGCGCAGGCTGTAGTGCAGCGGCGTCGACTGTAAACGCTCCGCCAGCTCCAGCATCACCGCCACCCCGGAAGCGTTATCGTCCGCGCCCTGTAAAGTCAGGCCGCCGCGATTTTTTTGCCGATCGCTGTCGCTTAGCGGCAGCCAGGTATCGGCCTGCGCCAGAATAACTATCTGCTGCGGCACCTCGCCTGCGCGGGCGGCGATAACCGATGTCGCGATAACGCTGCGATCGCTAACGCGGCCATCCTGTGATTTATAGTGATAGTGCGCCGTAAAATCTCTTTTATTGCTCTCATAGCCCCACTGCTGAAACTGCTGTTGCAGATAGTCGGCGTTTAACATCTCGGCAGGACTGCCAGCCATACGCCCTGGAAAGTAAGTCGCGATATGGCGCAGCTGCTGTTCGGCAAGCTGACCTTCATTGGTCGCGGCGTGAAGCGGGGAAAGCACGCCCAGCGCCAGCAGGGCGCTCAGGCAAAGTCGGGAAAACATGTCACGTCCTTAATCGTCATCCTGTAACGAAACAGCGAAAATATTTTGCTGTCCCAGTATGAAAGTGTGACGGGCTCCGCACAATTACAATCCTTCTGAAAGCCCCTGAAATCGCTCCGCTAAGCACATTTTGTGCGTAGCTTTACCGTAACGTTATTCCATTCGGTAACTACTCATTCCAATTAGTAATTTCATAAGCCTCCGCCGCCGCCCTATAGTCGCGTTAACTTTTTGTTATTTAGCAAGGCTGACGTGGATTATCTTCCCCTTTTTGCAGACATCCGAAACAAACCGGTGCTGGTGGTTGGCGGCGGCGACGTAGCCGCGCGCAAAATCGAACTGCTGCGTCGCGCAGGCGCGCGGGTGCAGATTGCCGCACGCGAACTGTGTGAAGAGCTGACGGCGCTGCAGGAGAGCGGTGAAGTCGAGTGGATTGCTCGCGACTATCAGAGCGCCCAGCTCGACCTGGTCTATTTCGTGATTGCCGCCACCGACGACGGCGAACTGAACAGCCGCGTCTTTGACGATGCCAGCGAGCGCAGGCTGCTGGCTAACGTGGTCGATGACCAGCCTAAATGCTCTTTTATTTTCCCTTCTATTGTCGACCGGTCGCCGCTGGTCGTGGCTATTTCCTCCAGCGGCACGGCGCCCGTACTGGCGCGCCTGCTGCGTGAAAAGCTTGAGTCTCTGTTGCCCGCCCATCTGGGGCAGATGGCCGCGCTGGCCGGCAGCTGGCGCGACAGAGTAAAACAGCGGCTAAGCAAAATGTCAGAGCGCCGCCGCTTTTGGGAAAAGGCGTTTAACGGTCTTTTCGCCAGCCAGGTCGCCTCCGGCAATCTGACGGGCGCGGAACAGACGCTGGCTCGCCAGCTGGACGATCCGGAAGCGAGCCAGGGCGAAATCATCCTGGTGGGCGCGGGGCCTGGCGATGCGGGGTTGCTGACGCTGCGCGGGCTGCAGGTGATGCAGCAGGCGGACGTGGTGCTGTACGACCATCTGGTCAGCGACGAGGTGCTGGATTTAGTCCGACGCGACGCCGACCGCATCTGCGTGGGCAAGCGCGCCAGCGCGCACAGCGTGCCGCAGGAAGAGACTAACCGGATGCTGGTCGAGCTGGCGAAGAAGGGCAAGCGGGTTGTGCGCCTGAAGGGCGGCGATCCCTTTATTTTTGGTCGCGGCGGCGAAGAGCTTCAGGCGGCGGTTGAGGCGGGCATTCCATTTCAGGTGGTGCCGGGCGTGACCGCAGCGGCAGGCGCGACGGCCTATGCCGGCATTCCGCTGACGCATCGCGACCATGCGCAAAGCGTGCTGTTTATCACCGGCCATTGCCGGGCCGACGGCGAAGAGATGGACTGGCCATCGCTTGCCCGAGCGCGGCAGACGCTGGCTATTTATATGGGCACGGTAAAAGCCGCCGAAATCTCGGCGCAGCTTATTGCCCATGGCCGCGACGCGCAAACGCCGGTAGCGGTGATCGGGCGCGGCACGCGTCAGGATCAGCAGGTGCTGACCGGCACGCTACAGGAATTAGAACAACTGGCACAACGTGCGCCAACGCCCGCCCTGTTAGTGATAGGGGAAGTGGTCAACCTGCATCAGCAGCTGGCGTGGTTTCAACATTCAGCGCAGCGGGCGTCCGCCGTTGTGAATTTGGCTTGAGGAAAAGTTATGGATCAAAAACGACTCACCCACCTGCGTCAACTGGAAGCGGAAAGTATCCATATCATCCGTGAAGTGGCGGCAGAGTTCGGCAATCCGGTCATGATGTACTCTATCGGCAAAGACTCTTCGGTGATGCTGCACCTGGCGCGTAAAGCGTTCTATCCGGGCACGCTGCCTTTCCCGCTGCTGCACGTGGATACCGGCTGGAAATTTCGTGAAATGTACGAATTCCGCGACCGTACGGTAAAAGAGATTGGCGCCGAGCTGCTGGTGCATAAAAACCCGGAAGGCGTGGCGATGGGCATCAATCCCTTCGTGCACGGCAGCGCCAAGCACACCGACATTATGAAAACCGAAGGGCTGAAGCAGGCGCTGAACAAATACGGCTTTGATGCCGCGTTCGGCGGCGCGCGTCGCGACGAGGAAAAATCCCGCGCGAAAGAGCGTATCTACTCCTTCCGTGACCGTTTCCACCGCTGGGATCCGAAAAACCAGCGTCCTGAGCTGTGGCACAACTACAACGGCCAGATCAATAAAGGCGAAAGCATTCGCGTTTTCCCGCTCTCTAACTGGACCGAGCTGGATATCTGGCAATATATCTTCCTGGAAAATATCGACATTGTTCCACTGTATCTGGCCGCTAAGCGTCCGGTACTGGAACGCGACGGCATGTTGATGATGATTGACGACGACCGTATCGATTTACAGCCTGGCGAGAAGATTGAGGAGCGGATGGTGCGTTTCCGTACGCTGGGCTGCTGGCCGCTAACCGGCGCGGTGGAATCTGAAGCGCAGACGCTGCCTTCGATCATCGAAGAGATGCTGGTTTCAACCACCAGCGAACGTCAGGGGCGCGTGATCGACCGCGATCAGTCCGGCTCGATGGAGCTGAAGAAACGCCAGGGTTATTTCTAAGGAGCCGAGATGAACAACGTCATTGCACAACAAATTGCCGACCAGGGCGGCGTGGAAGCCTGGCTGCACGCTCAGCAGCACAAAAGCCTGCTGCGTTTTCTGACCTGCGGCAGCGTCGACGACGGCAAAAGCACGCTGATTGGCCGCCTGCTGCACGACACGCGCCAGATTTATGAAGATCAGCTCTCTTCGCTGCACAACGACAGCAAGCGTCACGGTACCCAGGGCGAGAAACTGGATCTGGCGCTGCTGGTGGACGGCCTGCAGGCCGAGCGGGAACAGGGCATCACCATCGACGTGGCCTACCGCTATTTCTCCACTGAAAAGCGCAAATTTATTATTGCCGACACGCCGGGGCACGAGCAGTACACCCGCAATATGGCGACAGGCGCATCAACCTGCGACCTGGCCATTCTGCTGATCGACGCCCGTAAAGGCGTGCTGGATCAGACGCGTCGTCACAGCTTTATCTCCACGCTGCTGGGCATCAAGCACCTGGTGGTGGCTATTAATAAGATGGATCTGGTCGAGTACAGCGAAGAGAAGTTCGAGCAAATCAAACAGGACTATCTGGATTTTGCCGAACAGCTGCCGAACGATCTGGATATCCGCTTTGTGCCGCTGTCGGCGCTGGAAGGGGAAAACGTCGCTTCCGCGAGCGAGGCGATGGGCTGGTACACCGGTCCGACGCTGCTGGACGTGTTGGAAACCGTCGAGGTCAAGCGCGTGGTGGAACAGCAGCCGATGCGCTTCCCGGTGCAGTACGTCAACCGACCTAACCTGGATTTCCGCGGCTATGCGGGCACCCTGGCGTCGGGAACGGTACAGGTCGGCCAGCGCGTGAAGGTGCTGCCATCCGGCGTGGAATCTTCCATCGCCCGCATCGTGACCTTTGACGGCGATTTGCAGGCAGCGCAGGCCGGCGAAGCGATTACGCTGGTGCTGAAGGACGAAATCGATATCAGCCGCGGCGATCTGCTGGTAGATGCCAGTACAGAGCTGAAGCCCGTGCAGGCCGCCAGCGTGGACGTGGTATGGATGGCGGAACAGCCACTGGCGCCGGGTCAGAGCTTCGATATTAAAATCGCCGGCAAGAAAACCCGCGCGCGCGTCGAAAAAATTCAGTATCAGGTGGAAATCAACAGCCTGGCCCAGCGTCAGGTGGAAAACCTGCCGCTGAACGGCATCGGTCTGGTGGATCTGACCTTTGACGAGCCGATGGTGCTGGATAAATACCAGCAGAATCCGGTTACCGGCGGCATGATCTTTATTGACCGTCTGAGCAACGTTACCGTCGGCGCAGGCATGATCCGCGAACCGAACGAGGAAGCGGCGCAGGCGACCGGTGATTTCAGCGCTTTTGAACTGGAATTTAACGCGCTGGTGCGTCGCCACTTCCCGCACTGGGGCGCTCGCGATATTTCAGGCGGTCAATAATGGCCGCTCACGATGAAAACGTCGTCTGGCATGCGCACGCGGTAACGCGTGCGGAGCGCGAGCAGCTGCACGGTCATCAGGGCGCGGTGCTGTGGTTTACGGGGCTTTCCGGCTCCGGTAAATCCACCGTGGCGGGCGCGCTGGAGCAGGCGCTGCATCAGCTTGGCGTCAGCACCTATCTGCTGGATGGCGACAACGTGCGTCACGGCCTCTGCCGCGATCTGGGCTTCAGCGACGCCGATCGTAAAGAGAATATCCGGCGCGTCGGCGAAGTCGCAAAGCTGATGGTCGATGCGGGCCTGATCGTTCTGAGCGCCTTTATCTCTCCGCATCGGGAAGAGCGGCAGATGGTGCGCGACATGGTTGGGGAAGGGCGCTTTATTGAAGTCTTTGTCGACACGCCGCTGGCTATCTGCGAAGCGCGCGATCCCAAAGGCCTGTATAAAAAAGCGCGGGCCGGCGAGCTGCGTAATTTCACCGGCATTGACGCCGTTTATGAAGCGCCGGAACGTCCGGAAATCCGCCTGGATGGCGAACAATTGGTAACAAATTTACGGGTTCAAGTGTTAGATCTGCTGCGTGACCGCGATATTATCAAAGCCTGAGATAGCCGCGGCAAAACGCCTCAGAGCGGGCCGTATTACGCGTCAACAGGATACTTATGCATAACGTTACGCCCATGCTGGCCCGCAAAGATGACGGTCAGGAAGAGTCTTCCTGGTCGTTTCCCGGTGGAGTGGCAGGCTTTGCCTGCTACTGGTTCGCGCTCGCGATCCCTTTTATGCTTTACGGCTCTAACACGCTGTTCTTCTTCCTCTATACCTGGCCCTTCTTTCTCGCGCTGCTGCCCGTTTCCGTTCTGGTCGGTATTATCGCCAGCGTGCTGCTGCGCGGCCATCTGATTTGGACGCTCCTGCTCACCGTCGTGGTGGTTATAGGCCTTTTCTGGCTGCTGTTTACGCTGCTGAGCGGTTGGTAATCGCCCTCATTGTGGTAAGGTTTGCCCGCCCGTGGGCAAAATCTGATGTCTGAATGCGCCCGGTGGTAACAGAAGGTTGCCTGACGACGCTGTTTAGCCCCGTGGAACGCTCACCGATTCGCCAAACGGCGGCTATTTCAAGGCCGCAGTGGAGTCGGGAGAAAAGTTATGGGATGATTGAGCCGTTTTTCAGGGGGCGGGGATGGGAAAACTTACGCTGCTGTTACTTGTACTACTCGGCTGGCTGCAATATTCGCTCTGGCTGGGCAAGAACGGCCTACATGACTATACGCGCGTTAACGACGATGTTGCGGTGCAGCAGAGCAGTAACGCCAAATTAAAAGCGCGCAACGATCGGCTGTTTGCGGAAATCGATGACCTGAATGGCGGTTCCGAAGCTATCGAAGAACGCGCGCGCAATGAGCTGGGCATGATCAAGCCCGGTGAGACCTTCTATCGCCTTGTGCCGGATCGCAGTAAAAACGCGCAGGCCAATCAACAACGATAAAACATGACTATCGCAGGTACTGAGGTGATTGCCGTTGTGCCCGCTGCCGGTGTCGGCAGCCGGATGCAGGCGGCCTGTCCTAAGCAATATCTTCGCATTAACGGCAAGAGCGTGCTTGAGCACGCCATTGACGGCCTGCTGGCGCATCCGCAGGTCAATCAGATTATCGTGGCTATCACGCCAGAAGATCCCTGGTTCTTTACGCTGCCGGTCGCTAAGGATCCTCGCGTGCGCTGGGTCGCCGGCGGCAAAGAACGAGCCGACTCGGTGCTGGCCGGTCTGCAAGCCGCGCCAGAGGCCCGTTGGGTGCTGGTGCACGACGCGGCGCGTCCCTGTCTGCATCCCGACGATTTACACCGCCTGCTGGCGATTACCGCGACCAGCCGCATCGGCGGCATTTTGGCCGCGCCCGTGCGTGACACCATGAAGCGCGCGGAACCCGGCTCGCCGGCAATTGCCCATACGGTGGAGCGGGAGGCGCTCTGGCACGCGCTGACGCCGCAGCTGTTTCCGCTGGAGCTGCTGCGTAGCTGTCTGCAGCGGGCGCTGCAGGAAGGTGCGTCCATCACGGACGAGGCCTCCGCGCTGGAATATTGCGGCTATCATCCCGAACTGATCGTCGGCCGCAGCGACAATATCAAGGTGACGCGACCGGAAGATCTGGCGCTGGCCGCTTTTTACCTGACTCAATTACATAATAAGGAGAGCGCATAATGCGTATCGGCCACGGTTTTGATGTACACGCGTTTGGCGGCGAAGGCCCGCTGATTATTGGCGGCGTGCGAATTCCTTATGAGAAAGGGCTGCTGGCCCATTCCGACGGCGACGTGGCGCTTCATGCGCTGACCGATGCGCTGCTGGGCGCGGCGGCGCTGGGCGATATCGGCAAGCTTTTCCCCGATACCGACGCGGCTTATAAAGGGGCAGACAGCCGCGAGCTGCTGCGTGAAGCCTGGCGCCAGATTGAGAAAAAAGGCTATCGCGTTGGTAACGTTGACGTGACTATTATCGCCCAGGCACCGAAGATGCTGCCGCACGTACCGCAGATGCGCATTCATATCGCGGAAGATCTGGGCATCCATATGGACTGCGTCAATGTGAAAGCGACCACCACTGAAAAGCTGGGCTTTACCGGCCGTGGCGAAGGCATCGCCTGTGAAGCCGTTGCGCTGCTGATCAAGGCTGACGCTTAATGACCGCCTGGCTTTATGGGCAGCCCGCCGCCAGCGGCGTGGTCAAAGCGAACCCGGAAGATTTCGTGGTGATCGAAGATCTGGGCTACCGTCCGGACGGCGACGGTGAGCAGGTGCTGGTGCGCATTCGTAAAAACGGCTGCAATACCCGCTTTGTGGCCGAGGCGCTGGCAAAGTTCGCTAAAATTCATCCGCGCGACGTCAGCTTTGCCGGCATGAAAGATCGTCACGCCGTGACCGAGCAGTGGTTCTGCCTGCGCGTGCCCGGCAAAGAGACGCCGGATTTTACCGCTTTTCAGCTGGAAGGCTGTGAAGTGCTGGAGAGCGCGCGGCATCGTCGTAAGCTGCGTACCGGCGCGCTACAGGGCAATGCCTTTACGCTTATCCTGCGTCAGATTTCCGACCAGGCGTCCGTTGAGCAGCGTCTGCAGCAGATAGCGCAGGGCGGTTTCCCGAACTATTTTGGCGAGCAGCGCTTTGGCCATGCCAACAACAACCTGATTATGGCGCAGCGCTGGGCGGCGGATGAGATCCGCGTGCGCGAGCGCAACAAGCGCAGCTTTTTACTTTCCGCCGCGCGCAGCGCGCTGTTTAATCAGGTCGTCAGCGATCGCCTGAGTAAAATGGGATCGCTGACCCGCGTGATGCCGGGCGATGCATTGCAGCTTACCGGACGCGGCAGCTGGTTTGTGGCCGCCGAAGAAGAGCTGCCTGGGCTGCAGGCGCGCACGGAGAATAACGAGCTGCGCGTGACGGCACCGCTGCCGGGCAGCGGCGATCCGGGCACCCAGGGCGAGGCGCTGGCGTTTGAGCAGCAAAGCCTGGCGCACGAAACGGCGCTGATTGCGCTGCTGGCGCGCGAGCGCGTAGAGGCGGCTCGCCGCGCCGCGCTGGTGGTGCCGCGTGATTTGCGCTGGAGCTGGTGGGATGATGTCACCGTCGAGCTTTCCTTCTGGCTGCCGGCGGGCAGTTTTGCCACCAGCCTGGTGCGCGAACTGCTTAACCAGCCGGACGGCGAGGCGGACGTAGCGGAATAGGCGCAAAAGGCGCGCCCCGGCGGCGGTCGGGGATGATATGATACCCAACAGATTGAAAAGAAGGGGTTAAATTCCAGATGCGAATATTGCTGAGTAATGATGACGGTATCCACGCGCCGGGTATTCAGACGCTGGCGGCCGCGCTGCGCGAGTTTGCAGAGGTGCAGGTGGTGGCGCCGGATCGCAACCGCAGCGGCGCATCTAACTCGCTGACGCTGGAAACGCCGCTCCGTACCTTCAGCTATCCCAACGGCGATATTGCGGTACAGATGGGCACGCCAACCGACTGTGTCTATTTGGGCGTGAACGCGCTGATGCGCCCCAAACCGGATATCGTCGTTTCCGGCATTAATGCGGGAGCGAACCTGGGCGACGACGTCATCTATTCCGGCACCGTGGCGGCGGCGATGGAAGGGCGCCATCTGGGCCTGCCCGCGCTGGCCGTCTCGCTGGACGGGCATCAGCATTACGACACCGCCGCCGCCGTAACCTGTTCTCTGCTGCGGGCGCTGCAGCGCGAGCCGTTGCGCACCGGCCGGATCCTGAACATCAACGTGCCGGATTTACCGCTCAGCGAAATTAAAGGTATCCGCATGACCCGCTGCGGCAGCCGTCATCCCAGCGATCAGGCTATCCCGCTACAGGATCCGCGCGGCCATACGCTGTACTGGATTGGCCCGCCGGGTGAAAAGTTCGACGCCGGTCCCGATACGGACTTTGCCGCCGTCGAAGAAGGTTACGTGTCGGTAACCGCGCTGCATGTCGATCTCACCGCGCATGGCGCGCAGGAGGTCGTTGCTTCATGGTTAGCCAGTTCGGGAGTTGAAAACGAATGGTAAACCGCCGCATTGAAACGCTGCTGGACCAGCTGCGCCAGCAGGGTATTACGGATGAAGCCTTGCTGAAGGCGATTGAAGCGGTGCCGCGCGAGCGTTTCGTTGATGAAGCCTTCGAGCATAAAGCCTGGGACAATACGGCGCTGCCGATTGGCTCCGGGCAAACCATTTCCCAACCCTATATCGTGGCGAAAATGACCTCGCTGCTGGCGTTGAAACCCGAGTCGCGCGTGCTGGAGATCGGCACCGGTTCGGGCTATCAAACCGCTATCCTCGCGCATCTTGTCGGGCATGTTTGCTCCGTCGAACGTATCAAAGGCCTGCAATGGCAGGCGAAACGGCGGCTGAAGCAGCTCGATCTGCACAATGTTTCCACCCGTCACGGCGATGGCTGGCAGGGCTGGCCGGCGCGCGGCCCTTTCGATGCGATTATCGTTACCGCTGCGCCGCCGGAGATCCCTGTCGAGCTGATGAACCAGCTTGATGAGGGCGGCATCATGGTGCTGCCGGTCGGCGACGAACAGCAGCAGCTCAAGCGCATCACCCGTAAAAACGGCGAATTTCTGGTGGAAACCATTGAGCCGGTGCGATTTGTGCCGCTGGTGCAGGGCGATCTGGCCTGAGCGCCCGGCCAATTGTACGCATCTGTTAATGGCTTCTATCTGTTAATGGCACGTGACGGCCGATATTGTTACTATTCAGTCTATTCAGAATTTAATGCTGCTGGCGCAGGTTTAGCCGAGCGCGGCCGCACAGTTTTGCCGTAGCGGGGGATATAAATGAGCACGGGAAGCCCGGTAGTAAAATTACGCCGTATTGCGGCGGTTTCACTCGTTGGTTTTTGGTTAGCTGGCTGTTCCAGCGATAACGCACAGGCGCCAATCAGCTCGGTAGGCGGCAATGGCAGCGCCAACAGCGGCGGGGGATTAATCAGCCAGCCACCGCCGATCGTTTCCGGTTCTGGCCGCGCCGCGCCCGCAGCGAGCGGCGGCAGAAGTGAAAATGTTGTTACGCAAAATGGGCGTATCATCTATAACCGCTCGTATGGGAATATTCCGAAAGGTAGCTACAGCGGCGAAACTTACACCGTTAAACGCGGCGATACGCTGTTCTATATTGCCTGGATTACCGGCAACGATTTCCGTGATTTAGCCGAACGAAATAACGTCTCTGCGCCTTACAGCCTCAATGTGGGCCAGCAGTTGCAGGTTAGTAACGGCTCCGGCGGCACCCTGACCGGCGGCAATGCCATCACCGCAGCGGATGCAACGGCGGGCGGCGTGCCCACTCAGCCGACCACTGCGCAAATGAAGAGCACAACGGTTGCACGTCAGCCGGTTATTACGTATTCTGAGGATTCAGGTAAACCAAGTGAAGGCAAAATGTTACCTTCAGCCGGTACAAATACTGTCGCAACGACGACAGCGCCGGTAAGTGCTCCGACCGTCAGCAGCACAACGAATAGCTCTACTCCGGTAGGCAGCTGGCGTTGGCCGACCGACGGGAAGATTATCGATAACTTTTCTGCTTCCGAAGGCGGCAACAAAGGTATCGATATCGCGGGATCGCGAGGACAGCCCGTCGTATCAACCGCCTCAGGGCGCGTTGTGTATGCCGGGAATGCGCTGCGCGGTTATGGCAACTTGATTATCATCAAACATAATGATGACTACCTGAGTGCATATGCCCATAACGACACGATGCTGGTCCGCGAGCAGCAGGAAGTAAAAGCGGGTCAGAAGATTGCGACAATGGGCAGTACCGGCACCAGTTCGGTTAGATTGCATTTTGAAATTCGTTACAAGGGGAAATCCGTAAACCCGTTGCGCTATTTGCCGCAGCGATAAACCGGCAGAACCCTGGTTGTTCTGCCCTGGGATCACGGGTAGGAGCCGCTAATGAGCCAGAATACGCTGAAAGTTAATGAGTTACATGAAGACGCGGAATTCGACGAAAACGGAGCTGAGATTTTTGATGAGAAGGCTCTTGTCGGAAATGAACCTGCTGATAACGATATAGCTGAAGAAGAGCTGTTGTCACAAGGCGCTACACAACGTGTTTTGGATGCGACGCAGCTCTACCTGGGGGAGATCGGTTATTCACCGCTCCTTACGGCAGAGGAAGAAGTTTTCTTCGCTCGTCGTGCTCTGCGTGGTGACATTCCGTCTCGTCGCCGCATGATTGAAAGTAACTTACGTCTGGTAGTGAAGATCGCCCGTCGTTACAGCAATCGTGGTCTGGCTTTGCTGGATCTGATTGAGGAAGGTAACCTGGGCCTGATCCGCGCGGTAGAGAAATTTGACCCTGAACGTGGGTTCCGTTTCTCTACTTACGCTACCTGGTGGATCCGTCAGACGATTGAACGGGCGATCATGAATCAAACCCGTACCATCCGTCTGCCAATCCACATTGTTAAAGAGCTGAACGTCTATCTGCGTACCGCCCGCGAACTGGCCCACAAGCTGGATCACGAGCCAAGCGCGGAAGAAATTGCCGAACAGCTGGACAAACCCGTTGATGACGTCAGCCGTATGCTGCGCCTCAACGAACGCATCACGTCAGTTGACACGCCGTTAGGCGGAGATTCTGAGAAAGCGCTGCTGGATATCCTGGCCGACGAGAAAGACAACGGTCCGGAAGATACCACCCAGGACGATGACATGAAGCAGAGCATCGTCAAATGGCTGTTCGAACTGAACGCCAAACAGCGTGAAGTGCTGGCGCGTCGTTTCGGCCTGTTAGGCTACGAAGCGGCAACGTTAGAAGATGTGGGTCGCGAAATCGGTCTGACCCGTGAACGTGTTCGCCAGATTCAGGTTGAAGGTCTTCGTCGTCTGCGGGAAATTCTGCAGGCTCAGGGACTGAACATTGAAGCCTTGTTTCGCGAATAATGCGGGCGCTTAAAGAGTGAAAGCGAAAAGCGGTGGTGCAAACCACCGCTTTTTTATTGCCTGTAAATCAGACAACTTCCTTAACTTTCTCTTTTGCGTCGGATTTCACATCCTGCATCGCATAGGTATCCATCACCGCGCCTTTATAAGCGCTCATCAACATCTGCATCGGCGTAACTTTGCCGGTCAACAGCCCTTGCGCCATGCCTTTTAGCGCGTCAAACGCGGTTTTCACGCCGCCCACGATGCCGCCTTTGATCACATCCCACGGATTGGTACTTTCTGCGCGACCCATCCCGGTCAGCACGTTGCTGAGTCCAGGAATAAAGGCCAGCGCCTTGCCCAGCTTCAGGCAAATGCCCTGAAAACCGCTTTTATTGGTGCCGTTCAGGTTGACCATTTCGTCGTTGGTGGTGGTTAAACGGCCGTCTTTTGGAAAGGCTTTATCCAGTCCCTGTTCCGCCACGTCTTTGACGATCGCCGCTTCCGTCCCGTGACGGGCATCGCCGCTTTTGGTAAGGCCTTCGATTTTGCCGTTAGTGGAGATTTTACCGCGATCGCCGCCTTCCCGGTTATCCAGCGCCTTAACGTTATTTAAAAAGTACGACATGTTTTTGGCGGCCAGCGCCCGGCTTTTCTCGTCCGGGTTATTGGCCGTCCAGTCGCCGAACTGCTTTTTCAGCTCGCTCTGCTTGATATCTTTCTGATTGCCCAGGTTTTTCAACACCGGGTTCTCGTTGATGATTTGATCGGCGGTGCGGTTGTCGCCATCCATGTTTTTAAACAGCGTGCTGCTGGAAGGCGGAACGCTGGTGTCCTTTTCGCTGGCTGGCATCGTCTGCCCGCCGGCGTTCGCATCGGCAGTGCCGGTTGCGCCTGTGGCCGTCGCACCCAGCGAAGAGAGCAGCTCCTTAAGCTGAGACAGCGCGCTGCTGAGTTGCGTATCGGTTGTGCTGCTGTTGCCGGACGACTGCTGGCTCTCCTGGCTTTGTTTAAGCAGTTTGGTAATGCTGTCGAGCAGCATTTGCAACTGCGACATCACGTTCTGCGTGTTGTTGGCCGAAGGGGAGCCGTTTTGCGCGCCGGTGCCTGAAGATTGCTGCTGCGCCAGCTGCTCCTTGAGCTTGCTCAGCTCCTCCTTGCCCTGCTTTAACAGCGAATCGATCAGCGTTTTATAATCGGCACTGAGCGAGGCCGTAGAGCTTTTCTGCGTAGTGGTGCCCTGCGCGCCGCCGTATTGCAACAGACTGGACTTTTCCGGTGCTGCGGCGAGGCTGCCGTTCTGCGCTTTACCCGGGCGCGCGGAGAACTGTCCCGCGTTAATCGCCTCGCTGTTTATCCCAACGGGATTCACTCTTAAATTCATGACACTCTCCACTGGATTAGATGAAATGACGCGGACAAAACGGCGCGATGCAGACCGCTAACGCTTTATCACTGTCATTACGTGGGAGAGAGGAGGGGGATAGTTCCATTGCAAAGAAAAGGCCCGCGTGAGGCGGGAGGTTGCTGATAAAATCATACTCTATCATTAGGTCGCGTTCGGGGCGGTGAAAAGCAGCAGAGGCAGAGCGGAACATGGACACGCCGTGAATACGTCCATGTAGGCTCGTTTCGCGCGTCCATGCGCGACCGCCTATCCGCTCAGCCTCTGCCGCTGTGAAGCTATTGTATTGCTGTAAAAACGGCAGTACACCCGCAGGCTTTTTAGTTTGTCATCAATCTGAGGCCCGCGTGAGGCGGGCCTGCGCTTAAACCATCAGCCTGCAACTAAACCAGCGATTTCAGACGATAGATCCATTCCAGCGCCTGGCGCGGCGACAGCGTGTCGGGATCTAACGCTTCCAGCGCCTCAACGGCCGGGGACGTCTCTTCAACCAGCAGCGGCAGCTGTGGGCCTTCCGCGCTGCCTGCGGCCGCGCTGGCCGAGCTGGCCTCCAGCTCTTTCAGCTTCTGCCGCGCGCGCTTGATCACTTCTTTCGGCACGCCTGCCAGCGCGGCAACGGCCAGTCCGTAACTTTTGCTGGCCGCGCCGTCCTGCACGCTGTGCATAAAGGCGATAGTGTCACCGTGCTCCACGGCATCCAGATGCACGTTGGCGACGCCTTCCATCTTCTCTTCCAGCGTGGTCAGCTCGAAATAGTGCGTGGCGAACAGCGTCATCGCTTTGATGCGATTCGCCAGGCTTTCCGCGCAGGCCCAGGCAAGAGAAAGACCGTCGTAGGTCGAGGTGCCGCGGCCGATCTCGTCCATCAACACCAGGCTGTATTCCGTCGCGTTATGCAGAATATTGGCGGTTTCGGTCATTTCGACCATAAAGGTTGAGCGACCGGAAGCGAGATCGTCCGCCGCGCCAACGCGGGTGAATATGCGGTCGATGGGGCCAATTACCGCTTCTTCCGCCGGAACGTAGCTGCCGATAAAGGCCATCAGCGCTATCAGCGCGGCCTGGCGCATATAGGTGCTTTTACCGCCCATGTTCGGCCCGGTGATCACCAACATGCGGCGCTGCGGTGACAGCGTCAGCGGGTTGGCGATAAACGGCTCTTTCAGCACCTGCTCGACCACCGGATGACGGCCGCCGGTCAGTCTGATGCCTGGCTTATCGGTAAAGGTTGGACAGTTGAAGTTCAGGGTCCAGGCGCGCTCGGCAAGGTTGCTCAATACGTCCAGCTCCGCCAGCGCGGCGGCGCTGATCTGTAGCGCTTCCAGATGCGGCAGCAGCAGATCGAACAGCCCGTCGTAAAGGGCCTTTTCCAGCGCCAGCGCCTTGCCTTTCGAGGTCAGAACCTTGTCTTCATACTCTTTCAGCTCGGGGATAATATAGCGCTCGGCGTTTTTCAGCGTCTGGCGACGCACGTAGTTGATCGGCACCAGATGGCTTTGCCCACGGCTGACCTGAATATAGTAGCCGTGTACGGCGTTAAAACCGACCTTGAGCGTATCCAGCCCCAGCTTTTCACGCTCGCGGATTTCCAGCTTGTCCAGATAGTCGGTGGCGCCGTCCGCCAGCGCGCGCCACTCGTCCAGCTCTTCGTTATAGCCTGGCGCAATCACGCCGCCGTCGCGCACCAGCACCGGCGGTGCATCGATAATGGCGTTTTCCAGCAGTTCGCGCAGCTCGTCGAACTGGCCCATCTGCTGGCGCAGCGTTTGCAGATGCGGCACGTCGCTGTCAACCAGCAGCGCGTCCAGCCCGGGCAGCTGCTGAAAAGCGTGACGCATCCTGGCCAGATCGCGCGGGCGCGCCGTGCGCAGCGCCAGCCTGGCGAGGATACGCTCCAGATCGCCGACCTGCCGCAGCAGCGGCGCCAGCTCGGCGGTAAAATCCTGTAGCGCGCCGATGCTTTGCTGCCGGTTGATAAGCGTTGCGGTGTCGCGGATCGGCATATGCAGCCAGCGTTTCAGCATGCGGCTGCCCATCGGCGTGACGGTTCTGTCCAGCACCGAAGCCAGCGTGTTATCGATGCCGCCCGCCAGGTTCTGGGTGATTTCCAGATTGCGGCGCGTGGCGGCGTCCATGATGATGCCGTCCTGCTGACGCTCCATCGTCAGCGAGCGGATATGCGGCAGCGAGGTGCGCTGGGTATCTTTTACATATTGCAGCAGGCAGCCTGCCGCACGCAGCGCAAACTGCGCCTGCTCGACGCCGAAACCGTTCAGATCGCGGGTGCCGAACTGCATGTTCAGCTGCTGGCGCGCGGTATCCACCTCGAACTCCCACAGCGGACGACGACGTAAGCCACGACGATTTTCAATCAGCGACATGGCGGCAAAATCTTCGGGATAGAGCAGCTCCGCCGGATTGGTGCGCTGTAGCTCTGCCGCCATCGTTTCCAGATCGCTCGGCTCCGCCAGGCGGAAGCGGCCGGAGCTGATATCCAGCGTGGCGTAGCCGAAGCCGCGCGAACCCTGCCAGATGGCCGCCAGCAAATTGTCCTGACGCTCCTGCAGCAGCGCTTCGTCGCTGATGGTGCCGGGCGTGACGATGCGCACCACTTTACGCTCGACCGGGCCTTTGCTCAGCGCCGGATCGCCGATCTGTTCGCAGATCGCCACCGACTCGCCCAGCTGCACCAGTTTCGCGAGGTAGTTTTCCACGGCATGATGCGGGACGCCAGCCATCGGGATCGGTTCGCCAGCGGAAGCGCCGCGTTTGGTCAGCGAGATTTCCAACAGCTGAGAGGCGCGTTTAGCATCGTCATAAAACAGCTCGTAAAAATCGCCCATGCGGTAGAACAGCAGGATCTCCGGATGCTCGGCTTTCAAACGCAGGTACTGCTGCATCATGGGCGTATGGGAAGAAAGATTGTCAGTGGTCATTATCAGGTCTTCTTTTCCAGTCCATTGAATATAAAGTCGGCGCGGGACGCTGAGTTTTACTTCAAAACGGTGATTGGGCAGGCGCGCCAGCGAGGTCAGCGCAGGTGACGGGCACGAGAGCGGCGCCTTTTTCTGAGGGCTATAGTAACGCAGCGCGATCGATGCTGTCACAGGTAAAAGCCAGAGACGGGCCGCAAAGCGTAAAAATAGAGGGGGTAAAATGCGATAGCGTTGGCGAAACCGTTTAGCGACAGAGGGTGAAGCGCAGCCCTGTCCGGCGACTACTGCGGTGCCGGAAAAGCGGAGCGAAGAAAGTCTTTATCAGCCGTGGCCGTTTTGCAGCGCCCAGACGGCCGCTTCCACCCGGGATTTCAGCTTCATTTTTTTCAGTAGATGTTTAACGTGCACTTTTACCGTGCTTTCAGTAATCGACAGCTTGCGGGCAATGGCTTTATTGGTCATCCCCAGCGTGATTAGCTTCAGAATATCGCGTTCGCGGCGCGTCAGCTGTTCCACATCGCGCGCTTCTGTCGGGCGTGATTCACGCAGGCTGGCCACCAGCACGTTGGTCAGCTTTTCGCTTAACACCATCTGGCCGGCGGCGGCCTGATGCAGCGCTTTCAGCAACGCTTCCGGCTCCATATCCTTCAGCAGATAACCATCCGCGCCGTGTTTTAACGCGTTTACCACGTCATCTTCATGATCGGAAACGCTGAATACCACGATGCGCCCGGAAAGCTCGATGGTGCGCAGCTGCACCAGCGTATCCAGCCCGTTCATGCCTGGCATATTTAAATCCAAAAGGATCAGGTCGGGGTCATGCTGTTCCGCCAGTACGACGCCCTGCGCGCCGTCGCTGGCTTCTGCGATAACCTGCAAACTTTCTTCCATTTCAATCAACTGTTTAACGCCGTTCCGCAGCAGCGGATGATCGTCAATCAGCAGGATAGTGGCGGCTTCTTCTTTCACGCTTGGATTTTCCACAGTCAGAGGGCGGCGAATGATTCCCGGTTAGCTTCTTAATCTTACCGATTAAAAACGTTAACCCTATACCACTAAGAGAGTAACCATAAATTTCTTCCTTCCGCAGTCTAACTGAAAAAAGCGCCCGCTGTGCGTAGTAATTACATGAATTTTATAAATATGTTTCCGATATGTCTCTACTCATCCAGGCGCAGCGGCAGCACGGAGGCAAAAGATCACCTGCATCCACGTTGATTTGCGTCAACCCGGCGTCAGAAGCGGTTAAGCAGAATGCGCTCCATTCAAACCGGAGATGACTATGACGCAACTTGCCCCTCTTCAACCCGAAGAAAATGGTGCCGTTATCCAGGACTGGCAGCCGGAAAACGAGCGGTTCTGGCAGCAGCGTGGAAAACGCATCGCCAACCGTAACCTGTGGATTTCCGTTTTCTGTTTGCTGCTCGCTTTCTGCGTCTGGATGCTGTTCAGCGCCGTTGCAGTGAACCTGAACAAAGTTGGCTTCACCTTTACCACCGAGCAGCTTTTTCTGCTGACGGCGCTGCCTTCCATTTCCGGCGCGCTGCTGCGGATCCCTTACTCTTTTGTGATCCCCGTGTTCGGCGGACGGCGCTGGACGGCTTTCAGCACCGGTATCCTGCTGGTCCCTTGCCTGTGGCTTGGGTTTGCTGTGCAGGACACCAGCACCGCTTTCAGCATTTTTGTGCTGATCGCGCTGCTGTGCGGCTTTGCGGGCGCGAACTTTGCCTCCAGCATGGGCAATATCAGCTTCTTTTTTCCTAAAGCGCAGCAGGGCGGGGCGCTGGGCATCAACGGCGGTCTGGGCAACCTGGGCGTCAGCGTAATGCAGTTCGCCGCCCCGCTGGCCGTTTCCATCGCCGTTTTCGGCGCCTTCGGCGGCGGCGCGCAGCACACCAGCAGCGGCGAAACGATCTGGCTGCAAAACGCCGCGTGGATCTGGGTGCCGTTCCTGCTTGTCGCGACGCTGGCGGCCTGGTTCGGCATGAACGACCTGGCGGCGGCGAAATCTTCTCTGCGCGAGCAGCTGCCGGTGCTGAAACGTGGCCACCTGTGGGTGATGGCGCTGCTTTACCTGGCGACTTTTGGCTCTTTTATCGGCTTTTCTGCCGGTTTCGCCATGCTCGCCAAAACGCAGTTTCCGGATATCAGCATTCTTCACTACGCCTTTTTCGGCCCGCTGCTGGGCGCGCTGGCGCGGTCGGCGGGCGGCATTATTTCCGACAGGCTGGGCGGCGTACGCGTGACGCTGGCTAACTTTGTGCTGATGGCGCTGTTTGCCGCGCTGCTGTTCCTGACGCTGCCGGGCGAAGGCACCAGCGGATCCTTTAGCGCCTTTTTCGCCGTGTTTATGGGGTTGTTTTTAACCGCCGGCCTGGGCAGCGGCTCGACCTATCAGATGATCGCCGTGATTTTCCGCAAGCTCACCCTGGAGAAGGCAAGCGCGGAAGGGAAAGGCATAGAGACCGCACAGCGGGAAGCAGTGACCGAAACCTCCGCCGCGCTTGGCTTTATTTCCGCTATCGGCGCGCTGGGCGGCTTTTTCATCCCGCAGACGTTTGGCCTTTCGCTGTCCATGCTGGGCACGCCGACGGGCGCGATGAAAATCTTCCTCGCCTTCTATCTGCTTTGCGTTGGCGTCACCTGGCTGGTTTACGGCCGCAAAAATAAATTTTGATAACGTGCGGAGGCAATGTCCCTCCGCCGCCTGAGCAATATCACCTAAGCCTTCAGGAGTTTTCCGGATGAGCAAATTTCTCGACAGGTTTCGCTACTTTAAACAGCTGGCGGAACCCTTTGCTGGTCAACACGGCCAGACACTCAACACCAATCGCGACTGGGAAGAGGGCTACCGTAGCCGCTGGCAGCACGATAAAATCGTGCGCTCCACGCATGGCGTAAACTGCACCGGCTCCTGCAGCTGGAAAATTTACGTCAAAAATGGCCTGGTCACGTGGGAAACGCAGCAAACCGACTATCCGCGCACCCGACCGGATTTGCCGAATCACGAGCCGCGCGGCTGTCCTCGCGGCGCCAGCTACTCCTGGTATCTCTACAGCGCCAACCGCCTGAAATATCCGCTGATGCGCAAAAAGCTGCTCAAGCTGTGGCGCGAAGCCAAAGCGGAGCATCAGGATCCGGTCGCGGCCTGGGGATCGATCGTCAGCGATCCGCAAAAAGCGCAGAGCTATAAGATCGCTCGCGGTCGCGGCGGCTTCGTCCGGTCAAGCTGGCAGGAGGTCAACGAGCTGATCGCGGCATCCAATATCTATACGGCGAAAACCTTCGGCCCGGATCGCATTATCGGCTTTTCACCGATCCCGGCGATGTCGATGGTTTCCTATGCCGCAGGCGCGCGCTATCTGTCGCTGATCGGCGGCGTCTGCCTGAGTTTTTATGACTGGTATTGCGATTTGCCGCCCGCTTCGCCCATGACCTGGGGCGAGCAGACCGACGTGCCGGAATCGGCCGACTGGTATAACTCTTCTTATATTATCGCCTGGGGCTCTAACGTGCCGCAGACGCGCACGCCGGATGCTCATTTCTTTACCGAGGTGCGCTACAAGGGCACCAAAACCGTGGCGATCACGCCTGACTATGCCGAGGTCGCCAAGCTGTGCGATCAGTGGCTGAATCCTAAGCAGGGCACCGACAGCGCGCTGGCGCTGGCTTTAGGACACGTGATGCTGAAGGAGTTTCACCTTGAGCGCGAGGTGCCCTATTTCCGTGACTACGTGCGCCGCTATACCGATATGCCGATGCTGGTGCTGCTGGAGCCGCGCGAGGGCGGCTACTACGCCGCCGGACGCCAGCTCCGCGCCAGCGATCTGATTGATAACCTGGGGCAGGAAAACAACCCGCAGTGGAAAACCATCGCCATCGACCAGGAGAGCGGTGAGCTGGTGGCGCCGCAGGGATCCATCGGCTATCGCTGGGGAGAAAAAGGCAAGTGGAACCTGGAGTCGCGTGAAGGTGGCTCGCAGCGGGAAGTCACGCTTCAGCTTAGCCTGCTGGGCAGCCATGACGAGATCGCCGAGGTCGGCTTTCCCTATTTCGGCGGCCTGGAAAGCGAAAACTTCAGCAGCGTGCCGCTGGAGGAGATCCTGCTGCACAAGCTGCCGGTGAAGCGTTTGCAGCTGGCCGACGGCAGCGCTGCGCTGGTCGCCAGCGTGTATGATCTGACGCTGGCGAACTACGGGCTGGATCGTGGTCTGCACGACGAAAACTGCGCAGGCAGCTATGACGAGATCAAAGCCTACAGCCCGGCCTGGGCCGAGCAGATCACCGGCGTGTCGCGGCAGAATATCATTCCGCTGGCGCGCGAGTTTGCCGACAACGCGGAAAAAACGCGTGGCCGCTCGATGATTATCGTCGGCGCCGGGATGAACCACTGGTATCACATGGATATGAACTACCGTGGGCTGATCAATATGCTGATCTTCTGCGGCTGCGTGGGGCAGAGCGGCGGCGGCTGGGCGCACTATGTCGGTCAGGAAAAACTGCGGCCGCAGACCGGTTGGACGCCGCTGGCTTTCGCGCTCGACTGGCAGCGTCCGCCGCGCCATATGAACAGCACCTCGTTCTTCTATAACCATTCCAGCCAGTGGCGCTACGAAACCGTGCAGACCAGCGAGCTGCTCTCGCCGCTGGCCGATAAAAAGCGCTACGGCGGCAGTTTAATCGACTTTAACGTGCGTTCCGAGCGCATGGGCTGGCTGCCTTCCGCGCCGCAGCTGAACGGCAATCCGCTGAACATCGCCGCGCAGGCGAAAGCGGCCGGGATGCCGCCGGTGGATTTCACCGTGGAAAGCCTGAAAACCGGCACGCTGCGCTTTGCCGCCGAGCAGCCGGACAATCCGCAGAACTTCCCGCGTAACCTGTTTGTCTGGCGCTCCAACCTGCTGGGATCGTCCGGCAAAGGCCATGAGTACATGCTCAAATATCTGCTGGGCACGGAAAACGGCATTCAGGGTAAAGATTTAGGCGTGCAGGGCGGCGTGAAGCCGGAAGAAGTGGAATGGCAGGAGAAAGGCGGCGAGGGCAAGCTGGATCTGGTGGTAACGCTGGATTTCCGCCTGTCCAGTACCTGTCTCTATTCCGATATCGTGCTGCCTACCGCCACCTGGTATGAAAAAGACGATATGAATACTTCGGATATGCATCCGTTTATTCATCCGCTGTCGGCGGCGGTCGATCCGGCCTGGGAAGCGAAAAGCGACTGGGAGATCTATAAAGGCATCGCCAAACGCTTCTCGGAGCTTTGTCCGGGGCATCTCGGTGTGGAAACCGATATCGTCACGCTGCCGGTGCAGCACGATTCGCCGGCGGAGCTGGCGCAGCCTTTTGACGTTAAAGAGTGGAAAAAAGGCGAGTGCGACCTGATCCCCGGCAAAACCGCGCCGCACATTATTGCCGTAGAGCGCGACTATCCGGCCACCTGGGAACGCTTTACCTCGCTTGGCCCGCTGCTGGACAAGCTGGGCAACGGCGGTAAGGGCATCAGCTGGAACACGCAAAAAGAGGTCGATTTCCTTAAAGAGCTGAACTACGTCAAGACGGATGGCCCGGCCGCTGGCCGGCCGAATATCGACAGCGCCATCGATGCGGCCGAGGTCATTTTATCCCTCGCGCCGGAAACCAACGGTCAGGTAGCGGTAAAAGCCTGGCAGGCGCTGAGCGACATTACCGGCCGCGACCACACTCACCTGGCGCTGAACAAAGAAGACGAAAAAATTCGCTTCCGCGATATTCAGGCGCAGCCGCGCAAAATTATCTCCAGCCCCACCTGGTCAGGACTGGAAGACGAGCACGTCTCCTATAACGCCTGTTATACCAACGTGCATGAGCTGATCCCGTGGCGCACGCTCAGCGGACGCCAGCAGCTTTATCAGGATCACGAGTGGATGCGCGCCTTTGGCGAAAGCCTGCTGGTTTATCGTCCCCCTATTGATACCAGGGCGGCCAGGCCTTTGCTGAACAAAAAGCCGAACGGCAATCCGGAAAAGGCGCTGAACTTCCTGACGCCGCACCAGAAATGGGGCATTCACTCTACCTACAGCGACAACCTGCTGATGCTGACGCTGTCGCGCGGCGGCCCTATCGTCTGGATGAGTGAAGAAGACGCGCAGGAGCTGGGGATTGCGGACAACGACTGGATTGAAGCCTTTAACGCCAACGGATCGCTGACCGCTCGCGCAGTGGTCAGCCAGCGCGTACCGGCAGGCATGACCATGATGTACCACGCGCAGGAACGCATTGTGAACATTCCCGGTTCGGAAATTACCGGCCAGCGCGGCGGCATTCATAACTCCGTGACCCGCGCCTGTCCTAAACCAACCCATATGATCGGCGGCTACGCGCAGCTTTCCTACGGCTTTAACTATTACGGCACCGTAGGGTCCAATCGCGATGAGTTTGTGGTGGTGCGCAAAATGAATCACGTTCACTGGCTGGACGGTGAAGGTAACGACGACTGCCAGGGCGGCAAGGGGAGAAAATCATGAAAATTCGCTCGCAGGTCGGCATGGTGCTGAATCTGGATAAATGTATCGGCTGCCACACCTGTTCCGTGACCTGCAAAAACGTCTGGACCAGCCGTGAAGGGATGGAATACGCCTGGTTTAACAACGTTGAAAGCAAGCCGGGCGTCGGCTATCCGCAGGCATGGGAAGATCAGGAAAAATGGAAGGGCGGCTGGATCCGTAAAATCAACGGCAGGCTGGTGCCGCGAATGGGCAACCGCGTCGGGCTGCTGTCGAAAATTTTCGCTAACCCGGATGTGCCCGCGCTGGACGATTACTATGAGCCGTTCGACTACGACTATCAGCATTTACACAATGCGCCCGCTGGTAAACATCAGCCGATAGCGCGGCCGCGCTCGCTGATCACCGGCAAGCGGATGAAAAAAATCGAAAATGGCCCGAACTGGGAAGAGATCCTTGGCGGCGAGTTTTCCAAACGCTCGCAGGATAAAAATTTCGATAACATCCAGAAAGAGATGTACGGCCAGTTTGAACACACCTTTATGGCCTATCTGCCGCGCCTGTGCGAGCACTGCCTGAACCCGGCGTGCGTGGCGACCTGCCCGAGCGGCGCCATCTATAAGCGCGGCGAAGACGGTATCGTGCTGATCGATCAGGACAAGTGTCGCGGCTGGCGCATGTGTCTGACCGGCTGTCCCTATAAAAAAATCTACTTCAACTGGAAAAGCGGTAAATCGGAGAAGTGTATTTTCTGCTATCCGCGTATTGAAGCGGGCCAGCCCACGGTCTGTTCCGAAACCTGCGTAGGGCGCATCCGCTATCTTGGCGTGCTTTTGTACGACGCGGATCGCATTGAAGAAGCGGCAGCGAGCGAGCATGAACAGGATCTTTATGAAAGCCAGAGAGCGATCTTCCTCGATCCCCACGATCCCGATGTGGTTGCCGAAGCGTTAAAAGAAGGCATCCCGCAAAGCGTGATTGACGCAGCGCAACGCTCGCCGGTTTATAAAATGGCGATGGAGTGGAAGCTGGCGCTGCCGCTGCATCCGGAATACCGCACGCTGCCGATGGTCTGGTACGTGCCGCCGCTGTCGCCCATTCAGAGCGCGGCGGACGCGGGCGACCTGCCGCACAACGGTATTCTGCCGGACGTGGAAAGCCTGCGCATTCCCGTGCAGTACCTGGCGAACCTGCTGACGGCGGGCGATACCGCGCCGGTTTTGCTGGCGCTAAAGAGAATGCTGGCCATGCGTCATTATAAACGCGCGGAAACCGTCGATAACCTTGTCGACACGCGGGCGCTGGAACAGGTTGGCTTAAGCGAAGCGCAGGCGCAGGAGATGTACCGCTATCTGGCCATCGCCAATTACGAAGATCGTTTCGTGGTGCCTTCCAGCCATCGTGAACTGGCGCGGGAAGCCTTCCCGGAAAGCAAAGGCTGCGGCTTCAGCTTCGGCGATGGCTGCCACGGCAGCGACGGTCGCTTCAACCTGTTTAACAGCCGCCGTATCGACGCGATTGATATTGGCAAAAAAACGCAGGAGGAGCAGCCATGATTACACTACGTATCGTCGCCCGGCTGCTGGATTATCCCGATGAAGCGCTCTTTACGCATCAGGCTGAAATGCTGGCGGCGCTGGAAGCGGGCAGCGAGCTTGATGCCGCGCAGCGCGCGCAGCTCACCGATTTTATTACGGAATTCTGCGCAGGCTCGCTGCTGGACAGGCAGGCCGACTATTGCGAGCTGTTCGATCGCGGTCGGGCCACCTCTTTGCTGCTGTTCGAGCATGTTCACGGCGAGTCGCGCGATCGCGGCCAGGCAATGGTCGATCTGCTGGAGCAATATCGCGCCGACGGCCTGGAGCTGAGCGCGAAAGAGCTGCCCGATTTTCTGCCGCTCTATCTGGAGTATCTGGCCAGCCTTGACGTCACCCGCGCCCGCGCTGGCCTGGCCGACGTGGCGCCAATCCTCGCGCTGCTGGCCGCCAGGCTAAAACAGCGCCAAAGCCGCTATAGCGAGCTGTTCACCGTGCTGCTGGCGCTCTCCGGCGCCGGGCTGGCGGTAGATGACCTGACGCCGAAAATCCATAAAGAGGCCCGCGACGATACGCCAGCGGCGCTGGATGCGGTCTGGGAAGAGGAACAGATTAAGTTTCTCGGCGAGCAGGGCTGTGCTTCCGCCCAACAGGCCGCGCATCAGCGCCGCTTTGCCGACGCCGTCGCGCCGCAGTATCTGGACGTGGCGGCAATGACAACATCCACGGGGCGTTCATCATGAATTTTCTCTCAGGTTTCTTTTTCGATATTTATCCTTATATCGCAGGCAGCGTTTTCCTGATTGGCAGCTGGCTGCGCTACGACTATGGCCAGTACAGCTGGCGCGCCGGCTCCAGCCAGATGCTGGATAAAAAAGGGATGCGGCTCGCCTCCAACCTGTTTCATATCGGCATCATCGGCATTCTCTTCGGCCATTTCGTCGGCCTGCTGACGCCGCACTGGATGTACGAGGCTTTTCTGCCGATCGCCGCCAAGCAGAAGCTGGCGATGGTGGCCGGCGGCGTTTGCGGTTTGCTGACGCTGGCGGGCGGCGCGCTGCTGCTTAAGCGTCGCCTGCTCAATCCGCGCGTCAGGGCCACCAGCAGCGCCGGCGATATCCTGATCCTGACGCTGCTGGTAGCACAGGCCACACTGGGGCTGCTGACCATTCCTTTCTCCGCGCAGCATATGGACGGCAGCGAAATGATGAAGCTGGTCGGCTGGGCGCAGGCGATCGTGACCTTCCATGCGGGCGCGTCGCAGCATCTGGAAGGCGTGGCGCTGATTTACCGCGTGCATATGGTACTGGGCATGACGCTGTTCCTGCTGTTTCCGTTCTGCCGCCTGGTGCATATCTGGAGCGTGCCGCTGGAATATTTGACGCGGCGCTATCAGCTGGTACGCAATCGCCGTTAGTTGTGCGGCGTTACCTTGTGCAAAAAAGGCGATCGTCTGGTTTGTTGCCAAAATGTTGAGATGTGGGTCAGCGTATCCGTTTTCCGTCTCGACTACACTGCCTGTTCTTCCGGGCCGCTCTCGCGGCTCGTTTACTTTGCTTCGCGATGAAGCCGAGCGTTTTAACAAGGCAGGAAACCAGATGATCATTTCCGCATCAACGGATTACCGGGCAGCGGCACGGCGCAGGCTGCCGCCTTTCCTTTTCCACTATATCGACGGCGGTGCCTATAGCGAGCACACCCTCAGGCGCAATACCGCCGATCTGGCCGATATCGCGCTACGCCAGCGCATCCTGAAAAATATGGCCGAGCTGAGCCTGGAAACCACGCTGTTCGACGAGAAGCTGGCGATGCCGGTCATTCTCGCGCCGGTAGGACTGACGGGCATGTATGCACGGCGTGGCGAAGTGCAGGCGGCGCGCGCGGCGGCAAAAATGGGCATTCCCTTTACGCTTTCCACCGTTTCCGTCTGTCCCATCGAAGAGGTCGCGCCGGCGATTTCACGGCCTATGTGGTTCCAGCTTTACGTCTTAAAAGACCGTGGCTTTATGCGAAACGCGCTGGAGCGGGCCAAAGCCGCAGGGGTAAAAACGCTGGTCTTTACCGTGGATATGCCGGTGCCTGGCGCGCGCTACCGCGATGCGCATTCCGGCATGAGCGGGCCGAATGCGGCTTTCCGCCGGATGGTGCAGGCCATGCTGCATCCGCAGTGGGCGTGGGATGTGGGCCTGAACGGCAAGCCGCACGATCTGGGCAATGTCTCGGCCTATCGCGGCCATCCGACCACGCTGGAAGACTACATTGGCTGGCTGGGCGCCAACTTCGATCCCTCTATCTCCTGGAAAGATTTGGAGTGGATCCGTGAGTTCTGGCAAGGGCCAATGATCATTAAGGGCATTCTCGATCCGCAGGATGCGAAGGATGCCGTGAGCTTCGGCGCCGATGGCATTGTGGTGTCTAACCACGGCGGCCGTCAGCTGGACGGCGTGCTTTCTACCGCGCGTGCGCTGCCCGCCATTGCCGATGCGGTAAAAGGCGACATTAAGATCCTGGCGGATTCAGGGATACGAACCGGGCTGGACGTGGTGCGGATGCTGGCGCTGGGCGCGGACAGCGTGCTGCTGGGCCGAGCCTTTGTCTATGCGCTGGCCGCAGCGGGCGAAGCTGGCGTGGTGAATCTGCTCTCGCTGATGGAAAAAGAGATGCGCGTGGCGATGACGCTGACCGGGGCGAAATCGGTAGCCGCTATCAGCCGCGAGTTGCTGACGCTGTAAAGGTCGGCGGGCGAGGGCGCCTGCCGACAGCACAGACTAGCTGGCGTTTAGCCCGCTGTAAGAGCGCCAGTGGTCAAAATAGATGTGGTCAGCCTGGAAATCGGCCGTTTCGGTATCGTCGGTCAGGCGCCAGGCCAGCTGAAAGGCGAACTCAAAACTTTTGCCCAGCCCTTTGCCGCTCAGCAGGTTGCCGTCTTCCACCACCTCCTCCGCACTATAAACGCCATCGGTAACGCCCTTATACAAATCGCCTGAGCAGGTATAGCGACGGCCCTTCAACAGATGATTGCCGCCCAGCACGCGCGCGGCAGCGGAACAGATCGGCGCAATCCATTTTCCCGCTTCGTCATGACGGCGAATAAACGCCGTGACCAGCGGGTTGGCCGCCAGGTTAACGGTGCCTTCCGGCCCGCCAGGGATAACCACGGCGTCAAACTCTTTATCCAGGCCCGCCAGCAGAACATCCGCTACCACCGGCACGGCATGGTAGCTGGGCACCTCACGCGTATCATGGCAGGCGACAGTCGTTACCTTAACGTGCAGACGGTTTAATATATCAATAATAATAAAGGCCTCCGCCTCTTCGAATCCCGGCGCCAGCAGCACCGCAGCCTGTTTGCTCATTACTCCTCCTGATTTGATAAAATGCTATTTTCTATTAAATGAAATGACGTTTTATTTTAATGGCAGCAGCGAGTTTACGCCGTCTGGCCGCGCAGGAAAAGAGAAAGGAAAAAAGCGGCAGATTTACATAACATCTGTTTTCAGAATGGCTGGCGATGTTCTAACATGAATGCTACTTTTCCGTTTTGCACTCTGGATATTCAATGCGTTATCTGGCCTCATTTTTGCCCGCGCTGCTGCTGCTTTCCGCCTGCAGCAGTAAAGCCCCTGCGCCTGAGCCTCACGGCAATCCTTTTCGGGGCAACAACAGCTTTTTACTGGATCCCGAGCATAACGTAGCGCCGCTGGACGGCGATTTCGCCAACAGCCCGACGGCCGAAGCCTTTATCGATAAAATGGTGCGCGAACACGGTTTTAACCGTCAGCAGCTGCATAACGTGCTGGCACAGGCGAAGCGGCTGGATTGGGTGCTGCGGCTGATGGATCGGCAGGCGCCTTCTTATCAGGCACCCTCCGGCCCGAACGGCGCCTGGATCCGCTATCGCAAAAAATTTATCGTGCCGGATAACGTGCAGAACGGCGTCCAGTTCTGGAATCAATATCAGGACGCGCTCAATCGTGCCTCGGAAGTTTACGGCGTGCCGCCGGAAATCATCGTCGGCATTATTGGCGTCGAAACCCGCTGGGGACGCGTAATGGGTAAAACGCGCATTATCGATGCGCTGGCGACGCTGGCGTTCGCCTATCCTCGTCGCGCCGAGTACTTTAGCGGCGAGCTGGAAACCTTCCTGCTGATGGCGAAAGAAGAGAACGACGATCCGCTTGATTTACGCGGTTCGTTCGCTGGCGCCATGGGCTACGGCCAGTTTATGCCTTCTGCCTTTAAGCAATACGCCGTTGATTTCAATGGCGACGGCCATATCAATCTTTGGGATCCTGTAGACGCAATAGGCAGCGTGGCCCACTATTTCAGCGCGCACGGCTGGATAAAAGGCGGCACCGTAGCCGTACCGGCTAACGGCGAAGCGCCGCAGCTGGAAACGGGCTTCAAAACCCGCTATACGGCCGCGCAGCTCTCTGCCGCCGGTTTGTCGCCGCAGGTGCCGCTACAGGACAATCAGCAGGTCAGCCTGCTGCGTTTTGATATGGGCACTTACTATCAATACTGGTACGGGTTGCCGAATTTTTACGTTATTACCCGCTATAACCACAGCAATCACTATGCGATGGCCGTGTGGCAGCTGGGCCAGGCCGTACGCGACGCCCGTCAGTAACGTCAGTTTTACCTCCCGATCGCCCGGCGGCGCGTTGCCGGGCAATCGCCTGTTTCTACAACGCTTTTCCTGACTGACTTTATGAAAGCGGTTCGCAAATCCCGCCTTTGTCTCTTCGTGCCTGGCTAAAAAGTGCTAATCTTCATTCTTACGATAAGCAAGCAGGGAACAAGAATGACGGACAGCGAATTGCGCCTGTTAAGCCAGGAAATCGGTCAGCATTTACAGCGCCTTAATGCCACGGTTACCGCGGCGGAATCCTGTACGGGCGGTTGGATAGCAAAAGTGATTACCGACGTCGCCGGCAGTTCACAATGGTTTGAGCGGGGCTTTGTCACCTACAGCAATGAGGCCAAGCAGACGCTGGTGGGCGTGACGGCCGCCTCGCTGGAAAGCTTTGGCGCGGTCAGCGAACAGGTGGTGACAGAGATGGCGGAAGGGGCGCTTAAACAGGCCTGCGCGCAGTATGCCGTAGCCGTCAGCGGCATCGCTGGCCCCGATGGCGGAACGGCAGGAAAACCGGTGGGAACGGTGTGGTTCGGCTTCGCAGCGGAAGGCGCTAACTCGCTGGCGCAGCGCAAAATTTTTGCGGGCGACAGAGAGGCCGTTCGACGTCAGGCCACGGCTTATGCGCTGTTGACGCTACGTGACCATTTTCTTAAAAATTAAGCTTGATACTGTATGACTATACAGTATAATTGCACCCATATTGATTGAGACACGAAGCCGCGAAAGCGTGCTTTACCCCCGCGTGATTAGGAGTGGAAATGGCTATTGACGAAAACAAGCAAAAAGCACTGGCAGCAGCGCTGGGCCAGATTGAAAAGCAATTTGGTAAAGGCTCCATCATGCGCCTGGGTGAAGACCGCACTATGGATGTGGAAACCATCTCTACCGGTTCGCTTTCGCTGGATATCGCGCTGGGCGCGGGCGGCCTGCCAATGGGCCGTATCGTCGAAATTTACGGGCCGGAATCTTCCGGTAAAACCACGCTGACGTTACAGGTTATCGCGTCTGCACAGCGCAAGGGCAAAACCTGCGCCTTTATCGATGCCGAGCATGCGCTCGATCCGGTTTACGCTAAAAAGCTGGGCGTGGACATTGATAATCTGCTCTGCTCGCAGCCGGACACCGGTGAGCAGGCGCTGGAAATCTGTGATGCGCTGGCGCGTTCCGGCGCGGTTGACGTAATCATCGTTGACTCCGTGGCGGCGCTGACGCCGAAAGCGGAAATCGAAGGCGAAATCGGCGACTCGCATATGGGTCTGGCGGCTCGTATGATGAGCCAGGCTATGCGTAAGCTGGCCGGTAACCTGAAGAACTCCAACACGCTGCTGATCTTCATCAACCAGATCCGTATGAAAATCGGCGTGATGTTCGGTAACCCGGAAACCACTACCGGCGGTAACGCGCTGAAATTCTACGCCTCTGTCCGTCTGGATATCCGCCGTATCGGCGCGATTAAAGAGGGTGACGAAGTCGTCGGTAGCGAAACCCGCGTGAAAGTGGTGAAAAACAAAATCGCCGCGCCGTTCAAGCAGGCTGAGTTCCAGATTATGTACGGCGAAGGCATCAATATCTACGGCGAGCTGGTAGACCTTGGCGTGAAGCACAAGCTGATTGAAAAAGCGGGTGCCTGGTACAGCTACAACGGCGATAAAATCGGTCAGGGTAAGGCAAACGCCGGCAACTTCCTGAAAGAGAACCCGGCTGTGGCTACCGAGATCGAAAACAAGCTGCGCGCTACGCTGATGAACAATCCGGACACCACGCCAGACTTCGTGGCTGACAAAGATGATGCCAATGAAGCCAGCGAAACTAACGAAAACTTCTGATTAGCAGCCCGCGAGGGCAGATAGTCGGAAAGCGCTGAAAAGGAGTGGCCCTGTGCCGCTCCTTTTTTATTTTCGACTTACGCTTTCTGAACCAGCTTGTTACGGCAGCAGCCAGGTTCTTTCTATTGCGCACACGCGCAAAAGAGCATTGTTTTCAGCGCTGTGAACCGCCCAGGCGAGTTTTTTTCCAGCGAACGAGCTGCCTTGTACTGATTTTTCCAGGGTACGAGTCGCCAGGCGCTACCTGTTTTAGCGTTACGAAACGCCTTGTATCACCTGTTTCCCGCTTACAAATCGCCTTTGCCGCCTTTCTCCACACATTAGCCAAAGCGCTTTGTTTCTTTTGCGGTTCCTCGCTACCCTTACCATGAGTTAATTTTTTGCATAACCGGAGCAAGATGTCTGACGCCACCGAACGAAGCCAGTTTACCCGCCTGTTAGATCGGGCCATGCGCATTCTGGCCATGCGCGATCACAGCGAGGCGGAATTTCGCCGCAAGCTTTCGCTCTCTGCAGAGCGGGCCGCGATGTATGCTAAAACGCAGGCGCAGCAGCCTGAACCCGTTACGCCAGAGCAAATCGATCGGGTCGTCGCCTGGTGTTATGAAAGCAATTATCTGGACGATGCCCGCTTTGCGGAGCGCTTTGTCGCCAGCCGCAGCCGTAAGGGCTACGGCCCGCAGCGCATCCGTATGGAGCTGGGGCAGAAGGGCGTGGCGAAGCCGCTGATCGATGAAACGCTGGCCAAAACGGAAATCGACTGGCAGCAAATGGCGTTCGACTCGGCGGAGCGGAAGTTTGGCCTGCCGCTGCCGACCGAATGGAAGGAAAAAGCCAAAGTGCAGCGCTATTTAATGACTAAAGGCTTCTTTTCCGAAGATATCCGCAGCGTTTTTTCAAATTTTGAAGATTGAGCGCCAATGGGATTTTACTTCGCACCGAAGAAAATTTATCTTATTCACCACTTTTTGTTCGTGTGTTGCTTAGCCTTACGGCAGGTTTAAACCCACGAAACGTTCGTTAGCGTGATTCCAGGACAATTATGAGCAAGAGCACTGCGGAGATTCGCCAGGCGTTTCTCGACTTTTTCCATAGCAAGGGACATCAGGTTGTAGCCAGTAGCTCCCTCGTCCCGACTAATGACCCGACGCTGCTGTTTACCAACGCCGGGATGAACCAGTTTAAAGACGTTTTCCTGGGCCAGGACAAGCGCAGCTACTCGCGCGCAACCACCTCGCAGCGCTGCGTGCGCGCAGGCGGTAAACATAATGACCTGGAAAACGTTGGCTATACCGCCCGTCACCATACCTTCTTTGAAATGCTGGGCAACTTCAGCTTCGGCGACTATTTCAAACGCGAAGCTATCGGTTTTGCGTGGGAGCTGCTGACCAGCGCGCAGTGGTTTAACCTGCCGAAAGAGAAGCTGTGGGTTACCGTCTACGAAACCGATGATGAAGCCTTCAATATCTGGGCAGATGAAATCGGCGTGCCGCGTGAACGTATTATCCGCATCGGCGATAACAAGGGCGGCGCTTACGCCTCTGATAACTTCTGGCAGATGGGCGACACCGGCCCGTGTGGCCCGTGCAGCGAAATCTTCTTTGACCACGGCGACCATATCTGGGGCGGCCCGCCGGGCAGTCCGGAAGAGGACGGCGATCGCTTTATTGAGATCTGGAACATCGTCTTTATGCAGTTCAACCGTCAGCCTGACGGCACCATGCTGCCGCTGCCGAAGCCTTCCGTCGATACCGGTATGGGCCTGGAGCGTATCTCCGCCGTGTTGCAGCACGTTAACTCCAACTACGAAATCGATCTGTTCCAGAAGCTGATCAAGGCTGTTGCAGAAGCGACTGGCGCCACCGATCTGAGCAGCAAATCACTGCGCGTCATTGCCGACCATATCCGTTCCTGCGCTTTCCTGATTTGCGATGGCGTGATCCCATCCAACGAAAACCGCGGCTACGTGCTGCGCCGCATTATTCGCCGCGCTATTCGTCACGGCAACATGCTGGGCGCGCAGGGGTCCTTCTTCTGGAAACTGGTAGCGCCGCTGATTGACGTTATGGGCGCAGCGGGCGAAGAGCTGGCGAAGCAGCAGGCTCAGGTTGAGCAGGTGCTGAAAACCGAAGAAGAGCAGTTTGCGAAAACGCTGGAGCGCGGTCTGGCGCTGCTGGACGAAGAGCTGGAGAAGCTGCAGGGCGACACGCTGGACGGTGAAACCGTTTTCCGCCTGTATGACACCTTTGGCTTCCCGGTCGATTTAACCGCCGACGTCTGTCGCGAGCGTAATCTGAAAATTGACGAAGCGGGCTTCGAGAAAGCGATGGAGCAGCAGCGTCAGCGTGCTCGTGAAGCCAGTGGCTTTGGCGCGGACTACAGCAACGTTATCCGCATTGATGAAGCCTCGACCTTCAAAGGTTATGACCAGCTTGAGCTGAGCGCGACCGTTACCGCTATCTTTGTGGACGGTCAGCCTGCAAATGCGATTGCCGCCGGTCAGGAAGGCGTTATCGTGCTGGATGAAACGCCATTCTACGGCGAATCAGGCGGCCAGGTAGGCGATACCGGCGAGCTGCGTAACAACGACGCGGTGTTCACCGTTACCGACACGCAAAAATATGCGCAGGCGATTGGTCATATCGGCAAGCTGGCTTCCGGTCAGCTGCGGGTCGGCGATCGTCTGGCCGCGCACGTGGACGAAGAGCGTCGCGCGCGTATTCGTCTGAATCACTCAGCGACGCACCTGTTACACGCTGCGCTACGTCAGGTTCTGGGCCATCATGTGGCACAGAAAGGCTCACTGGTGAACGATAAATATCTGCGCTTCGACTTCTCCCATTCTGAAGCGATGAAGCCGCAGGAAATCCGTCAGGTTGAGGAAATCGTCAACGCACAGATCCGCCGTAACCTGGCGGTCGACACCAATGTGATGGAGCTGGAAAAAGCGAAAGCGCTGGGCGCGATGGCGCTGTTTGGCGAAAAATATGACGATCGCGTCCGCGTGCTGACGATGGGCGATTTCTCTACCGAACTTTGCGGCGGCACGCACGCCAGCCGCACGGGCGATATCGGCCTGTTCCGCATCACCTCTGAAGCCGGTACGGCGGCAGGTATTCGCCGTATTGAAGCGGTGACGGGCGAAGGCGCGTTAAAGCAGATGTATGCCCAGAGCGAGCAGCTGCAGGAGATCGCTCACCTGGTGAAAGCCAACAGCAGCAATCTGAATGAAAAAGTGCGTGGCCTGATGGATAACGTCCGCGCGCTGGAAAAAGAACTGCAGCAGCTGAAAGATCAGCAGGCCGCGCAGGAGAGCGCTTCTCTCAGCAGTAAAGCTATCGACGTCAAGGGCGTTAAGCTGCTGGTAAGCGAGTTGACCAACGTCGAGCCGAAAATGCTGCGTACGATGGTGGACGATCTGAAGAACCAGCTGAAGTCAGCCGTTATCGTGCTGGCTACCGTTGCGGAAGGAAAGGTTTCGCTGATTGCCGGCGTAACCAAAGATGTAACCGATCGCGTGAAAGCCGGCGAGCTGGTGGGCGAGCTGGCTCAGCAGGTTGGCGGTAAGGGCGGCGGCCGCCCGGATATGGCTCAGGCCGGCGGCACCGATGCCGGAGCACTACCAGGGGCTCTGGCCGGTGTTGAAAGCTGGGTGGCGGCAAAACTGTAACACTATAAAAAGGCATCCCGGAAAGCGCGGTGGGGCAGGGCTTCACCGCGTCATTCTGTCAGATGTTATCGCAAAAAACACAAAGTCAGGTTGATGGTGTGTATTTCGGCTAAACTAAGTATCAGCAGAATGTATTACCGTGATGATGCACTTGTTGTGCATTTGTCATAGTCTATATTTAGCGTTATATGATGGATAATGCCGGGCGACAGTTAACCCGACTCTTTTAATCTTTCAAGGAGCAAAGAATGCTTATTCTAACTCGTCGAGTTGGTGAAACCCTCATGATCGGTGATGAGGTGACTGTAACGGTGCTGGGAGTAAAAGGGAATCAGGTTCGCATCGGTGTGAATGCCCCTAAAGAAGTTTCGGTTCATCGCGAAGAGATTTATCAGCGTATTCAGGCCGAAAAAACTCAGCAAACGAGTTACTAACGGATCCAGCGCCTTGCCGCCCAGGCGAGGCGCTACCGGTTTTGTCCTTCTTTCCCGCCTTTCTTTGTTTTTCTTTCGCTGTATCTCTTCGGGCCTGTACACACTTCCTTGCTGTGAAAGGGCCGATTATTGTTGATAAATCACTCTTTTTGCTTTCCAAATACCCATTTTGGCTGGGAAATGCGCAATCAAACGCGAGAGTGAAAAAATATGTTTGACTTATAAGGCCCAGAAAGTAATATGTGCGCCACGCAGTGCCGATGAGCAGAAACAAGTTCAGAAGCACAGCTCGATAAGAGCGCGTATGGTGAGGTGGCCGAGAGGCTGAAGGCGCTCCCCTGCTAAGGGAGTATGCGGTCAAAAGCTGCATCCGGGGTTCGAATCCCCGCCTCACCGCCATTTGCATCCGTAGCTCAGCTGGATAGAGTACTCGGCTACGAACCGAGCGGTCGGAGGTTCGAATCCTCCCGGATGCACC
>NZ_JBLFFM010000003.1:0-27292 GCF_051400835.1 Erwinia artemisiae | reverse complement strand
TGCATCCGTAGCTCAGCTGGATAGAGTACTCGGCTACGAACCGAGCGGTCGGAGGTTCGAATCCTCCCGGATGCACCATATTTTAGTAATGCGGCAGCAATATCTTAACTGACATACTGTGAAAAGGTTGCAGCGTGTACAGGGAGGATAACATCGCTAAGCGATGGCCCGAAGGGTGAGGCGTAAGCCGAATCATCCTCCCGGATGCACCATATATTGCAAATCTGGTCGCAATAACGTACTCGCATAGCGCAAGCAGTTACCGCCAGCACAAGGGATGATAACGTTGCTTTAGCAACGGCCCGTAAGGGTGAGGCGCCAGCCGAATCATCCTCCCGGATGCACCATCTTCTGAATATCTCGTCGTAACACCTTTACTGACATACTGTGAAAAGCTTGCAGCTTGTACAGGAAGAGTAAAAACGCTTAGCAATGACCCGAAGCGCAAGCGCATTATCCTCATCTTCTGTTATTCCAACTCATAGCCATTCTGAACAGCCATACCGTATAAAGCTTATAACGCTGATGCTACAGCAATCCTTTACGATCGAATTGTAAAAAACCTGCCTGATGCTTTTCCAATACCCTTTCCGTATCCTCATACTTGCTGCCTTAACAAGGCGAAATTATCACGCCGCTTTATAATATACATTTCCTCACTTTCTGCTTTTGCCGTTATATACCCCGTTAATTGCCGGTCCAGAGTCGGTTCCATAGTTACACTTTTGTGCTTTTTGGCCTCAATTAAGGCCATCTGTTAACAAGGATATAATCTGATAATAAAAAACCCTATATGTTTCAAGGCATTTGCGGATCCAAGCTGACAGCGACAAGTTCGGTGCTTTACGCTAAAGTAAACGTTCGTTGATTCAGGGACGGAGGCTTCCGTGTACGACAGTTATGACGGCTTGATATTTGATATGGACGGCACGATTCTGGATACGGAACCTACGCATCGTAAAGCCTGGCGAACCGTTCTGGCGCGCTACGATATGCGCTTTGACGACCTGTCGCTGATTAAGCTGAACGGCTCGCCAACGTGGCGGATAGCGGAAGCTATCATCAACAGCTATCAGAGCAGCCTGGATCCCCATCAGCTGGCCGCAGAAAAAACCGCGGCGCTGAAAGAGATGCTTTTCGATAGCGTCCAGCCGCTGCCGCTGGTTGACGTCGTTAAAGCTTACCGCGGTAAACGGCCTATGGCGGTCGGTACCGGCAGCGAGCACGCCGTAGCCGAAGCGCTGCTGCAACATTTAGGGCTTCGCGACTATTTTGACGCGGTTGTCGGCGCTGATGACGTTAAGCGTCATAAGCCGGAACCGGATACGTTTCTGCGCTGCGCCGAATTAATCGGTGTTGCGCCTGAGCGCTGTATCGTGTTTGAAGACGCCGATTTCGGTATTCAGGCCGCGCAGGCGGCAGGCATGGCTTTTGTCGACGTCAGGCGTCTGTGAGCGACTGGCTATACGGTTCAATGTTTGTCAGCGGTTTCCTGAGCGCCACGCTGCTGCCGGGAAACTCAGAAGTGCTGCTGGTTTCGCTGCTGCTGTCGGGAAAAGCTTCCGCGCTCGGCGTGACCGGCATTGCTGCCCTGGGGAATACCCTCGGCGGTTTAACCAACGTTATCATCGGCCGCTGTCTGCCGCTAAAACAGCAGGGGCGATGGCATAACACAGCAACAGCGTGGCTGCACCGCTGGGGGCCTGCTGCGTTACTTCTTAGCTGGTTGCCGGTTATTGGCGATCTGCTTTGCGTTCTCGCGGGTTGGCTTCGCTTCGCCTGGCTTCCGGTTGCGCTCTGGCTCGCCGTGGGCAAGACGTTGCGCTATGGCGTGCTGGCTTTCGCAACATTACAGGGCATGGAATGGTGGCAGTGATTCGCTAAGCGTCGCTATCATGATTAACATTATGCTGAACAATAATAAATTTTTCCCCAAGCGGGAGGTCAATTTGATCCCGGACGTATCACAGGCGCTTTCCTGGCTGGAAGCTCACCCTGAGGCAATGAAAGGTATTGGTCGCGGCATTGAACGCGAAACGCTGCGTGTTAAACCTGATGGCCATCTGGCCACCAGCGGACACCCTAAATCGCTGGGTTCAGCCTTGACCCATAAGTGGATTACCACTGATTTTGCTGAAACGCTGCTGGAATTTATTACGCCGGTAGATCGTGACATCGATCATCTGCTGGCTTTTCTGCGCGATATTCATCGTCACGTCTCACGCGATCTCGGCGCGGAGCGGATGTGGCCAATGAGTATGCCGTGCCTGATCGACGACAGCGATAAAATAGAGCTGGCGCAGTACGGGCGCTCCAATATCGGGCAGATGAAAACGCTCTATCGGCAGGGCCTGAAGAACCGCTATGGCGCGCTGATGCAGGTCATTTCCGGCGTGCACTATAACTTCTCGCTGCCGCTCTCTTTCTGGCAGGCCTGGACGGATGGCAAAGAAGGGCAGAGCAGCACCGACGCGATCTCGGAAGGCTATCTGCGCCTGATCCGTAACTACTATCGCTTTGGCTGGATCATTCCCTATCTGTTTGGCGCTTCGCCGGCCGTTTGTTCTTCTTTCCTGCAGGGGAAAGAGACGGACTTACCGTTTGAGCGTACCGAAAATGGTCTGCTCTATCTGCCTTACGCTACCTCTTTGCGCCTGAGTGACCTGGGTTATACCAATAAATCGCAGAGCGGACTGGGCATCACCTTCAATAATCTTCCTGACTATGTCAAAGCGCTGAAGGCGGCGATTAAAACGCCTTCGGAAGAGTACGCGCGCATGGGCGTGAAGGATGAGCAGGGCAACTGGCTGCAGCTCAACACTAACGTGTTGCAGATTGAAAACGAGCTGTATGCGCCGATCCGCCCGAAACGCGTTACGCGCTCCGGCGAAAATCCCTCCGATGCGCTGCTGCGCGGCGGCATCGAGTACATTGAAGTGCGCTCGCTGGATATTAACCCGTTCTCGCCGACAGGCGTGGATGAAAATCAGGTGCGCTTCCTCGATCTGTTCCTGATCTGGTGTACGCTGGCCGACGCGCCGGAAATGAGCAGCGAAGAGCTGCTCTGCACGCGCGCCAACTGGAACCGGGTCATTCTGGAAGGGCGCAAGCCGGGCCTGATGCTGGGTATCGGTTGCGAAGAAGCGCAGTTCCCGCTGGCGGAAGTCGGCAAAAACCTGTTTAAAGATCTGCAGCGCGTGGCGGAAACGCTCGATCGTCAGCAGGGCGATCGCCATTATCAGGCCGCCTGTGACCGTCTGGCCGCCTCGTTTGACGATCCTGACCTGACCTATTCGGCGCGTTTTTTGACAGCACTGAAAGAAAACGGGCTGGCCGGTACGGGCCTGGCGCTGGCAGAGCAGTATCATGCTCAGTTGGCGAACGAGCAGCTGGAGATCCTGACGGAGAGCGACTTTGAGCAGGAGGCTATCCGTTCAAACGTTAGTCAGCAGGAAATCGAAGAAAGTGATACGCTTAGCTTTGAAGACTTTCTGAAAAGCCGAAGCTAACGCAAAAGAAAAAGGCCACATCAATGTGGCCAAATTAACATCTCTGTTGTCAGGGATGATGATAACAAAATGCGCGTCTTTCATAGATTCAGACCACGAGTCGACAGAGAAAGTTTCATCACTGCGAAAATAAATTTATCAGAGGTAACCATATGCCATTGCTGGATAGCTTTACCGTCGATCATACCATCATGGCGGCGCCTGCGGTTCGCGTAGCGAAAACCATGAACACGCCGCACGGCGATACCATTACCGTTTTCGATCTGCGCTTCTGCCGGCCAAACAAAGAAGTGATGCCGGAGCGCGGTATCCACACGCTGGAACATCTGTTTGCCGGTTTTATGCGTAACCATCTGAACGGCGACGGCGTTGAAATCATCGATATCTCGCCAATGGGCTGCCGCACTGGTTTCTATATGAGCCTGATTGGCACGCCGGACGAGCAGCGCGTGGCGAAAGCCTGGAAAGCCGCGATGCAGGACGTGCTGAAAGTGACCGATCAGCGCAAAATTCCTGAGCTGAACGAGTACCAGTGCGGCACCTATGAAATGCACTCTCTGGATGAAGCGCAGGATATCGCGCGTCACATCATTGAGCATGATATCGGCGTGAACCACAACGACGAGCTGGCACTGCCGCAGGATAAACTGCAGGAACTGCACATCTAGTCAGTTAACCGGGCTTCCCTTGCAGAAACCCGGTTGTTTATCCCCTGGCGGCAGGGGATAGCTATCAGGAACCCACCGACTCCTTCAGCGGCTTTTGCGGCGTAACGCGAACCTGTTTAATCATATTCTCCTGCACGTCGAGGATATCGATCGCATAGTGACCGATATGCACCGTAGTGTTGGGCAGCGGAATATCTTCCAGCACTTCCAGAATCATGCCGTTAACCGTACGCGCTTCCTCTTCCGGCAGCTGCCAGTTAAAGGCCTTGTTCAGCTCGCGCACGTTAGCGCTGCCTTCAATCAGCACCGAGCCGTCATTCTGTGGCATCACTTCTTCCGCCAGCGTCGGGGACATGGAGGTGGTGAAATCGCCGACTATCTCTTCCAGAATGTCTTCAATGGTGATCAGGCCTTTAATATCGCCATATTCATCAACAACCAGACCTACTTTCTTCTTATTGCGCTGGAACTTCACCAGCTGGATGTTCAGCGGCGTGCCTTCCGGCACGTAGTAAATCTCATCCGCCGCGCGCAGCATGACTTCTTTGGTGAACTCTTTTTTCTCGGTCATCAGGCGGTAGGCTTCCCGCACGCGCAGCATACTGATGGTATCGTCCAGCGAATCGCGATAGAGCACGATGCGGCCATGCGGCGAGTGCGTCAGCTGCCGCACGATGGATTTCCAGTCATCGTTGATATTAATGCCCACAATTTCATTGCGCGGAACCATAATGTCGTCAACGTTCACTTTTTCCAGATCCAGCACGGACAGCAGCATATCCTGATTGCGATGCGACATCAGCGTGCGCGATTCATACACGATGGTGCGCAGCTCTTCTTTGCTCAGCGCGGAGGTGGCGGCGCTGTCGGTTTTCATGCCGACCATCCGCATCAGCACGCGGGTAATGGTATTCAGCAGCCAGACCAGCGGCATCATGATGATTTGCAGCGGGCCTAACAGCAGGCTGCTGGGGAAAGCGACTTTTTCAGGATAAAGCGCGGCAACGGTTTTCGGCAGTACTTCCGCAAACACCAGCACCACAAACGTCAGGATGCCGGTAGCGATGGCTACGCCTTCATCGCCGTGCAGGCGCATCCCGACGATGGTTGCCAGCGCGGAGGCGAGGATATTAACGAGGTTGTTGCCGATCAGCACCAGGCTGAGCAGGCGATCGGGGCGACGCAGCAGTTTCTCTACCCGACGGGCGGCGCGATCGCCGTTTTTAGCCTGATGGCGCAGCTTATAGCGGTTGAGCGTCATCATGCCGGTTTCGGAGCCGGCAAACCACGCCGACACCAGCACCATAACGAAAAGAATAATAATCAGCGTGGTGGTTGAAACTTGTTCCAACGAGGGAATTCCTTGTAGTGGAGGATCAGGAGGACAAAAAGTGTTGCAGCATACGGCTGCCGAAATAGGCCATGGTCAGCAGGAACGCGCCGCCGAAATTGAACCAGGCCACGCGGCGACCGCGCCACCCTTCATGATAGTGACCCCAGAGCAAAACGATATAGACAAACCAGGCCAGAATCGACAGCACGGCTTTATCCACGTTTTCACGGCTGAACAGATCCTGCATATAAAACAGACCGGTACACAGCACCAGCGTCAGCAACACTACCCCGATCTGAGTGATATGGAACATTTTGCGCTCGATGGTCATCAGCGGCGGAATGTCCTTGCTGAAAGCCAGCTTTTTGTTTTTCAGCAGCCAGTCTATCCACGCCAGCTGTAGCGCATAAAGCGCCGCAATCATTAGCGTAGCATAGGCAAACAGCGCCAGCCCGATGTGCACCATCATGCCGGGCGTGGTTTCCAGATGCGTGATAAACGCGTTGGGCACAAAGGTGGCGAAAGCCAGGTTGATCAGCGCGAAGCTGTAGACCAAAGGCAGCAGGATCCAGCCGCGATTGCGCGAGGCCACGATGGTCATAATGGCGCAGATCAGCAGGCTGACCAGCGATCCGATATTCAACAGGCTAAGGTTCTGACCGCCTTCCGCTGTGAAAATACGCTGTTCCAGCGCGACGCCATGACACACCAGCGCGACGACGGCGGAGATAACGGCCATGCCTCGCCACGCGCTCTGCTTGCGCAGCAGGCTGGGAATAATCAGGGCAAGGCTGAAAGAGTAGGCGAGCAGCGCCAGGATCGCAAAAACGGACATAGGTGGTACCGGCAAGGCTATGAAAAAAAGCAGTATAGCGCCAGCGGCCGCTGGCTCCAAACGATCTCAACGCGGATGGCTGAGATCGCCGCGTCTTCATGTTATAATCTGCGCCATTGTGTCGCCTGGCGACCTCTCATTACGTTGAGCGAGAGACGATGTTTGATAATTTAACCGACAGATTGTCGCAGACCCTGCGCAATATCAGTGGCCGTGGACGGCTGACAGAAGACAACATTAAGGACACCCTGCGCGAAGTGCGCATGGCGCTGCTTGAGGCAGACGTTGCGCTGCCGGTAGTGCGTGACTTTATCGGCCGCGTTAAAGAGCGCGCCGTGGGTCACGACGTCAACAAGAGCCTGACGCCGGGTCAGGAATTTGTGAAGATCGTTCAGAATGAGCTGGTTGCCGCCATGGGCGCCGAGAACAACACGCTCAATCTGGCCGCTCAGCCACCGGCCGTGGTGCTGATGGCGGGCTTGCAGGGTGCGGGTAAAACCACCAGCGTCGGCAAGCTGGGTAAATTCCTGCGCGAGAAGCACAAGAAGAAAGTGCTGGTGGTTTCTGCCGACGTTTATCGCCCGGCGGCGATCAAACAGCTGGAAACCCTGGCGGAGCAGGTTGGCGTCGATTTCTGTCCGTCCGACCTGAGTCAGAAGCCGGTCGACATCGTTAAAAATGCGCTTCAGCAGGCAAAACTGAAGTTCTACGACGTGCTGCTGGTGGATACCGCCGGTCGTCTGCACGTTGACGAAGCGATGATGGACGAGATCAAACAGGTCCACGCTGCCATTAATCCGGTGGAAACGCTGTTTGTGGTCGACGCCATGACCGGTCAGGATGCGGCGAACACGGCGAAAGCCTTTAACGAAGCGCTGCCGCTGACCGGCGTTATCCTGACCAAGGTTGACGGTGACGCGCGCGGCGGTGCGGCGCTTTCTATCCGCCATATCACCGGCAAGCCGATTAAGTTTATGGGCGTCGGCGAAAAAACCGAGGCGCTGGAGCCGTTCTATCCGGATCGTATCGCTTCCCGTATTCTGGGCATGGGCGACGTCCTGTCACTGATTGAAGATATCGAAAGCAAAGTCGACCGCGCGCAGGCAGAGAAACTCGCCAGCAAGCTGAAAAAAGGCGACGGCTTCGATCTCAACGACTTCCTGGAGCAGCTCAAGCAGATGCGCAACATGGGCGGCATGGCCAGCCTGATGGGCAAACTGCCGGGCATGGGCCAGCTGCCGGACAACGTTAAATCGCAGATGGATGACAAAGTGCTGGTGCGCATGGAGGCGATGATCAACTCCATGACGCGCAAAGAGCGCGAGAAGCCGGAAATTATCAAAGGGTCCCGCAAGCGTCGTATCGCGACGGGTTCCGGTATGCAGGTGCAGGACGTCAACCGTTTGCTTAAGCAGTTTGACGACATGCAGCGCATGATGAAAAAGATGAAGAAGGGCGGAATGGCGAAGATGATGCGCGGCATGAAAGGTATGATGCCGCCGGGCTTCCCGGGCCGTTAATCGAGTCGGAAAAGCGCTCAGGCGAATTAGATTGCTTTTTACGCCAAAATGAGTAAAATTTTCGGGCTTTTTATATTGCACCCGGGCCCCGTTCCCTCAATGGGGCCCGGTTGTTTTATTAACTAAAGAGGATGTTATGGTAACAATTCGTTTGGCACGTCACGGCGCTAAAAAGCGTCCGTTTTATCAGGTAGTTGTCACTGACAGCCGCAACGCTCGCAACGGCCGCTTCATTGAGCGCGTTGGTTTCTTCAACCCGATCGCTTCTGGTCAGGCTGAAGCACTGCGTCTGGATCTGGACCGCATTGAGCACTGGGTTGGCCAGGGCGCTACTCTCTCTGATCGCGTTAACGCGCTGATCAAAGAAGCTAAGAAAGCAGCTTAATCTGTCACGGTGGTCAACATGAGCAAGCAACTCACCGCCCAGCCGCCCGCTAACCCGTTAACTCTGGGAAAGATGGGGTCGGCCTACGGTATTCGTGGTTGGCTCAAAGTGTTTTCCTCCACCGAAGATGCTGAAAGCATTTTTGTCTACCAACCCTGGTTTATCCAGCGGGCGGGTCAATGGCAGCTTATCGAGCTGGAAGGCTGGAAGCGCCACAATCAGGACATGATCATCAAAGTCAAAGGCATTGACGATCGTGATGCGGCCACGCTACTTACCAATTGCGAAATTGTGGTAGACGCGGAGCAGCTGCCTCCTCTGGAAAGCGGTGACTATTACTGGAAAGACCTGATGGGCTGCCAGGTAGTAACCACGCAAGGATACGAGCTGGGCAAAGTCATTGATATGATGGAAACCGGTTCAAACGACGTTCTCGTCGTGAAGGCAAACCTGAAGGATGCGTTTGGTGCGAAGGAGCGGCTGATTCCGTTCCTTGATGGACAGGTTATCAAGAATGTCGATCTCACTACCGGCACCATCGAAGTAGATTGGGATCCTGGTTTTTGAGCTCCGGACAAGACGGTAACACTCCGGCGCAGTCGATGTGGATTGGCATAATCAGCCTGTTCCCTGAGATGTTTAGCGCAATTACCGAATACGGAGTAACTGGCCGGGCAGTAAAAAATGGCCTGCTCAGCATTCAGAGCTGGAGTCCTCGCGACTTCACTCATGACCGGCACCGTACCGTGGACGATCGTCCTTACGGCGGCGGACCGGGAATGCTAATGATGGTTCAGCCCTTACGGGATGCCATCCACGCAGCAAAAGCGGCGGCAGGAGAAGGCGCTAAGGTGATTTATCTTTCACCTCAGGGACGCAAACTCGATCAAGTGGGGGTTTGCGAGCTGGCGACCAGCGAGAAGTTAATTCTGGTGTGTGGTCGCTATGAAGGGATTGATGAGCGCGTCATCCAAACCGAAATCGATGAAGAGTGGTCGATCGGGGATTACGTGCTCAGCGGTGGGGAACTGCCGGCAATGACGCTGATTGATTCGGTCGCCCGGTTTATACCTGGCGTACTGGGCAAGCAGGCGTCCGCCGAGGAAGATTCGTTTTCCGAGGGGCTGCTGGACTGTCCGCACTACACCCGACCTGAAGTGTTAGAAGGGATGGAGGTTCCGCCAGTTCTGCTGTCGGGCAACCATGCCGAAATTCGCCGCTGGCGCCTGAAACAGTCGCTGGGCCGTACCTGGCTAAGAAGACCTGAACTTCTGGAAAACCTGGCTCTGACTGAAGAGCAAGCAAAGTTGCTGAAGGAGTTCCAAAAGGAATTCAGACGGCAACATAACGATGATGGGCAGTCCGGGCAGTAGCCGCGGCGCCTGAATATCAGTTTACCCAGGATAAGAGATTTAATTATGAGCAACATTATCAAGCAAATCGAACAAGAGCAGATGAAACAGGACGTACCTTCATTCCGTCCGGGCGATTCCGTGGAAGTGAAAGTATGGGTTGTTGAAGGCTCCAAGAAGCGTCTGCAGGCATTCGAGGGCGTGGTTATCGCTATTCGTAACCGCGGTCTGCACTCTGCATTCACCGTTCGTAAAATTTCTAACGGCGAAGGTGTTGAGCGTGTATTCCAGACTCACTCACCTGTAATCGACAGCATTGCTGTTAAACGTCGTGGTGCCGTACGTAAGGCCAAACTGTACTACCTGCGTGAGCGTACCGGTAAGTCTGCACGTATCAAAGAACGTCTGGGCGCTAAAGCAGCATCCTAAGTTAATACGAAACAGGGGGCCGGTCGAAAGACCGGCCCTTTTTTTTGCCTGCCGTAACGCGTCAGGCCGTGCGGTTATTCCTCTCCAGCGCCTTGCTGAACGCTTCCCGTCGCTGACATCTTGCTACGTAACGGGTCAATTTATCGTTAACCGGCAATGCGCACAGTTGCGCCCACATCAGCGTATGCGAGAAGAAAATATCGGCCAGCGTAAAATGCTCACCTGCAATCCACTCTTGTTCAGCTGAAAAACGGATAGCGTCAAGCGTCTTGCTGGCGTCACGGAAAGTTGTCTCAATCACTGCTGGCGAACGTAGAGCCTCGGGCAGTAAAAATTTATGTTTAAGCAAATACCAGACTGGCGATTCAAGGTCTGTCAGAGAAAAGCTGAGCCACTCATTGACTTTGGCTTTTTGCAGCGCATCCGTCGGGTAAAGTTTCCCATCCCCTTTTTTTTCGCCCAGATACTGGCAGATAGCTGCCGTTTCAAAAATAAGGCTACCTTCGTCCTCCAGTACGGGCACTTTATGTAAGGGATGAGGAGAAGAGGCCGCTGGTTCTGTGGAAAAGAGCGCTACCGGAGAAGTGGTGTAATCTAATTTTAGCTCTTCCAGAGTCCATAGCACCCTCAAGGAGCGGCTTTTAGGAAATGTATAAACGTTCATTTAGCGCCCGGCCTCCGTAAGCAAAGCGACGACCAGCGGCGAAAGCGCATGACGCAGCGACGCCCGTTCGGATTGAAACAGCGTAGCGACAAAAAATCGGTGATGGGGCAATTCTATGCCGCGCACATCGCCTTGCCGATCTCTCGCGCTGATGCGCAGCGGAAAATCGGCCAGTTCGTTCCCGAAATCAGGGTTAACGCCAAAGTTACAATGATAGCCTTCATGCGTGCTGAGTTTGCCGTAGGCTTTTGCTATCGTCGAACCGGGTTCAATGACGATGTCGCCTGTTTGTTCTACCAGCGAGCAGCTAAGCGGCGCAATCACCATACGGCCTTCCGTATCCGTTTCCGCATGTGCCGCATCTTGCCAGCCCATCACGTTGCGCGCGTACTCAATAAGCGCATACTGAAAACCGCCGCAGGAACCAAGAAAAGGGATATTGTTTTCGCGCGCCCAGGTGATAGCCATAAAAGCGCCCTGGTCATGCTGATAAGGGCTGCCCGGCACGACCCAGATCGCATTAAAATTATGCAATACGTCAGTCGAGGTAATCTCTGGGGTGGGCAACCATTCTGCCTCTACCGAAATATTGAGCGAGTCGGCGGCAAGCTTGATAGCGGGTGGGATGGCATGGTGCGCCACGGCATCAGGACGGAAATCGCCCACCAGGGCAAGACGGACAGATTGGTGCATGTTGTTTCCTGTTTGCAGAAAAAAGAGGCTATACGTTAGCCAGCAATCTGGCTTACGCTTTTGACTATTGAGCGCAGCCGTCAGGCGTATCGGCCCGATGAGTCATGGAAATATAAAACAACCCGAAGCACAGGGTTGCGGGTTTTCAGAAAATCAGCGCGTTCGATGAAAGCGGTAAATGGCCGTATCCGCCGGCCCACTATCCAGCACGATCAATCCATGCTTAATGCCCATAAAGGCTGCGCCGCATTTTTCCGCCACGCGGCGGCTGGCCATATTTTCCGCCACTGCCAGGATTTCTACCGTATCTTTTTCCTGATCCTGCCACGCCAGATCGAGAAGATAACGCACGGCCTGGCTGGCGATGCCCTGTCGCTGCTCGCTGCTGCGTACCCAGTAGCCTATCGAGCACAGATTTTTCTGATCGCTGGAATAGCGCAGTCCGGCACCGCCCAGCAAGCGGCCATCCCCGGCGAAAAGCCCCAGCTCGTTGGCTTCGCCTGTCTCACGCAGCATGTGGGTAGCGGCAAACCAGCGGCGAGCTTCTGCTGGACTAAAACCTTCATGCGCCCAGAGCAGCCAGGGACGCAACGTATCCAGTGAGGCATTCACGGCTTGCGCAAATTCAATGGCGTCGTCGTGACGGTAAGGGCGGTAAAGCACCTGCATATGGCTTTTCCTTCAGGCTTATTAATATTTATACGGCGTTATTAATGCAGACAGAAGCCCGAAAAAAGCGGCGGCTTAAGGCAATACGGCGGATGATGCAGGTTTTTAAAGCGACGCTGCCTTTATAAAATCCCAGGGTTATTTATAAACATTTCAACAGCGACAGATCAATCAATAAAAGTAGCTATGGCTAACCTGCTGATAGCCGTACGACGTCCTTTACTTCAGGTTATCGGGTAGACGTAAGGTTAACGCATATATTGGTGTAAATTTAACTTTACATGTAGGCGTTTTGGTTTCTGGTCTTTTTTTTTATTAACTATCTGATTAAAAATCATTTATTTTTGTTTTTCTTCTTGTTTATCTTTTGTGGTAATAAAAGTGTACATAGGAAGATTGAGTTTTGTACCGCTTCTGATACAGTATTCAAACCTTGATGACAGGCTGACGGGACCACTAGAGAGCTGACGACCATGCAAAAAGATGCGCTGAACAACGTTCATATCGCCGACGAACAGATTTTAATTACGCCGCAGGAGCTGAAAAACAAGTTCCCCCTGACCGACGCGCAGCAGACGCAGATCGCTGCTTCCCGTCAGACTATTTCAGACATTATCAGCGGAAAAGATCACCGTTTGCTGGTGGTGTGCGGCCCCTGTTCGATCCACGATACCGAAGCAGCGCTGGACTATGCGCGGCATCTGAAAGCGCTCTCTGACGATCTCAAAGACCAGCTCTATATCGTGATGCGCGTCTATTTTGAAAAGCCTCGCACCACCGTTGGCTGGAAAGGGCTGATCAACGATCCCTACATGGATAACTCTTTCGATATGGAAGCCGGTCTGCATATCGCCCGTCAGCTGCTGGTTGAACTGGTCGAGATGGGGCTGCCGCTGGCAACGGAAGCGCTGGATCCTAACAGTCCGCAATACCTGGGCGATCTGTTCAGCTGGTCGGCCATCGGCGCACGCACTACCGAGTCGCAAACGCACCGGGAAATGGCTTCCGGCCTCTCTATGCCGGTCGGCTTTAAAAACGGCACGGACGGCAGTCTGGGCACGGCGATTAACGCAATGCGCGCCGCCTCTATGCCGCACCGCTTTGTGGGTATCAACCAGAGCGGCCAGGTCTGCCTGTTGCAGACCCAGGGCAATCCGGATGGCCACGTCATCCTGCGCGGCGGCAAACAGCCAAACTACGGGCCGGAAGATGTTGCGCAGTGTGAAAAAGAGATGCTTCAGGCGGGACTCCGTCCGGCGCTGATGATAGATTGCAGCCATGGTAATTCTAACAAAGACTTCCGTCGCCAGTCCGGCGTAGCCGAGTCCGCCGTCTCGCAAATCAGAGACGGCAACCGTTCCGTGATTGGCCTGATGCTGGAAAGCCATCTGCACGAAGGCAGCCAGTCGTCCGAACAGCCCAAAAGCGCCATGCGCTACGGCGTTTCCGTGACCGATGCCTGCATCAACTGGGAAACGACCGAAACGCTGTTGCGAACAATTCATCAGGAACTGGACGGAGTACTGGCGGCGCGTCTGTCGCAAGAGGGTTAATTATGGTGGCTGAACTGACCGCGCTGCGCGATCAAATTGATGAAGTGGACAAAGCCCTGCTCGATCTGCTGGCCAAAAGGCTGAGTCTGGTCGCCGAGGTGGGTGAAGTAAAAAGCCGCTACGGTCTGCCGATTTACGTGCCGGAGCGCGAAGCTTCCATGCTGGCGTCACGGCGTAAAGAGGCGGAGGCGCTTGGCGTGCCGCCAGACCTGATCGAAGATGTGCTGCGCCGCGTTATGCGCGAATCCTACGCCAGTGAAAACGATAAAGGCTTCAAAACGCTGCATCCGCAGCTTCGTCCGGTAGTGATCGTTGGCGGCAAGGGCAAAATGGGGCGGCTGTTTGAAAAGATGCTGACCCTTTCCGGTTATCAGGTGAAAATCCTGGATAAAGAGGAGTGGGCGCAGGCGGAAAGCCTGCTGGCGGATGCGGGAATGGTGATCATCAGCGTGCCGATCCACCTGACGGAAAAAGCGATTGCCGATCTGCCGCCGCTGCCGGAAGACTGTATTCTTGTGGATCTGGCCTCGGTAAAAAATGGCCCGCTTCAGGCGATGCTGGCCGCGCACAGCGGTCCGGTGCTGGGGCTGCATCCGATGTTCGGCCCTGACAGCGGCAGCCTGGCGAAACAGGTGGTGGTCTGGTGCGACGGCCGCCAGCCGGAAGCCTATCAGTGGTTTCTGGAACAGATCCAGGTCTGGGGCGCACGTCTGCACCGCATCAGCGCGGTAGAGCATGACCAGAACATGGCCTTTATTCAGGCGCTGCGTCACTTCGCCACCTTTGCCTATGGCCTGCATCTGGCGGAAGAGAACGTGAATCTTGAGCAGCTGCTGGCGCTTTCATCGCCTATTTATCGCCTGGAGCTGGCGATGGTGGGCAGACTCTTTGCGCAGGATCCTCAGCTCTATGCGGACATCATCATGTCCTCAGAAAATAATCTGGCGCTGATTAAGCGTTACTATCAGCGCTTCGGCGAGGCTATTCAGCTGCTGGAGCGGGGCGACAAACAGGCGTTCGTCGACAGTTTCCGTCGCGTAGAGCATTGGTTTGGCGATTACGCCCAGAGCTTTATGCTGGAAAGTCGTTCGCTGCTGCGTCAGGCCAACGACAGCCGCCGTTAACGGCTTTGGATAAAATGCAGGCCCGATCGCGGCCTGTATTCTCGCCTCAGGCTCTCTTCTCCAGCGGGAGAAAGCCGCCTTTCTCTAAAATTCCCTGCGCCTCAGCGCTCAGTAAGAAATCTGCCAGCGGCTGTGCTTTTGCATGACACAGGGCAAAAGCATAGTCCGCGCGGATATGGAAAGGCGGCGGGATAGTAATAGTTGTAATCCCGGGCCGCGCGGCATAGCTCTGATAGCCGATAAAAATATCCGCCCGATCGCCGTTCAGCACCCAATTCGCTGCCGGTACCCCAGCCGGAACAGCCGGGCTGAATGGGCCGCCAACCAGCTGTAGCGCCCGCTGTTTCAGCGCGGTTCCCACTCCCGCATAGCGACGTTCAATACGATCGAAAAGCTGCCAGGCGTAGTCGCCGGATGGATCGCTTAACGGCGTAGAGGTGGCGACGCGTAAGTGCGGATGGCTTAGCAGCTCCAGCCAGCTTTTGTTCGACGCGGCCAAGGCAGCAGGCACGCTCAGGCAGAGCTGATTGTGGACAAAGACGGCGCTGTCGAGTGCGATACCTGCCGCGATCAAAGATTGCGGATGCGTCAGATTGGCCGATAAAAAGAGATCGCAGCGCTTGCCCTGCTTAATTCGCTCGCACAGTAGCCCGGCCGGGCCAAACGCTACCCTGATTGGTTGACCATACGCTGAGGCCAGCGCCGGCCACACGGCGCGCAGGCTTCCGGCAGCCAGAACGGTAAAGCTCATCAGTTGCTACCCGTATAGTGGGTACGATAGAAGCGCTGATACCAGGTATCCGCTTTTTTCTGCATATCGACATCCTGGAATTTTTCCGGGTAAAGCTTTTTCGCCATCCATAATTCGCCCAGCGCCAGCGCTTCTGGCATCGGATAGCCCCAGGCCTTGGCATATTCAGGCATCAAATAAACGCGATGATGCTTAACGGCATCCACAGCCTGCCAGGCGGGCTGCTGGTTGATCTCGTCGATCACCTGCGGATAGCGATCCTGCACGAAGATCACCTGCGGATCCCAGGCGAGGATCTGCTCCATAGAAACCTGCTTATACCCTTTCACCGCTGCGGCGGCGACGTTCAGCGCACCGGCATGCGCCATCATCAGGCCGGTATATTTGCCGGAGCCGTAGGTCGTAAGGTCGGGATTAGCCATATAGACCCGAATGCGCTGCGAAGCAGGGATCGCCTGTAACCGGTTGCCCGTTTGCTGCCGCTGATTGAAAGTGGCTTTAATCAGCGTTTCGGCCTGCTGCTGGTGGTTTACCACCTCGCCAATCAGGCGAACGCCTTCTTTTAATCCTTCACTATAAGCCTGCTCTTCGTCAGCCAGATCGGGATTCAGACGGTTTTGCTGTTGATTATCGGCACGCAGCGAGATGGCGATAACGGCGATGCCGAGTTTCTGGATCTGGTCAATCATCTCCTGCGGCGCATAGTTAGTGACAAAAACCACCTGCGGATGTAGCGCAACCAGCTTTTCTACATCCACATGAGTTAAATCACCCAGCGTCGGCAGACGCGTCAGTTCCGGCGCCAGCCGCGAATAGCCGTCGCCGAGCTGCTGCTTCCAGTTGCCAAGGATGCCAACAAGGGTATTGGTGGCATCCAGCTGCACCAGGATATTGAGGGTTTGATGCTGCAAGACCACGACGCGATCGACGCGATCGGGAAGCGTGACCTGGCGGCCCAGCTGATCGGTAACCTGACGATCGGCAAAAGCGGAAAAGGCCAACAGGCCAAGCGAAAGCAACACTGCGGAGCGTAAAAAGTTGCGCATAAATTTCCCTGAGAAACGTTATATAGTCGATGATATAGCGTCAGGGCGGTGCAGGTAAATGATCCAGGCGAGGTATAGGCCAAAAGTTTCAGCCGCTTCTGAAAGCGGCTGAGGCGGTACTCAGGAAGGGTCGACCGGCAGCACGTTTTCGCTTGGGTAACAGCCCAGCACTTTCAGCGAACGCGTAATCGGTGCCAGTTCGCGTAACGCCTGCTGTACTTCTTCCGAGCGCAGGTTGCCCTGAAAATCGATATAAAACATCTCTTCCCATGGATTGCCGTTAATCGGGCGTGATTCCAGTTTGCTCATCACCAGATTATGCTGACGCAGCACCAACAGTGCTTCTACCAGCGCACCAGCCTGCTGTCCGGTCGCCATAATTAACGTGGTTTTGGCCGGAACCTGAAGCGTGACCTCAATGGGTTTGCGCGCAAGGATAACAAAGCGGGTGATATTCTGCTGCTGGTTAGCCAGATTGCGTTCAAGCACCTGCAGGTTATACAGCTCGCCGCCCGCCTGGCTGCCCAGCGCTGCGACCTTCGGTGAATTCAGCGCTGCAACCTGCTCCATCGCGGCCGCGGTGCTTTCAGTATATTCAATCTTCCAGTGCGGATAGCGATGGATAAACTCGCTGCACTGCTGGAAAGGCTGAGGATGGCTGTAAACGGTTTCTATCTGCTGTAAGTCCGTGCTGCCGGTAACCAGCACGCAGTGATCGATTGGGAGCGTCATCTCGCCAACCAGCGAAAGGCTGGTCTGCTGCAGCAAATCGTACACCTCATTGATCGAGCCGGAACTGGTGTTTTCGATCGGCAATACCGCGTAGTCGGCCTGGCCTGTTTCCACCTGATTAAAGATGTCGCGGAAGTTCAGACAGCCGCACTCGATAAACCTATCGAAGTGGCGAGCGGCATAGTTACGTGAGGCAAGATGCGAATAAGAGCCTTTTGGGCCAAGGAAGGCGATACGCGCCGACTGCGCACTGGTCTGGTTCAGATGCTTTTGCAGCAGCGCCTGCTGCGTCAGCACGGAATCTTCAATAACCAGCTGAAAAAGTCGGGTGATGTAGTGCGCATCCAGCTGATGAGCTTTACCCAGCGTGACCAGATGTTCCAGCAGGTCGCGCTCGCGATCGATATCGCGTACGGGGCGGTGCGTGGCCATTTTCGCCTTCGCAACCTCAATCGCCAGCGCCCGACGGTTAGCCAGCAGGCTCAGCAGTTGTTCATCCAGCGCGCTGATTTTTTCGCGCAGGCCCAGCAGGGGATTTTCGGTGGTCATAGGCTACCTGTCAGATGTTCATAAAAAAAAAAGCCTCCCGGTTGGGAGGCCTTGTTATTCGTCTTCGCATGCTTTCTTATACGACGAATTGCCTCCCGGTCAACGGAAGGTAAAAAAGAAGGCGAAGAAGAACGGCAGCTGTTTCATCAGAGTATCCACGATTGTCAGAAGGTTAAAGTAACCGCAGCGATTTAATGCTGTCAATAAAAAACGCGTTTCGGATGGCGGAGCGGCAAAGTGTCGTCAGGCGAAAGGGCTGGTAGTGCTGGCATAGGGCGAAAGAGCAAGGCTCTTCAGGGGGATTGCAGAGCGTTTCGCCAGGCATGAGCTGTAGCCGGGCAGGGAGCAGGTTGGCTGTCCACCCAGCCCTTCTGCTGACGTTTGAGATAAGCACATGGCATTTTCTACTCTCTCAACCCGAAGCCTTACTGAATATAGTTAATATTTTGTAATGATACATTTTATATAAAATCTGAGTAGCATTTATAATAATCATTTATTGTGAAAATTCTCTGTTAATATAATGAATTCTGTTAATTGAATTTTTATATATTAACATTGAAGCTACGTTAATTGGATTATTATCCTGTTTTTATGGTAAAGAGTATCTGATATTATGCCCTCGCTTTCTTATGGTATTTGCTATGAAGGGAAGCAAAGATTAACATGTTATTTTCATGGAAGAAGTGCCTACAGTAAGGACATGTCTATGGACAAGGATGATATAAAGCGGATCCTGGTTATTCGCATCGATTTTTTGGGGGATATGGTTTGTACTACACCTTTTTTGCGGGCGTTAAAGCAAAGGTGGCCGCAGGCGGAAATACATGTTCTTGCCAGTAAATATAACTCACCCGTTCTGGATAATAACCCTGCCGTAGCCAGGGTGCACCATTATGTCTATTCTAAAAACTATGAAAAAAATGTGCGGCCGGGATTTTTAAATTACCTTAAGGATAGAGTTAAGTTAATTTTCTCGCTTCGGAAAATAAAGTTTGATTTACTTATCATCCCCAGCGGAGGGATGAACAAAAATGCAATAAACTTTGCCCGACAGCTAAACGTTGCGGACTGCCGCTGGCACAACGCTGATACGGAGTTTGACGATCGTATACCTGCGCATATGCTGGCCCGACCTTTAATTCATGAAGCACTTGCCGGTTTCTGTCTTATGCCGGAACTCAACACGCCGGATATTAACCAGATGAATCCCCAAATTTTCCCCTGCCAGGCTCGGGTTTTATACTGGCAGCAAAAGCTGGGAGAAAAAAACAGAGCCAGAGTGGGTTTATTCATTTCGAACAATAGCGCGGAACGTCGATGGCCAGAGCAAAAATGGCAGGCATTAACCGATGCGCTTAGCGGAAAATGTGAGTTTATTATTTTTCATTCACCTCAGGATAAATGTATTTCCAAATGGCGGAGAGATGAAAAAGCGCGCTGGGTCTCTACGCAAACCGTCGCCGATTTGATCGCGGCCATGACGCAGCTGGATATTGTTGTTTCTGCGGACAGCGCACCCGTACATTTTGCATCGGCATTGCAGATCCCTCTGGTGGCCTTGTTTGAGGATCGTCCTGAAAAATACAGACGCTGGCATCCGCTTGGGGTCAGGAATATCGTGCTGCATGAAGGCGGAAACGTCAGCAATATAGCCAGTAAGTCTGTTTCTGCTGCCGTCACCCAATTGCTAAGCGAAGTTAACAGGCCTGGTTATGAGAAAGAAAAATCGGAAAACAAGAAGGCAGGGCTGGTGGCAAAACAGTCAGCTGAAAAGGACCTGGTGCTATGAGAAAATTTATCGCCTTAAAATATTGCCAGGAGTGTGGGCTCAGGCGGCGTTTTTTTGCACGGCTGTTGGCCAATGACGATGCGCTGTGTGATGACTGCTACTACAAATTTATTACAACGGTGCGGGAAAGGCATGAGTGACCAGCACCAGGGAAAAGAGAAAACCAGTCTGCGAGCTGGCTTTTCTCTGGATACTTACACTTACTATTTTTTGTTAGGCCTGCGGTAGATCTCAACTCCAGCTTCATTAAATTCCACCAGTTTATATAACGATACGACATCGTTGTTCCGTGGAGAACGCCAGCATTCAGCTTGAACCTGGCATTCTTTTTGCGGTATATATCCTTCAGAAATAAGGTATTTACGGATCCTACTTGTCTCGGTTGTACCGTTAAAATGTATGCCAAATACAAAAGCCTGGGGCCCACTGATATTTGTATAGTGAAATTCATAATCTTTAGAAATTCTTGGCATTTTCTTCAATAATTCAGGTGTGTAATACTTATATTCGCGTTTATCCTGCTCGGTATAATGCGCACTACTGGCAAATTCCATTCTCAGAACTGGCCAGATAAAAACGAACGCTATTCCGCAGAGTAGTAGCACAACAGCAAGTACCGCTATAAATTTCTTCACAATCCCATCCTGCCATTCTCTGCTCCCAGAACAACAAATGTTTTATCATTACGGGAACGGATCACATTTCCTGATGAGAAGTTGCTATATGGGGTAACGTTTTGCATAAACTTTGGCAGTACTCCCATGCGCGGCCTTGCATGAGGGAATTTTTCCGGGTCGGGGAACAGCAGAGGCTGGAACGTATCGTTTTGCCAGTTGCCGATTTTACCATAATAATCCCAGCGCTTAAGAGCTTCTGCTTTACTGACCGGCCGTAATATGGGGAAGATGTTTTGATCGGATACGACGCGGTAAAATCCCAGCAGATCGGACACCAGATCTTCACCGCTAAATCCGCTATCAGTGACCAGGTTATTAGGGAATGAACTCTGAAATATTTCGAACTGTCTCGCTATAGCCATCATCATCGCCAGCGCGATACTTTTTTGTTCAGAGTAAGGGCGACCATGTCTTAAGCGCCACGTCATTACTTTTCCTGATCGAGCCAGTCCATATGAAGACGTCATACCCTGAGAATAAGTCACATCATAAAATTCTTTTCCGGAAGCTTCCCCCTGTCGTATTTTCCTTAGCAATTCAATTATATCTGTACCCTGAGCATGTCCAAGATCTACCCAGCCCAGCACTTCCGTATAAACCAGGCCTCTATTGAAAACGGCAGCTTTTTTGCCATCAATTATTTCTGACCTTTGACTCATCCTGAATCTCCTTTTCTTATGATAAATACGATCGGCTACATGGCCAATTTATCATAAAACCCATACTGAAACGGAAGGATTTGGTATCCATCCCGGCTGTATAAAAATTAATATTATTCCACCCGGAGACCTGTGTAGATCAAAAAAAGCCCCGTCAAAAGGGGCTGGTTTGGTCGATGTGGTCGATATGTGGACATCTATTAAAATAAATCCTTTTATTTCATTTTATTAGAACAATAAAAAACGCGCCCGCAGGCGCGTTATTAACTTTAATCCAGTTCCTGATCGATAACGCTTATATCTTTAACGCTGGCCTGGGCGCGCTTCGCTTCGCCCTTGTGCTGAACCTTGTTCAGCTGACGCTCCAGCTTATTGATCAGTTCGTTGATGGCCGCATACATATCATCATGTTTGGCGCTGGCAATCAGCGGGCCGTTCGGCGTGTTGATAGTGGCATCGGCAACGTATTCTTTCGGCTCTTTGGAAAGCACGATATGCGGATTAATCAGATGGGTTTGCCATTTTTCCAGTTTGGCGAGACGCTCTTCGACATGTTGGCGGATAGCCGGGGTGATGTCCATTTGCTTGCTGGTAATGTTCAGAACCATAGTGCTTACCTCTAATCATTTCCGTCGAATGTAGAGTAAGCATATCCTGGAAAAGGGCGTAATGCGTGATTTGTATCACTTTATTTTGTCACTTTTTGTCAAAAGTGAAGATTTTGTGAGGCAGGCTGGTAATCGTAGCGAAGGCGCTTGTAGGGAGGTTTTTTCACAGGCATGATAGGTAAGTTAACTTACCGGTGGAACAGCGTAATATGCCAGACGCCGGTGAAAAAAAGGGCAGCGCGAACGCTGCCATTTTTATGTTAAGCCTGATTGGCCGCGATAAGTTTCGCTACTTTGTCCGCTTCTGCGGTCAGCTGCATCTTACGATAAGCATTTTCCATCAGCGGCAGCGCCTGGCGCGTCGCCTGCGTATCCGGATAATCTTTCATCATTTGCTCAACGCGATTAACAACAGCGACATAAGCTTCACGCTTGGTGTAGAATTGCGCCACGGAAAGCTCATACTTCGCCAGACGATCTTTCAGATAGATAAGGCGCTTTCTTGCGTCCGTCGCGTACTGACTGTTCGGGTAACCGCGCAGCAGCTGAGAGAAGTCGTGGAAGGCATCACGCGCGTGAGAAGGATCGCGATCGGAACGATCGATACCGAAAAAGCCCTGCAGCGCGCTGTCATCAAGCGCCATATCCGTCAGACCACGCATATAAATCACGTAATCGATATTCGGGTGGGTTGGATTCAGACGCATAAAGCGGTCGATCGCGGCCTGCGCCAGCGGTAAATCGGCATTTTTATAGTAAGCGTAGATCAGGTCCAGCTGAACTTGCTGGGAGTAAGGCCCGAACGGATAGCGGTTATCAAGCGCTTCCAGTTGCGTTATTGCTCCTTTAAAGTTACCGTCCTGCAGTTTTTGCTGGGCTGTGGCATAGATCTCGGAAGGCGGGCTATCGGGCACCGTATCCTTCGAGCCGGAACAACCCGCTAATGCCAGGCTCAACGTGGCTGCAGCCACCAGATATTTCATACGCGTCATGACGATTTGATTATCCTCAGAGTGTTATTCAGGAAGCTGTCCATGTAGCTCCCGATAGTGACCAGGTACAATAGCACATTATATTAAACGGCATCGCCGTGAAAACCCAACGTTAACGAAGAAGCTGTTTATGGCACAACAAGTAAAACTCAACGCAACGGTCTCCGAATCGCAACTCGGACAACGCTTAGATCAGGCTTTGGCCGAATTGTTCCCTGATTATTCAAGATCTCGTATAAAAGAGTGGATTCTCGACCGACGCATCAGCGTCAACGGCGTAATCATCGACAAACCGAGAGAAAAACTGCTCGGTGGCGAACAAATCGCTATCGAAGCGGAGATAGAAGAAGAAGCGCGCTGGGAAGCGCAAAACATCCCGCTGAACATCGTTTATGAAGATGACGATATTCTGGTTATCAACAAACCACGCGATCTGGTGGTGCATCCGGGCGCCGGTAATCCCGACGGTACGGTGCTGAACGCGCTGCTTTATCATTATCCGGCTATTGCAGATGTGCCGCGTGCGGGCATTGTGCACCGTCTGGACAAAGATACCACTGGCCTGATGGTGGTGGCTAAAACGGTACCTGCGCAGACGCACCTGGTAGAATCTTTACAGCTGCGTGAATTCACCCGTGAGTATGAAGCGGTGGCAATTGGCAGGATGACGGCGGGCGGCACGGTTAATGAGCCGATTAGCCGTCACTCGACCAAGCGGACGCATATGGCGGTTCATCCAATGGGCAAACCGGCTACCACGCACTATCGCATTATGGAGCATTTCCGTGCCCATACGCGCCTGCGTCTGCGTCTCGAAACGGGCCGTACTCACCAGATCCGCGTGCATATGTCTCATATCAGCCATCCGCTGGTGGGCGATCCGCTGTATGGCGGTCGTCCGCGTCCGCCAAAAGGTGCCTCGGAGAATTTTATCGGTACGCTGCGTAAATTCGATCGTCAGGCGCTGCACGCCACCATGCTACGTCTTTATCATCCCGTCACCGGTATTGAGATGGAATGGCATGCGCCGCTGCCGCAGGACATGGTCGAATTGATTGAGGCGTTAAAAGCGGATACCGAAGAATTTAAAGATCAGCTGGACTGGTAATGAGCCTGCTTACGCCTGAATGGAATGCGCCCGCCAACGTGCGGGCCTGTAGCACCACGCGCCGTGATGGCGTCAGCCATGCTCCCTGGGATTCGCTGAACCTCGGGACGCATGTCGGCGATCGGGCCGCAGCGGTGCAGCACAATCGCGAGCGTCTGGTTACGCTGGCGTCAATGCCCGCTATGCCAGTCTGGCTGGAGCAGGTTCACGGCGTCAATGTCCTTGCGCTTACCGGTGAAGCACCCGCTTCCCTACAGGCTGATGCCGTTTATACCCGTCAGCCCGGCGTGGTTTGCGCGGTAATGACGGCGGATTGCCTGCCGGTTTTGTTCTGCTCGCAGGATGGGAAAGAGGTTGCTGCGGCTCATGCCGGCTGGCGGGGATTGTGCGCAGGCGTGCTGGAGGCGACGCTGGCGGCCTTTACGGCCCCGTCGGAAGAGATCATGGTCTGGTTCGGGCCGGCAATTGGCCCGCAGGCTTTTGAGGTCGGCGCGGAAGTGCGGCAGGCATTTATAGCGCAGGATGCGGAAGATGCCGCTGCTTTTACGCCCTCGGGCGATAAATATTACGCCGATATCTGGCAGCTTGCGCGTCTGCGGCTACAGCGCAAAGGCGTGCGCCACTTCACTGGTGGCGGGCTGTGCACTTTCTCGCAGCCTGACCAATTTTTTTCCTACAGACGCGATGGCGTAACAGGTCGAATGGCAAGTTTGGTCTGGCTGAGTTAACCTGTCCGCATAAGACGGTCCGGGTTGTGCTTTTTTTCACCAAAATATTCCGGTCATTTAACTTGAAAATTTGAGGGAAGACCTCATTTAATCTCCAGTAGCAATTTGACCTGAATGGGGGAATTATGCGTCTGGATCGTCTTACTAATAAATTCCAGCTTGCTCTCGCCGATGCCCAGTCTTTAGCGCTTGGGCGCGACAACCAATTTATTGAACCGCTGCATCTGATGAGCGCTCTGCTCAAACAGGAAGGCGGCTCTGTCTCTCCTTTACTGACTTCAGCCGGCGTGGATGTTGCCGCACTGCGCAACGGCGTTGAGCAGGCTATCAGCCGCTTGCCTCAGGTTGAAGGCGCGGATGGCGACGTACAGCCTTCCGCCGACCTGGTGCGCGTGCTGAATCTGTGCGACAAACTGGCGCAAAAGCGCGCCGACAACTTTATCTCATCGGAACTTTTTGTTCTGGCCGCGCTCGACTCGCGAGGCTCGCTGGCTGATTTGTTGAAATCTGCCGGGGCGACCAGCGAAAAACTCCAGCGCGCCATTGACCAGCTGCGTGGAGGCGAAACCGTGAACGATCAGGGAGCTGAAGATCAGCGCCAGGCCCTTAATAAATACACTATCGACCTGACCGAGCGAGCGGAGAAAGGAAAACTGGATCCGGTTATCGGCCGTGATGAGGAAATCCGTCGCACCATCCAGGTTCTGCAACGCCGTACCAAAAACAACCCGGTGCTGATTGGCGAGCCTGGCGTCGGTAAAACCGCAATTGTGGAAGGGCTGGCGCAGCGCATTATCAATGGCGAAGTGCCGGAAGGGCTGAAAGGTCGCCGGGTGCTGGCGCTGGATATGGGCGCGCTGGTGGCGGGCGCTAAGTATCGCGGCGAATTTGAAGAGCGCCTGAAAGGCGTGCTCAATGACCTGTCCAAACAGGAAGGCAACGTCATCCTGTTTATTGACGAGCTGCACACCATGGTTGGCGCGGGAAAAGCGGACGGCGCGATGGATGCCGGCAACATGCTGAAACCGGCGCTGGCTCGCGGTGAGCTGCACTGCGTCGGCGCCACCACGCTGGATGAGTATCGCCAGTATATAGAGAAGGATGCGGCGCTGGAGCGTCGTTTCCAGAAAGTCTTCGTGGCGGAGCCAAGCGTGGAAGACACCATCGCTATTCTGCGCGGGCTGAAAGAGCGCTACGAGCTGCATCACCATGTGCAGATTACCGACCCGGCTATCGTGGCTGCGGCTACGCTGTCGCACCGTTATATCGCCGACAGGCAGCTGCCGGATAAGGCTATCGACCTGATTGACGAGGCGGCTTCCAGCATTCGTATGCAGATTGACTCCAAGCCGGAAGCGCTGGATCGTCTGGAGCGTCGTATCATTCAGCTGAAGCTGGAACAGCAGGCGCTGAAAAAAGAGTCTGACGATGCCAGTATCAAACGGCTGGAGATGCTTGAAGAAGAGCTGAGTCAGAAAGAGCGCGACTATTCAGAGCTGGAAGAGGAATGGAAAGCAGAGAAGGCCTCGCTGTCCGGCACGCAAACTATTAAAGCGGATCTGGAACAGGCGAAGCTGTCGCTGGAGCAGGCGCGTCGCACTGGTGACCTGGCACAGATGTCGGAATTGCAATACGGCAAAATCCCGGAGCTGGAAAAACAGCTGGCTGCCGCCACGCAGGCGGAAGGGAAAACGATGCGGCTGCTGCGTAACCGCGTGACGGACGTCGAGATTGCGGACGTGCTGGCTCGCTGGACCGGTATCCCTGTGGATCGCATGATGGAAGGCGAGCGCGACAAGCTGCTGCGTATGGAACAGGAGCTGCATCAGCGCGTCATCGGACAGGATGAAGCTGTCGAAGCGGTTTCTAATGCAATCCGCCGCAGTCGTGCAGGTCTGGCCGATCCGAATCGCCCGATTGGCTCATTCCTGTTCCTTGGCCCGACGGGCGTGGGTAAAACCGAGCTGTGTAAAGCGCTGGCTAACTTTATGTTCGACAGCGATGACGCAATGGTGCGGCTGGATATGTCGGAGTTTATGGAAAAACATTCGGTATCGCGTCTGGTGGGCGCACCTCCTGGCTATGTTGGCTACGAAGAGGGCGGCTATCTGACCGAGGCCGTGCGCCGTCGCCCTTACTCCGTCATTTTGCTGGACGAGATAGAGAAAGCGCATCCGGACGTATTCAATATTCTGCTGCAGGTGCTGGATGACGGCCGCCTGACGGATGGACAGGGCAGAACGGTTGATTTCCGCAATACCGTGGTCATTATGACCTCGAACCTGGGTTCCGATCTGATTCAGGAACGTTTTGGCGCGTTAAGCTATGCGGAAATGAAAGATGTCGTTATGAATGTGGTAGGGCAGCATTTCCGTCCGGAGTTTATCAACCGTATTGATGAGCTGGTGGTCTTCCATCCGCTGGGCGAAAAACACATTGCCTCTATTGCTAAAATTCAGCTGCAGCGTCTGTACGATCGTTTGACCGATCGCGGCTATGAACTACATATTTCTGATGCCGCTCTGCAGCTGCTGGGCGAAAACGGTTACGACCCGGTATATGGGGCAAGGCCGTTAAAACGCGCAATTCAGCAGCAGATCGAGAACCCGCTGGCACAACAGATACTTTCTGGCCAGCTGGTTCCGGGGAAAACGATAGAAATGGACGTGCAGGATGGCGCTATAGTGGCTACGCAGTAACAGTCATAGCAAATAAAAATGGGCCTTCGGGCCCATTTTTGCTTATTAAGCCACCAATAACAGTGCTTTTTAGCCGTCAGAGCGCGTTTTTTAGTCGATCGAATGTTTTTTTGTAATTAGGGGTTGTCAGCCGTCAAGAACTCCCTATAATGCGCAACCACTGAGACGGCACAACGGCTTACAGGCCAGCGGCTCAGGAGGTTCAGGAAGCTGAATC
>NZ_JBLFFM010000002.1:491030-674189 GCF_051400835.1 Erwinia artemisiae | reverse complement strand
AACATGTCGAAGGCGCAGATCCTTCAGCAGGCTGGTACCTCCGTGCTGTCAAAAGCCAACCAGGTTCCACAGGGCGTTCTGTCTCTGCTGCAGTAAGCCTTACGCTACAAGACAAAACCCGGCTCAGGCCGGGTTTTTTTATGCATCAAAAAGGTTACGACACGCTTACATCAAAATAGCCGTACGGCTACAGCTCTTATTTGTGGGTAAAAATAAAATGCTGTGGCACTTCATCGCTCAAAATATAATCTTCCTCACCTAATCGTTCGGATTCAAAATTAAACGTTTCCTGTAATGCGCCGCTGAACAGCGCCGTGCTTTGCTCGGTTTTGGCAATAATTAGCGTTTTATCAAGGCCGCCGCCGGTCTGCGTTTCGCTGTATTCGGCCGGAAAGGTTAAATTGCCATACTTAACCGTCATTTTTTCCATTATTTTCCCCTTAAAGCGTTAACCAGAAAAAATTCAGCGTCATAACCTGTTAAAACCTTAGAGCAGCCTGGTTAAAAAGTCACCATGCCACGGGCTCGCCTTTCCGCCTTTCGGGACTCAGATCTTAAAATTGGGTTTATACTTCTGTTTCATTCGCTATTCAGGAGGTCACCTATGTTCATTTCTTATTCTAACGATCCGCGCTTTACCGGCTTGCAGAATCGGATCGAAAAAGATCCCAAAGAGCAGAAAGACAGCCCGGACGATGCGCCAGAATCGGGCGACAAACTTCCCGAATAAATCGCCGCGAGTTTTATCGGATCTGTGATGCAGCGCGGGATCGGTTTGGTGCCAGCCTCTATAGTTAACTGACCCATATGGGGTGATGGAGGTGGCTATGTCTGAACGTCCGGATTACCAGGAACCGGTTCCTGATGACGCTGAATATCCAGCCGATGATGACCATGAAGATATCCCTGAAGGCAGCGATGAACTCGTCGATCCGCTGGAAGATGACGAAGAAATTGATGCACCGCTGGAGGATGACGATCTCGTTGAGTCCGATGATGAAGAGGACGACGACGAGGACAGGTAGGAGGATATCTGATTGAACCCGTGTCGTGAGCCGCCTCCGGAAACTGAGGCGGCTCGCTTTATTGTGCCTTACGCTGAGGCGATCCTTGCAGAAAAGGCAATAAAAGAGCCGGTCTGAAACATAATTAAAAGCAGCGTGCCGGCAATCTTTAAAACTAAGAGCCGCTGGCTTTGCTTAGCCGGGCAGTTGCTCAGCGACATGCCAGTCATAAACGCGCGAACGTTTATGATTTGAATGCAGGTCGTCAGCAGGCAGGCACAAAAAAAACCGGCTGGTAGACCGGGTTTTTTGAGGACCTTCAGAAACCGTTACTGAGCGTTCCTGACCGTTCCCGAATACAGCAAACAAGCTTTGACAATAGCGCGACTGGCGTCGGGGAAATGTAAGAGCTGTGCTGGCGCGCCTTTAACATTCTGACCCGCCCGCGAAATTTTTAGCTATTGATATGCTTCGCAAAACCCTTTCCGTCCCTGCTATTTTCCTGTTTTTAGTCTTGCTGCTGCCAGCCCGCTGTTTGCCCTTTCTCTCCCGTGGCTTCTACACTGGCATGCTTAACAGCGGACGGGAGAACACAGGGTGGAAGAAGAAAGCCTTACGCAAATCTATCATCAGCGCTCGCAGAAAACGCTGCGCATCTGGCGCGATCCGACAACGGCTAAAGCGTACAGCGGCTTCTATCCGGAAAATCTAAAAGCCATCGCCACCGGCATTAAGCCCGCCTTGACCCAGCCGATAAGCGCGTTGCTGGCAGAGCTGCGGGAACAGGTGCTGGACGATCCGCTTGCCGATATCATGCAGCCTGACCATTTTCATCTGACTTTTCTGGCCATTACCCCTTCGTGTTATGACCAACGCCACCAGCCTGAGGGCATTGAGGAGCTAACGCGAATTGCCGCGGCGCACTGCCTGGAAAAAAAGCTTACCGTCCGCGAGCTGCGGCTGGTGGCTTTGCCTAATCAATTACTTATCGCCGGTATAGCGGATGCGACAGATATCACGAGAAGAGAAGCTTTCTGGCAGGCGTTGCAGCATTCCGGCTATGCGGGCCTGTTAAAAGAGAGGTATAGCGGCAGCGCCCGGCCACCGACGTTCTGGCACAGCACGCTGCTGCGCTATAACGCAGCGGTGTTGCCCGAGCGCCTACAGCAGTTTTTTAAAGCGCGTATGAATCAGCGATATGGCGAAATTACCGGCACCATTCAGCTGCGTCTGGTGACCTATAACTGGTCGCAAACCGCCGCGTTGTCCTGAGCATGGCGCAAAGGAATGCGATCGTCATCACAACTTCGTGCGCCACAGCCATTTAATCCATGCCTGTGGACTTTTTAACATAACCTCCGGCCTGCGCGAGTCTGTATGTTACCGGCAGACAGGATAAAACCGGGGTTAAAAAAATGTCTTCAATCAATAACAGTATGGTGCTGCCGCAGGCGCGGAAAAACAAAGTCCGGCGGATGAATCTCTTTATTTCGTTTTCGGCAGGCCTGGCCGGGCTGCTGTTCGGGCTGGATATCGGCGTGATTTCGGGCGCGCTGCCGTTTATTACCCAGCACTTTACGCTCGACAGCCATGAGCAGGAGTGGGTAGTCAGCAGCATGATGCTGGGCGCGGCAATTGGCGCTATCTGCAACGGCTGGGTGTCGCACCGGCTGGGGAGGAAATATAGCCTGATGGCGGGCGCGTTGCTGTTTATCGTCGGCTCGCTGGGATCGGCGCTGGCGGTCAATCTGGAGGTCCTGCTCGCTTTTCGCGTGCTGTTGGGCGTCGCCGTCGGCATCGCTTCCTATACTGCGCCGCTTTATCTTTCTGAAATGGCGACGGAAAATATTCGCGGCAAGATGATAAGCACCTATCAGCTGATGATCACCTTCGGCATTCTGCTGGCGTTTTTATCGGATACGGCCTTCAGCTACAGCGGCAACTGGCGCGCCATGCTGGGCATTCTGGCGCTGCCCGCCGTTTTGCTGTTCGTGATGGTGATCTTCCTGCCCAACAGCCCGCGCTGGCTGGCGGCGAAAGGCCTGCATGTGGAGGCGGAAGAGGTGCTGCGGATGCTGCGCGATACGTCCGATAAGGCCAGGCAGGAGCTGAACGAGATCCGCGAAAGCCTGAAAATGAAGCAGGGTGGGCTGTCGCTGTTTCGCAAAAACAGCAACGTCCGCCGCGCCGTGTTTCTCGGCATGCTGTTACAGGGAATGCAGCAGTTTACCGGTATGAATATCATCATGTATTACGCGCCGCAGATTTTTAAAATGGCGGGATTCCAGAGTACCCAGCAGCAGATGATGGCGACGGTAGTGGTTGGCGTCACCTTTATGCTGGCGACTTTTATCGCGGTCTTTACTGTCGATAAGGCGGGCCGCAAACCTATTTTGAAAATCGGTTTCTCTGTGATGGCTTTTGCCACGCTGATCCTCGGCTATTGCCTGATGAAAGTGGGGCAGGGCGAAGCCACCATGAACCTTTCCTGGGTGGCGGTCGGCATGACGATGCTTTGTATTGCAGGCTACGCGATGAGCGCCGCGCCGGTGGTGTGGATCCTCTGTTCGGAAATCCAGCCGTTAAAGTGCCGCGACTTTGGCATCACCTGTTCCACCACTACCAACTGGGTAGCGAACATGATTATCGGCGCGACCTTCCTGACCCTGCTGGGCAGCATCGGCGCGGCGGGCACCTTCTGGCTTTATACCGGCTTTAATCTGGTATTTATTGTAATTACCTTCCTGCTGGTGCCGGAAACCAAAAACATTACGCTGGAACATATTGAAAAGAATCTGATGGCGGGGAAAAAACTGCGGGATTTGGGGCAGTAATGCTGCTGCCACGTTGAAAATATTGGCCCTGAGCCGACCAGCTTCAGGGCCGACAAATAGTGTTTATACTTTATTTATTGCGCTGCGAAGTATTATTAATCTGATTAAATAATCAACCGAAAAAATTACGTTAAGGAAGCTCTTGATATATTTCCATTTGCTTTGTATTTGTTCACATAACGGTGCAATGCGATGTTTCTGCTGAAGAAAATAATTGTCACTCGGCTCCTGTCTTAATTATTGCAATGACCTCGTCAATATCAACACATAATTTTTTTGTCTGTTTTTCTGCCCGTTAAGCTTGCTGTCACGGCAAAAGCACGACTACCTTTTACAGTGCAGGTTTGCTTTTGTGGAATAAAAAAGACAGGAAGCGCAATGAAGAAAGTTCTCGGCACCTTTTTACCTTTATACAGCACCACGCTGCTGATGCTGTTGGGTTCCGGCCTGCTGACCACCTATGTTTCCCTGCGTCTGGCGCAGGAACAGGTTAGCGGCAGCCTGATCGGCGGTATTATCGCAGCCAACTACATCGGCCTGGTGATAGGCGGCAAGGTAGGGCATAACCTCATCGCGCGGGTGGGGCATATTCGCGCCTATGTCTCCTGCGCTGGCATCATTACGGCTTCCGTGCTGGGACACGGGCTGACGGAATGGCTGCCTGCCTGGATAGGTCTGCGGCTGATTATCGGCCTGTGCATGATGTGCCAGTATATGGTGCTGGAAAGCTGGCTGAACGATCAGGCGGAGCCGGGCCAGCGCGGTCTGATTTTTGGTTTCTATATGGTCGCCACCTATCTGGGACTGTCGTCCGGTCAGATCATCCTGATGACCCAGGCGGCATCCGGTAGCGCAAGCCTGCTGATTGTGGCGCTTTGCTTCGCGCTTTGCCTGGTGCCTATTGCGCTGACCACCCGTACCAACGCGCAGCCAATGTCGCCCGCGCCGATGGAACTGGGCTATTTTTTTCGCGCTATCCCTCGCATCCTGCTGATTACGCTGGCGACCGGCATGGCCGTTGGCGCGTTTTACGGCATGGCGCCCGTTTACGCCAGCCAGCTAGGGTTTACCACGCGGCAAACCGGTTTGTTTATGGCCATTACGATTTTCGCCGGGCTGGTGTCGCAATTCCCTTTGAGCTGGCTCTCCGATCGTTTTAACCGCCATCGTCTGCTTTGCGGCACCGCGCTGCTTTATTCGATAACGGCGCTGTTGCTGACGCTGCCGCTGCATTTCACTTTCATCTGGGTGACCGGCGCGGCATTTATCACCAGCATGATGCAGTTCTCGCTTTACCCGCTGGTGGTGGCGATGGCTAACGACAGCGTGGCTCCGGAAAGGCGCGTTTCGCTGACTGCCTGCCTGCTGATGGCATTTGGCGTTGGTGCCTGCATCGGGCCGATGATCACCGGCGCGCTGATGCAGCCGCTGGGCGGGCATATGCTCTATCTGTTTTTCGCGCTTTGTGGCGTAATAATTGCGGTAATGAGCTGGCACCGTAGCGAAATCCAGCAGGAAAATGCCGAAAATCCTACGCCGCATGTCGCCGTACCGGACAGCCTGGCCAGTTCACCGCTGGCCGTCGCGCTGAATCCCTCGCTGGATGAAGAGGAAATTCAGGCGGCAATGGTTAACAGCGAAGAAGATCAGGCCGAAGCGACTTCTTAAAAGCGCTAATCCACCGGCGGTGCCCCGGCATCGCCTTATTGGAATTAATTTTATTTATATGGAATTTTTAAGTTAATAAAATGCGTTAATTCTGGAATGTAAAAATGTTTATCTTTCCTGATATAGCACTAATAAAAAATATTACCAGGCGTTAATTTTTTGAGGCTTGTTGTTAAGCGTTTTTTGTAATTCAAATAGCATTTTGAAAGTTGGTTATTGAAATATAAAGCGCTATTTTATTGTTTATAAATTTAGTGTGGTAGATCCCATATTGCGAAAATAATAAATGGATAGTTAATTTGGTCGCTATATTTTATAGTGGCTCTGTTTCTGACAGAGATAAGGAGCGTCAATGGGAAAATATTTATCATTTCGCGGAAAAGTCTGGCTGAAGATTGTGCTGGGCTGTCTGATATTCTGGATACTGTTGCTGCTGTGGGGGATAGCTTAATGGCTACGCTTCCTGAAAAATCATGCCTGAAGGGCTGGAAAATGAATCAGCAACAGCGACGTTTTCTGGAGTCTTTCTTTCCTGAGGAAGAGGAAAAACCAAAACCGGCCGCAGAGGAACCCACCCTGAACATGGCTGAAAAACGTCCTGCAGCAAAGCGGTGAGCTTCAGCCGGAAAGGGCGCGGTGTTCAGGCCGATTTACGCCGCCGCAGCAGGATCTGTTTGCGGGTAAAGAGGCGGGTCATCACCAGGGCAAACAGCGCGAACAGGCCGCCTATAGCGGTGGTTTCCAGACGATGGGTGGCAACAACAATTTGCGACGTTCCCAGGCTGGCGATCATAAACACCACCATCATGGTGACGATAAAGGCAAAGACGAAATAGGATTTAGCGATCAGCGAATAGGACCAGGTAAAGGCGGCGTAACCAAACAGCATAAATCCGCCTATCAGGTAAAGCGGAGCGTCACACAGATCGATAAGCGCCGCCGCCGCAATACTGCCCATCAGCGTGCCTGATACGCGCGCGCGCACCCGCGACAGCGAGTCCCGATAGTTGTTACGCAGACAGATTAACAGCGTCATGCCCGCCCAATAGCCGTTTTTCAGATGGAAAAATTCCACGCCGGAGAGCGCCAGCCCCATCGCCATTAGCGCAAAGAAAACCGACCATTGCAGATGGATTTTGTGTTTATATTTGCCTGTTGTGACGCGTAAAAAACGCAGCCAGGCGCGCGGATAAACGTCTTTCAGATAAAAAGGGTAGCGGCGGAACACCAGATAGAGGAAAAACATCTGGATCAGACCGCCAGCGCCAACCAGCATAGCCCGATCGGCGGCGTGCTCCGGCGAACCGGCAAAATAACCGGAGACCAGCCAGGCGATCGACCATTGCAACAGCATCCACCATGCGCTGTCATCCACGTTCGCCATCGTCACGTAAACGGCCGCATAAAGCATGGCGCCGGCAATATAGAGCGGCGTAATGTTGCCCGCCAGGCAGCCCAGCGCTGAAGAGAGCGCCACCCCCAGCGTGGTGGTAAACAGCAGCGAAAAAGAAGATCCGCCCCAGGTTTTATTCGCACCGAACGCCAGCGTCAGCGCGCCGCTGGCAACCAGGCCTGCGGCCTGCACCTGTCCGAAGGTAAAGCCGGTCAGATAGATAACGAGCAGCGCGGGCAGGCAGCAGAGGCCCAGCAGTAAATCATGTCGCGGCAGGGGAATTAAACGCATGCGGTAGCCAAATCTCCTTGTAGCTAATAACGAAAGCAAGCATAGCGCAGCACGGCTAATCTGCTATAAATTCCAGTAAATTCATGGCAATGCTTCTGATGCCGTCGCTGATGCCGGGCCGCAGGCTTGCAAAAGTTCACGCGACTGAGTACGCTCAACGGCCTGAGGCGATGGCGTGCCGCCTTTCCCAACCGCCCCGCTCATAAGGGGCTGATGACGCCTGACAACGCTCTCTTTTAACCAGGAGGAGTGCGCGTCGGGCTTCTTACGCAATCCTCGTCACTCTATTGAGGAAGATGATGTTTAAACCTCTGCTCGCTGTGATTATCGGCGGTTCGGCCGGTTGCGTTATTCGCTGGCTGCTGGCCGTCCGTCTTAACTCGTTGTTTCCAAATCTGCCGCCGGGTACGCTGCTGGTGAATCTGCTGGGCGGATTTATTATCGGCGCGGCGATGGCGTGGTTTTTACGTAATCCGCAGCTTGATCCTGCCTGGAAGCTGCTGATCACCACCGGCCTGTGCGGCGGCATGACCACGTTTTCCACCTTTTCGCTGGAAATTGTTACGCTGATGCAGGCGGGAAACTATCTGTGGGCGATGGTTTCCGTATTAACGCACGTGGTTGGTTCGCTGCTGATGACGTTCGCCGGCTTCTGGCTTATCACTTTAGTGATGGGCTGATGAGCTGATAGGGCGCACCAGCCCGAAAACCGTATTACTGCGGCGGCTGTTCCTCATCCTCATCGCTATCGAAAGCTAACGCGCTGGCGCTGGCGGCATCAAACAGCGACAGGCTCTCAATCTGACTGAGCAGAATAACTTTACGGAACGCCATCGCGGATTTCGGTTCCGAATCCAGCGTAATATTATGCTCCGCATACCACTTGCTGTAGTTGTGTTCTACGCATAGATTCAGCGTCTTGCCGTCACGATAGCCGCTCAGCATCGGGATCAGCACAATATTAGCGGTATTCTCGATCTCATAGGAAGCCGTATGGATCATACCGATATAGATGCGGCGCGATTTCAGCGTTACCCAGGCCAGCTCCCCTTCTTCCATGCACTGAAACAGAATGCCTTCAACGCCGTTAGAGCGCGAAAGTTCTTTATAAAGCTTTTTGCGGCCCTTGCTGTTCAGCCTGGCGCTGCCGGACCAGTTAGAACGGTAAAGACAAAAGGCGACGGCAAAAGAGAGCATCACCACAACTGGCGCCTGGATACCGAGAAAGCTCCAGTTCATAAATTCCATTTGCCAGTTGTGGTGATGACCGCCCGTAAGCTCAGGCATGATGTTCAGCAGGCTGGAGCAGGCGAGCAGAAAGAGCCAGATTAGCCCGGTGGCGATCACGCCCTGCAAGACAAAAATACAGCCGTAAAGGGCGACCAGAAAGTAGACGTCCCAGCCAAAAGAACGCTTGATTTTAAAGCGGGTGGAAAGGTCGCGACTGGTGTACCAGTAGCCGCAAACCATCAAAACCATAAATATCGCCGTTCCCATTTCAGGCCTCTTTATTTGTTTACCTGCCGTGCAGGCTCAGAAAGTTTCCTTTGTCAGAAAGTTGTGCGCCGTCCCTGGCGCCTCGATTAGTTGTCCGTTTGCGGCGCAGGATCGTCCTGGAGATGCTTTTTAAAGTGCTTCTCGATCTGTTCCAGCGTTTTTCCCTGCGTTTCCGGCGCGAACAGCACCGCAAAGATGCCGCCGGCGATACCTATAGCGGCAAAGGCAAAGAAGGTGTTGGTCAGGCCGAATTTTTCCAGCAGCGTCGGGAAAAGAAACGCGATGGAAAAGTTCGTCATCTGCATGGCGAAAACGGAGATGCCGTTAGCCATCCCACGGATACGCATCGGGAACATTTCCGACAGCAGCAGCCAGGTGACCGGCGACAGCGCGCCCTGCTGGAAGCAGAGGAAAATCAGCATGCCAGCCAGCACCAGGTAGCTGCGCAGCACGTCCGGATGACCATCAACCGTTTCCGGCATCAGCCAGGTCAGCAACCCAATCGCCAGCAGCGTGCAGGTACAGCCAATCTGGCCGGTCAGCAGCAGCGGACGACGGCCAAAGCGGCTCAGCAGCATAATTCCCACAAAGGTCATAATCACGGAAATGACGCCGTTAGCGATGGTCGCCAGCAGCGAGGCGTTAGTGCCCAGGCCGGTCGCCTGCAGCATGGTCGGCGCATAGAACATAATAGTATTTACGCCGGAAAGCTGTTGCAGCATCGCCACGCCGATACCCAGCGCAACCAGGCGCTTCATCCAGGTCGAAATCGTCTTTTTACGACGGGCGTTTTTCTCGCTTTTCGAGGACATCGATTTACGGATCTCGCCCATTTCTTTCTCTACCACGCGCGAATGGCGGGTGCGCTCCAGCACGTCGCGCGCCTCACGGTAGCGGCCGTGCATTGCATACCAGCGAGGCGTATCCGGCAGGAACAGCATCCCGACCCACAGCACAACTGCCGGAACGCAGGCTACGCCCAGCATCCAGCGCCAGGTGGTTTCGCCGCCCCAGACTTCGTTAATCGCGGCGTTGCTGGTATAGGCGATCAGCTGGCCAGAAACGATCATCAGCTCCTGAAGCGTCACGAACTGCCAGCGGCGATTGGCCGGCACGATTTCCGCAATATACACGGGAACGATAGCCGCCGCGCCGCCTACGGCCAGGCCGAGGATAAAGCGGAAGGTGATCATCATCTCCACGTTTGGCGCGGTGGCGCAGCCCAGCGAACCGGCCATAAAGATCACCGCCATCACCAGAATGACTTTTTTACGACCAAAGCGGTCTGCCACGCGCCCGGCGAAGATGGCGCCGATGGCGGAACCCAGAATTAAGAAGCTGGTGACCATCCCGGTGGTCAATGACGTTAAATGCAGGTCGTGCTTCATAAAAAGCAAGGCGCCCGCAATCACCCCGGTATCATAGCCGAACAGTAAACCGCCAAGCGTCGCGATAAACGCGATCACTTTTACCAGGGGTTCGGTCGGGGTACTCGTTTGAGTGCCGGCTGTCCCGCCGTTTGATGTCTGATTCACAAGTTACTCCCTTGCCAACGTTATTATTGTGATAATGATGTGATAAGCATCACAAGATTAAATCTACTCCACGCCGGGCATTTAGCCAGGCGAAACGGGAAATATAATTGCTTTTGCCCAGGGAAAATGGCCATCTTGCTTATAAAATGCGCTAAAAAGGAAGAAAGTGGATCAGAATGCAACAGAAGGTGCAGCCAGCGGCGTTTCAGTTTGCTCGTTTCTGAACGTAATGGTAATTTCTGGGATAATTTATTGCGGGGAGTAATGATGAAGCAGCTGGTTATCGATATCTTAATGAAGATGGCTAAAATTGAAGTTGATGCAAAAGAGCTGACGGCGCAGGTAGAAGCGCAGTCGCTGCTGGTGGCGGCGCTGCTGCTGACGGCGGGAAAAGGCGACGGCGCATCGACGATTTCAGACAACATTCAGAACGCCATCGTGGCGGCCACGACATCCGGTGAAAGCTTTTTGCAGTCGGATATCGATCTGTTGTTGACCCATATTAATCGACTGCTGGCGGTGACGCGCTACGTCGATGAAAAAGCCGAGGCGCAATAGCCTCTCCGCGAGGAAAAGTGATGGCTGAACAGGAACGTCGTTTGCCGCTTCCGCCCTTTACGCGTGAAACGGCAGCAGAGAAGGTACGCCTGGCGGAAGACGGCTGGAACAGTCGCAATCCGCAGAAAGTGGCGCTGGCCTATACCCTGGATACGCAATGGCGTAATCGGGCGGAGTTTATTCATGGCCGTCAGGAAGCGGAGGCTTTTCTGAGCCGTAAATGGGCGCGCGAGCTGGAGTATCGCCTGATTAAAGAGCTGTGGGCTTTCACGGACAACCGCATTGCGGTGCGCTATGCCTACGAGTGGCATGACGATTCCGGCAACTGGTTCCGCTCTTACGGCAATGAAAACTGGGCGTTCGATGACAATGGCCTGATGACCACGCGCTATGCCTGTCTTAATGACCTGCCCATACAGGAAAGCGAGCGTAAATTTCACTGGCCGCTGGGCCGTCGCCCGGATGACCATCCCGGCCTGAGCGAGCTGGGGCTCTAGCGCCGAGGCAAACCAGAAGCGGGCAGCCTGGCTCAGGCCGTCTGCTTCTGGGCTGTTCTGAGTCGTCTGACGGGCGCCGCATGCAAGCTCAACCAATACCTGCCTTCTGCGTTAACATTCATGGCTTTTGAAGAGCTATCCTCACCTTTGCCACTAAACGTCCAAAAAAGATTGTCTTACGGATTTATATCCGTCGTTTCGCTGTCATGGTTGCGATAGACCTCGCCGCACAGTAATACGGCGGAAGGGCGGCGTTCATGAATACGCTCTGCCATGCGCTCACAGGATGCGCGCGTCGGGAAAATATGTTCGGACACCGGTAAAGCGTCACAGGCGTCGTGGCCGCAGGCGCTAACCAGTAAAACGAAGCCGATTAACATTGTTCCCTCCGTAATAAAACCACATCAGTCCCAAAGTATAGGCGAAAAGCGAGGCGGCCGACGAATGTCAGCTGGCGATGCGGTACAGCCATGGGGTTGAAAAGCGAGGCGGACGTTAACTAAAAGCCGGCCCTTTATGACTAAAAGGCCGGCTGCGGACTAATGAGCCGTGGTGGAGGTGGTCGTTGTGGTGGTTCCCGTGTTCGAACCGTCGCCGCCGCCGCCCATGGTCGCCAGAGCGATGCCGAGCAGCGCGCCGACCGCGCCGACGCCAACGGCGTTGGAGTTACCGTCAGAAAGCGTGGTCGCTTCACTGCCGGCGGCGACGCCCGCGGCGGCTGGTGCTGGTGCGGCAAAAGCGGCATGGCTGCCCGTCATCATCAGGAACAAAGCCAGCGCGGTGATTTTTTTCATTATTTTTATCCTCAGGCGTTATACAGGTGTTGTTGGCGGAAAGCTTAGTTTTAATCCTTTGCGTTGCAAATAGCCGCAAAACAGCCTTTTTGCTTATTTTCTGTTTAAGAATGGCGTAAACAGATCCAGTCATTAACAGAGTATGGAAAGTAAAAAAGGCTGGCGCAGAAAGCGCTAAATCCGGCAGGCAGCAGGCAGAGAGGGGCGAAAAGGTAAAAATACAGAATAATCTTAATGCACCGGGCGGCGAGAAAACGATCGGATTTGGTCATAAATAAGATCCGCTTAATACCAGGGTTTTGGCGCAAATTTAAGAATAAACGGCGGCATAATATCTTCGTAGTTAATCGCTGTTACGACTTAAGGTAAATTTCGGCCCGAAAAGTTGTGTGCCGATATTATTTCTCGTTAGTAAGTATGACTAAAAGATGACGAAGAGGCTCCCAGTGGCTGATTTCATTGGAAAAAGAGAAAAATAGCGGCGGCAGAGCGATAACCAGTTTAAAAGACTGAGAGATGGCAATCTCCCCAGCTTCTGCCAGACTTAAAATTTACCGGCAACAGGAGGAGACGATGAGTACAGATCACGATCTACTGGCTTCAAGCGATGAAGAAGTGTGCACCATTATTGGTAAAGCTGTGGTTGACCTGAGCATAACAGGTCAGCCTGTTAATAAGGCCACGCTGGCACTTAAGCTGTTGGCGATGGCGGATCAGGACAGCGATGAAGAGCGAATTTTACTCTACTGGATTGCGCGTAGAGCAATCAATCAGCCACACAGATTTGCCGCAGCCAGTTACTGACGGTACGTGGCGCACCGGTAGTTTGCCGGAAGAACGGCCGCTTTCCGAGGCGACCGTTCTTACTGCTTCAGCTAATCAGGTAAGGCAACGTATCCAGGGGATGTATCGCATCATCAGCCAGTGCGACGTACGCGAGGGAGCCGTCGGAACATCAGGTAATACGACGTACCCAGGGGATCTGCCGTAGCAGCCAGGTAATAGCGGCGGAAATAGCGAAGCAGGCCAGCGCGACGGCCGGAATGGTCAGCGCGGATGAATAGCCTTCAAATTCGATATGCAACAGATGCAGCAGCGACTCCAGCACCATCAGGTGCACAAAGAAGATCCCCAGGCTCAGCCGCGATAGCCCGTGGATAAGCCGTATGGCGCGCTTGCTATAGTGGAAGGGCGCATTCAGCAGCATAAAGAAGCAGGCCAGTGAAACCACCACCAGCGTCGGCGCGGAGTAAAACAGAAAAATGGCGTTAGGCGCAAAAGTGCTGATTGAAAGCGAATAGGTCATTACCGACGTTAACACCGCAGACAGAATAAAGATAATGCCTGAAATCACGACCTTGGGATTGATATCAAAACGCCTCGCCACGCCGCCGATAATATAAAAACCGGACAGATACACCACCATATCAATATTGCTGGGCGCCGGAATGGCGTGGCCTTCCAGCAGGTTAGCCTTAACGTTATCAAACAGCATATAAACCGAAGCCAGCACAAACCAGACAGTAACGGTGTAATTAACGCGCTGCTGGCTACCATTTTGAATAAATGTATTCAGCAACGGCGTCACCAGATAAAGCAGGATCATCGTATAGATAAACCACATATGCGGATAGGCGGGCGTGCTCAGCAGCTCCAGCAGGCTGACCGGTGAAGTATCCGCGTTAACTTGTTTATTATAAATAATATAAATAACGGACCAGACAACCAGCGGGATTACCAGATCCAGCACGCGCGTTTTTAACGTACTGAGCAGCGACTCATTTTTATTAAGAGAAACGTAGCCGGCAATCAGTAAGAAGAGGGGAAAAGCGATGCGCCCGAGCGCTTCATACATCACGGACACTGACCAGGCCAGATGGAAATAGCTGAAAGGAACGGCCGCCGTATGTAGCAGAACAACCAGATAGGTGGCCACCAGCGTCAGCAGCTTAATATTCATTTTTTTCAACACTTAACTCCTTGTCAGGAAGCGTAATCAGACGCGAGCAGTCAGATTATAGCCATTCGGCTAAAGGTAACATACTCCGTCGTACAGACGTATCTCCGGACAGGAAAAAAGCGTTCAGGTCTGGCGCCTGGCCGCCTCGCCGTTAGCGTACCAGGACGAAGCCGATAGGGCGAAGTGCGTGACCGCCTCGCCGTTAGCGTATCAGCGCGAAGCCGATCGGGCGTAGTGCCTGGCCGCCTTGCCGTTAGCGTACCAGGGCAAAGCCGCTCAGATGTGGTGCGTCGCCGCCTCAATAGTCAGCGTGCCGGGGCAAAGCTGGTCAGGCTTGACGAGGCGATATTCGGCCTGGCCCTGGTGGATATACATGCAGGCACGTCCTGCGGATCCGCCATCCTGCTCCTGAGAGAGCGTCAGCGTGACCTGCTGCGCCGGCGCGTTCAGCGGCAGCAGCACGGTAAAAAGCGCTGGCACGGCCAGAGTAAGAAAAGTGTTCGATCCATTCATCATAAACAGCCAGAAGTTAAGAGAAGAGGCCCGGCTCTGCTTTTGCGAGGCACTGCCAGTGATAAGCTATGACGGTAGCGTCCCGACACGGCGACCTGCAAGCTTTCACGCATAATATCGGACGAAGCCTGGTCAAATCAGCTGGAAAACTCTTAATATAGCTGGAATCAAAACTTTTGCCGGTTTTGCAAGGGAAGTTCATTAAATATCAACAGGTTTTGATAAGCAGGAAAGCAAATTATTTTCTTTTCAGGGCCAGCGTAATATGAAAAAGGATTAGAAGAGAGGAAATTTGGCTTAGAGGGAAAAAATTGCCTCGGGAAGTGGGAAACCCTACTGCACTTCCTGAGGCTATGCAAATGCATAATACGTTACGCACGGGAATGTAGACTTTTTTAACGCCTTGTACAAGTTTTATTTAATCCTGTACAACTTTTCGTTAATGCATAGTTATGCAGTGGCAATAAACGTGCTATCTGAGGGATCGTGCGAGACAGGATCGCGATCGATCGGGATCGAAAGCTGGCGGCAACGCGTGACAAGTAGCAACAGCCGAAAGCCGATACGGCACTGGAAACAGAGAAAATATTCTGCCGAAAAGGGCGAAAGTTGTTAAAATTACTCTTTACTCTTTTTTCATGGAAGCCGCTATGTCATCAGAAATTGCTCATCCTTCAAGCAGCCCTAAACAGGCCGCGCTCCAGCTGGTTATTGAACTGGTTCGCGCCGGTAAACTCAGCCCGTTACAGGGCGATGCGTCGAACATGATCTCTATTTACGAGCAGTTCAAAACGCATTTTGAGTCCGACAAGCACAAGCACTCTGCCGACTCCGCTATCTCCTGATATCCCGGCGGGCGGTAAACCGCCCGCTTCGCGCCTAAATCTTACTTACCGCGTCGTAGTACAGCATACTCACGCCAATGCTCTGGCGAGCCCCCTGTACGTTGCTGCGTAAGCCAACCAGCTTCTGCCCCTGCAGCGTCACTACGTAAGGCGAATCCTGCTGGATCTGCGTTTGCAGCTGCTGATAAAGCGCGCTGCGCTTCCGGGCGTCGCTCTCGGCCGCTGCGGCCCGCGTCTCCTGGCTCAGCTGCGGAATGGCCCAGCCCAGTCGCCATGCCAGGGTTTTCGGCCCGCCCGGCACGTTATAGGCAAAGGCGCTGGCGTTGGTGTTGGGATCGATATAGTCCGCGCCCCAGTAAATAAAGATCGACTGAAAATCCCGCCCGCGCATTTTCCCCCACAGCTCGGCTTCCGCCACCGGCTGAATGGCCAGCTCAATATCCGCTTTGGCAAAGCTGGCCTGTAGCGCCTGCGCCACGTCGGTGTAAGGCGGCTGGTTAACGATGGTCAATGAAAAGCGGGTACCGGGCTTGATGCCGCCCTGAGATAAAATTGCTTTAGCCTTCGCCAGATCGTAATGAAAGGGCTGGTTTTCCAGCGCGCCGTCGAAACCCTGCGGCAGAAAGCTCTGATGCACCTGATATTGCCCTTTCAGCAGCTGCTGCGAAATAGCCTGATAATCCACCAGCCAGCGCGCTGCCTGCCACAGCGCCGGATTGCCCAGGGCGGGCTGCTGCTTATCCTGGGTATTGAAACCCAGATAGTAGACAAGGCTGGAAGGGAAGCTGGCAACGGTGACGCCCGGCTGATTTTTCAGCGCCGCAAACTGATCGGCCCCTAAATCATAGGCGACATCGGCATCGCCCTGTTGCAGCAGCAGACGACGCGAGCCGGCATCGGCCACGCCCTTCAGGATCACTCTTTTCAGCTTCGGCGCCGGGACAGCGTGCGTGTTCTCCTCCAGCACCAGCGCCTGCTGCGGCACGAAGTTGCGAATGCCGTAGGCGCCGCTGCCGGCGGAGTGGGTACGCAGCCAGCCGTTGCCGTAATCGTTGCCGCTGGCGTGCTGTATAGCCAGCCTGCGGTCAACGATGGAAGCCACAGGCGCGGTCAGCAGACGCAGCGCCAGATCGCGGCCGATAGCGGCAGGCCAGCGGATTTCCACCTGATTGTCACTGCGGCGGATCAGCTGCTGGTCTATATTTTCCGGCGTCCAGCCGAACTCGGCCAGGATAAACGAAGGCGTCTTATTCAGCTTGACCACGCGGCTCAGCGACCAGATAACATCGTCGGCGGTGACCGGATTGCCGCTGGCGAAGGTCGCGCCCGGCTTCAGGGTAAAGATCAGGCTGTGTTCGCTGCCGCCCGGCTGCCAGGATGTCGCCAGCTGCGGCGCCAGTTTAGTGGGATCGTTGCGATCGGCATCGACCAGCTTCTGATAAAGGTTGATCAAGCTGCTGCTGCTGACGGTTTCAAAGCTTTCCGCCGGATCGAAGCTGATAATGCCGTCCAGCGGAATGGCTACGATTAACGTGTCGGCGGGCGTAGCGGCGTAAGCCTGCGCGGCGAACAGGCTGGCAAAAAGAACGGAGGCAATCTTGCGCATCGGCATATCCTGAAGAGAGAGATATCAGGACTATAGGAGGAAAAAAGCGGCGGGGAAATGCGAATTCCGGCAAGGGTTAGCAGTTTAAGAGATTAGCCAGATCAAGCGCTTATGGCTGAACACCGCGTTCAGCCATCGCCCGTTATTTAATGTAGCCGCGCTCCATTCTCACCGCGCGGTCGCACATATGGTCGATCACGTCCGGATCGTGGCTGACCAGCACCATCGTCAGGTTATCCTGCTGCTTCAGCTTGTTCAGCAGGTTGAGGATTTCGGCCTGCACCGACATATCCAGCGCGGAGGTCGGCTCGTCCAGCAGCAGAATTTTCGGCTCCAGCAGCAGCGCGCGCACGATAGCGACGCGCTGGCGCTGGCCGCCGGAAAGCTGATGCGGATAGCGATCGGCCAGCGCCGGATCCAGCCCGACATGGCGGAATCCCTGCTCGATACGGTCATCGATATCGCGCACCTTCAGCAGCTTCAGCGGCTCCGCCAGCGTGCGCTTCAGACGATGGCGCGGATGCAGCGAAGCATAGGGATCCTGAAACACCATCTGCACGTCCCGACGCAGCTGCCCGGTAAAGGGTTTGCCGGACGTCGCCTGATGGCCGGCCAGCGTCATCGTGCCCTGCCAGTTTGGGTTCAGACCGGCCATGACCCACAGCAGCGACGATTTGCCGCAGCCGGAAGGCCCGACCAGGCCGAAGCATTCGCCCGCCGCAACCTGAAGCGACACGTCATGCACCACGGTGCGCTGTTCATAGCCCTGGCGGTGCGCGACGCTGAGGTTCTGTAAATCAATCATGCTCACGGTAAGCCTCCAGCGCGGCGCGATCCAGCGTCGGCAGCGGTTTGCCCTGCGTGGCTTTACTCGGGCGACACGACCACAGGGTGCGGGTATAGGGATGCGTGGCCTGCGGCAGATTAGCGGCGGGCAGGGTATCCAGAATATTGCCCTGGTACATCACCATCACGCGCTCGCAGTGTTCGGAAACCTGCTGTAAATCGTGGCTGATCAGCAGCAGGCCCATATTCCGTTGTTCCACCAGACGGCGGATTAACGCCAGCACCTGATCGCGCATGGCGTGATCCAGCGCGGAAGTCGGCTCGTCGGCAATCAGAAACTGTGGGTCGGCAATCAGCGCAATCGCCAGCATCACGCGCTGGCCCATGCCGCCGGAAAGCTGATGAGGATAACGCTGCATCAGCTGCGCGGGCTGCGGCAGGCCTACCGCATCCAGCATCTCGCAGACTTTTTCTTTGATTTCGGCGCGGCTGAGGCGGGCGTGCAGCTTCAGCGGCTCCGCCACCTGCCAGCCAATAGTGCGCATCGGATTCAGGGCATATTTCGGATCCTGCATCACCATCGCCAGCCTGCTGCCGCGCAGCTGGCTCCAGCGGCTTTCGCTCAGCGTCAGCGCATTTTCGCCCGCCACGCTAAGGGTGGAAGCCTGTAAATGCAGGGCGGGGGAGAGCAGGCCCATCAGGCTGCGCGCGGTCAGCGACTTGCCGGAGCCGGATTCGCCCACCAGCGCCACGCGCTCGCGGCCCAGCGTAAAGCTGATGTTTTTGACCAGCGCCACACCGGCGGCGCTGCTTATCGTCAGGTTGTCCGCCACAACCAGCGGCGTAGAGTCAGTTGGCATTTCGGGTATCCAGTCGGTCACGCAGGCCATCGCCCGTCAGGTTAAAGGCCAGGCTGGCGAACAGGATCGCGCCGCCCGGCGCGGCGGCTACCCACCACTGGTCAAAGATGACCTTGCTGCCTTCGGCGACCATCGATCCCCATTCCGCCGTCGGCGGCTGCACGCCCATGCCCAAAAAACCGAGGCCGGCGGCGGAAAGGATAATGCCGCCCAGGCTCAGCGCGGCGCGCACCACGGCGCTGGGCAGGCAGAGCGGCAGAATATGGCCGAACATCAGGCGCAGGCCGTTGATGCCCTGCATTCTGGCGGCGGCCAGATAGTCGCTGCGGCGCAGCGCCAGCGTTTCGGCGCGCGCCTGACGAGCGAAAGGCGGCCAGCTGGTTAACGCCAGCGCCAGCGCGCCGTTCAGCAGGCCAGGGCCAAGCATTGCCACCAGCGCCAGCGCGATCACCAGGTTCGGCAGCGACAGGAAAATATCGGTAATGCGCATCAGCACGCGCTCCGTCCAGCCGCCAAGATAGCCCGCGCAGATGCCGACCAGCATCCCGACCGGGATAGTCAGCAGCAGGATCAGCGATACCAGCAGCAGCGTAGGGCGAGAGCCGTAAATCACGCGGGAAAGCAGATCGCGGCCAAAGCCGTCGGTGCCCAGCCAGTGCGCGGAAGACGGCGGCAGCAGGCGCGCCGAGATAATCTGCGCGTTGGGGTCGAAAGGCGCTAATAGCGGCGCAAACAGCGCGGCCAGCAGCAGGATAGCCACCAGCGTGCCGCCGATAGCCAGCGACGTGACGCGTGGTCGACGGCGTCGGCGCGGGGCGGCGAGTTCAAGATCGGTAAGATTTTGCGTCATCGGGTTCTCGGATCGGTGAGATAAGTTAACGCATCCGCCAGCGCGTTCAGCAGAATAAAGCAGCCGCCGATCAGCAGCGTAGAGCCGAGGATGGCTGGCGTATCGGACGCAAACAGGGCGGTAGTCATATAGCGGCCCACGCCGGGCCAGGCAAAGACGGTTTCGGTCAGCACCGATCCTTCCAGCAGCGTGGCGTAAGAAAGCGCCAGCACGGTGATAAGGGTGCCGCGCACGTTAGGAAAAACGTGCAGCAACAGAATGCGGCCCCGGCTGGCGCCTTTTGCCCGCGCCAGCGTTACGTACTCTTTGCTGCTCTCTTCCAGCAGCGCCGCGCGCAGCAGACGGGTAATGCCCGCCATCGCCAGCAGGCCCAGCACCACTACCGGCAGCCACAGATGGGCAACCGCGTTGCGGAACATTTCGGGATCGCCGGAAAGCCAGCTGTCGATCAGCACCAGGCCGGTTTTAGGCTCCAGCGTATAGATCCAGATATCGTCCAGGCGACCCGGCCCGGCCGACCAGTGCAGCACGGCGTAAAACAGCAGCAGGCCGAGCAGGCCCAGCCAGAACACCGGAACGGAATAGCCCAGCAGCGAAACCAGACGCGCCAGGTTATCCACCAGGCTGCCCGGTTTCCATGCGGCAACCAGCGCCAGCACGATGCCGAAAAAGGCACCGAAAATCATCGAGCAGGTGGCCAGCTCAATGGTGGCCGGAAAGGTGCGCAGCAGATCGCTGGCGACGGGCGAATTGGTCAGGCGTGAAATCCCTAAATCGCCGTGCGCCAGATGCGTCAGATAGTGCCAGAACTGCATCAGCAGCGGCTGATCCAGACCCAGCTCGCTTCTTACCTGCGCATAGGTTGATTCGCTGGCGTGATCGCCGGCAATCTGCAAAACAGGATCGACCGGCGACAGATGCGAAAGCGTAAAGGTGAAGGCGAGCAGGCCGAGCAGCGTTACCGCCAGCGAGACCAGACCGGTCGCCAGGCGGCCGCCGCGCAGCCAGAACAGCCGGGCGGACCCGGCTTCAGCGGTAAAACGCGCCATTACTTACTGACCTGGCTGTAGTAGACCATATCCGGGTTGATGCCCTGCACGTAGCCTTTAAGATTGGCGCGCAGCGCAATCAGGTTGCGAGCCTGTAAGCCGATTACGTAAGGCGAGTTTTTCTGCACTTCGCGCTGCATGTTTTCATACAGTTTGATGCGCTTTTCCTTATCGCTTTCCGCCGTGGCCGCCAGCGTCTGTTTATTCAGCTCCGGGATATGCCAGTTAGAGCGCCAGGCCAGGGTTTTGCTGCCGTCTTCCGGGTTGTAGGCAAAGGCGGAAGCGTTGGTGTTAGGATCGAAATAGTCCGCTCCCCAGGCGTTCAGCGTGGCCTCATACTGATGGGCTTTGACGGCTGTTGCCACTTCGGTGCTGATACCAGGGATCAGCTGAACCTTGACGCCGCCGCGCGCGAAGCTGGCCTGCAACGCCTGAGCGATATCCAGGTAAGGCGGCTGGTTGCTGACGCTCAGCCTGAAGCTGACGTCTTTCAGTCCCGCTTTCGCCAGGATCGCCTTAGCTTTTTCCGGATCGAAAGTGTAAGGATTGTCGTTCAGCGCGCCCAGGAAGCCCTGCGGCAGAAACGACTGATGCACCTGGAACTGGCCTTTCAGCAGATCGTCCGCGATGCCCTTGTAATCGAACAGGTAGCGGGACGCTTCCCAAAACGCCGGGTTTTTCAGCGCCGGGCTGGCGTCGATATTAAACTGCATGTAATACAGCGAGGCCATCGGCACCGCCATCGGCTTCACGTCCGTTTTGCCCTTGAGCGACGCCATCTGATCGGCGCCCAGGTTGCGGGCGATATCCGCATCGCCCTGTTCCAGCAGCAGGCGACGGGCAGCCGGTTCCGGCACGTTTTTAATCAGCACGTTTTTCAGCTTTGGCGCGCCCGCTGGCGAAGAAGCGTTAGCGGAAAGCAGCAGCACCTCATGCGGAATATATTTGCGGATCTGATAAGGGCCGCTGCCCGCCGAGTGCGCGATCAGCCAGCTGTTGCCGAAATCATTTTTTTGCGCGTTAGCCATCGCCACTTTTTCATCCACGATGGAGGAAACCGGCGCGGCGAGCAGGCTCAGCACGTAGGTCGGGCTGACGTCAGCCGTCCAGCTAATCTGCACGTGGCTGTCGTCGATCTTTTTCAGATGCGAGTCCACGTTCTCTTTGGTCCAGCCCAGCTGGGTCAGGATAAAAGAGGGATCGAGGTTAAGCTTGACCACGCGTCCCAGAGAGAAGATCACATCTTCCGGGCGCAGCGGGTTGCCGGAAGAGAATTTCGCGCCGTCGCGTAGGGTGAAAGTCAGGCTGCGGTTATCGCTGCCCGGCTGCCAGGCGCTGGCCAGCGTTGGCTGCAGGTCGACAGGATTTTGCGGATCCGGCTGTACCAGACGCTGATAGAGATTGGTAAACGCCTGTACCGAGGTCAGCTCAAAGCCCTGCGCGGGATCGAAGCTGTTGGCGTCATCAATAGACTGCGCGATAACCAGCGTATCCGGCGGCGTAGCGGCCTGTGCCGCAAAAGAACCTGCCAGCGCGACGGCAATGGCGGGAAGCAGAAGTTTCATGACGTTTCCTTACCCTGTTTTAATTTGTTGGCGAGTGTAGATTACCTGCATATCGGATAAATAGTAGATTATCGGCTATCGATATGCGAATTGGTTATAAGCAAAACCTATTGGTTATAAACACTAACCATTGCTACCGCAGGAAGGTAGCCCATAGCCAGGGCGCAACGCCGATAAAGTTATTCAGCATATGCAGCGCGACGGGCAGCTTCAGGCCGCCCGAATAAAAACGGGCCAGGCAGAGCAGCAGGGAAAGCGCCGTTAGCGCCAGGAGCGTTTGCAGATGAACATACTGGGTGTGGAGTCCGGCAAAGATCAGTGAAGTGAGTAGCGCACAGGCCAGCCGCTGTCCCGGCACCATCGTTAACAGCGCCTGCAGCAAAAAGCCCCGGAAAACAATCTCTTCAGCCACGGGCGCCAGTATCACCACCGCCAGCGAAAAGGCCAGCGTGCGCCAGGCTTCGATCTGTTCGTCGCCGTTTAGCTGCGTGGCGGTCCAGCTTTCCGGCTGTAAATAAAAAGACTGGGAAAAAATCAGGGCAAGCAGCAGCAGGCCGAACAGGAGCAGCGGGCGGAGCCGCAGCACGCCTGACGGCACGCCCGAATAATGGCGGTTATACCAGCGCCAGAGCGGCACCAGCACCACAAATTCCAGCAGACAGAGCGCCGGCATCAAAATGCCGTTTTCCGTTAAAAAAGGATGAAGCAGCGGCGTGCCGATCAGCAGCGTAATGCCGTACCAGATCAGGCAAATCCCCGTACAGAGCAGGGCCTCAGTCGCTTTATCCGTTTCTTTATTCATTAGCATGGGCGTGGGAAGCGTATCAGCCGATGGTAGCAAGGGCGAAGGGGAGTGTCGAGGCGGCAGAATTAGTGCGCGCTGCATCTAAATTGTTCAGCCTCCAGGCCGATAGTGCATTAACGATCGCGTCTGGAAGGGAAAAAGGACCTGCGATTTTCAGATAGCATTCAGGGCGGGCAAACGGGAGTTGTTTGTCAGCCCGCAGGATAAGGTTCGGAGTAGATGAATTTTCCCCCCATGCTTAGCCACCAGGTGCCTTACGGCCAGAAATCCACCTTCTTTACCCGACGAATAGCCGTATCGCTTATTCTGTTGATGAGCGGCGTGACGCTGCTCGCCATGCTTATGGTGGTCGGTATCGCCTGGCGTCAGAACGAAGAGGCCGTTAAACAGGAAAGTTTTTTACTGCATAACGCCTGGCAGGACGCTCGTCAGGAGTTGATGACCAATATCCGCGATTACGCCTTTTGGGGTGAAGCCTGGAACCATTTACATCTGACGATGGATAAGGTCTGGGCATTTGAGCAGCAAAACCTGGGGCCGGGTTTATACAGCGAATTCCATTATGACGGCGTCTTTGTGGTCGACGGCGAAGGGCGCACCACCTATTCAGTGGTTAACGGCCAGCTGGACGATCTCCAGCTGGAAAGCTGGCTGGGTATTCAGACCGCGCCGCTTATCGCCAGGGCACGTCTGCTGGCAAAGGAGGAGGGCGCGACCTCGCTGAATACGCTTATCGGTTCGACGCCGGCTATCGTAGCCGCTGCGCCGATCACCACAGGAAAAGTGCCGGGGCTGAAAGCCCGCTCAGGGCCGCCTTCGGTCATGGTGTTCGTCAGCCGCTACACGCCGGAAAAGCTGGCGCAGTTCGGCCGTACGGTCGGCGTGATGAATGCTCGTGTGCCGGGCAACGCGCAGGATACCGCTACCGAGCCCTTTTTGCTGGAGGCGGTATTCGACGGGATGCCGGTGGTGATCCGCTGGGATTCGCAGCAGCCGGGACGGGCGCTGCTGCTGCTGCTGTTACCTGTGCTGCTGCTGGCAGCGGTGATGCTGGCGTTGGTGACGCGACGCGTTATCAGGCACGCCATGTACAACGCCAGGCTTTGCGACGAGCGTTTTTTGCAGCTGATCCACAGTCAGCACGAGCTGGCCGTTAGCGAGGCTCGCTTTCGCGACGTGGCCGAAACCGCGTCTGACTGGATTTGGGAAACCAACGCCGAAGGCGTGCTGACCTACCTTTCCCGGCGCTTTACCGTCGCCACGGGCTTTGCGGTGGAAAAGCTGCTGGATAAATCGATCGACGCGATCCTGCAGCACGATACGCAGCCGGTTTCCGAATGGCTGTTTCAGCATCGGCAGGAAGGGCATCGCCATACCCTGCGCTGCTATTCGGTATCGGCCAGCGGCGAAAAGCGCATCTGTAGCCTGGTGGCTAACGCCGTAGAAACGGGCGGACAGATTAGCGGCTATCGCGGCACGGTTTCCGATATTACTCAGGAAATCGAGTCTCAGGCGCGCATTCACTATCTGTCGCAGCACGACGCGCTGACCGGGCTGCCAAACCGGCTCTATATGAGCGAGTTTTTGCTGAGCAGGCTACAGGCGCAGCCCACGGCGGAAAAAACGCTGGTGTTGATCAGTCTCGATCTCGATCATTTTAAGCCGATCAATGATACATGGGGCCACGCGGCGGGCGACAGCGTGCTGAATGAGGTCTCGCACCGGTTGCGCAGCGTGCTCAAAGCCGGCGATCTGGTGTCGCGGCAGGGCGGCGACGAATTTATTATTATCGTTTCCGATCTGAACGGCGAACATGAGATTGACGCTTGCTGCCAGGCGCTGCTGGACGAGGTTTGCCGACCTTTCCAGCTGGGTCAGCAGGAAATTTTTATCGGCGCGAGCATGGGGATTGCGCTGGCGCCTGACGATGCGATGCAGGCCGACGAACTGCTGCGGCTGGCGGATATTGCGCTTTATAAGTCGAAGCGGGAAGGGCGAAATCGCTGGACGTGGTACAGCGCGGAAATGGCCGAACAGCTGGTGCTGCGTCGCGAGATGGAGCGCAATTTGCGTAAGGCTATCGCCGGAAACGAACTAAAGCTCTTTTACCAGCCGCGCTATTGTCTGAGAAACACGCGGCTGGACGGCGCGGAAGCGCTGATCCGCTGGGAGCATCCGAGCCACGGCCTGATTATGCCGGATAAATTTATTTCGCTGGCGGAAGAGACCGGGCTGATTATTGATATCAGCGACTGGGTGCTGCATCGGGCCTGCCACGACGCGCTGGGCTGGCCGGAGCCGATGTACGTTTCGGTGAATATCTCGCCGGTGGAGTTTCGTAGCGGCAATCTGGCGCAGCGCGTAGCCAGCGCGTTGGCCACCAGCGGCCTGGAAGCGCACCGGCTTGAACTGGAGATTACCGAAAACATTACGCTCGAAAATCCGCAAAGCGCGCTGGAAGTGATGCAGTCGCTCAAAGCGCTGGGCGTAAAGCTGACGGTGGATGATTTTGGCGCGGGCCATGCTTCGTTGGGCTATCTGAAAATGTTCCCGTTTGACGGCATGAAGATGGATCGATCCTATATGAGCGATTTCCCGCACTCTCCACAGGCGCTGTCGATTGTTGAAGGCATTATCGGGCTGGGGAAAGCTTTCTCGCTGACGGTAACGGCGGAAGGGATTGAAACGCAGGAGCAGTTGCAGGAGCTTCAGGCTATCGCCTGTCAGGAAGGGCAGGGCTACTATCTGGGCCGACCGATGCCGCTGGATCGCTTCAGGCAGCTGCTGGACGCGCCTTGCGATATCGTTCGCAGTTGAATAACAACAGCCCGCTAAAAGCGGGCTGTTGATTAACGGACTTTCACCGCGACCAGCGTCATCATGGCCGCAATCAGCATGAACACTATCAGATCCATGAGTTGCTCCTTTGTTGAGATAATTCCTAAATTATAGCGGATTTTCCTGATTAAAATAAAAGCAATCCGTGCCATTTTCCGCTGGAATCGCTGCGCGAAAAGACCGCGTTTTTGCACCCTGGCGCTTATCTGCTACCCTTGCGACGACAAAAAAAGCAAGCTGAGGAGAGAAATCATGATCGGTAAGAAAACACTGGCCGCTTTTGCGGCGGCGATTCTGCTGGCGGGTTGTCAGTCGGGCGCACACAAAGGTGCGGCGTCCGGCCCGACGGATCCAGAACTGGATCGCTGCGGCGCTTCCGACTACCAGCAGTACGTTGGCAAACCGCTTTCCGCCATTGACGGGCTCCGCTTTGAGCACCCGGCTCGTGCGGTGCCGTGGAACTCAGCGGTTACCATGGATTTTAATCTTAACCGGTTGAATTTTATGGGCGACAGCCAGAATACTATCACCCGCGTCTACTGCGGCTAATACCACTTATTCACCCACCAGTGGCGCAGCCGAATGCCCGTGGCGCTGGTCCAGCCGGTGGTGCTTTGCACCACCTTGCTTTTCTTCACGATTAACAGCGTTGGCATCACGTCTGTCTGCCAGCGTGCGGCTATAGCGCCGGTGGGATCGTTAATGACCGGCAGGGTAAGATGTTTACCGTTCAGCAGACGGACGATCTGAATATCGTTGCCGGCATGGTGCACAATGGCCAGCACGTTATAGCCGCTGTTGCTCAGGTTAGTGATATCGCGGGTGGTATAACGACAAACGCTACAGTTGCCACTCCAGAAGTAAATCAGCAGCGGTTTTTTTGCGCTCAGCTCGGCGATAGTAATCGTCCGGCCATCAATAGTATGGAAAATCTGTTGGGCAAAATCTTCTGGCGGTTTCGGTGCGCGCAGCCAGTCCATCAGCCATAACACCACAGCAATCGCCAGCAATAATGAAAAAATCGTCCGCAAGCCCTGTCTGATATTAGCCATGAGCCTGTCCCACCCTGCGCGTCCGGGGCAGATGAGCGTAATACGCCGTTGTAAAGCCTGTAAGCATGTCCTTTTACCTGAGTAGGAGCAACGGATCCGACCGTTGCTGATAAAGAGAAGTCCGTTCACTTTATCATTTGAAATGTCAGTCTCTTTCACGATACGAAAGGTTATCTGATTGTCATACACCTGCAACAGGCGCGCTGTACTTTACGCTATTAATAAAGGTGACATTTTGATCTCGCCACAGACAGGTATGCCCGTTTGCTTCCCGCCCCGTGCGGGTTTTTTTTGGGCGAGCATTATCACGGCGTTATCAGTAAAAAAATAAGGCATAAGGTAAGCGCACTGCTCCCGCTTCAGAGGCGTTACCGTTCAGGGCGTTTTTCTTCCAGTAGCTGGGTCAGCAAGTTGCGATAGCCCTGCAGTTGGGTTTCATCTATCTCGCCTTCCAGCCTGGCAATAACGGTAGCGATAATCGCTTTGCTGGTGGTTGGTCTGCCGTTACGCATCAGTTCGGTCATGATGGCCGCCAGCAGCTCGCTCTCTTTCGGCGCGTTGAAAGCAGGGCTGTTAAAATACTCGGTGATTTCCCGGCCTGCGCCGGTAGCGTGATGAACCATGGTAAACCTCCTGCAAAGCGCCATCGACAGCCCGGCAATGAGATCGGGAAAGGCTTAACGGGCTAATTTACCAAACCGAATAAATTGCCATTTAGCCTGGAAAATAACCAGGTGGAGATTTTTATTAGTCTGGATGGGCGTAGCGGAATGTCCAGCCGCCGCCGCAATATTTTTTTGTCGTTATGCCGTAGCAAAAAGCGTCGCGAGTGAAGGTTTAACTGAATGCGGCAAAAAGATGAAAATTATCTTTATAAAAATCAGCGAATTGACATTAAATTACTTTTTTTTAGTCATCAGCGCTTGTGCCGCAGCGCTGGTTATGAGTAAATGCACCGTCGGTTTTGAAACAGACACGTATGCGAGCAATTTTAGTAAAGCAGTTTTCAGTTAAAGCGTTATCTCAGATATCTCTTCTTCCTGACTTCCTTCTTGAGTGCCCCATAAGTCTACCCTGTTGACAAACCTCGTGCCTTAACGGCTTTATACTTATTGAAGGAAAGACAAATGTCTAACAAAATGACTGGTTTAGTAAAATGGTTCAACGCTGAGAAAGGTTTCGGCTTTATCTCTCCAACTGACGGCAGCAAAGATGTGTTCGTACACTTCTCTGCAATCCAGAACCAGGGTTTCAAAACTCTGGAAGAAGGTCAGAAAGTTGAATTCTCTATCGAAAACGGCCAGAAAGGCCCTGCAGCTGCTAACGTAACTGCACTGTAATTCGAGAGAAACTTCTGCTGCGACCTCGTCGGGCAGAAGAACAAAAACCCGCCATAAGGCGGGTTTTTTGCGTTTAGCGTCAGAAGAATTACCCTCTGCCGCCTGTTTTCTGTTTCTGGCTTTGCACGCCAGCCGTTATCCGCCTTCTGAAGCTATCGCTTGTCTTCAGTTGTGGCCTGGCGCCTTTATGGTCTTCTGACCTTCTGACCACCGCTCATTGATGGCTTACCGCTTTGCTATTTATCGCCGGCGAGCGCGCTTTGCGGGCAGCGTCCCACCGTGAAAACAACCGCTTGTGAACCATGCCGATGGCCTGTAACGATGTCTGACCGTTTTGGCGTTCAGGCAGGGAGTTGTTACACTCATGGCTCGCATTCTCCTGCAGAGCATAAAAAAACATGGAATCCTGGAAGGTTAACCTTATTTCGGTCTGGTTTGGCTGCCTGTTTACCGGCCTTGCTATCAGCCAGATTATTCCTTTTCTGCCGCTCTACGTGGAGCAGCTGGGCGTCACCGATCCCAGCGCGCTGACGCTGTGGTCAGGGTTAATCTTCAGCATTACCTTTATGGTTTCAGCCATTGTCTCGCCAATGTGGGGCAGCCTTGCCGATCGTAAAGGGCGTAAGCTGATGCTGCTGCGCGCTTCGCTGGGCATGGGAATAGTCATTTTTTTACAGGCTTTTGTAACCAACGTCTGGCAGCTGCTGCTGTTACGAGCGTTGATGGGGCTGACCTCCGGCTATATTCCCAACGCCATGGCGCTGGTCGCTTCGCAGGTGCCGCGCGAGCGCAGCGGCTGGGCGTTGAGCATGGTTTCCACCGCGCAAATCTGCGGCGTGATTATGGGGCCACTGCTGGGCGGCTTTCTGGCCGACTGGGTCGGGCTACGTGCCGTATTTTTTATTACCTCCTGCCTGCTGCTGACCAGCTTTATGATTACGCTGTTTCTGATCAAGGAAACCGGGCATCGCAAAATCAGCAAAGAAGAAAAGCTCAGCGGCGCCATGGTTTTTCGTTCGCTGAGTCATCCCGGATTAATTATCAGCCTGTTTATCACCACGCTGGTTATCCAGCTTTGCAACGGCTCAATTAGTCCAATCCTTACGCTGTTTGTGCGCCAGCTGGAGCCGAACGTAGAAAATATTGCCTTTATCAGCGGCGTCGTGGCGGCCATTCCCGGCGTATCGGCGCTCTTTTCCGCGCCCCGACTGGGCAAGCTGGGCGACCGAATCGGCGCGCAGCGCATTTTATTTGCCGCGTTAATGCTGACGATAGTGCTGTTTCTCGCCATGTCGTGGGCAAGCAGCGCCTTACAACTCGGTGCGCTGCGTTTTCTGCTGGGGTTTGCCGAAGGCGCCATGATGCCGGCGGTGCAAACGCTGCTGCTGCGCTACTCCAGCGACCGCATTACCGGACGGATTTTTGGCTATAACCAGTCGTTTATGTATCTGGGTAACGTGGTCGGGCCGCTGATTGGCTCAGGCGTTTCCGCCATCGGCGGTTTCCGCTGGGTCTTTACCGCCACGGCGATCGTGGTGCTGATTAATACCGTGCAGCTGATGCTGGTCTGGCGGCGCAGAAAAGCGGCTGCGGCGGCCTGATCACGCCTCGTTTGCGGCTTTAGCCTTTTAAGGTTTTTCGCGCTTTCCCGCAAGGAAAGCGTTAAGCGTGGTTACGCCGGGTAAAAACAGGGGCTAACAGGAGTTTTCTGCATTGTCGGCCCGTGCGGCGAGGCTTACTATCAGCGCCATTGTTACCACGAGGAAAGAGTAATGAGTCGTTTGATTAAGGCAGTAAGTGTGGTCGCGCTGGTAACAGCATTAAGCGGATGTCTGTTCCCGCCGCCGGGCGGCGGTGGCGGTCACGGCGGTTGGGGCGGCGGCGGCCCACGCGGCGGTTTCTCCCAGGGGCCGGGCCGCTAATAAATGACGGGTCGGCGTGATATGCGCCGGCCCGTTTTTTATCAGTATGCTTCTTTCCCTCTCTCGCCAACAGCATAGCTTGTTCGCTATCCGGCTTAAAATTTAATTACTACAAATAACAATAACTTATCCAATCCTGCGCACGCCATGCTTCGCTTTAAGATGGCCGATCTCCCTGTTAATGCCAGGCTTATCAAGTCTGATAATACAAAAGCATAACAAGAAAGGAGCCTGTCGTGAGCTATCAAAACGCTATCGTCCTGCAGGATTTACCGCAGCTGAAACCGGTCAGGGTGCCCATTGGGGAGCAGGAGATCCTGCTGATTCGGCAAGACGATGAAATCAAGGCCTACCAGGCCAAATGCCCGCATTCCGGCGCGCCGCTGGAGCAGGGCGCTATCCGTGACGGCTATCTGGTTTGTCCCTGGCATAAGGCCAATTTCGCCATCAGCGACGGCAGTCTGTGCGAGCCGCTGGCGCTAAGCGATCTGCAACGCTATCCGGTCAGGGTCGAGAACGGTATGGTGCAGGTGGATCCCGAAGCGCTTCCCCCGCTGTATCAATTTGCAGAAGAAGAAGATGAGCCGGTGTTCGCGATCCTGGGCACCGGCGCGGCAGGCGCGGCGGCGGCCTGGACGCTGCGTCGGGAAGGCTTTAAGGGAAGGCTGGTGCTGGTCGATCGCGAACAGCAGGCACCTTACGATCGCACCGTGCTGAGCAAATTCGTGCCGTCCGGCAAGATGGCGATTGATGAGGTGCCGCCTCTGCTGGATGACGATTTCTGGCACTATGCCGAACGCAAGCACGGCGACGTGGAGCAGCTGGACAGCCGCGAGCAGCTGCTGCGCTTTGCCGATGGCTCCACTCTGCATTATGACCGGCTGCTGATTGCCACCGGCGGGATCCCGCAGCGGCCCGATTTCAGCGGCAAGGCGCTGTTCGGCGTACACGTGCTGCGCAGCCTTGAACAGGCGGCGACGCTGTTGCAGGAGGTGGATGAAAGCAGTCAGCTGGTGATCGTCGGCAACAGTTTTATCAGCATGGAGCTGGCTTCTGCGCTAAGAGCCAAAAAAGTGCAGGTGCAGGTTATCGCGCCCGATGCGCTGCCGTTTAAAAAGCAGTTCGGCGAGCAAATCGCGCGCTATTTTCGGGAGCTGCATGAAGAAAACGGCGTGGAGTTTATCGAAGGCGAAGTGGCCGCGCTGCAGGGCGAGAAAGGCCACGTCAGCGGCGTCGAGCTTAAAAACGGTCGCGTGGTGCCCGCCACTGCCGTGCTGCTGGCAACGGGCGTCGCGCCCGGCACCGGGTTTATTCACGATCTGCCGCTGAACGACGACGGCAGCCTGACGGCCAGCGAGGAGCTGGAAATCGCGACCAACGTCTGGAGCGCGGGCGATATCGCCACCTGGCCTGCCGCTTCCGGCCCCATGCGCATCGAACACTGGCGCGTGGCACAGCAGCAGGGCCGGGTGGCGGCGAAGAACATGCTGGGTCGCGGCGAGAAGTTCGATCGCGTGCCCTTTTTCTGGACGGCGCAGTTCGGCACGCGCTACGAGTATCTGGGTCATGCCAAAGAGTGGGACGATTTCCGGCTGTTCGGTTCGCTGAAGGAAAAAACCTTTGTGGCGCTCTATGGGCAAAGAGGTCAGCTGGCCGCGGTCGCCTCCTGCGGGCTGTATACCTTTACCGCCGATCTGGTGCGTCGGATGCAGCAGCCGATGACCATGGCCGAAGGCGCGGCGCTGGCGCAAAAAGCGCTGGGCTGAATACGTATTCAGCCCCTCCGTAATGAGGGGCTGAAGTGGGTCAATCTTTACTCATCCGTTCCGACTTGTTCATGCACTGCTGCATCGCTTCCATGACCGCCGCACGGAATCCTTTCTCCTCCAGCACTTTTACCGCTTCGATGGTGGTGCCGCCTGGCGAGCAGACCATATCTTTCAGCTCGCCGGGATGCTTGCCGGTTTCCAGCACCATCTGCGCGGAGCCTTTTACCGCCTGCGCCGCAAACTGATAGGCCTGCGCTCTTGGCATCCCGCCGAGCACCGCCGCGTCGGCCATCGCCTCGATAAACATAAAAACGTAGGCCGGCGCAGAGCCGCTGACGCCGACCACGGCGTGGATTTGATATTCCGGCACCAGCGCCGCCTTGCCGAAGCCGTTAAAAATCGCCACGATTTCATCCGCTTCTTCTTTGGTCACCAGCACGTTCGGCGTCACGGAGGTCATGCCTTCATTGACCAGCGCTGGCGTATTGGGCATTACGCGCACCAGTTTGCGATCGTGCCCCAGCGCCTGCGCCAGCGAATCAAGCGTGACGCCAGCCGCGATGGAAACCACCACGGTATCTTTGTTCAGGCAGCCGGAAATTTCCTTGAGTACGCTAAGGATAACGTTGGGCTTCACCGCGCCGAATAAAATATCGGCCTGTTTCGCGACTTCTTCCGCGCTGCTGCCCGGCGTAATGCCGTACTGCTCGTGCATGGCCTGATTCGTTTCGGGCTTGCGATCGTAAACCCAGATGTCTTCCGCTTTCACCTGGCCGGCGGCAACCAGGCCGCCAATAATAGCTTTCGACATATTACCGCAGCCGATAAAACCGATTTTTTTCGTCATCCTTCTGCCTCTTTTTTGTCTTTTCATTCCGTTCAGCTTACGTCATTACCCGGCTTAATTCAGCTTCGGCTACGCTTAAGCGACAACCAGGAGCCGCAGATGAATCTAAAGAAACAAGATGAAATGGACAGCCGCCGCTATCCGGTTCAGGAGCATATGCGCCTGCAGCGGATTGAATGGCGGATACAGCGTATTGGCTATCTTTTTCTGTTTACTATCGTGATCCTGGGCGCCTGCGGGCTTTTCTCAAAAGGGATACTGAGCAACAAACGGGTGAAGTCGGCGGACGGCGCCCTGGAGGTGGAGTACGAGCGTTTCGGGCGGCTGGCGAGCGATATGTCGATGACTATCCGCATCAGGCCGCAGCAGGACGGTGACTTCAGGCTGGTGCTCAACGGCGAGGAGATGGACAACTTTCAAATTCAGTCGCTTCAGCCGCAGCCGCAGCAGGCGTTCAGCCGTGGCAACGCTCTTGAACTGCACTGGTCTTCTCCTCGCTATCGCGACGGCGCGACGGTGTGGATTGGCCTACAGGCGCAGAACCCTGGCCGCTATCCGGTTACCGTGACGCTGGACAATAAAACCAGCGTGCAGTTTACCCAGTGGATTTATCCTTAGGAGCCAATTATGGAAACCGTTTTGCGGGCTGCCAGTATGTATTTATTGCTGCTGGTAGTGTTGAAAATCGCCGGACGCCGCACGCTGATGGAGATGACCTCGTTTGATTTGATCCTGCTGCTGATTATCAGCGAGGCGACGCAGCAGGCGCTGCTGGGCAACGATTTTTCGGTCACCGGCGCGTCGCTGACGATTATCACCCTGGTGGTGGTCGACATCCTGTTCGGCATGTTGAAGGCGCGTTTTCCCCGGCTGGATATGCTGATTGACGGCACGGCGCTAATCCTGGTGGAAAACGGCAGTCTGCTGCCGGAAAGAGCCAGAAAAGCGGGCATTTCCGAAGAGGATATCCTGAATTCTGCCCGCAGCACCGCGGGGCTGGAGCGGCTGGATCAGATCAAATTCGCTATTCTGGAGAAGAACGGCAAGATCAGTATTATCCCGCAGCGCTAAGATGCGGTGAATAACAGGTTGCCATTCCTGAAAAGCCAGGCAAGATCGCAGGCAGTGTTGTGTTGATAAAGGAAAGGGCGATGCCAGTCTGGGTAGATGCCGATGCATGTCCAAAGGTAATTAAAGAAGTGCTGTATCGTGCGGCGGAGCGCGAGCAGGTAATGGTGACGCTGGTGGCGAATCAGTCGCTGAGCGTGCCGCCCTCGCGTTTCTTACGCACGCTGCGGGTGCCGGCGGGTTTTGACGTAGCGGATAATGAAATTGTTCGAAGGGCGCAACCCGGCGATCTGGTGATCACGGCAGATATTCCGCTGGCGGCGGAAGTGATGGAAAAAGGGGCCGTGGCGCTGAATCCGCGCGGCGAACGCTACAGCGAGGCGACGATAAAAGAGCGGCTGACCATGCGCGATTTTATGGACACGATGCGGGCGAGCGGCGTGCAGACCGGCGGCCCTGCGACGCTGAACCAGCGCGACCGTCAGCAGTTCGCCAACGAGCTGGATAAATGGCTACAGGCGCAGCGCGGCAAATAGCAAAAGGCGGGGAAATCCCCGCCTTTCATTTATGCAACCAGCCTCGACCTTATTCAGACAAAGCTGTCGTCGTCGTCAAAACCGCCGTTGTCGAAATCATTATCGTAGTCGCTGGCGTAATCCTGCGGCAGTCCGGCATCCTGATTCAGGAAGGGGGCGTCGGTGCCGTTGTTAAACGTATCCAGATTATTGTCGAAACTTTCCTGCGGCAGCGCCGGTTCGTTAATAATGTTTACGATCTCTTCCGGCTGCGAGTGGTGGAACATGCTGGTCAGCATATCCGCCATCACTACGCCGCCCGCCACGCCGACCGCCGTCTGTAGCGCGCCGCCTAAAAAGCCTCGGCCAGCCGAAGGCGCCGCGGGCGCAGAATAGGGCTGCTGCGCGTTATTCCACGGCTGCTGCTGCTGCTGTGGTGCATTGCCCCAGGCAGACTGCTGCTGTGGCGCGTTGTAGGATTGCTGCTGCTGCTGCTGCTGCTGCTGGCGGCCGCCGCCAAACAGGCCGGAAAGAAAGCCGCCGCTGCTTTGCTGCGGCTGGGCCGCCAGCTTCGCCTCTAATTCGCTCACCCGATTGTTCAGCTGTTTCAGGGCCGCTTCCTGGATCAGGATCGCCTGCGCCATGTAATAAGGCGCGCCAGGCTGCTGCTGAAGCTGTTGCTGGATCAGTTTTTCTGCGGCGGCATCACGCGGGCCGGACTGGGTTTCAGCCTGTTTCAGTCGGCCAAACAGGCTTTCAATTAACTTTTGTTCTTCGCTCTGCATAAGAGATCCTCATTAACGGGCTGTCCCTTTATTTTGGGGCAGAACCGGGGAAAGTAAACGAGGTTCGGGTAAGGAAATGTTGCCGGGCTTACCGCCAGGCTAAAATGGCTGTAACGGGAGGTTTACATGCTATTTTTGCTTTATATCAAAGGGATGTGCTGTTTCTGTCGTGCAATGGGTGTAAAGAAAAAGTGACTGCTGGTGACAAACAAGAATTCTCGGTATGATGCCTGCCTCTCATTATTCACTGCCGGTTGCTGCTAAGCGGCCAGTAAACAAGGCTGAGGAATTTTTCGCCATGTCCTTACCCCTCTATCTTATCGGCGCGCGCGGCTGCGGAAAAACCACGGTTGGCCAGGCATTGGCGCTGGCGCTGGGCTACGCCTTCAGCGATACGGACAAACATCTGCAGCAGACCACCGGACTGACCGTCACGGAAATTGTTGCGGCTGAAGGATGGCAGGGCTTCCGGCAGCGCGAGTCGCTTTCTTTACAGGCGGTAACGGCCGATCGCACGGTTATTGCTACCGGCGGCGGCATGGTGCTGGCAGCGGAAAACCGGCAGTTTATGCGCGAGCACGGCCAGGTTATCTATCTGAAAGCCGATGCCGCCGTACTGGCCGCCAGGCTGGAAGCCTATCCGGAACAGGCGCAGCGGCCCACGTTAACGGGCCGACCTATTGCTGATGAAATGGTCGACGTGCTGGCCGCCCGCGATAAGCTTTATCATGAGGCGGCCCACTATATTATCGATGCCATGCAGCAACCTGAGGTCGTGGTTGAGGAAATTATTAGCGCGCTGGCGCTGGCTCGCGCCAGTTAAACCTACGATTTTTCCCAAGTTGCGCAGAGCGGACAGAGAATTATCAGCCTTTGTCTATACTTGAAGTACGGAAGCTGGCCGCGCGGTAAATCCCGGCCAGCTCGGTAATACTTTAAGGAGGGAAAAGATATGCCTGGCAGACCGCCCTATCCTCGTGAAGCGCATATTGTTCCGATAAAAAAAGGAACGGAAGAAAATTGTGTCACCTGGTACGAACTTCGTGCCGATCATCCTAAGCCGGATACGCTAATCAGTGAGCACCAAAGCGAGCAGGAAGCGGTCGACGCTAAAGCTCGTTATGAAGATATCGAAAAAGAGTAACGTATGACGGCATGGACGCCGTAAAACACCGGGGCACAGCAAGGCGTGGTTAAAATGTAAGCGCTACCACCTGTAATTCAGGCGAATCTTCTGCCAAAACGACCGCTGTTGTTGCGACAGCAAGCTGTCTGGCTCAAGCAAAAAATAATTTTGCGGCAGAAGACAAATTACCAACATAATTTGCTGTGTATTGATATTTGTATCATGGGATCCGGGCTTGACCGAAAGCGACTGGCGTCATATTTTCGCTGCACGTTTATAAGCCTGACGCTTCCATTGCCTTTAACTGGACAGACCATTGACCGAGATCTTCACCACTCCGCTTTCCCATCCAAATCCGTCGTCTTTTTCCGGAACTGATATCCTGTTTTCCGGAAGTTTTATGTCCGACGTGTTTCATGAGGCAGAAAGCAATACCCACAAACTGGCTACCTTAACCTTAGGAAAGGCGCCTCGCAGAGATCTGCTGCCTCTGCTGCTGGAACACCTGCCTGAAGAGAATATCGCACACTTCGGATTGCTTGACGGCCTTTCAGCGGCCGACATCGAACAGCGTTATGGGCCGGTAGCGGGCGAAAAGGTGACGATGACGCACATGGAGGATGGCTCTTTCGTCATTCTCTCTGCCGCGAAGGTCGAGGCATCCCTGCAAAAGTTGATCAACAAGCTGGAAGCGGAAGGATTTGAAAATATTCTGGTTCTTTGCGCAGGCGAGTACAAAAACCTTAAGACCAGCAGCGCTGTTCTGCTGGATGCGTACCGTATGCTGCCGCCGTTGGTTAACGCCATTACCGACGGCCATCAGGTCGGCGTCATGGTGGCGCGAAAAGAATATCTGGGCGAGCAGGGCTATAAGTGGCAAAGTCTGTCTTCAAGGCCTTGCTTTGCCGTAGCTAATCCCTGGGTAAAGCACGACGACGAGCTGATTGATGCCGCGCTACAGCTTCAGGAGCAGGGCGCCGATGTTGTGGTGCTGGACTGCCTGGGCTATCAGCAGCGTCATCGTGATTTCTTACAAAAACTGCTGGGTATCCCTGTACTGCTCTCCAACGTGCTGCTGGCCGGACTGGCCGCAGAGCTGGTAGCGTAACGATTACGGGCCGCCCGTTTTCATCTCTGATAAAGGATAGTGCCATGCTCAACGTCAGCGAGTACTTCGAAGGAAAAGTGAAATCGATCGGGTTTGACAGCGCCAGCACAGGGCGCGCCAGCGTCGGCGTGATGGCGGAAGGGGAGTATACTTTTAGCACCGGCGATCCGGAAGAGATGACCGTGGTCAGCGGCTCGTTTAAAGTGCTGCTGCCGGGCGAAACCGAATGGCGTCACTACGATCCGGGCCAGGTTTTCAACGTGCCGGGCCACAGCGAGTTTCACCTGCAGGTAGCCGAACCTTCTTCCTACCTTTGCCGTTACCTGAAAGCGTGATGCAGAGAGGCCGGGCATCCGGCCTTCGTGTTTCCTGGCTTTGCTGGTATCTGAAAGCGTGATGCAGAGAGGCCGGGCATCCGGCCTCCGTGCTTTGCTTAACGCTGCGCTTCGCCGCCCAGCGCTTCGATAGTATTGGCTATCAGTGCAGACAGCTCGCCGGTCATCAGGATAAAGTCGGCATCAAAGCGTGCCGCCACGTCTTCCCTGTCGATGTCGTCATTCTGCTCACGCAGCGTATCGGCGAACTTCAGGCGTTTCAACGATCCGTCGTCCGACAGCACCAGCTGCACGCGTTCCTGCCAGTCCAGCGCCAGCTTCGTTACCAGCTTGCCCGCTTCGATATGATTAGCGATTTCATCGCACACCAGATCCTGCTTTTTACAGCGAATCACGCCGCCGTCTTCCAGCAGCGCTTTCAGCTCCGCTTCATCCATCAGCGCAAAGCCCGCCGGCGTATCGCCGGAGCGAACCCATTCGGTCAGCGTCAGCTCAATCGGGCTTTCCAGCGTTAGCGGTACCACCGGCAGCGACCCCAGGCTTTTACGCAGCAGGGCCAGCGTATCTTCCGCTTTTTTGGCGCTGGCGCAGTCGACCATAATCATGTTGTTAACGGTGTCGATCCAGACAAAGGTCTGGCTGAAGCGGCTGAAGGCGCGCGGCAGCAGGCTGTGCAGCACTTCATCCTTTAACGAATCCTTTTCCGTTTTCTTCAGCTTGCGCTGCTGCTCCGCTTCCAGCTTGCTGATTTTCGCTTCCAGCGCCTGTTTGATCACTGGCGACGGCAGGATTTTCTCCTCTTTGCGGGCGCAGATCAGGATCTGTCCGTTATTGACGTGGGTCAGCGCATCGCTTTTGGATCCCATCGGCGCAACCCAGCCGGTTTTCGCCATGTCCTGACTGCCGCAGGGAGTGAAAGAGAATGCCTCAAGTTGTTTTTCCATTTCGTCTGCCGCCAGCGGGATCTCGCGATTCAGACGATATACCATCAAATTTTTAAACCACAGCATTGTACTTTCCCTCTCCGGCGCGTCATGCGCGCTCATTCAAAGTCAGCGCGCATGATAGCGAATCGGCGACGGGGTTTCATTGCCTTTTGTCGTTATTCTCCGACCAGCATCGCATCGCGCGGCGCGCTGGCGCGCTGGGCTTTGGTCAGCAGGAAATAGCCGTAGCCAGCGGCCATTAACAGCGCAAACAGCCCGCCAATAACCGGGTTAAACCACAGCATCGCCACCAGGCAGACCAGCGCCAGCAGCAGCGCGATGCCGGGCACAACAGGGTAGCCCGGCGCGCGGAAACTGCGTGCCAGATCCGGCGCGCTACGCCGCAGACGGAACAGGCTTAACATACTCATCAGGTACATTACGATGGCACCAAACACCGCCATGGTGATCATCGCCGCCGTCAGCGTCATGCCCTGAAGATTGATCCAGCCGTCGCTAAAAATGGCGGCGATACCAATCACGCCGCCGGCGATAATAGCGCGGTGCGGCGTCTGAAAACGGGAAAGCTTCGCCAGCCCGGCGGGCAGGTAGCCCGCGCGAGAAAGCGCGAAGAACTGGCGCGAATAGCCGAGAATAATGCCGTGGAAGCTGGCGACCAGGCCAAAAAGACCGATCCAGACCAGCATATGCATCCAGTTAGAGTGCTCGCCGACAATCATTTTCATGGCCTGCGGCAGCGGGTCGTTGATGTCCGAAAGCCTGCGCCAGTCGCCCGCGCCGCCCGCCAGCAGCATCACGCCAATCGCCAGCACCACCAGCGTCAGGATCCCGGCGATATAGGCCTTAGGGATGGTGCGTTTGGGATCGCGGGCCTCTTCGGCCGCCATCGCCGCGCCTTCAATGGCCAGAAAAAACCAGATGGCAAAAGGGATAGCGGCAAAAATGCCGGAGACGGCGGGCAGGCCGAAGCTTTCGCTGCCCGCCCAGCCGTGCGCGGTAAAATTGCTCAGGCTGAAGCCCGGTGCGACCACGCCCATAAAGACCAGCAGCTCGATCACCGCCAGCACCGTCACCACCAGTTCAAACATGGCCGCCAGCCTGACGCCCAGGATATTCAGCGTCATAAAAATCAGGTAAGCGCCGACCGCGGCATATTTGGGATTCAATCCCGGATACTGCACGTTAAGGTAAGCGCCGATCGCCATGGCAATGGCCGGGGGAGCGAAGACAAACTCAATCAGCGTCGCCATACCGGCGATCAGCCCGCCGGTTTCGCCAAAGGCGCGGCGGCTGTAGGCGAAAGGGCCGCCCGCGTGCGGAAGCGCCGTGGTCAATTCGGTAAAGCTGAAGATAAAGCAGGTGTACATAAGGGCAATCAGGGCGGTCGTCACCAGAAAACCCATGGTGCCCGCCACGCCCCAGCCGTAGCTCCAGCCGAAATATTCGCCGGAAATGACCAGGCCTACCGCAATGCCCCACAAATGTATCGTGCCCAGAGTAGGCTTTAGCTTGCTTGTCATATCGCTGTTCCCGCCAGTAAGTGTTGATTGATAATGCAGCCGTCGTCCCGGGGAAACTTGACGCGGGCATAAGGATTTTTGCGCTCTGCTGTCAACTCACAAGCAAAAAAAGTGCCCGCTGTACGCTAAAGTCAAAAGAGGGTTACCTGCGGTCAAGCGATTGAGGAAGCGTCACGCCATGCTGGTTCAGGCCGTATCAACTTCTTTCGGGAGCCACACTGATGACCAGCCAATATGACGACCTGACCAATGCCGCGCTGCTGGCGCTTGCCCACCGCGCTCTGAGCCGCTATCCGGCCGCTTTACAGGGCAAACTCAGCCTGCTTTGCCGCTCGGAGAACGCTACCTTTCTGCTGGAGGCCGCCGGAAAACGCTATGCGCTGCGCCTGCATCGCGGCAATTATCATCAGCGCGCCGATATCCTCAGCGAGCTGCGCTGGCTGGATGCGCTGCGCGAAACGGGTATCGTGGTGCCGCAGGCGCTTGCCGATCGGGAAGGGCAGACCGTTCAGGATTTGCGGCTGGCGGACGGCAGCCTGCGCCACGCGGTGCTGTTCGACTGGATCGAAGGCGAGATGCCGGACACCGACGTCGATCCCCGCGCGTTCCAGGATCTTGGCCAAATCACCGCGCGGCTGCATCAGCACAGCAAAAGCTGGCAAAAACCGGCGGGTTTCCAGCGCATCATCTGGGATCATCAGACCATGGTCAGCCCGCAAAGCCACTGGGGCGACTGGCGAGACGCGCCGGGCTTGCGGCGTGACGATCGCGGCGTGGTGGAGCAGGCCATTACCCGCGCTGGCGAAGAGCTGGCCCGATTCGGCAAAGATCCTTCCCGCTATGGCCTGATCCATGCCGATCTGCGCCTGACCAATTTGCTGCGGCATAAAGGCGAAACGCGGGTGATTGACTTCGACGACTGCGGCATGGGCTGGTATCTGCACGATCTTGCGGCAGCCATCAGCTTTGTGGAGCACCATCCTCGTGCAGCGCAATGGGTGGACAACTGGATCAAAGGCTATGAGCAGGTGGCGCATATCAGCGATGCGGAGCTGGCGCTGGTGCCGACGCTGCTTATCCAGCGCCGTATACAGCTGCTGGCCTGGGTCGGCTCGCACGCGCAGACCGCGATGGCGCTGAGCCTGGGGCCGCTGTGGGCCGATCATTCGGTGCGCCTCTGCCATCGCTACCTGGAAACCAGCGAGCTACCGGTGGGCGCTTAGCCGCCAGCTGGTATAGAAATTGCTGAGTAAGCAGAGTGTTTTCTGCAGCGAGGCGATAAATAATGGAAAGCGGAGCGATCAAACGGCCTGAGATGGCAGCGGTGCTGAATGCTGGCTGTAACCATGGCGTGCTGGCCGCCGCTGCCAGCGGCCTCGGTGAATTTATCACGGAAAAAGGCGGCGACGTCGACCGCATTTTCGGCGTCAGCGGCATCGATCCGGAGCAGCTCGCCAGCCCGACGCTGAGCCTGGGGCTGGTTAACTACTGCCGGGTAATGGAGGAAGCGGCGCGCTGCTCAGGGTTTGATAACTTCGGTTTGCACTACGGCAGGCAGTTTAAACCGCAGTCATTAGGCCTGATTGGCTATGTCGGGCTTTGCTCCGCCACGCTGGAGCAGGCGCTGCACAACGTCGTCAACGCTTTTCCGTGGCATCAGCACGATACCCTGACGCGGCTGACCGACAAAGGCGACTGCTGGCGACTGGACTACCAGGTACGCCACGGCGCGATTTTATGCCGCAGGCAGGACGCCGAGCTGACGATGGGCATGTTTATGAACCTGATCCGTCACGTTGCCGGCAGGCACTGGGCGCCAAGAGAAGTGCACTTTGAACATCCCCGCCCCGAGCAGTGGCATGAGCACTGCAAAGTCTTTGACGCACCGGTTTGGTTTGAACAGCCCTGTAATGCCATGATCATCCCTAAAAAAGATCTGGCGCGCGCGATGCCTGAAAGCGATCCGATGCTGCTGCTGGTGATGCAGGACGCGATCCGGCGTCTGAACAGCGCGACGCCGCGCCAGAGCGTGGTCGATCGGGCGCGTTCGCAGGTGCGTCTGATGCTGATGCAGGGCGAGCCGGCGCTGCCCGAGGTGGCAGAAAAAATGGGCATGTCGAGCTGGTCGCTCCAGCGCCGCCTGCGCGAAGAGAACCTGAGCTTTACCGCGCTGGTGGACAAGGTGCGCTGCGAGCTGGCGACCTGGTATTTACAGCAGCGGCAGCTGCCGGTGTCCGAAATGGCGCTGCTGCTGGGCTATTCAGAAGTCAGCGCCTTTTCGCGCGCTTTTCGGCGCTGGTTTGGCGTCAGCCCGCGCCAGTGGCGGCAGGCCAGCTAGTCCGGCTTAAGCTCGATAGCCATTGAAGCCGGCCAGCTAGTCAGGCTTCAGCTCGATAACCATTGAGGTCGGCAGCGAAGGCGGCGGCGGCGGCAGGTTTTCCGCGCTGCCGATCACGCCCCATGCTTTCAGGCAGAGCTGTTCATCGCCCCGGGTGCTCTGTACGCCGTAGCGGCCGTTCTGGCGCCAGGTGACGGTGACGGTACAGGTGCGTCCATGATAGCGATGCGCATTGTAAAAATTGCGCTGAATGCCGTACTGCATCTCAGCAAAATAGCGACAGTTATTCTCCGTGCGGCCGCTACAGACTTTATCCGCCCATGCCTGCATCTCCTGCGGCGTGGCCGGTACAGGACGCGGCTCTTCTGGCGGAGAGTGGCAGGCCGTCAGCAGCAGCGCCAGCAGCGTCAGTCCGCTTTTAATCATTCCCGATGGCATTTTTTTCCCATGATTACTAAAGGTTTTCTGATGTAAGCCGATAGTTTAGCCTGTTAGCCTCAGGCTGACAGGTTATTCCGGCGATCCTGGGCCATTTACAGATTATTTCCCTGTCGTGGCCAGGCAGTAAAATACCGCTTGTTCGTCAAACGCTATTATTTCCTGTGTTTTTCTGCATCATTATTGTATTCTGCGCGCGGACGCTGGATGTATTTTTTTATTCATGGAAAAGAAAAGAATGAAATATCGTTATAACCTTGTTGCTTTTTCTTTATTAAGCTGCGCGCTGCTTAGCGGCTGCGCCACCGAATCCTCCCGAGCTATTGAAGCGCCGCAGGTAGCTGCCGCCAGCCAGCCGGTATATCAGGGCGCAAAAAGCCCGATAGCCATTGGCAAATTCGATAACCGCTCTTCTTATATGAACGGTATTTTCTCTGACGGCGTGGATCGCCTGGGCAATCAGTCTAAAACCATTCTTATTACTCATCTGCAACAAACCGGTCGTTTTAACGTGCTGGATCGTGCCAACCTTGATGAGCTGAAAAACGAAGCGGGCTATAAGCACAGTACTCAAACGATTAAAGGCGCGGATTACGTTATCACCGGCGATATTACCGAATTCGGTCGTAAAGAAGTCGGCGATCAGCAGCTGTGGGGCATCCTGGGCCGCGGCAAAACGCAGGTAGCCTATGCAAAGGTCAACCTGAACGTTGTCGACGTGGCGACCTCAGAAGTGGTCTACTCCGTGCAGGGCGCGGGCGAATACGCACTCTCCAACCGCGAAGTCATCGGCTTTGGCGGCACCGCCAGCTACGACTCCACGCTTAATGGCAAGGTCATGGACCTGGCGGTACGCGAAGCGGTAAATCATCTGGTCAGCGGTCTGGAATCAGGCGCGTGGCGTCCGGTTAAATAACGGAGAAAAAAATGCGAGTAATAAAATATACCGCAGCGGTTGCCACGGCACTGCTGTTAACCGCCTGCGCGCAGAAAAAAGAAAATATCTATTACTGGGGCGACTACCAGAATTCGCTTTACAGCTTTTATCAAAACGGCAGCGCGCCGGAAAAAGAAATCGCTACGCTGAATAAAGTGATTGAAGAGGCGAAAGCCAAAAATAAACCGGTGGCACCGGGCCTGCACGCGCAGCTGGGATTACTTTATGTTAACGCTGGCCAGCCCGATTTAGCTTTCCAACAGTTTACCGCCGAGAAAACGGCTTTTCCTGAGTCCGCTTCTTATATGGATTTCCTGATGCGTAATAAGCAGGGAGCAAAATAATGAAAAAGCTTTTCGCCTTTACCGCTCTGCTGGCCGTTATCACGCTGACCGGCTGTGCAAAAAAAACGCCGCATGACTACAGCGCGTTTCGCGCCAGCAAGCCCGCTTCCATTCTGGTACTGCCTGCGGAAAACCACACAACGGATATCGCGGCGGCGCACAGCCTTACTTCGCTGGTCACCCAGCCGCTGGCGGAATCCGGCTATTACGTTTTCCCCGTGGCGGTGGTTGAGGAAACCTTTAAGCAGAACGGTCTGAACAACGCCACGGATATTCGCAGCGTTTCCACCACTAAGCTGCACGATATTTTTAACGCCGACGCGGCGCTGTATATTGATATCAACACCTACGGCACTAAATACCTGATCGTGGACAGCGAAACGCGCGTGACCGCTTCGGCAAAACTGGTGGATTTACGCAGCGGCAAGCAGATCTGGAGCGGGTCGGCGACGGCCTCCGATAATGAGAGCAGCAATAACAATCAGTCCGCGCTGGGGATGCTGATCGCCGCCGCCGTGCACCAGATCGCCAGCAACGTCTCGGATAAAGCCCATGATGTCGCGGCCATTACCAGCGCCCGCCTGCTGACGGCTGGCGACGACGGTGCGCTTCTGCCAGGCCCGCGCGCTAAGGCCGGGAAGATCTGACGGTTTACCGTCTGGCTAAGTAAAACGGTGAAATTTGATGGTTTGCCGTCTGGTTAAGCAAAACGGTGAAATTTGATGGTTCACCGTCTGGCTAAGTAAAACGGTAAAATCTGATGGTTTACCGTTTGGCGAAGGCAAAACGGCCCGGCTCGCATTCACGCGTGCCGGGCCGTTGCTTTTTCACGTTGCAGGGCGTTAGTCAGTCGCGCCCGACGGCCGCCGCGTTTTTACTGCGGTTGCTGGCGTAGATAAAGAACAGGGCGATGCCGAGACAAACAATGGCGCCCAGACGACTGGCCGAAAACGACACGGCCGCGTTGCCCAGCCAGCCAAAATTATCAATCAGCATACTCATCGCTAGCTGGCCGAAGATCACCGCCACCGTGGCGACCGCCGTCCCGATACGCTGTACCGCCAGCACCATAATCACAATGTAGGGAACGCCGCACAGCGCGCCCAGCAGCTGCCACTTCGGCACGTCAAGCAGGCTGACCGCCTGCTTCGGTTCAAAGAAAAAGATCAGCAGAGCCGTAATCAGCGCGCCGACGGAAAACGTCAGAAAGGCGCAGCGGAACACGCCCACTTTACTGCCCAACTGGCCGTTGATCGCGGCCTGAATGCTCAGCATCGCGCCGCCAGCCACTGCCAGAATAATCATCAAAATCGTTATCATTGTTTTATCCCCTTGCCACCAATACCAGCGCGACGACAATAAATAGCAGCGCGATCAGGCGCTTGCCGTCCGTTTTTCTTTGCGGCGTGCCCAGCAGGCCGAAGTGATCGATGATCAGGCTTTTAAACACCTGCCCGGCAAGAATGCCGATCATGGTCATCGCGACGCCGATGGTCGGCGTGGCAACGGTAAGGATAACCACGTAAATCGGCCCCAGTACGCCGCCCAGCAGCTGCCAGCCGGGCTGGGCAAAAAACGACGGGCTGTTGCGCGGGCTGAAAAAAAGCATCAGCAGAAAGGTCAGCGCGGCGCCAACACCGAAAATACTGAAGGTTGCCCACAGGTCGCCCACTTCTCCGCCCAGCGGCCCTAACAGGCCTGCCTCTACGGACAGGCCCATACCGCCGGCAATAACCAAGACAATCAATAAAAGTTGCATAGCAAAATTTCCCCGTTAATCAGGCGCGGAAGGTTACAGCGGTCGAGAGATGATAGAAATGCTATAGTGCGGTAAACACTTTTGCAGGAAATGCATTAATGCCGGGTCTGGAATCGGTCAATCTGCGCGCGATAAAACTCTTTATTGCGGTTTACGATGCGCAAAACTTCTCGGCGGTAGCCAGACGTGAGGGCATCTCCGCCTCTCAGGTGTCGCGCGTGATCCATCAGCTGGAGGATTCGCTGGGCCAGCAGCTTTTTTATCGCAATACCCGCGCGATAGCGCCCACGGAAAGCGGGCGGCTATTTATCGATTATGCGCGCGGCATAACCGGCAATATGGAGGAGGCGCGCAGAACGCTGCACGAAAGAACGCTGGCGCCTTCTGGTCTGGTACGGATTAACGCGCCAATCTACTTTGGCCAGCGGCACGTCGCGCCTGGCCTCGCGGCATTAGCCGAACGCTATCCGCAGCTGACCATCGAGATGATGCAAACCGATGACTATATCGATCCGCATAAAGAACCGGCTGATGTGATCTTTCGTATCGGCGCGCTGACCGATTCTTCTTTTCACGCCCGCGTATTCGGCACGCAATACTATTATCTGGCCGCTTCGCCTGAGTATGTGCGTAAGCATGGCGCGCTTGTCCATCCCGACGAACTGCATCGCCACCGCTGTCTGGTTTACCGCGGTTCGTCCGGCCCGAACCGCTGGTTTTTCCGCCAGCCGGGCAGGGAGTGGATCCACTATCCCGTGTCGCCGCTGCTGGCGTCAAACCATGCGGAAACGCTGCTGGTCGCCGCGCTGGGGGGCATGGGGCTGCTGCTCTACCCGGACTGGCTGATCGGCGACAGACTGCAAACGGGCGAGCTGGTCAGGCTGCTGCCGGATTTTGCTGCCGCTATCACTACCGAGCCGCAGCATATCGCTGCGATTTACCCCCATACGCGGCATCCTCCTCTTAACGTCAGGGCGGTCATCGACCATTTTGTTGAGGCTTTCGGCTCGCCGCTTTACTGGCAGATTCAGCCCGGCACTTCCAGTCGGCTGTAACCCAGTCCGTTGATTTTGCGCACCTTGATCTGCACCGGGATACGCTCTTTCATCGCTTCCACATGGCTGATTACGCCAATGGTTTTACCGCTGGCGTTCAGCGCATCCAGCGCATCCAGCGCGCCGTCCAGGGTGGCGGCATCCAGCGTACCGAAGCCTTCGTCCAGAAACAGCGATTCGATCTGCGTTTTATGGCTGACCAGATCCGAGAGCGCCAGCGCCAGCGCCAGGCTCACCAGAAAACTTTCGCCGCCGGAAAGGGTGCGCGTATCGCGCAGCGCGTCCGCCTGCCAGGTATCCACGACCTGCAGCTCCAGCGCCTCCTGCGATTTGCGCTGGAGCAAATAGCGGCCGTGCAGGCGGTTTAGCTGGTTGTTCGCCAGCCAGACAAGATGATCCAGCGTCAGGCCCTGGGCGAATTTGCGGAACTTATCGCCTTCCTTCGAGCCGATAAGCTGATTGAGATAGCTCCAGTCTTCAACCTGGCGCGTTTCCTGCTCAATGGTCGCCAGCAGGTTTTTTTGCTGTTCGCGGCGATCCGCATCACTGCTGAGCTGCTGTCGCGTCTCGCCCTGCTGACGGGCGTTTTCTTTCAGCTGTTGCGAGAGGCTCTCCACGGCGGCGTGCAGCGCAGAAGGATCTTCCGGCAGATCCTGCGGCTTTTCCGGCAGCGCCGTCAGGGTTTTTTCTGCCTGAGCCAGCAGGATCGCTGCCTGCTGGCGTCGCTGCTCGTGCGTTTTCTGTAGCGCCTGCAGCTGCCGCAGCCGATTTTCATCCAGCAGCGCCGCCGTAAAGGCCGCCTCGCTGCTGAAGTCGCTGGCTTCCAGCGCCGCGCTAAAGGCCTGCTGCGCCTGTTCCAGCCTGTGCGTCAGCACGGTCAGCTGCTCGTCCAGCGAATTATGCTGTCCGGTCAGGGTATTTAACTGGTTCTGCTGCTGCTGCCACTGCTGCTGTAGCTGCTGGCCGCGCTCAAGATGCTGCTGCGACAGCGCGCGCAGCTGCTGCTGCACCTCGGCCGCCACCTTGTCGCCAAACAGCTGTCGCCGCTGGTCGCGCAGGACGGCCAGCGCCTGTTGACCGGCCTGGCTGCGCTGCTCGCGCTGGATCAGCTGCGCCTGTTCACGCGCGATCTCTTCCTGCAACGCCTGCTGCTGCGCGGCCAGCGCGGTCAGCTGCGAAGCCGAAGCCGTCAGCGACTGCGCAACAGTGTTCCACGCATCCCACTCTTTCTGTCGTTCATGCAGCCAGTTTTCGGTTTCCTCCGCCGGCGGCAGCATCAGATCCCGTTCGGCCAGCGCAGCGCGCAGGCTGTCATGCTGCTGCTGCGCCTGCTGCTGCTGCTGGGCGAGCGACTGCTCCAGCTCTTCCTGCGTTCTGACAGAAGTAAGCAGTTGCTGACCTGCCAGCTCCTGATGCTGCTTCATCTCGCTGAGCGCTTTCTGCATTTCCGCCAGCCGATCTTTCTGCTGCTGAAGCTGGCGGGCGCGCTGCTGCAAATCCAGCAGCTGCGTCTGCGTTTCGCTTTCCTGGCGTTCCTGAGCGGTCAGCCAGTCGCTGGTCTGTTGCAGATCGTCCGGCGAAGCGCTCAGGCCCAGCGCCTGCGCCGTGCTCTGCCACTGTTCGCGCAGGCGCGCCGCTTCGCTGTCGCTTTCCGTCAGCTCACGCTGCAGCTTTTCCAGCTGCGCCTGCAGGCTTTTCACCTGTTCGCCTCTGGCGGTGCCGCGATCCTTCAGCTGGTCGACTTCCAGCCTTAAGGCGGCAAGGCGCTGCTGGTTTTCAGAAAGCTCAAGCGCCTGATAGTCGGCGACGGCGGGATGCTGGCAGGAGCCGCACAGCGGGCAGGGCTGTTCCGGCTCCAGCCGGGCGCGATACTGCTCCAGATCGGCGATGCGCTGCTCCAGCTCGCAGCGTTTTTCCAGGTCCTGCAAATGCTGCCGCTTCTCTTTCCAGCCGCTGCGCAGGTTTTGCAGATCGGCCTGCGCCTGCTGGAGCTGCTGCTGCAACGCGGTGCGATCGTTGTGCTGGCTTTGGCTTCGCTGCATCAGCGGCGGCCACTGCGAGGCGATCAGCGCCAGGCGTTGCCGCTGCGGCCGCTGCTGCTGTAGCCTGGTCAGCGAGGCCTGTAGCTGCTCTTCGGAACGCTGCTGCCGCTGGCTGGTTAACGCCGCTTCGGCTTCCGCGACCTGTTTTTGCTGCGCTTCAAGCTGAGCCTGCTGCGGCTGCGCCTGCTGTTCCGCCTGGGCAATCTGCTGCCGTAGTCGGCTGACCGCCTGCTGCTGTTCGTGGATACGCTGGCGCAGCGCGGCCAGCGCCTGTTCGCTTTGCTGCCGCTGTTCGAAGCGCGCGCGCCACAGCGGCAGCGATTCTCCCCAGTGGGCAAAATGGGCGTGCTGCTGCTGCCAGCGCTGCTGCTCCTGCTGGCGGGCCGCGTTTTCCTTGTGCTGGTTTTGGGCCTGATGCAGCGCGGCCTGGCGCGCGTTAAGATGAAGTTGGTAATCGCTTACTTCTTTTTCCAGCGCCTGGTTCTGTTGGGCCAGCGTGTCGATACGGTTATCCAGCGGCAGCAGCTGTTCGGCGATCAGCGTCTCCTGCTGCTGCCTGTCGTTTTCGTGCTGCTGCCGGGCCGCCTCCGCCTTTTTCAGCTCGTCGGCCAGCTCGTCCAGCTGCTGTTGAGCCTGCTGGCGCTGCGTATTGATGTGCTGCTGCTGCTCAGCGAGCGCGAGCCGATCCTGCCGATGCTGATTGCGCAGCAGCCACTGAGGCCGCAGCTTTTCCGCCGGTTCGGCCTGTTGCAGCCGGTTCAGCTGCGGCATCGCTTCCTGCCAGGCCGCTTCCACCTCCTGCTGCCCGGCGACGGCCGCTTCTTTTGCCTGTAGCGCCGTCTGGTACTGCTGGTGCCAGTGCAGCAGCTGCTGCCGATGCTGAAGCTGCGAAGTGAGCGCCTGCTCCTCTGCCAGCAGCCGGGCTGACTGTAACGTAAGTTGTTGAACCTGTTCATTATCCAGCAGCGCCATCCCGGCGGCCTGCGCCCGCAGATTCTCCAGCGCGCCACGGGCGTTTTTATGCCGCTCAAAAACGCTGGCGGAAAGGCGACCGTAGATTTCCGTGCCGGTCAGCTCCTCCAGCAGCTCGGCGCGGCTGTTGGCGTCGGCGTTAAGAAAGGCGGCAAACTGTCCCTGCGAGAGCATCATCGACTTGGTGAAGCGCTCAAAATCCAGCCCGGTCAGCTCGGTCAGCATCTCCAGCTTGTCTTTTACCTTGTCGGCGACGATTTTGTTATTGTCGCAGCGGGCCAGCTCGACGCGCGGTGCCTGAAGATTGCCGTCTACGGCACCGCGTGCGCGGTTCTGGCTCCAGAACGCCCGCCAGGCGACGCCTTTTACTTCAAACTCCACCTCGGCCAGGCATTCTGAGGTATCCCGCGTCATCAGGTCGTTCTGTGACTGCGACAGCTTACCCAGCCGCGACGTTTCGTGATAAAGCGCCAGGCAGATGGCATCCAGCAGCGTGGTTTTGCCCGCGCCGGTCGGGCCGGTAATGGCGAACAGCCCGTTGCTGGCGAACGGTTCGGCGGTAAAGTCAATTTTCCATTCGCCTTTCAACGAGTTGAGGTTTTTAAACCTTAGCGTCAGGATCTTCATGATGGCTCCTCCATGTCCGCCAGCGTCTGGCTGAACAGCAGCGTGGCGCGCGCGATGCGCTCCGGCTCTTCTTCTTCGGCGGCCAGACGGCGCTGAAAGACTTCCTCCACACTCAGCTCGCTCAGGGTTTCGTTGTTCTGCCGGCTGATAATGCTGTCGCGCTGCTCGCGGCTGCGGCGCAGCAGCACCACCTCGACCGGCAGGCTTTCCGTCAGTTCCTGGATACGCCGCTGGAGGTCGTTGAGCCAGGTTTGCGTGGCGATTTCGATATCCAGCCAGACTTTCTGCCCCGTTTCCGGCGGCTGGATCTCGCGCAGCTGGCGCTCGATCTCTTCCAGCGAGCCTTTAATCATCTGCATGGGCTGAAAGAGCGGCACCGTCAGCGGCATGACCTGCTGTAGCTGGCCGTCGGCGAAATCGACCAGGAACACGCTTTTATCGCGTCCCAGCTCGTCAAAGCTGAGCGGAATGGGCGAGCCGCTGTAGCGAATATGATCCGTATCGGCGATGCGCTGCGCGCGGTGAATATGGCCCAGCGCGATATAATCCGCAGGGGGAAAGGCCTGGGCGGGAAAAGCGTCCAGCGTGCCGATATAGATGTCGCGTACGGCGTCGCTTTTGGTGACGCCCATTGTGGTCAGATGGCCGGTGGCAATAATGGGCAGCGGCAGCTCGCCGCGTATTTGCACCGCTGCCGCGTAGCTGCGCTGATAGTGGTGAGTAATCGCTTCCAGCAGCGTCTGCTGTTTTTCCCGTCCCGACTGACCCGCTTTGCTGACGGTAATATCGCGTGGACGTAAAAATGGAATAGCGCAGAGCACCGCGCCGGGCTGACCGTCCCGCTGGTTCAGCATCAGCACCTGATCGGCCGGATCCTCGCTGGCGGCGGCAATCACCCGCGTATTCAGACAGGCCAGCAGCTCGCGCGATTCGTTCAGCATGGCGACGGAGTCGTGGTTGCCCGCCAGAATAATCAGCTGGCAGCCGGTCTGATGCAGCCTGACCACAAAGCGATTGTACAGCTCGCGCGCGTAGCTGGGCGGCGAGCCGGTATCAAACACGTCGCCCGCGACGATCACGGCATCGACCTGATGTTGCTCAACCTGTCCGACCAGCCATGTCAGAAAAGCGTCATGCTCCGGCGCCCGGCTTTTGGTGTAAAAAAACTGGCCCAGATGCCAGTCGGCGGTATGAATAAGTCGCATAGCGTCCCTTCAGTGTCAGGTAAGCGAAACGCCGATTATAAACGCCTGGCCAAAAAACCTCAGCTACGCATTTCCATCCTGCTGAAAGTGTTATAAAACTGATGATTAGCCGGCGCTTTTTTCATAAAAGTGTCATAAATCTGACGCATAATGACGCCGCATATCCAGTGACATTCCGTCACAAACGCAGGAGCAATAATGGCTAAGCGCATTCTGGTGGTCGAAGATGAAGCCCCAATCCGTGAGATGTTGTGTTTTGTGCTGGAGCAAAATGACTATCAGCCGATAGAAGCGGAAGATTATGACAGCGCCATTAATCTGTTGATTGAGCCGTGGCCCGATTTGATCCTGCTGGACTGGATGCTGCCCGGCGGCACCGGTATTCAGTTTATCCGCCATCTGAAGCGCGAGGCGATGACCCGCGATATTCCGGTGATGATGCTGACCGCGCGCGGCGAAGAGGAAGACCGCGTGCGCGGGCTGGAAGTGGGCGCGGACGACTATATTATCAAGCCTTTTTCGCCCAAAGAGCTGGTGGCCCGCATCAAAGCGGTGATGCGCCGTATTTCGCCCATGGCGGTGGAAGAGGTGATTGAAATTCAGGGCCTGAGCCTGGATCCCTCCTCGCACCGCGTGATGTCGGCAACGCAGCCGCTGGAGATGGGGCCGACGGAATATAAGCTGCTGCATTTCTTTATGACGCACCCCGAGCGCGTCTACAGCCGCGAGCAGTTGCTTAATAACGTCTGGGGCACTAACGTGTACGTGGAAGATCGTACTGTAGACGTGCATATTCGCCGTCTGCGTAAGGCACTTGAACTGACCGGGCACGATCGTATGGTGCAGACAGTGCGCGGAACGGGTTACCGCTTCTCTGCGCGTTACTGATTGTCCCCACTGGAGTTTTCATCGTGCTGGAACGCCTCTCCTGGAAGAGATTGCTGCTTGAGCTGCTGCTCGCCTGCCTGCCAGCGCTGATTGTCGGTCTGCTGGTCGGCGGGCTGCCGTGGTGGCTGCTGCTGGCCGTACTGGCCGTGCTGGGCTGGCATTTTGCTAACCTGCTTCGTCTTTCCCACTGGCTGTGGATCGATCGCAGCATCACCCCGCCAACCGGACGCGGCAGCTGGGAACCGCTTTTTTACGGCCTTTACCAGATGCAGGCACGCAACCGTCGTCGTCGGCGGGAGCTGGGCCATCTGATTAAACGCTTTCGCAGCGGCGCGGAATCCTTGCCGGATGCGCTGGTGCTGACCACGGAAGAGGGCACGATTTTCTGGTGCAACGGTCTGGCGCAGCAGCTGCTGGGGCTGCGCTGGCCGGAAGACAACGGCCAAAATATCTTAAACCTGCTGCGCTATCCTGAATTTACCCTCTATCTGCGCCAGCGAGATTTCTCGCGGCCGCTGACGCTGGTGCTGAACAGCCATCGCCATCTTGAGTTCCGCGTGATGCCCTATAGCGAAGGCCAGTGGCTGCTGGTGGCGCGCGACGTGACGCAAATGCATCAGCTGGAAGGCGCGCGGCGCAACTTTTTCGCCAACGTCAGCCATGAGCTGCGCACGCCGCTTACCGTGCTTCAGGGCTACCTGGAGATGATGAGCGACGCGGTGCTGGAAGGCCCGTCGCGCAATAAGGCGCTGCATACCATGCAGGAACAAACCCGCCGCATGGATGCCCTGGTTAAACAGCTGCTGACGCTGTCGCGGATCGAAGCCGCGCCCGCGCTTGATTTGCAGGAAAAAGTCGATGTGCCGCTGATGCTGCGGCTGCTCCAGCGCGAGGCGGAAACGCTCAGCCAGGGGCGGCACGAAATCCACTTTTCCGCCGATCCGCAGCTGCGGGTATTCGGTAACGATGAGCAGCTGCGCAGCGCCATTTCCAATCTCGTCTATAACGCCGTCAACCATACGCCGGACGGCACGCGCATCACCGTCAGCTGGCAAAAGACGTCGCACGGCGCGCAGTTTAAGGTCTGCGACAACGGGCCGGGCATCGCCGCCGAGCATATTCCTCGCCTGACCGAACGTTTTTATCGCGTCGATAAGGCGCGCTCGCGGCAGACCGGCGGCAGCGGGCTAGGGCTGGCTATCGTCAAACACGCGCTCAGCCATCACCATGCCCGTCTGGAAATTACCAGCCAGCCGGGTAAAGAAACCTGTTTCTGCTTCTCGCTGCCTGCAAGGTTGATCGTCAACAACGAACTGGCTCAGAATGCGGTTCACTGAGCTGGCGGATAAAAAAATGAAAAAGTGGTTTTTGGCGCTGCTGCTGCTGTGCGGCACGGCAACAGGCGCGAACGAAGGGATGCTGGCGGGCAACCTCAGCAGCGTGGGTTCGGATACGCTCGGCACGCTGATGGCGCTGTGGGGGGAGAGCTTTAACCGCCACTATCCGGGCGTTAACGTACAGATTCAGGCTGCGGGATCGTCGACGGCGCCGACCGCGCTGGCGGCGGGCGCCGCACAGCTTGGCGCGATGAGTCGCCCCATGCAGGCGGTGGAGCGCCAGCTGTTCGAGAACCGCTACGGCTATGCGCCGCTGGCCGTGCCGGTGGCGATGGACGCGCTGGTGGTGGTGGTCAATCAGGATAATCCGCTACAGGGCATCAACGCTCAGCAGCTCGACGCTATTTTCTCCGTAACCCGCCGCTGCGGCGCGACGTTTGCCGTACGCAACTGGGGCGATCTTCAGCTTAAGCAGCAGCAATGGGCGCAGCGGCCTGTGCAGCGCTTTGGCCGCAATTCCGCTTCCGGCACCTGGGGGTTCTTCCGCCAGCAGGCGCTGTGCAACGGCGATTTTCGTAACGACGTGGGCGAATATCCCGGTTCCGCTGCGGTGATCCAGGCGGTGGCAAGCACGCTGAACGGTATCGGCTACGCCAGCATGGGCGCGCATATGACCGGGGTAAAAACGCTGCCGGTCGCCCTTGACGGCGATCGCGAGATTGCGCCTTCGGTAGAGAATATTCGCAGCGGCCGCTATCCCTACGCGCGTCCGCTCTATATCTATGTCAACAAAGCGCCAGGCCAGCCGCTGGAGCCGCTGACAAAGGCTTTTTTACGGCAGGCGCTGTCGGCGCAGGGCCAGGCGCTGGTCACCCAGGCGGGCTATCTGCCGCTGTCTGACGACCAGCTAAAAAAGGCCAGAGCAATGGTGGAGGGGTAAGCACCATCAACATGAATTTTTTTCATGGGTAATGAAATTTCCTCGTTTGCCGCTGAATCTTTCTCATGACATTCTTGCATTCAGCCATTTAGACATCCAGATGTCTCAGGATAACAAACAGTAACTATTTCACCATGAAATTATGCGCCGCTGCGCAGGCCAGGAGTGACCGATCATGCAAAGAGATTCAGCCCAATACCGCGCCGAAGTTGTAGGAAGTTTTCTGCGTCCTGCCGTTATCAAGCAGGCCCGCGAGCAGTTTCAGGCCGGGGAAATCGACGCCGCCGCCCTGCGCCAGATCGAAGACAAAGCGATCCGCGAGGTGGTAGAGCACCAGCGCGCCAGCGGCCTGAAAGTAGTCACCGACGGCGAGTTCCGCCGCGCGTGGTGGCACTTCGATTTCTTTGACGGCCTGGACGGCGTGGAGCGCTATGAAGCGGAGCAGGGCATTCAGTTCAACGGCGTGCAGACCAAAGCCCGCGGCGTAAAGGTCACCGGCAAGCTGGGCTTCGGCAACCATCCGATGCTGGAAGATTTCCGTTTCCTGAAAAGCATCAGCGGCGACGCTATCCCTAAAATGACTATCCCAAGCCCAAGCGTGCTGCACTTTCGCGGCGGCCGTAAAGTGATTGACGCTAATGTCTATCCCGATCTGAAGGATTACTTCAACGATCTGGCGCTGACTTACCGCGATGCGATTAAAGGTTTTTATGACGCCGGCTGTCGTTACCTGCAGCTGGACGATACCGTCTGGGCTTATCTGTGTTCGGAAGATCAAAAGCGTCAAATCCGCGAGCGCGGCGACGATCCTGAAGAGCTGGCGAACATCTATGCTCAGGTGCTGAATAAAGCGCTGGAAGGCAAGCCGGACGATATGACCGTGGGCCTGCATGTTTGCCGTGGTAACTTCCGCTCGACCTGGATTTCCGAAGGCGGCTATGAGCCGGTCGCGGAAATTCTGTTCGGCACCGTGAATATCGACGCCTTCTTCCTGGAGTACGACAACGAGCGTTCTGGCGGGTTTGAGCCGCTGCGCTTTATCAAACCGGGCAAACAGCAGGTGGTACTGGGTCTGGTAACGACCAAAACTGGCGAATTGGAAGATCCGGAAACGGTGAAGAAGCGCATCGCGGAAGCGGCGCAGTTCGTCAGCCTGGATCAAATCTGCCTCAGCCCGCAGTGCGGCTTTGCTTCTACGGAAGAGGGCAACAGCCTGACCGAAGCGCAGCAGTGGGCCAAGCTGCGCCTGGTGGTGGATATCGCTAAACAGGTCTGGTAAGCCGGGCAAAAGATGCAAAAGGCGCGTTTATACGCGCCTTTTGTGCATCCATTGGCAAAATAATGCAGAAAATAACGCCGGGAAGTTCAAAAAAAATACAAATCATGTAAGGCATCTCGCCTGTAATCTGAAGTGATTATCTGGCTTAAGCAATTTCTACGCTATATCACTCTGCTTTCTCGATCCCGTATTGCCTTTCTCCGCTATAAACGTTTTACTTACCGCCGTTTTATTTATCTCCCTGTATAAAAGATCATAAATAGCGCAAACGCGCCGGTATTTCTGTCAGGCAGTTATCCGCCGTGGCAAAAGATCGGGCGCTGAAAGCGCACGGGGAAACGGAACCGACATCGCGATTTCACTCAACATCAGTACGGGCCTTATGACAAATCGTTTAACTTCTAAAGACATCCTCGCGCTGGGCTTTATGACATTCGCCCTGTTTGTGGGTGCCGGTAACATTATTTTCCCGCCGATGGTGGGTATTCAGTCCGGGGAACACGTCTGGATCGCCGCGCTTGGCTTTTTGCTGACCGCCGTCGGCCTGCCGGTTATCACCGTTGTCGCGCTGGCGCGCGTGGGGGGCGGTATCGATGCGCTCAGCTCGCCGATTGGCAAAGCGGCGGGCATCGTGCTGGCCACCGTCTGCTATCTGGCCGTCGGCCCGCTGTTCGCCACGCCGCGCACCGCGACCGTCTCTTTTGAAGTGGGTATTGCGCCGATGACCGGCGACAGCCCGCTGCCGCTGTTTATTTACAGCCTGGTCTATTTCGCGCTGGTCATTGGTATCTCCCTTTATCCGGGCAAGCTGCTGGATACCGTCGGGCATATCCTGGCACCGCTGAAGATCGTGGCGCTGGCCGTACTGGGCATCGCCGCGCTGATCTGGCCAGCGGGCGGCCTGGCACCGGCTACCGAGGCTTATCAGCATGGCGCTTTCTCCAGCGGCTTTATTAACGGCTATCTGACGATGGATACGCTGGGCGCGCTGGTGTTTGGCATCGTTATCGTTAACGCGGCGCGTTCTCGCGGCGTCAGCGAAGCCGGTCTGCTGACGCGCTATACCATTATCGCGGGCCTGATCGCCGGGGTTGGTTTGACGCTGGTTTACCTTGCTCTGTTTAAACTGGGTTCCGACAGCGCCTCTATAGTCGATCAGAACGCCAACGGCGCTGCTATTCTGCACGCCTATGTGCAGCATACTTTCGGCGACCTGGGTAGCCTGTTCCTGGCGGCGCTGATTTTTGTTGCCTGTATGGTGACGGCGGTTGGCCTGACCTGCGCCTGTGCCGAGTTCTTCCAGCAGTATCTGCCGCTGACCTATCGCCAGCTGGTATTTATTCTGGGCCTGTTCTCGATGCTGGTGTCCAACCTGGGGCTGAGCCAGCTGATCCAGTTCTCTATACCCGTGCTGACGGCTATCTATCCGCCTTGCATCGTGCTGATTTTGCTGAGCTTTACGCTGCGCTGGTGGAACAAGAGTACGCGTATTATCGCACCGACCATGCTGGTGAGCCTGATTTTCGGCGTTATCGACGCTATCAAAACCACCGGTTTTAAGGATGCGTTGCCTGCATTTACGGCCAATCTGCCGCTGGCCGAGCAGGGCCTGGCCTGGCTGCCGCCTTCGCTGGCAATACTGGTCGTCGTGGCCATCTGCGATCGCGTTATGGGACGCGCGCAGGTGAATGCGCACCAGCAGTAAAAGTGTGATACCTTCTCCTGCCCGATCTCCGGCAGGAGAAGTTGACAGAGTTTAAGCAGAATGAAAGATGAAAAATAATACGCTCAAAAAGGGACTGAGTACCCGCCACATCCGCTTTATGGCGCTCGGTTCGGCCATCGGCACGGGTCTGTTTTACGGTTCGGCTGACGCAATGAAAATGGCCGGGCCAAGCGTGATCCTCGCCTATATTATCGGCGGCGCTATCGCCTATATCATCATGCGCGCGCTGGGCGAAATGTCGGTGAACAACCCGCAGGCCAGCTCGTTCTCCCGCTATGCTCAGGATTATCTTGGCCCGCTGGCTGGCTATATCACCGGCTGGACCTACTGCTTTGAAATTCTGATCGTCGCCATTGCCGACGTCACCGCTTTCGGCATCTATATGGGCGTCTGGTTCCCCGACGTGCCGCACTGGGTGTGGGTGCTGAGCGTGGTGCTGATTATCGGCGCGATTAACCTGGCCACGGTAAGAGTGTTTGGCGAGGTAGAATTCTGGCTGTCGCTGTTCAAGGTCGCCACCATCATTATTATGATTGTGGCAGGCATCGGTATTATTTTCTGGGGCATCGGCAACGGCGGCCAGCCTACCGGCATCAGCAATTTGTGGACTAACGGCGGCTTCTTTGCGCACGGCGTTATCGGCATGGTGCTGTCGTTGCAAATCGTGATGTTTGCCTATGGCGGTATTGAGATTATCGGCATTACCGCTGGTGAAGCGAAAGATCCCGCCACGTCGATCCCACGTGCGATTAACACGGTGCCGCTGCGTATCCTGGTGTTTTATGTCGGCACGCTGTTTGTGATTATGTCCATCTATCCCTGGAACCAGGTTGGCACCAACGGTAGCCCGTTCGTCCTCACTTTCCAGCATATGGGCATAGCCGCTGCGGCAGCCATTCTGAACTTTGTGGTGATTACGGCTTCGCTTTCGGCGATTAACAGCGACGTCTTCGGCGTTGGCCGGATGCTGCACGGCATGGCGGAGCAGGGCCATGCGCCTAAAATGTTCGCCACCGTTTCGCGTCGCGGCATCCCGTGGATCACGGTGCTGGTGATGATGGTAGCGATGCTGATTGCGGTTTACCTGAACTACCTGATGCCGGAGAAAGTCTTCCTGGTGATCGCTTCGCTGGCGACGTTTGCCACCGTTTGGGTATGGATTATGATCCTGTTCGCCCAGATCGGCTTCCGCCGTACGCTGACGCCCGCGCAGGCGAAAGAGCTGAAGTTCGCCATGCCTGGCGGGATATTCACGGCCATCGTCGGTATCCTGTTCCTGTTCTTTATTATCGGCCTGATTGGCTACTTCCCGGATACCCGCGTATCGCTTTACGTCGGTATTGGCTGGATAGCCCTGCTGCTGATCAGCTGGACGCTGGTGAAGAAAAGAATCAAGGCGTAGGCCGGAAAGCGAACAGCATTTCTGCCTGCCATCCTGAAAAAGCCTGAGTCCGGCAGCACGCCCGGCTCAGGTTTTTTTATGCGTCAGACTCAGGGCGACGATGGCAAACAGGCGGTAAAAAAATTTTATTTGCAACGCTTGAAATAGATTCGGCCGACCCTATTTTACTTACGAGCAGGCGGCGAACCTGCCCGAAATGAGCTTTTGAATAGAGACTGTATTCAGGAGGTTATGATGATGACCGTACGCAACTTCTCCCTGATCCCTTCCTTAAGCGACGCGCTGTTTTCAGACCGTTTCAACCGTATGGATCGGTTTTTCAGCCAGCTGACCGGCGACACGCCCGTCGCCGCGACGCCCGCCTATGATATTCGTCGTGTGGATAAAGATCGCTATGCGCTGGCGGTGAGCGTACCCGGCTGGAAAGAGAGCGAGCTGTCTATTGAAACGGTAGGCGGACAGCTAACCATTTCCGGTAAGAGGGAAGAGCAGAAAGAAACGGAAAGCGCAGAAAATGGCTGGCTGCATCGTGGCATCAGCCGTGCCGACTTCCGTCTTAGCTATACGGTGCCGGAGCATGTAAAAGTCACCGGCGCGAAACTGCAGGACGGTATTCTTGCTGTGGATCTGTATCAGGAAATCCCTGAAAGCGAAAAACCTCGCCGTATCCCTATCACTCACGGCCAGCAGGCAATTGAAAGCCAGCAGGCTATTGAGCATCAGTCTGCGTAAAAGCTTTGTGGCCTGCATAAAAACAGGAGCTGCGGCGTCGTACCGTGGCTCCTTTTTTATTGACTAAATGCTGACAACTCCGCTCATCGAGCACCGAAAGCGGTACTTAAATGCTGAGAGATGTAGGATTGACCGTCTCAGTGGCGTTGATTAGTTTTGGAGAACGCGCCTTTGGCTGATAGCGGCAGACGTCGTTAATGCGCGGTCAATATGCCGTTCAATCCGCTGCATAGCGGCCTGCCAGGGACACAGCGTGCCTGGGGCCATTTGCCTGCATCCCGGAAACGTCAGCTCGGTCAGCAGCGGAGGGTGCTGCTTATCGAGTGGCGTAAGCTCGCGCAGCTGGGCAAGGCTTTGCGCCTGAAAATAGATGCGGATAAAACGCTCGCCCTTGTATCGCCACCGTTCGAATACCAGACTGCCGCCGGGCGGAATATTGCCGTGCGGATAATCGGCCTGCTGCCAGCGGAAATCCAACAGGGTACGCAGCCAGGCGATATTGATATCATGAGCGACATAGAGCAGCCAGCGCACGTCCGGCGGCGCGTCGGTTGCTCTCTCTCCGGTCGCGCCTGCGCGCAGCGCGCTGGCAATCTGGCTCATCAGCCCTGAAGCGCCGCGGCTGGCCAGCGTGGGCAAATCGTTGGTGTAATCATATTTAGCGCTCAGCAGCGGCAGCAGCGCGGCCAGTTCCGCCTGATTATTAACCTTGCCAAAGGCCACTTCGCTAAGTGGCTTGTTTTCGCTCCATTCCAGCCGCAGCGTTTCCGCCATTGCAGCCAGCGTATCCAGTCCCTGAATGCCGACCGTGCCGTTCGACCAAGTGGCAAGCTGCCAGGGCTGGCTGAAAACAGGGCAGGGCCGGGCGGGCTGACAGACGGCTTTTTTTAACGCGTCGATTTGCGGTTGCAGCCGCCGCTGCGCGTCTGCCAGGCTGCCGCCCATCGCGCGTAGCGCTTCCTGACGATGCGTCGCGGCCTGCTCCTGGCTGACTTTCTCGTTGGGAAGCTGAAACAGCGAGGCCGCCATGACATGTGCCGCAATGTCGCAGCCCGGAAAAGCCGCCTCGGCTAACACCTGCGCTGTGGCCCGGGTACGCTGCATCGGACTGGCTATCAGGTGAAAATCCCGTTCCTTCGGGCAGCCTTCGCCCAGCAGGCCCGCTTCACGATAGTAACTGCTCTCGTAACGTCCTTTCAGCCAGGCTGCCGTATAGCCGTGACCGGTCAGGTTACCGTCTGCGGTCAGCCAGTCGGGCCAGCGCCGGGCCGAACCGTTTTCAATAGCTCGTCGGTTATCCGGCGAAGGCGGGCGAACGCCATGTCGGCTGACTTCCACTACCTTTTCCAGCACGTAGTCCGCCTGTACGGGCTGGCTAAAAAAAGCCGTGAGGCCAGCAAAAAGCACGACCGCGGAGAAAAACTTGTACATCCATACATCCTTAAAGATTCGTGCTGCCAAAAGCATCCTGGTGACTATTCAATCTGTAGGGAGCGAAAAACGCAGCTTCACCTGCTATAACACCTGAATATCCCTCTCAAAAAACAGGCTGACAGAGTATTACACTGCGGGCCGCACTTTTTGCTACAAGAAATCGGCTTGTACAACTTCAAAATAGCTGTACACATTTGCCGAAACTGGTTAACTTAAGCGCAGAATTATTTAAACACGTTTTAACCTACCAACTGAAGGGGGCTGTATGCGTCAGGATGGATTTAACCCGAAAACTGAAGGTGATATCAGTCGCTACTTCAGTGAAGCGATGATGCCCTCTCAACAGGAAACGTTGGGGCAGATCGTGGTGGAGATTCTGCGTTCGGGTAAAAATATTAACCGCAAGGCGATCTGTTCTAAACTGCTGAGGCGGCTTGAACTGGCCTCCGATGCGGAACAGGAAAAGCATTATCACGAGCTGATAGGCATGTTGTTTGGCCGTGAGGACTGAGTTTCAAAGCCTGGATGATGATTACCAGACGTCCTAACTTTTCTGCTCGGCCCGGCCTGCTTTCCCGCCTGGCCCTTTGATCGGCGGTGGTTGGCAAACCTGCTGCCTCCCAGGGTTACTTCCGGGAACTGTGGCTATTTATGTGCCCACATCACTGATACAGAGAAGCTGGTATGTACAGAAATGACGATGAAAAACTGATTGATATAGTGCTGGGTGAGGCCGTACTGGTGCTGTTAAAAACCGATGCTACCATCAATAACGCCGCGCTGATCCGTCAGCTGCAGGCGATGGCCGCCGTGGAAAAAAGCGCTGCCAGGCACCGTGCCTGCAAACAGGCTATTATCGATGTCAGAAATAATATAAAGACTGGTAACAATCGCTATACGCACGAAATTCGAGACGTGGATAACGTGACGCACCTTTTTACCAGCGAAGGCCCGCCGGATGGCACCAAAAAACATTGAGTCAATTCAGGTGGGGATATCCCGCCCTTTATAAAGGCGAATACTATGCAGCAGCACTCTTCAGAGCCGGGCATCCTTGAACATTTTCAGGGAGAAGGTGATTTACTGGCTCAGGAAACCAAAGTTATCGGCGCCGTGATCAGAGAAATTGCGGCAGCCGGTGGCTACGTAACGAACAAAGCGATTATCCTGAAGCTGATTGAAAAGCTGGAAAACACCTCTGATGTCGTCCAGCTGGATATCTTCCGCCAGGCGCTGGAAGTGGTGGTGGCCCGCACGCCTGACGACGCATAACCTTCACCCACATCCCAGGCGGCTTATGCAGATCGGCAAAAAGCCATAGCCGAAGCCTGCTGCCTGGGACAGTTGAAAAAAGGGGTTGTGCAGGGACTATAAGGGGTTAATGGAAGCGGTCGAGTATCGATCGGAAAGCGCGTTGAATAGCGGCCTTCATGTTTTCGTCTGTGGCTTGTGCGCTATGGATCTGAAGTCTAATCAGGATGTTATGTCGTCCTACCGGTTCGCCGCTTTCCAGCAGCTCTGCTACGGCTCTGCCAATGAGGGCACAGATTTCTGAAGAATACGCCTGCTCTTTTTTGGGCACTCTCTTCCCTCTTTGAACTGTACCTGTAAACAGACTATCACAGCCCGCCGCGGCGTGCTGTATATTTAACCTGGTGCGCCCGCATCAAAAGCTTAAGCCGCCTGAATTGCCCGCATAAAAAAAGCTCGCCGAAGCGAGCTCTATTCAGCAGTCTGCAAAAAGATATTACAGCTTGCCAGCGTTCTCAGACAGGTATTTCGCTACGCCGTCCGGAGAAGCGCCCATGCCTTCTTTGCCTTTTTCCCACTGAGCCGGGCACACTTCGCCGTGCTCTTCGTGGAACTGCAGCGCGTCAACCATACGCAGCATTTCATCAACGTTACGGCCCAGCGGCAGATCGTTAACAACCTGGTGGCGAACCACACCGGCTTTGTCGATCAGGAAAGAGCCGCGCAGCGCAACGCCTGCATCCGGATGCTCGATGCCGTAGGCTTTCTGGATTTCACGTTTGATATCCGCAACCATCGCGTATTTTACTTCGCCGATGCCGCCTTTATCGATTGGGGTCTTACGCCATGCGTTGTGAACGAACTCGGAGTCGAAAGAGACGCCGACCACTTCCACGCCGCGCTTCTGGAATTCTTCATAACGCTTGTCGAAAGCGATCAGCTCAGAAGGGCAAACAAAAGTGAAGTCCATTGGCCAAAAGAACACAACGGTGGCTTTACCAGCGGTGTGTTTTTTAAAGTTAAAGTTTTCTACGATTTCACCGTTGCCCAGCACGGCTGCGGCGGTGAAATCAGGGGCCTGACGAGTTACGAGAACCATAGTCACTCCTGTAAGGATAAATTAAGGGAAACGGCCGCCAGTATGGGGCGGGATAGCGTTGTAAACCAGCGATAACCGCCGATTTCTCTGATAGGCTTTACCTATCAAAAAGCTTTTTTATTCAATGTGTTCGCCAACAATAACCTTTTTCAGCAAAAGGGCAAGCGGCAATCGTGGCTACAGTAACTGCTGGCGGGCTTTTGCCATCATCTGCGGATAAAACTGCCGGAAAACAGCGTCGAGCTGTTGATAATTATCAACAAAATCCTGATAGCAATCTGCCAGCGCGGCCAGGCGAGGACGGCGGCTGGCCATCCCGGTCAGCACGTTTTGCAAATAGGGCACTTCCGCATACTTTTCCATCCAGCGATCCGTCCACAGATAGCGATTCAGATGCTGGAAACGCTCCGGCGTGGTGGCAAGGTGCGGGCCGATCTCCGCCCGCGCCTGACGTAAAAAATCCGGTAAGGCCGTTTCCGGCACGATCTCATCCCAATGACGGGATAAAAAGTGATCCCAGATGACGTCCAGCGCGATAGGCGATACGCGATAGGTTTCGGGGCGGAAAAAACCGCGTGCGACCCGGACTTCCGGCAGGGCGTCGGTCATGACGTCAACGCGTCGGTGCAGCAAAATGCCGGCGGCAACGTTATCAGGCCAGACGTCACGCGGATTGCCGCGCACGAAGTCAGCCATCAGGTTGCCGAGCAGGGAGCTGTTGGCCAGCCGCGCCAGATGAAGGTGAGCGAGAAAGTTCATCGCGGCAGTATATCGGCTTCTGACGTGTCGGGATACCGTTGATAGTGGCGTGCAGAGCGCATCGACGCCCGTTGGCGGACGGTTTAACCGATAGATGCGGCGAATGGTTCAGAATTGGCGGGTTTTCAGCTAGAATGTGCGCCCTGATTTCCCTGACTGTGAATGACCATGCGCGTTGCCGATTTTTCTTTTGAGTTGCCCGAATCTTTGATTGCCCACTATCCGCAGGCCCAGCGCAGCGGATGCCGTCTGCTGTGCCTTAACGGCCCGGACGGCGCGCTGACCCACGGGGTGTTCACCGATTTACTGGATTTGCTCAATCCGGGCGACCTGCTGGTTTTTAACAATACGCGCGTGATCCCGGCGCGTATTTTCGGACGTAAAGCCAGCGGCGGCAAAATCGAAGTGCTGGTTGAACGGATGCTGGACGAGCATCGCGTGCTGGCCCATATTCGCGCCTCTAAAGCGCCGAAAGCGGGCGCCGAGCTGCTGCTTGGCGACGACGAAAGCGTCAAAGCGACGATGGTTGCCCGTCACGACGCGCTCTTTGAGCTGCATTTCGACGACGAGCGCGCCGTGCTGGATATTCTGGACGCCGTCGGCCATATGCCGCTGCCGCCTTATATCGATCGTCCTGACGAAGACGCGGATCGCGAGCTTTACCAGACTGTTTACAGCGAACGTCCCGGCGCGGTGGCTGCGCCTACTGCTGGCCTGCATTTTGACGAACCTATGCTGGAAGCGCTGCGGGCGAAAGGGATTGAAACCGCTTTCGTTACGCTGCACGTCGGCGCGGGCACGTTCCAGCCGGTACGCGTGGACAGCATTGAAGATCATATTATGCACGCCGAGTATGCTGAGGTTCCGCAGGAAGTGGTGGATGCGGTGCTGGCGTGCAAAGCGCGCGGCAACCGTGTCGTCGCCGTAGGCACAACTTCCGTGCGCTCGCTGGAGAGCGCGGCGGCGGCGGCCAAAGACGCGCTGATTGCGCCGTTCTTCGACGACACCAAAATTTTTATTTATCCCGGCTATGAGTATCAGGTTATTGATGCGCTGGTCACCAATTTCCATCTGCCGGAATCGACGCTGATTATGCTGGTTTCCGCTTTCGCGGGCTACCGTCACACCATGCACGCTTACGAGCAGGCGGTGGCGGAGAAGTATCGCTTCTTCAGCTATGGCGACGCGATGTTTATCACCCGCAATCCGCAGGCGATAAACGAGCAGGTCGGTAAATAATGCCATAACCGGCTTTGTCCGGTTGCGACGCCTGCGCCCGACCGGGGCGCAGGTCAACTCTTAAGCATCAGACTGTTTCTCTGATGGAGGCAACGTGAAGTTTGAATTAGATACTACTGATGGGCGCGCGCGCCGTGGCCGTCTGGTTTTCGATCGCGGCGTGGTGGAAACCCCGGCCTTTATGCCTGTGGGCACCTACGGCACCGTAAAAGGCATGACGCCGGAAGAAGTGCAGGATACCGGCGCGCAGATTATTCTCGGCAACACTTTCCATCTGTGGCTGCGTCCCGGCCAGGAGATCATGAAGCTGCATGGCGATCTGCACGACTTTATGCAGTGGAAAGGGCCAATCCTGACCGACTCCGGCGGTTTCCAGGTGTTCAGCCTGGGCGACATTCGCAAAATCACCGAAGCGGGCGTGCATTTCCGCAACCCGATTAACGGCGACAAGATCTTCCTCGATCCTGAAAAATCGATGGAGATCCAGTACGATCTCGGTTCCGATATCGTGATGATTTTCGACGAATGCACGCCTTATCCTGCCGACTGGGATTACGCCAAACGCTCGATGGAGATGTCGCTGCGTTGGGCGCAGCGCAGCCGCGACCGCTTTGATTCGCTTGAAAATAAAAACGCGCTGTTCGGGATTATTCAGGGCGGCGTTTACGAAGATTTACGAGATGTCTCCGTAAAAGGACTGGTAGAGATCGGCTTTGATGGTTACGCTGTGGGCGGCCTGGCGGTCGGCGAGCCGAAAGAGGACATGCACCGTATTCTGGAGCACGTCTGTCCGCAGATCCCTGAGGACAAACCGCGCTATCTGATGGGCGTCGGCAAACCGGAAGATCTGGTTGAAGGCGTACGTCGCGGTATCGATATGTTTGACTGCGTGATGCCTACCCGCAATGCCCGTAACGGCCACCTGTTCGTGACTGACGGCGTGGTGAAAATCCGTAACGCGAAATATAAAGATGATACGGCGCCGCTGGATGCGGAGTGTGATTGCTACACCTGTCGCAACTATAGCCGCGCCTATTTGTATCATCTGGATCGTTGCAACGAAATACTGGGTGCGCGTCTTAACACTATTCATAACCTGCGCTACTACCAGCGCCTGATGGCTGGTTTACGCAAGGCTATTGAAGAGGGTAAATTAGAGCACTTTGTTACCGAATTTTATGCGCGGACGGGCAAAGCGGTTCCGCCGTTAAACGTCTGATAATTAATCAATGAGGGAAAATTAATGAGCTTGTTCATTTCTGATGCAGTGGCTGCTGCGGGTGCGCCAGCACAGGGAAGCCCGTATTCGCTGGTCATCATGCTGGTGGTTTTTGGTCTGATCTTCTATTTCATGATCCTGCGTCCACAGCAGAAACGTAGCAAAGAGCATAAAAAACTGATGGATTCCATCAGCAAGGGTGACGAAGTGCTGACCACCGGCGGCCTGGTCGGACGCGTAACCAAAGTGGCGGATACCGGCTATGTAGCTATCGCGCTGAACGAGACGACGGAAGTTGTGGTCAAACGTGATTTCGTGGCTGCCGTTCTGCCGAAAGGTACGATGAAGGCGCTGTAATTTTTTGTTTTCCCTAAGGGAACTGCCGTGTTAAACCGTTATCCTTTGTGGAAGTACATCATGCTGATCGTCGTGCTTATCGTCGGTCTGCTCTATGCGCTTCCCAACCTGTATGGTGAGGATCCGGCTGTTCAGATCACCGGCGCGCGCGGAAGCGCCGCCAGTGAACAGACGCTGAATCAGATCCAGAATGCTTTAAAAGAAGAGAAAATCCAGAGCAAATCCATTGCGCTGGAAAACGGCGCTATCATGGCGCGCTTCGCTAACGGCGACGTGCAGCTGCGCGCTCGTGACGCCATCATCAAAACGCTGGGCGAAGACTACGTTGTCGCGCTCAACCTTGCTCCAGCCACGCCAGGCTGGCTGAGTATGCTGGCCGCAGAACCGATGAAACTCGGTCTCGATCTGCGCGGCGGCGTGCACTTCCTGATGGAAGTCGATATGGATACCGCCCTGGGCAAGCTCCAGGAGCAGAATATCGATAACCTCAGAAGCGATCTGCGCGACAAAAATATTCCCTACACCAACGTGCGTAAAACCGATAACTACGGTCTGGAAATTCGTTTCCGTGACGCACAGGCGCGTGACGACGCCGTCAGCTATCTGACCGGCCGCCATCGCGATCTGGTGATCAACGCCAGCGGCAGCAACCTGCTGCGTGCGGTCATGTCGGATGACCGCCTGCGTGAAGCGCGCGAATATGCGGTTCAGCAGAACATTACTATCCTGCGTAATCGCGTGAACCAGCTTGGCGTTGCCGAACCGCTGGTGCAGCGTCAGGGCGCTGACCGCATCGTGGTCGAGCTGCCGGGTATTCAGGATACCGCGCGTGCTAAAGAGATCCTGGGCGCGACCGCCACGCTGGAATTCCGTCTGGTTAACACCTCCGTCGATCCTACCGCTGCCGCCAACGGCCGCGTACCGGGCGATTCCGAAGTGAAAAATACCCGCGACGGCCAGCCGGTAACGCTGTACAAGCGCGTGATCCTGACCGGTGATCACATCACTGACTCGACGTCGAGCATGGATGAGTACAACCAGGCACAGGTTAACATCTCGCTGGACAGCGCGGGCGGCAACATCATGTCCAACTTCACCAAGGATAATATCGGCAAGCCGATGGCAACGCTGTTTGTGGAATACAAAGACAGCGGTAAGAAAGACGCCAACGGTCGCGCTATCCTGGCGAAGCAGGAAGAAGTGATTAACGTCGCGAATATCCAGTCTCGCCTGGGCAACAGCTTCCGCATCACCGGCATCAGCAATCCAAACGAAGCGCGTCAGCTGTCGCTGCTGCTGCGTGCGGGCGCGCTGATTGCGCCAATCCAGATTGTGGAAGAACGCACCATTGGTCCAACCATGGGCGCGCAAAACATTACTCAGGGTCTGGAAGCCTGCCTGTGGGGCCTGATCGCCTCTATCGTGTTTATGGTGGTTTACTACCGTAAATTCGGCGTGATTGCGACCACTGCGCTGGTGGCAAACCTGGTGCTGATTGTGGGGATTATGTCTCTGCTGCCCGGCGCCACGCTGACCATGCCGGGTATTGCCGGTATCGTGCTGACGCTGGCGGTCGCCGTTGATGCTAACGTACTGATTAACGAACGTATCAAGGAAGAGCTGAAGAACGGACGCTCCGTTCAGCAGGCGATCCATGAAGGCTACAGCGGCGCGTTCTCCAGTATTATCGACGCCAACGTCACCACGCTGATCACGGCTATTATCCTTTATGCTGTCGGTACGGGATCCATTAAAGGCTTCGCTATCACCACGGCTATCGGTGTAGTGACCTCTATGTTTACCGCTATTGTCGGTACCCGCGCCATCGTCAACCTGCTGTACGGCGGTAAACGCATCAACAAGCTGTCTATTTGAGGAGTGCGTTGTGGCACAGGACTATAGCGTTGAACAACTGAACTACGGCCGTAAAGTCCATGACTTTATGCGCTGGGACAAGCTGGCCTTTACTCTTTCCGGCCTGCTGCTGATCGCCTCATTTGCGATCATGGGCCTGAAAGGGTTTAACTGGGGTCTGGATTTCACCGGCGGTACGGTGATTGAAATTACCCTGGAGAAACCGGCCGAGCTGGATAACCTGCGCGGCGCGCTGGAGAAAGCGGGCTTTACCGATCCGCAGGTGCAGAACTTCGGCAGCAGCCGCGACGTGCTGGTGCGTATGTCGCCGCACGAAGGCAACGCGGGCCAGGAGCTGGGCAACAAGGTCGTCAGCATTATCAATCAGGCGACGGCGCAAAACGGCACCGTGAAGCGCATTGAGTTTGTTGGCCCAAGCGTGGGCAGCGATCTGGCGCAGACCGGCGGCATGGCGCTGCTGGTGGCGCTGATAGCCATCCTGGTTTACGTCGGTTTCCGCTTCGAGTGGCGACTGGCGTTAGGCGCCGTGCTGGCGCTGGCGCATGACGTGATTATCACCATGGGCATTCTTTCTCTGTTCCATATTGAGATTGATTTGACCATTATTGCGTCGCTGATGTCGGTTATCGGTTACTCGCTGAACGACAGCATCGTGGTATCGGACCGTATTCGTGAGAACTTCCGCAAGATCCGTCGCGGTACGCCTTACGAAATCTTCAACGTCTCGCTGACGCAGACGCTGAGCCGTACCATTATGACCTCCGCCACCACGCTGGTGGTGGTGCTGATGCTGTTTATCTTTGGCGGCGCGCTGCTGGAAGGCTTCTCGCTGACCATGCTAATCGGCGTGTCCATCGGGACAATTTCATCTATCTACGTGGCCTCGGCGCTGGCGCTGAAACTGGGGATGAAACGCGAGCATCTGATCCAGCAGAAAGTAGAGAAAGAGGGCGCCGATCAGCCTTCGATTCTGCCTTAAGCTTTCCGCTGTTAAATAAAAAGCGCCGCATCTGCGGCGCTTTTTTTATGGTTTCGTCTGGGCCACAACGTCGTGAACCCGGACATAACCCAGCTGTTCCGGCGGCAGATTGCTCAGGCGCAGCGGCACCGTGACTTCGCTACGAGGCAGCAACGAGGCCGCCACGCTGAAGGTCTGGCTCTGGCTGTTTACCTGTAGCGGTTTGCCGGTAGTCGGATCCAGCTCGCCCCATTCTACCGTTGCGCTGAACGCAGGCAGATTGTTGTCGCCGGCAGAGCGAATATGCAGCATCGCCCGCGTGCCGTTGGCTTCATTTTCTATATGGCTCAGCGACAGCTTCACCTCGCCCAGCTGGCTTTGCAGCGGCACGGCCGTATTGGTGGCCGGCAGCAGCCAGGCGCCCTGGGTAGAATTGCCGTTAAGCATATTCTGCCGCGTCAGCGCCGTTGCCTGCTCGGTAAGCTGCTGCATCTCATTGTTGAGCTTGCCCACCTGGTTATGCAGCTTGTTGATCTGCGGCTGCTGCGGTGAGGCGCAGCTTGCCAGCAAAACAACCAGCGGCAGCAGCGAGGCCTTTTTCAGGTATCCGGCCATAATTGCCTACTGAGGAATGCGTAAGGTCTGACCCGGATAGATCTTGTTCGGATCGGAGAGCATCGGCTTGTTAGCCTCAAAGATTTGATTGTACTTGTTCGGATCGCCATACACTTCTTTCGAGATAGCGCTCAGCGTGTCGCCTTTCTTCACCGTATAGAATTTTGCTTCGGTCGCGGTTTCAGCCACCTTCACATTATCCTCAACGTGGGTGATACCGGCTACGTTACCGGCCGCTACCAGGATTTTTTCCTTCAGCTCTTGCGAAATGCTGTCGCCGCTGATGCTGGCCTTATCGCCATCCACTTTAACGTCCACCTTGTCGCTGCCCGGCAGGCCCAGCTTGTGGATATATTCTTTCAGCTTCGCGCTCTGGTCTTCACCAGCGCCGCTTACGGAATCCCACAGCTTCTCGCCAGCTTCTTTTACAAAGTTAAATAAACCCATATTTCCTCCGGCTAATCCTTGTTTTTAAAAAAGTTACGCCTGAGCGTTCTCTCATTATAGCGGAAGAACGAGGAGATACCTGGTCAGATGCCAGACAAAGCGATACGGCGGGGGAAAGAAGGGCAACCCGATATTTTGTTGCTCGCCACTTCGCGCTACACTGTGTTCACTTTTCCAGGATCCAGGAATTATCATGCATTGCCCGTTCTGTTCTGCTGTGGATACCAAAGTTATCGATTCCCGCCTTGTGGGGGAAGGAACCTCGGTGCGCCGTCGCCGTCAGTGCCTGGTGTGCCATGAACGCTTCACCACTTTTGAAGTGGCCGAGCTGGTGATGCCGCGCGTGGTGAAAAGCAATGATATCCGTGAGCCCTTCAATGAAGACAAGCTGTGCAGCGGCATCATGAAGGCGCTGGAGAAGCGGCCGGTCAGCTCGGACGACGTTGAAAACGCCGTCAGCCATATCAAAAGCAAGCTGCGCTCCACCGGCGAACGGGAAGTACCCAGCAAGATGATCGGCAATCTGGTGATGGACGAGCTGAAAAAGCTGGATAAGGTGGCCTATATTCGCTTCGCCTCGGTTTACCGCAGCTTTGAAGATATCCGCGAATTCGGCGAAGAGATCGCCCGCTTACAGGATTAAGGCATGGATGAAATCTATATGGCCCGCGCGCTTGAACTGGCCAGGCGCGGACGCTTTACCACAACGCCCAATCCGAACGTAGGCTGCGTTATTGTACGCGACGGGGAGATTGTCGGCGAAGGCTACCATTTTCGCGCAGGCGAACCCCATGCTGAAGTTCACGCTCTGCGTATGGCTGGCGAAAAGGCGCGCGGCGCGACGGCTTACGTCACGCTGGAGCCCTGTAGCCACCATGGCCGCACGCCGCCATGCTGTGAGGCGTTGATTGCCGCAGGCGTAGCCCGAGTCGTCGCCGCCATGCAGGATCCCAACCCGGAAGTGGCGGGGCGCGGCCTTTACCGCTTGCAGCAGGCCGGTATCGAGGTCAGCCACGGGCTGATGATGCAGGAAGCGGAAGCGCTGAATCGCGGCTTTCTGAAGCGGATGCGCACCGGCTTTCCCTGGGTGCAGCTGAAGCTGGGCGCGTCGCTGGATGGCCGTACGGCAATGGCAAGCGGCGAAAGCCAGTGGATCACCTCGCCAGAGGCGCGACGCGACGTGCAGCGCCTGCGGGCGCAAAGCGCCGCGATCCTGACCACCAGCGCGACGGTGCGGGCGGACGATCCCTCGCTGACCGTGCGCTGGTACGAGCTGAACCAGGACGTGCGCGCAATCTATGCGCAGCAGGATTTACGCCAGCCGGTCAGAGTGGTTATCGACAGCCACAATCGCGTTACGCCGCAGCATCGGCTGATTTCCCAGCCGGGGGAAACCTGGCTGGCGCGTCAGCAGCCCGACGGGCTAAGCTGGCCGGATAACGTGCAACAATTTTGCGTGCCGCGCCTCAATGGGCAAACCGATCTGGTTTCCCTGCTGATGCTGCTGGGACGCCGCCAGATCAACAGCGTCTGGGTAGAAGCAGGCGCTGCGCTTTCCGGTGCGCTGCTGAGCGCGGGCGTGGTTGATGAGCTGATCGTTTATCTTGCGCCGAAATTATTGGGCGATGCGGCACGCGGTTTGTGCCATCTGCCCGCTTTAGCACAACTTGCTGAAGCGCCGACGTTTATATTCAGCGATAGTCGTCAGGTTGGGCCAGATTTGCGCCTGACGCTGACGCCGCGATAGCGCTCTGCAGAAAAGCGGAAGCAGAGCGTTAAAGAGTATGATAGAATCCGCCCCCCTGCGGGGCCATAACAAACCCTGAAAGGAAGATTATGAACGTTATTGAAGCTGCTGTTGCTACTCCTGACGCGCGCGTGGCCATTGTTATTGCGCGTTTCAACAATTTTATCAACGACAGCCTGCTGAGCGGTGCCCTTGATGCGCTGAAGCGTATCGGCCAGGTAAAAGATGAAAACATCACCGTTATCTGGGTGCCGGGCGCCTATGAAATGCCAATGACGGCGCGTGCGCTGGCGAACGCCGGCAAATACGACGCGGTTGTGGCACTGGGCACCGTGATCCGCGGTGGCACCGCCCACTTCGAATATGTTGCTGGCGAAGCCAGTTCTGGCCTGGCCAGCGTCGCTATGAACAGCGATATTCCGGTTGCCTTTGGTGTTCTGACGACGGAAAACATCGAGCAGGCCATTGAGCGCGCCGGAACCAAAGCGGGTAACAAAGGGGCGGAAGCCGCTCTGACCGCACTTGAAATGATTAACGTATTGAAAGCCATCAAAGCCTGATTTTAAGGGGAATTTTGTGAAACCTGCTGCTCGTCGCCGCGCCCGTGAATGTGCTGTCCAGGCGCTTTACTCCTGGCAGTTGTCAAAGAACGACATCTCTGATGTCGAATACCAGTTTCTGGCGGAGCAAGACGTCAAAGACGTTGATATCAGCTATTTCCGCGAGCTGCTGGGCGGCGTTGCGACCAACAGCGCGTACCTTGACGGCCTGATGAAGCCTTACCTTTCCCGCCAGCTGGAAGAGCTGGGTCAGGTGGAGAAGGCGATTCTGCGCATTTCGCTGTACGAGCTGAGCAAGCGCTCCGACGTTCCCTACAAAGTGGCTATTAACGAGGGGATTGAGCTGGCGAAAGTGTTTGGCGCTGAAGACAGCCACAAGTTCGTTAACGGCGTGCTGGATAAAGCCGCTCCGCATATCCGCCCCAACAAGAAGTAATCCTCTCAGGCCGGTCTTATCCGGCCTTCTTCCTTTTTTCTGCTGGAAAGCATTATGGCATGTGGCGAATTTGAACTTATCACGCGCTATTTTGATCGCATAACTAGCTCTCGTCGTGATGTGGAAAAAGGCATTGGCGATGACTGCGCCCTGCTTAACCTGCCCGAAAAACAGACGCTGGCGATCAGCACCGATACGCTGGTAGCGGGCGTACACTTTTTGCGTGACATCCATCCCGCCGATCTCGGTTATAAAGCGCTGGCGGTCAATCTCAGCGATTTGGCGGCAATGGGCGCCGATCCCGCCTGGCTGACGCTGGCGCTGACGCTGCCCGAGGTAAACGAAGCCTGGCTGAAAGAGTTCAGCGACAGCCTGTTCGAACTGCTGGATTATTACAATATGCAGCTGATCGGCGGCGATACCACGCGCGGCCCGCTGAGCATGACGCTGAGCATTCACGGCCTGGTGCCGCAGGGCAGGGCGTTGAAGCGGTCTGGCGCAAAGCCCGGCGACTGGATTTACGTTACCGGCACGCTGGGCGACAGCGCGGCAGGCCTGGCGCTGTTGCAGCACCATATCAAAATTAACGATCCCGCCGCGCATGAAACCTTAATCAAACGCCACTTGCGCCCGATGCCGCGCATTCTGCAAGGGCAGGCGCTGCGCGACCTGGCCAGCGCCGCTATCGATATCTCCGACGGGCTGATCTCCGATTTGGGGCATATCCTGAAAGCCAGCGGCTGCGGCGCTCGTCTGCATCTGGATGCGCTGCCGCTTTCCGGGGTGATGAAAAGCCATTTTGACCCGGAGCAGGCAATCAGCTGGGCGCTGAGCGGCGGTGAAGACTACGAACTCTGCTTTACCGTCCCGGAAATCAATCGCGGCGCGCTGGACGTGGCGCTGGGGCATTATGGCGTGCCTTTTACCTGTGTAGGCCAGCTGGCGCCGCAGTCAGAAGGGCTGGTACTGCTGGAAAACAACCGGCCCGTCGAGCGCAAACTGAAAGGATTTGATCACTTTGGATAAGCACGAGGCGAAAAAACGCCTGAAGATGAGCAATCCCTGGCACCTGCTGGCAACCGGTTTTGGCAGCGGATTAAGTCCGGTGGTGCCCGGTACCATGGGATCGCTGGCGGCTATTCCTTTCTGGTATCTGATGTCGTTTCTGCCGCCGGATATCTACTCTCTGCTGGTGATGTTCGGCATCTGCATCGGCGTTTATCTCTGCCATCGCACCGCGAAAGATATGGGCCTGCACGACCACGGCAGCATCGTCTGGGACGAGTTTATCGGTATGTGGATCACGCTGATGGCGATCCCGGTGAACAGCTGGCAGTGGGTGCTGGCCGGATTCGTGATTTTCCGCATCCTGGATATGTGGAAGCCGTGGCCGATCCGCTGGTTTGACCGCAACGTCCATGGCGGCATGGGCATTATGATAGATGATATTGTCGCCGGCATTATTTCCGCCGGTATTCTCTATTATGCCGGGCACCATCTGGCGCTGTAGCAAGCCGCGTAAAAAAGAGAGGCCAGCATAGCTGGCCTCTTTGCTTTATGCTTTAGTCCTGGCGCAACAGCGGCGCGGCTTATTCAAATCCCACCACGTGATGCGGCTGATAAACGCTTTCCAGTTCCGCGATCTCTTCCTGCGTCAGCTCAATATCCACTGCTTTTACCAGATCGGCCAGCTGCTCTGCGCGTGAAGCGCCGATAATCGGCGAGGTGACCACCGGTTTTGCCAACAGCCATGCCAGCGCTATCTGTGCACGGCTCACACCGCGAGCTTCGGCAATAGCCGCCACGCGCTGCGCAATCACGCCGTCGTTCTCTTCGCTTCTGGCATACAGCGTGCTGCCGTATTCGTCGGAAGCGGTACGCGCGGTGGTTTCACCCCACGGACGGGTCAGGCGACCGCGCGCCAGCGGGCTCCACGGCAGCACGGCGATATTTTCTGCCTGGCAGAGCGGGTGCATTTCGCGCTCCTCCTCACGTTGGATCAGATTGTACTGATCCTGCATGCTGACAAACCTTGTCCAGCCGTGACGATCCGCCGTGTAGAGCGCCTTGGCGAACTGCCAGGCATACATAGAAGACGCGCCGATATAGCGCGCTTTCCCGGCCTTCACCACGTCGTGCAGCGCCTCCAGCGTCTCTTCCAGCGGCGTGTTGTAATCCCAGCGGTGGATCTGCAATAAATCCACGTAGTCGGTGCCCAGGCGCGTCAGACTGTCATCAATGGACTGCATAATGCTGGCGCGTGAAAGGCCGCCGGCAAGATTACTCATCGGAAAGTAAACTTTGGTCGCCAGCACGATATCTTCGCGGCGCGCGTAGTCTTTCAATGCACGTCCCACGATTTCTTCACTGCTGCCGTCGGAATAGCTGTTGGCGGTATCGAAGAAGTTAATGCCCGCGTCCAGCGCCTGTTTGATCAGCGGACGGCTGCTCTCTTCAGGCAGTGTCCAGGCGTGGCGCCCGCGATCGGGTTCGCCATAGGTCATACAGCCCAGGCACAAACGGGAAACGGTAAGATCGGTATTGCCTAACGGAAGGGTTTTCATGCGTGCTCCTGCTGATGTTAAAAAGGCGCAAAGGCCTAAGCATAGCAGGTACAGGCTCCCCGGAAGGGGAGCCTCGTGCGGTATTACAGCGCCAGCCAGCGCTTAATCTGCTGTTCGATGCCTTCGGCGTCCAGCTGATAATCGTGGCGGATCTCTTCCTGGGTGCCCTGCGGAATAAACTCATCCGGCAGGCCGATATTCAGCACCGGCACCAGCACGCGTTTCGCCATCAGCGCTTCAATCACGCCGCTGCCCGCGCCGCCTTTAATCGCGCCTTCTTCCAGCGTGATCAGCGCCTCGTGGCTGGCGGCCAGCTCAACGATCAGCGCCTCGTCCAGCGGCTTCACAAAGCGCATATCCACCAGCGTGGCGTTCAGCGATTCCGCGACGGCGGCGGCTTCCGGCAGCAGCGTGCCGAAGTTCAGGATTGCCAGCTTCTCGCCTTCGCGTTTCACCACGCCTTTGCCCAGCGGCAGCGACTGCAACAGCTGCAGCTCCGCGCCGGTTCCGGTGCCGCGAGGATAGCGTACCGCGCTTGGGCCAGCGCTATAGTGATAGCCGGTATAGAGCATCTGACGGCATTCGTTCTCGTCGCTTGGCGTCATGATCACCATATTCGGAATGCAGCGCAGGAATGAGATATCAAAAGCGCCCTGGTGCGTCTGACCGTCCGCGCCAACGATGCCGCCGCGATCGATAGCAAACAGCACCGGCAGCTTCTGGATCGCTACGTCGTGGATCAGCTGATCGTAGGCGCGCTGCAAAAACGTCGAGTAAATGGCGACCACGGGCTTATAGCCGCCAATCGCCAGTCCGGCGGCAAAGGTGACGGCGTGCTGTTCGGCAATCGCCACGTCAAAATATTGCGCCGGATAGTCGCGCGAAAAGCTGACCATGCCGGAGCCTTCACGCATGGCAGGCGTAACGGCCATCAGCTTGTTGTCATCGGCGGCGGTTTCGCTCAGCCACTGGCCGAAAATCTTCGAGTAGCTCGGCAGACCTTCGATCGCTTTCGGCAGCAGGCCGCTGGCCGGATCGAATTTCGGTACGGCGTGCCAGCTAATCGGATCTTTCTCCGCAGGGGCGTAGCCTTTGCCTTTTTTGGTCATGATATGCAGGAACTGCGGGCCTTTCAGATCGCGCATGTTTTTCAGCGTCTGCACCAGCGTCAGCACGTCGTGGCCGTCGACCGGGCCAATATAGTTAAAGCCCAGCTCTTCAAACAGCGTGCCGGGCACCACCATACCTTTCAGATGCTCTTCGGTGCGTCTGACCAGCTCTTTGATCGGCGGCAGGCCGGTCAGCACTTTTTTGCCGCCTTCGCGCAGCTTCGAGTAGGTTTTACCGGAAAGGATTTGCGCCAGGCGGTTGTTCAGCGCGCCGACGTTTTCCGAAATCGACATCTCGTTGTCGTTCAGCACGACCAGCAGATCGGATTTGATATCGCCCGCGTGGTTCATCGCCTCAAACGCCATGCCCGCCGTGATGGCGCCGTCGCCGATCACGCAGGCGGTGCGGCGGCCTTTGCCTTCTTTCTCTGCGGCAACGGCCATGCCCAGTCCGGCGCTGATCGAGGTACTGGAGTGGCCGACGTTCAGCACGTCATATTCGCTTTCGTCGCGCCATGGGAACGGATGCAGGCCGTTTTTCTGACGGATAGTGCCAATACGATCGCGGCGGCCGGTCAGAATTTTATGCGGATAGGCCTGGTGACCCACGTCCCAAATCAAATGATCAAAAGGCGTGTTATAGACATAGTGCAGGGCAACGGTCAGCTCTACCACGCCCAGTCCGGAGGCAAAGTGGCCGCTGGAGCGGCTGACGCTGTCGAGTAAATACTGTCGTAGCTCATCACAGAGTTTTGGCAGGCTCTCTTTAGGAAGCGAACGTAGTTCTTGTACCGAAGCGGCCTGCGCCAGCGTTGGATATTTTGCAGTATCAAAACTCATCAGAGACTCATTGTGAAAGTTATTTATTGCGTTCAATTATGTAACTTGCAAGCAGCTGTAGTGATGCTGTGTCAAAGCCTTGCGCGGCAAGTATTTCCAGTGCGCTGAGCGACTCCTGACAGAGCTCCCACGCTTTTGCCCGCGCGCGCTCAAGTCCCATCAACGCCGGGTAGGTACTTTTTCCTAACTGCTGATCGGCTCCCTGCCGTTTGCCGATGATGGCGGTGTCGCCCACCACATCCAGAATATCGTCCTGCACCTGAAACGCCAGGCCGATGGCTTCGGCATAGCGATCGAGCGCGGGCAGCGCGTCGCGTCCTCTGTCGCCGGCGGTCAAAGCGCCCAGGCGAACCGCGCAACGGATCAGCGCGCCGGTTTTATAACGGTGAATTTGCTCAAGCTCGCGCAGACCGACCTGCTGGCCTTCCGCCGCCAGATCCAGCGCCTGGCCGCCGCACATGCCCGCAACGCCGCTGGCCTGCGCCAGCTCGGAAATCATCGCAATACGGTACTCTGCCGTTACGCCAGGCAAAGGCGTATCGGCAAGTATAGTGAAGGCCAGCGTTTGTAGCGCGTCACCGGCCAAAATAGCCGTATCTTCGCTGAATTTAATATGGCAGGTCGGCTGGCCGCGACGCAGGCTGTCATCGTCCATCGCAGGCAGATCGTCATGGATCAGCGAGTAGGCATGAATGCACTCGACCGCCGCAGCGGGCGCATCCAGCGCGGCATCGTCAGCATGAAGCATTTTGCCGGTAGCATACACCAGAAACGGGCGCAGGCGCTTGCCGCCGAGCAGCGCGCCGTACTCCATGGCATTCACCAGCGGAGACTGCTGAAAGGGCAGCGCGGTAATAAAGCGTTGTAAAGCTTGGTTGACGCGCGCGTGATGCGCGGTAAGAAGAGCGCTAAAATCCATCAGTCGTTTTCCGGCGTGAAGGGCTGAAGGTCGCCATTTTTGTCGTCGTTAAGCAGGATTTGCACACGCTGTTCCGCCTGCTGCAGTTTCTGCTGGCCCGCTCGCGCCAGCTGCACGCCGCGTTCAAATTCGTTGAGCGCCTCTTCCAGCGGCAGCTCGCCGCTTTCAAGACGGGAGACAATTTGCTCCAGCTGGGCAAGCGAGGTTTCAAAACTGGCGGGCTGTTCGGCTTTTTTCGGCATAATAACGGTTGCTCGGTGATGTTTTAGTCTGTCAGGTCACTCATGGTAGCCGACTCAAATTGATTAGCAAAATAATGATTCCGGGCGCTGTTGAAGAAGCAGTCGCCGGGCAGATGTGATACACTCATCTCCCCTGGATGTGAAGGGCGTAAGCTACTTTGCAATTCTCTGATTTTACCAGCTAAGTGCGCTCCATTTCAGCACTTAATTGCCCGTTGAGCCCGTGCCACCATGAAGTTTATCATTAAATTATTCCCTGAAATCACCATTAAAAGCCAGTCCGTTCGCCTGCGTTTTATCAAAATGTTAACGACGAACATTCGTAACGTATTGAAACAGTGCGACGAGACGCTGGCCGTGGTGCGCCACTGGGACCATATCGAAGTCCGTTCCAAAAACGAAAGCCAGCGCGGCTATATTATTGACGAACTGTCGCGCATTCCCGGTATTCATCACGTGCTGGAAGTCGAAGAGCGCGGCTATACCGATCTGCACAACATTTTTGAGCAGACGCTGGCGATGAACCGCGAGCGTATCGAAGGCAAAACCTTCTCCGTACGCGTCAAGCGTCGCGGCAAGCATGAGTTCAGCTCGCAGGACGTTGAGCGCTATGTAGGCGGCGGGCTGAATCAGCACGTCCAGAGCGCGCAGGTCAAGCTGAACCATCCGCAGGTCACGGTCAACCTGGAGATCGAAGACGATCGCCTGCTGCTGATCACCGGACGCTATGAAGGCATCGGCGGTTTCCCTATCGGCAGCCAGGAAGACGTGCTGTCGCTGATCTCCGGCGGCTTCGACTCCGGCGTGTCCAGCTATATGCTGATGCGTCGCGGCTGCCGCGTGCACTACTGCTTCTTTAACCTTGGCGGCGCGGCGCATGAAATCGGCGTGCGTCAGGTGGCGCATTATCTGTGGAACCGTTTTGGCCGCTCGCACAAGGTGCGCTTCGTGGCTATCAACTTCGAGCCGGTGGTTGGCGAGATTCTGGAAAAAGTGGACGACGGCCAGATGGGCGTGGTGCTGAAACGCATGATGGTGCGTGCGGCCTCGACTATCGCCGAGCGCTACGGCGTGCAGGCGCTGGTGACCGGCGAAGCGCTGGGCCAGGTCTCCAGCCAGACGCTGACTAACCTGCGGCTGATCGACAACGCTTCCGATACGCTGATCCTGCGCCCGCTGATTTCGCATGACAAAGAGCACATCATCAAGCTGGCGCGCCATATCGGCACGGAAGATTTTGCCCGCACCATGCCGGAGTATTGCGGCGTGATCTCGAAAAGCCCAACGGTAAAAGCGGTAAAGGCGAAAATCGAAGCGGAAGAGCAGAACTTTGATTTTGCCGTGCTGGAGAAAGCTATCGAAGAAGCCACCAATGTCGATATCCGTCAGATTGCGGAAGAGACCGAGCAGGAAGTGGTGGAAGTCGAAACCGTGGTGTCGTTTGGCGACAACGACGTGGTGCTGGATATCCGCTCGCCTGACGAGCAGGATGACAAGCCGCTGGAGCTGGAAGGCGTTGAGGTAAAAGGCATGCCGTTCTATAAACTCAGCACCCAGTTCGGCGATCTCGATCAGAGCAAAACCTGGCTGCTTTACTGCGATCGGGGCGTAATGAGCCGTTTGCAGGCGCTCTATTTACACGAGCAGGGCTTTAAAAACGTTAAGGTTTACCGTCCGTAAGCGGAAAGGTAAAAGGCGCTGGCTTCAGCGCCTTTTTTATCTCTTAACTCCGCTTTTGTTCGCAACAGGTTACCGGCTAAAGCGCTGGCCTGGCTGCTTCTCTGTCGCCAGCAGGCCTTTGCCCGTCAGCGACGCCGCTCAAACGGGTAGTCGCGCAGGCCGGATCTATTCCACCCATTCCCGATAGTCAAAAATACCCGCCGCCGGCACCAGCTGCTGCGCCACCTCATGCGCTTTCTCTTTACCTGCCAACAGATCGATCAGCTTCAGGGCAAAGTCGATCGCGGTGCCGGGCGCCTGGCTGGTGAGCAGATTGAAGCGGCGATCCCAAACCACGCGTTTATCCATCCACTGGCTTTCGGGAATAGTCTCCTTGAGGCCGGGAAAGCCGGTCATATTGGCAATCGGAAACAGCTTATGCGGCACCAGCACCGTGCCGGCCGCTGCGCAGATCGCCGCGACAATACGGCCGGACTGGTGAAACTGCCGCACCGTTTCCACCAGCAGCGGGCTGTCGCGAAAGGCTTCCGCGCCTTTCAGGCCGCCGGGCAGCACGATGGCGGCAAAATCGTTGTCGGCTACCTCAACCAGCGTGGCATCGGTTAACAGCCGTACGCCGCGCGAACAGCGGATTTCTTTGCTGCCGTCATCCGTTACGCTGGCGGTAGTGAGCGTGAAGCCCGCGCGCACCAGCAGATCGATAGTGGTAACGGCTTCGGTTTCTTCACTGCCAGGTGCCAGGCAAACCAGTACGCTCGCGCTCATAATCTTGTTCCTTACGCTTAATCATTTCATAAAGTCGGCTGTTTTCCGGCGTGGTCAGCCCCTGCGCCCGCGCACGACGGATAACGTAGCCGGTAATATAGTCAATCTCCGTACGCCGCTGCGCGCGGATATCCTGCAGCATGGAAGAGGTATTGGCGGCGGTCGCGGTAATAATCTCTTTCACGTAGTCCAGCAGCGCCTCGCGAGAGGTATGTTCACCTTCACGCTCCATAACCATCGCCACTTCATCGCAGAGCAGGGCCACCTCCTGCGGATGGTTAAGCAGCTCGCCGTTGGTGCAGTCATACTGAACCGTCAGCGGATTGATCACGCAGTTTACGGCCAGCTTTTGCCAGGCGGCGGAGGAGACATTGTTATGCCAGGCGACGTCCGGCAGCGCCTGTTGCAGCGTTTCTGCCAGCCTGCTGAGCATGGCGCCGTCCGGAGAAGTCGGGCCGATGTGGGTAATGCCGGAAGCAACATGGATAACCATGGTGCCGTCGCGCTTTGCCGCATGGGTCGTGATCCCGCGCAGCAGCGGCTGCGTGAGCATTTTAAGCTCGTCAAGCGTGCCCATGCCATTATGCAGCAGCAGGATCGGGCAGTCTTCACGCAGAATAAACCGCAAATTTTTTACCGCTTCGGATACCTGCCACGCTTTCAGCGTTACCAGCAGCAGGTCGCTTTCCGCTAAAAAAGCAGGGTCGTTGGCAATAAAGGTTTTGTTACTTATGTTGCCCTCAAGATCCACCACGTTGACCGAGCAATAAGGCTGCGGTACGCGTAGCCACCCCTGCACCTCATTGCCCTGAGCGTCCAGCGCAGCCAGCCAGATCTGCCCTAAAGCGCCGCATCCCAATACGGTAATCTTCATTCTTCCTCTCCGCAGCGGGTTGGATTAATTCTGCCGGGCCGAAGGCCGCGCTGGCAGAGCTGTTCTTATTATAGCTTTCCATGCCGATGGTTTTTTTACTGATGCTAAGTCGGTATTATGCCTGTCACAACAGAATCAGGAGAAAAAATCATGCCATCATTCGATATCGTATCTGAAATCGACCTGCAGGAAGTGCGCAACGCCGTTGAAAACGCCAACCGTGAAATTTCCACCCGTTTCGATTTTCGCAACGTGACGGCCAGTTATGAGCTGAACGAGAAAAACGAAACGATCAAGGTGCTGAGCGAGTCTGATTTTCAGGTGAAGCAGCTGATCGATATTCTGCGCGAGAAACTGCTCAAGCGCAGCATTGAAGGCGGCGCGCTGGAAGTGCCGGAAGAGATTGAGCACAGCGGCAAAAGCTGGAGCGTGGAAGTCAAACTGAAAAAAGGCATCCCGTCTGACGTGGCGAAAAAAATCGTCAAGCTGATCAAAGACAGCAAGCTGAAAGTGCAGTCTCAGGTGCAGGGTGAAGAAGTGCGCGTGACCGGTAAGTCCCGTGACGATCTTCAGGGCGCGATGGCGCTGGTGCGCGGCGGCGACCTGGGGCAGCCTTTCCAGTTTAAAAACTTCCGCGATTAATAGTAAAAGGGCGATGCATCGCCCTTTTATTCAGTTTTCCCCGCCTGAATTCCACCGCTTCCGCCAGACTTTGTCATCGTAAAGGCGTTATCACGGCATTACGCAGCGCGACAAAGAGGGGAGGGCGGGGAGCGAGGCCGGAAATAATGGGGCGACAGGCCCCATTAACAGATAATCAGCAGCTGCCGACCAGCGCTTCCAGCTCGGGGCGATTGGTGACTTTGCTGTCAATCTTCACGTAGGCGCTTCGCTCTTCCGGCACGATAAAGACGGCGGCGACGCCAGGCTGCGCCCTCAGGCGTTTTTCCAGCGCGGCGGTGTCGGTAATATCATCGTGCAGCACGATACGCAGGCTGCTGACGTACGGCGGCTCCTGCATGGTGCAGCTCACCAGCAGCCAGACTACGGCGATAAAAGCGCCGACCACAAAGACGGTGGAGGCATCGAAGTGGCCATACAGCCAGCCGCCCAGGCTACCGCCGATCGCCACGCCAATAAACTGGCTGGTGGAGTAGACGCCCATCGCGGTGCCCTTATAGCCCGGTGGCGATTCTTTACTGACCAGCGAAGGCAAAATCGCCTCCATCAGGTTAAAGCCGATAAAGAACAGCTGCACGCCTAAGACCTGCGTCCAGAAGTGGTTGCCCGCGCCCCAGAGCACGATTTCTGCGATCAGGATAATCGCCACGCAGGCGATAAATACCCGCTTCATCTGGCGCTTCACTTCCGCATAGATAATAAACGGGATCACGCCGCAGAAAGCGATCAGCATGGTGACCAGATAGACTTTCCAGTGCTGCTCCGCCGGGAAGCCAGCCTGCTCGAACTCGCCGGGCAGCGCCACGAAGCTGGACATCAGCAGAATATGCAGGCACATAATGCCGAAGTTCAGCTTGACCAGGCGGCTGTTGGCCAGCACCGCGCGGAAGCTGCCCTTAACAATGCCGGATTCGCGGTTAAGCATATGGTTAGAGGCAGAAGGCACCACCAGCAGCGTGATCACAATGCCGCTGGACGCCAGCAGCGCAATCATCCAGAACAGCGCATGCAGACCAAGCGCATGGGTCACAATCGGCCCAAGCACCATCGCAATCGCAAAGGTAACGCCGAAGCTGATACCGATAAAGGCCATTGCTTTGGTGCGGTTCTGCTCGCGCGTCAGGTCGGAAAGCAGAGCCATTACCGCCGCCGCAATCGCGCCGGAACCCTGTAAAGCGCGGCCCAGGATCACACCCCAAATAGAGTTGGTGCTGGCGGCAATCACGCTGCCGAGCACGAAAATCAGTAGTCCGCCGACAATCAGCGGCTTGCGGCCGATACGGTCGGAAAGCAGACCAAAAGGAATTTGAAACACGGCCTGTGCCAAACCGTAGATGCCGATAGCAAGACCTATCAGCGCTTCGCTGGCTCCCTGTAATGCCATGCCGTAAGTGGTCAGGACGGGCAGAACCATAAACATGCCCAGCATACGCAGGGAGAATACCGTTCCCAAACCCCATGTCGCACGCAGTTCGACCGGAGTCATTTTATTATCGTTCATTACTACCTCAGTTTATCTGGTGAGCATATTTTAAGGCGTTGGGAAAGGTGGGTAAAATTATTATTAACGAGAAGTGGTAACAAAAAGAAAGGGCGCGATAATCGCGCCCTTCGGAGGAGGTGGAAGTTACCAGACGTAAGTCAGTAAATCCTTTGAGGCCGGCGTCATAAAGTCAACCGACATCATCACGCTTAGCGCGGTGATGGCGACGATGGAGAAAACGAACAGCTTGCGTGCCCAGACGCGATCGTTCTGCGTCTTATAGCCCGAAAGCGCCATTCCCAGCCACCATACGCTCACGGCGGCGGCGACCACCAGATATTTGTAGCCCGCGTAGCCCACCAGCGTCAGCATCAGTGTCGCAACCATAAACGCCAGGATATACAGCGTGATATGGTTTTTCGCCACGGAGATGCCTTTTACCACCGGCAGAACCGGGATATTCGCTGCCTGGTAATCTTTAAAGCGGAAGATAGCAATCGCATAGGAATGCGGCATCTGCCACAGGCTAAAGATAGCCAACAGGATCAGCGCGCCAGCGTCGAACTGGTTGCTGACGGCACAGTAGCCGATAACCGGCGGCGCAGCGCCGGAAAGGCTACCAATCAGCGTGCCGTAGACGGATTTACGCTTCATATAGAGGCTGTAAATACCGACGTAAACCACAAAGCCCATCACCGCCAGCCACATGGCCAGCGGGTTTGCTCCGAGATACAGCAACGCGAATCCAGCAATACCCAGAACGGTTGCATAAACCAGAGAGACTGTCGGAGAAATGAGGCCTTTTACCAGCACACGGTTTCTGGTTCTCTCCATTTTTACGTCGATGTCGCGGTCAATAAAGTTGTTATAAACACAACCCGATGCGACCACCAGCGAGACGCCGACTAAGGTGGTGAGAAACAGGGAATAGTCGATGCTGCCTTTAGAAGCCAGCAGAAATCCCCCGATGACAGAAATTAAATTCCCGAAAATAATTCCTGGTTTCGTTACTTGCAGGTATTGCTTAATCATCACAGGCGACTCTTTAACGGACCATCATGTTGTAATTGAGGTTCCACATAATCCATATAGAGCCCACTACGACAATCAGAATGATGACGGCGGAAAACACTATCGCCACCAGATTCCAACGCTGATCGGTAGACGTGCTGAGGTGCAGGAAGTAATAAAGATGCACCAGCACCTGTACCACGGCTGCAATCACCACCACGGCCAGCATCGTCGTTTTAGACGCGCCGCCTTCCATGACGATCCAGAATGGAATCGCAGTCAGAATGATCGACAGAATAAAGCCGATCATATAAGTCTTCACGTTACCGTGAGAGGTACCATGATCGCTTAATGTCTTGCTCATTACATGGCCCCCAGCAGATAAACAATGGTAAATACGCAGATCCAGACAACGTCCAGGAAGTGCCAGAACATGCTCAGGCACATCACGCGGGTGTGGTTGGTGGAGGTCAGGCCCTTAGTGGCAACCTGATACATCAGCACCAGCATCCAGATCAGACCTGACGTCACGTGCAGACCGTGCGTACCTACCAGCGTGAAGAACGCCGACAGGAAGCCGCTGCGCTGCGGACCAAAGCCTTCGGTAATCAGGTGATGGAACTCATAGATTTCCATCCCGATAAAGCCAAGACCAAACAGGAAGGTCAGGCCCAGCCAGCCGAGAACGGCAGACTTAGTCCCTTTTTCCATGCTGATAACGGCAAAGCCGTAGGTAATGGAGCTGAACAGCAGCAGGGCGGTTTCAACCAGAACAAACGGTAATTCAAAAATATCTTTCCCTGACGGGCCGCCAGCGGTGTTGTTGACCATAACAGCATAGGTCGCGAACAGCGTGGCGAAGATGATGCAGTCGCTCATCAGGTAGATCCAGAAGCCAAACAGCTTATTGGCTCCTGCATCGTGATGCCCATGCTCCGCATGGGCGTCGTGGTGCTTAGTCAGAGTTTCAGTTGACATTTTTCAGACCTGCTTTGCTAATTTCGTCAAAGTGCTGATTCTCGATTTTTTCGATCTCGGCAACGGGAACGTAGTAATCCACGTCATCGTCGAAGCTCTTGATAATCCAGGTAAGGATCATGCCGAGGAAGGTGAGACCAGCCAGCCACCAGATGTGCCAGATAGCGGCAAAACCAAACACCATGCTGAACAGACCGATGACCAGACCCGCGCCGCTGTTTTTCGGCATGTGGATCTCTTCATACTTAGCAGGACGTTTGTACGCTTCGCCTTTCTCTTTCATTTCCCAGAACGCATCGCGCTCGTGGATAACAGGCACTTCAGCAAAGTTGTAGAACGGTGGTGGTGAAGAGGTTGCCCACTCCAGCGTACGACCGCCCCACGGGTCACCGGTCAGGTCGCGCAGCTGCTCGCGGTCACGTACAGATACCCAGAACTGGGTAAGCTGGCACAGGACGCCACAAGCGATCAGCGCAGCACCGACTGCCGCAACCACCAGCAGAGTGTGGAACTGAGGATCGATATTCTGGCTCAGACGACGGGTCATACCCATGAAGCCCAGCGCGTACAGCGGCATAAAGGCAACAAAGAAACCAATGATCCAGAACCAGAAGGCGCGGATACCCCATTTTTCGTTCAGGCAGAAGCCGAACGCTTTCGGGAACCAGTAAGTCACGCCAGCAAAGCAACCGAATACCACACCACCGATAATAACGTTATGGAAGTGGGCAATCAGGAACAGACTGTTGTGCAGAACGAAGTCAGCACCCGGCACCGCCAGCAGAACACCGGTCATACCACCTACAGAGAAGGTGACCAGGAAGCCTACGGTCCACAGCATGGCAGAGTGCATCTGAATGCGGCCCTGGTACATGGTGAACAGCCAGTTGAAGATCTTAACACCGGTCGGGATGGCGATAATCATCGTCATGATACCGAAGAAGGCGTTAACGTTCGCACCGGCACCCATCGTAAAGAAGTGGTGCAGCCACACGATGAAGGAAAGGACGGTGATAACAACCGTTGCCCAAACCAGCGAGGTGTAACCAAACAGGCGTTTTTTCGAGAAGGTTGCAACCACTTCGGAGAACACGCCGAAGACAGGCAGAACCAGGATATAAACTTCCGGATGTCCCCAGACCCAAATCAGGTTGACGTACATCATCATGTTGCCGCCCATTTCGTTGGTAAAGAAATGGAAGCCCAGATAACGGTCAAGGGTCAGCAGCGCCAGCGTCACGGTCAGAACCGGGAAGGAGACGATGATCAGTACGTTAGTACACAGGGATGCCCAGGTAAACACAGGCATTTTGAACATGGTCATGCCCGGAGCGCGCATTCTCAGGATAGTAACGAAGAAGTTAATACCTGTTAATGTCGTCCCGATACCGGAGAGCTGCAGACTCCAGATCCAGTAGTCGACCCCGACCCCCGGACTGTATTCCGCGCCGGAAAGCGGTGGATAAGCCAGCCAGCCGGTCTGAGCAAACTCGCCCACACCCAGTGACAGGTTAACCAGCACCACGCCCACAGCCGTGAACCAGAAGCTCAGGTTGTTCAGGAACGGGAAGGCCACGTCGCGCGCGCCGATCTGCAAAGGAACAGCAATGTTCATCAGACCGATAACGAACGGCATTGCTACGAAGAAGATCATGATCACGCCGTGAGCGGTGAAGATCTGGTCGTAGTGATGAGGCGGCAGGAAGCCTGGATCGCCCATCGAGGCCATCACCTGCTGGCTACGCATCATGACCGCATCGGCAAAGCCGCGCAGCAACATGACGAAAGCCACGATGATATACATGATACCCAGTTTTTTATGGTCGACTGACGTCAGCCATTCAGTCCACAGGTATTGCCACTTACCGAAGTAAGTGATTGCTCCAGCAACAGCCAGACCACCAAGAATGATGGCGGCAACCGTAACCATGATAATCGGCTCATGGTACGGAACAGCATCAAGGGTTAATTTTCCCAACATCGTATTATTCCTCGGCTCCCGCGTGAGAGGCGTCGTTCATGTCCATGCCTTCATGCTCAGAGGACATAGCCATATTCCCGTGGTTCATCTTGAATTTGCCAATAACCTGCTTGAACAAATCAGGATTCGCCGTAGAGAAGAACTCCACCGGATGGTTTTCGCTTGGCGCAGCCAGTTTCTCGAAATCATCCATGGTCATCAGCTGGTTAGAAGACTCTTTCGCTTTCGCTACCCACTGATCGAATGCTGCATTATCAGGTGTGGCGATAGCTTTGAACTTCATGCCGGAGAAGCCGCGACCGCTGAAGTTAGAGGAGATACCGTCAAACGTGCCGGCCTCATTCGCGATCAGGTTCAGCTGAGTCTGCATACCCGCCATAGCGTAAATCTGGCTACCGAGGGTAGGAATGAAGAAGGAGTTCATCACGGAGTTCGAAGTGATCTTAAAGGTCACTGGCGTGTTGGCCGGGAAAGCAATCTGGTTAACGGTTGCAATACCCTGTTCAGGGTAGATAAACAGCCATTTCCAGTCCAGCGCCACCACATCAATCTCAATGGGTTTCACATTGGAAGCCAACGGTTTGCTTGGTTCCAGCGCGTGGGTTGATTTCCACGTCAGGACGCCAAGGAAGAGAATGATAAGGATGGGCACAGTCCATACCACGGCTTCCACTTTATTCGAGTGTGACCAGTTTGGACTGTATTTTGCTTCGGTATTCGATGCCCGATATTTCCAGGCGAACACCACGGCCATCAGGACTGCGGGAATAACGACGATCATCATCAAGCCGAAGGCTGTCAGTATCAGCGAACGTTGCTCCATTGCAACCTGTCCTTTGGGACTCAACAATGCACTATCACAGCCACTTAACAATACAGTGCCTGCGATTAATGACAGAATCCCCAAACTTTTATTGTATTTCCTGAGTCTCATTTAACGACCTCAATGACAAGGGCTCTATTGTCGTTTAAGTGTGGCGGCATTTTACGGGAACGTTTCAGTACTGTAAACCAGCAACAGCTTGTGTCAGCGAGGTGTTGACACCTTTTGCAAACACTGTCACACATGTTTCGGAGGGTGACAAAATATGAATAATAGCAGGGCTTTGGGGGTGATATAACAAAAACAGATGGAAAATCCCCTTCAGAAATCAGGGTCGCTATAAACAGCGAAATTGGTACTCAATTATTTAACATAGCTGTAGCATTTGATCTATGTCAAATAAACAAAAATAGTTTCGTAGCGGTTGTGTTTTCTCGTTTTATTGTAAATGTAAAGACGAGAATCTTTAGGAAATAACGGACGAGGCAAAATAAGCGCAGCGGTGGAATTGTTAAAAAATGATTAAATTACCTACACCACTGCCGCTATTTACAGCGAAAAAAAAGGGCGTTTGTTACGTTGCTGTTAGCTTATTTTCTGCTATGGGCAATAAATAATAGCCGTTAAGGGTGCACAGAACAGCGCTGCTAATGTATTCCGGCTTCTTCAATGCTAACCCGATGTAATCAGACGGCACTGAGTTTGCCTTAAATCCGGGGTGGTCTGCATCCGCTTTCTCGGGTGAGCGAGCTTGTTACGTGAGGTTTATCACACTATTCACTCTGGTTATCAATTGTTGTTGACAATGGCAAACGCACATCAATGAGTGAAGCCCGGCCCGGCCCGTACAGACGGGTGACAACAGGAACCGCCGTCCGATTGCCGGACGGCAAATGACCTTAGTCCTGCGCGCTGCGTTGCGCCAGATAATCGAGCAGCGAACCCAGCATCACGCCCGCCAACCCCAGCAGCGCCGCGCCGACAAACAGCGTTGCGAGTAAATGGTCGATATGCGCCACGCCCAGGGCATCCAGTGCCAGCAGCGCCAGCGCAATCCCCGCCAGCGCGCAGCCCAACAGCAGCAGACGGATAGCCCAGCGGTAGGCCTGTGGCCAACGATCGCGGGGAGCGAACTCGCGCGTTTTCTCTGCCCTGTCCAGCGTGCGCTTACAGCCCGCCAGCAGCACCAGCCCCGGCAGCGCCGCCGCGACGGAAAAGGCGTAAAACGCGGGCCAGCCCCAGCCTGCCACAAACCAGCCCGCGACCGGCCCAACATAGACGCGACCGACGGCGGACAGGGCAGAAAGCAGCGCGAACTGCGTGGCGGAAAACGACTTGTTGCACAGCGTCATCAGCAGCGCGACAAAGGCCGCCGTGCCCATACCGCCGCACAGATTCTCTGCAAAGACGGCCGCCGCCATGCTGTAAAGGTGTTTGTCGGTCACCGACAGCAGCCAGTAAGCCAGGTTTGACAGCGCCTGTAGGATGCCAAACAGCATCAGCGCGCGATAAAGGCTCAGCCGCTGCATCAGTACGCCGCCGAACAGCGCGCCGATAATCGTGGCGAACAGACCAAGCGTTTTGTTCACCAGCCCCACGTCGCCTGCGTCAAAGCCCACGCCGCGAATAAGGAAGATAGTGGTCAGGCTGGCGGCAAAGGCGTCGCCAAGCTTATAAAGGACAATCAACGACAGGATCAGCCAGGCGTTATTACGGGTGAAAAAATCGCGCAGCGGCGCAATCACCGCTTCTTCCAGCGAGCGCGGCTGCACTATTGCCTCATCCGGTTCCTTCGCCAGTAGCGTGGCGATCACGCCCGGCACCATCATCGCGGCCATCAGCCACCAGATGGCCTGCCAGCCCAGATAACGGTCGGCGAGCCAGAGCGCCAGCCCGCCGGAAACCAGCATCGCCAGCCGGTAGCCGAACACGCTGATTGCCGCGCCGCTGCCGCGCTCTTCGGCAGGCAGGATATCCGTTTTCCAGGCGTCAAAAACAATATCCTGCGAGGCGGAACAGAAGGCGACCAGCACCGCCAGCGAGGCGAGCAGCGTCAGATCGCGTGACGGCTGCATAAAGCCCATCAGCGCAATAGCGACGATCAGCAGCAGCTGGGTCACCAACAGCCAGCCGCGCCGACGTCCTAAAAACGGCGGCGTATAGCGGTCCATCAGCGGCGACCAGAGAAACTTAAAGACGTACGCCTGCCCAACCAGCGAAAAAAAGCCGATGGTTTTAATGTCGACATTTTCTACGGCCATCCAGGCCTGTAACGTGCCGGACGTCAGCGCCAGCGGCAAACCGGAAGAGAAACCGAGCAGGAGCAGAAGGGCGGCGTTACGACGGGTGAAAATTTGCAGATAGTGACTGGGCATACAAACCTTAAACAGTGCCCGCCAGCGCGGCGGGCAAGGCTATATTAACGGGCGTTTTGCTTGATAAACTCGTGAATGCTGGTGTCCTGCGCCATATCGTCGATGACGTCGCCCAGCGTCGCGTTGACCGCGTTGGTGATCTTATCGTTGGTGGCGTTAAACGCGCCTTCGACGCTGTAGGTCTGACGGTAGTTTTTCACCTGCTTGTTGCCGTTTTTTGCGGTAGCAATAATAGAGATATCGGCCTTGGTGGTAATGCTGTAGCGCACGTTGCCCTGGGTAACGTCTGAATAAAGGTTGTTCACCACGATCTGCAAATCAACCGCGCCGTTCGGGCCGATCATATAGCCGCGCGCGCCCATTTGTTTCTCCAGCACTTCCTGAAGCAGGAAACGCAGATCGCGGGACGGGGTCAGCGTGACCAGCTGGCCGTCGCGGTTCACTTTGGCGAGCGCTTTATCGCTACGCTGATCGGCACCGTTAATGCTGACGGTGACGCCCATCAGGCTCGGATCCTGCTGCGGCAGTTTGATGACTGGCGAAACGTTCAGCGTGGTGCTGTTGGTGGCGCAGCCGGCCAGCATAAATACCGCCAGCAGAGGGAAGAATAATTTTTTTAGCATGCTTATGTTCTCGATTTTATGGGGTGTAGTCCGGACAAAACCGAGGTCATCATAACATTGCCTGTAGCAAGAGGAAGCCCCGGCGACGCGCAAATTCATTACCTTATCTTTTCACCCGGGCGGTCGGACGCGCTTTCTGCGCGCGGACAGTTGCAGCCGCCAACGAGAAAATGCACAGTAGCGCGCCTGAACGGCGGATATTTTTCCGCAAACGGATCGGCAGGCGGCGAAATCCGGCTAATATTGAATAAGATGGGGCGCATCAGGTCGTAGAGGAGTGTGGTTATGATCCGCGAACAAATAGAAGAAAAGTTGAGAACGGCATTTACACCCGTGCACCTGGAGGTTCATGACGAAAGCTATCGTCACAATGTGCCTGCAGGGGCGGAAAGTCACTTCAAGATAGTTATCGTCAGCGACAGCTTTCTTAACCAGCGCTTTCTGATGCGGCATCGCGCCATTTATGGCGTGCTGGCCGACGAGCTGGCGGGAAGCGTCCACGCGCTGGCGCTGCATACCTATACCGAAAAAGAGTGGGTAGGGCTACAGGACACGGTTCCGGCTTCGCCCAACTGTCGCGGTGCCGGTACGCTGGCCTGAGGCAATCTCTGAAAATCTGAAGCGGCCTGCGGGCCGCTTTGTTGTTTCTGGTCGAAAAAACCGCGTTAACCCTTTCTTTTACTCCTTTCAGATGCAAAAAGCGTGAACCTTAACAAAATGGCGGCGCGTTGCAGCCTCGACTCGCTTTGCCGTTGCCGCTATAATGCTGCGTCTGTTTTTCCGAATGTCTTCGGGACGCTTCTGACAACAGGGAATGCGGTTCTGACATCAGAGGCCGTCCCGGTTCTTAGTCTTACTTTGCCCTGACGGGTAGAGCGAGTCTGAAGTTGACCGAGCACGTGATTTTTTGAGGTAATAAGATGCAAGTTTCAGTAGAAACAACTCAGGGCCTGGGCCGTCGCGTTACGATTACCGTTGCTAAAGATGTGATCGAAAACGCGGTGAAAAATGAGCTGGTCAGCGTAGCGAAAAAAGTGCGTATCGACGGTTTCCGTAAAGGGAAAGTGCCGATGACCGTGGTTGCACAGCGTTACGGCGCGTCTGTTCGTCAGGACGTGCTGGGCGATCTGATGCAGCGCAACTTTGTTGATGCGATCATCAAAGAGAAAATCAATCCGGCTGGCGCGCCAAATTACGTGCCGGGCGAATACAAAACCGGCGAAGACTTCACTTTCTCCGTAGAGTTCGAAGTCTATCCGGAAGTCGAGCTGAAAGGCCTGGAAGCAATCGAAGTTGAAAAACCGGTTGTTTCCGTGACCGACGAAGACGTCGATGCCATGCTGGATACCCTGCGCAAGCAGCAGGCGACCTGGAAAGAAACCGATCGCGCAGCGGCAGCTGAAGATCGCGTGACCATCGACTTCTCCGGCTCTGTAGACGGCGAAGAGTTCGAAGGCGGCAAAGCGTCCGACTTCGTACTGGCGATGGGCCAGGGTCGTATGATCCCAGGCTTTGAAGACGGTGTGGTTGGCCACAAAGCGGGCGAAACCTTCACTATCGACGTGAACTTCCCGGAAGACTACCACGCTGAAAACCTGAAAGGGAAAGCGGCGAAGTTCGAGATCGTGCTGAAGAAAGTTGAAGAGCGCGAGCTGCCGGAATTCACCGAAGAGTTCATCAAGCGTTTCGGCGTGGAAGATGGCTCCGTAGCGGGTCTGCGTACCGAAGTGCGTAAAAACATGGAGCGCGAGCTGAAAGGCGCCGTGCGTAACCGTGTGAAGACTCAGGCTATCGACGGTCTGGTCAGCGCTAACGACATCGAGGTGCCGGCTGCCCTGATCGACAGCGAAATCGACGTGCTGAAGCGTCAGGCTGCACAGCGCTTCGGCGGTAACGAGAAGCAGGCTCTTGAGCTGCCTCGCGAACTGTTCGAAGAGCAGGCTAAGCGCCGCGTGGTGGTTGGTCTGCTGCTGGGCGAAGTTATCCGCAGCCACGAGCTGAAAGCGGATGAAGATCGCGTGAAGACCCTGATCGAAGAGATGGCGTCTGCCTACGAAGATCCGGCTGAAGTGATCGAGTTCTACAGCAAAAATAACGAGCTGATGAACAACATGCGCAACGTGGCGCTGGAAGAACAGGCGGTGGAAGCCGTGCTGGAAAAAGCCAAAGTGACCGAAAAAGCGACAAACTTCCAGGAACTGATGAACCAGACCCAAACGGCCTGATCGTCTGATTTTTCAGGATAAATTAAAGCCCGCGGTCATCATGACCGCGGGCTTTTTTCTTTTATCCGCCGGATGGCGTGACATTATGGGCCTTATTCGCTCATTAAAGCGGCAAATTATCGACTATGCTACTTTTCCTGGTTAGCAGCCGCCTGAAAACGTTGTTATGCTTGAATTAGCGGGGGTGTATCCCCAGATAGTAAAGTTACGGTAAGGCTTTAGGATCGCCGATAGCTTTCGGGTGAATAAAGTTGGGGACATAGTGTTCCGGAACGCTCTCAAGTAGAATTGGTAGTGTGGCCAAATGAAAAATCCAGGAGACGGTAATGTCATACAGTGGCGAACGTGAACAAACAGCACCTCATATGGCTTTAGTGCCAATGGTGGTTGAACAAACTTCTCGCGGAGAGCGTTCTTACGACATCTTTTCCCGCCTGCTGAAGGAGCGCATTATCTTCCTGACCGGCCAGGTCGAGGATCATATGGCGAACCTGATCGTCGCGCAGATGCTGTTTCTGGAAGCAGAAAACCCGGAAAAAGATATCCACCTTTATATTAACTCTCCTGGTGGCGTAATTACCGCGGGCATGTCTATTTACGACACCATGCAATTTATCAAACCTGACGTCAGCACCATCTGTATGGGCCAGGCCTGTTCAATGGGTTCTTTCCTGTTGACCGCCGGCGCGAAAGGCAAACGCTACTGCCTGCCGCATTCCCGCGTGATGATCCACCAGCCGCTGGGCGGCTTCCAGGGTCAGGCGTCGGATATCGATATTCACGCGCGTGAAATTATCAAAACCAAGCAGATGATGAATGAGCTGATGGCCAAACATACCGGTCAGAGCGTCGAAACCATCGAGCGCGACACCCAGCGCGATCGTTTCCTTTCTGCCAGCGAGTCGGTGGAGTACGGTCTGGTCGACGCCATTTTGAACCAGCGCGGTTAAGCGGCGCTGGTTGGTAAAAGAGATTGCTGCCGTCATAAAGGCAGACTGACGGCCCGGGCCGTCAGCGTTAAACAAGAGGGGCAAGTTAATGACAGATAAGCGCAAAGACGGTTCAGGGAAGCTGCTGTACTGCTCTTTTTGCGGCAAGAGCCAGCATGAAGTCCGCAAGCTGATTGCCGGCCCGTCAGTTTATATCTGCGACGAATGCGTCGATTTATGTAACGACATTATTCGCGAAGAGATCAAAGAAGTCGCGCCCCACCGCGAGCGCAGTTCGCTGCCGACGCCGCACGAAATCCGCGAGCATCTGGACGACTACGTTATCGGCCAGGAGCGGGCGAAGAAGGTGCTGGCGGTGGCGGTCTACAACCACTACAAGCGCCTGCGCAACGGCGACACCAGCAACGGCATCGAGCTGGGCAAAAGCAACATCCTGCTGATTGGCCCGACCGGCAGCGGCAAGACGCTGCTGGCGGAAACGCTGGCGCGCCTGCTGGACGTGCCGTTTACCATGGCCGACGCCACCACGCTGACCGAAGCGGGCTACGTGGGCGAGGACGTGGAAAACATCATCCAGAAGCTGCTGCAGAAGTGCGACTACGACGTGCAGAAAGCGCAGCGCGGCATCGTTTATATCGATGAAATCGACAAGATTTCCCGCAAGTCGGACAACCCGTCCATCACGCGCGACGTGTCGGGCGAGGGCGTGCAGCAGGCGCTGCTGAAGCTGATTGAGGGCACGGTCGCCGCGGTGCCGCCGCAGGGCGGGCGCAAGCATCCGCAGCAGGAGTTTCTGCAGGTGGACACCTCGAAAATCCTGTTTATCTGCGGCGGCGCGTTTGCCGGGCTGGACAAGGTTATCTCGCAGCGCGTGGATACCGGCTCGGGCATCGGCTTTGGCGCGACGGTAAAAGGCAAGGCGGAGAAGGCGACGGAAGGCGAGCTGCTGGCGCAGGTGGAGCCGGAGGACCTGATTAAGTTCGGTCTGATCCCGGAGTTTATCGGTCGTCTGCCGGTGGTGGCGACGCTGACCGAGCTGAGCGAGGAAGCGCTGATCCAGATCCTGTGCGAGCCGAAGAACGCGCTGACCAAGCAGTATCAGGCGCTGTTCAGCCTGGAAGGGGTGGAGCTGGAGTTCCGGGAAGAGGCGCTGAAGGCGATAGCGGGCAAGGCGATGTCGCGCAAAACCGGGGCGCGCGGGCTGCGCTCAATCGTGGAGGGCGCGCTGCTGGACACGATGTACGACCTGCCGTCGATGGACGACGTGGAAAAAGTGGTGATCGACGAGTCGGTTATCGCGGGCGAATCGGATCCGATGCTGATTTACGGCAAGGGCGAGGCGCAGCAGGCGTCCGGCGAATAGTTCTCTGTACGACCTGCCCCCCTGAAAAAGAGAGCCTTCCGGCTCTCTTTTTTTATCGGCCCGATCCTTCAGCCATTGACCGCCTGAAAAGCCAGATGTGGAGCCTGCTGCCTGTCGTGCCCTCAGCCTGCTCTGACGCTACGGCTCCGCAGCATCTTCCACGCGCCGCCTCTTTCAATCAAATGGTAGAGATGTTTTGAAATAAACAGCGACAGCGCGATAAACAGCAGCAGAACCGCCACCTTGATCGGGGAAGAATCCAGGCCGACACGGGCAAGATTATTAAAGACAATCCACTTCGCGGTATAAAAGTTGGCATGGAAAAGATAGAGCGAATAGGAGTACATGCCGATAGCGTGAAGTTTATCGTAGGCAAAGCCTTTAAAATCCTCCATGTTGGCCATCAGCAGCACAAAGGTCCAGGAAGGCAGGCATGACCCCAGCAGATCGCGGATTTGCAGATTGGTTACGCCCTGTCTGGCCATCAGCCACAGCAGCAGCATAGCGACAGGGATCAGCAAAAATACGGCGGGATTTTTTTTCACGTGATGGAAACCCAGCTGCCGTCCGCACATGCCGACGATAAACGACAGCAGCGCAAGGTTGCCCGCCACGGATTTGAACGTAACGCCGTGCCAGCCCAGATAGCCGTCATTACCCCAGGTCATGTTGGTCGCAATAAGAATGGCGAGCATCGCTACGGTGGTAAAGGAGAAAACAAAGGCTTTTTTATTCAGCAACGTTTTGCCTACGCAAAGCAGCAGATAAAAATAGAACTCGTAGACCAGCGTCCAGGCCGCCGGATTCGCCATCGATTCCGACCAGTTATAGGGCAACGCCTCTCTGTCCCACTCCGTCCAGGGGATGAGAAAGAGATTATGCAGAAGATAAGTTAATGAGCCGGTCTTGTGGAGCGTATATAGGATAAGGGGAATGGAGAGGATGAGGTAGGCGGGGTAGATCCTTTTTATTCTGTTTTTAATAAAGGCGCCCGCTGACTGATCCTCTCTGAAGGTGTGCATCATAATATAGCCGCTCAGGAAGAAGAACATCGATACGCCAACCTGACCTGCACTGAAGAAGTGAGCAACGGCGCGGGGTGAGAGATGCTCCAGCACCACGCACAGCGCGGCCAGCCCCCTGACAATCTGCAGATTGTAGATTTCTTTACGGATCATTTTCTTTTCCTTAACCATAAACGGCAAGGAATATACACGGAGTTATGGCTGGTACATATTCCTGGGCGGGAGATTCGGATAATGCTTAGTTTTACTTATGATTTGGCAGTGAGGCAGAATAAAAAAAGCCTCCGGTTAAGGAGGCTTCAGGCTGCTGAAAATTAAAGGCTCTGTACGAAATGGTTTTTTACAGCGAAACATCAGCTTCGTAGCAGCAGAGGCTGAGCGGACAAACGGACCGTTTGGCGCATGGACGCGCCAACCGAGCCTCCACGGACGGATCTACGGCGTGTCCGTGTTCCGATCTGCCTCTGGTGTTATTCTCCGGCCCGAACGCGACTTAATGAAAGGGCAGGAGTTTGTCAGCAACCTCAGCCTCCGGTTAAGGAGGCTTCAGAAGGAAGGAAAAGGGATTAACCTTTCAGCTCGTCCCAGTGGGTGATCAGATGGCTGGCGATGCCGTATTCAATCGCCTGCTGTGGACCCATCCAGTAGTTGCTGTCCGTATCCTGTTCCACTTTTTCCAGCGGCTGGCCGGTTGCTTTGCTGATCAGCCGGTTGATACGGTCGCGCGCGCGCAGCAGCTCGTTGGCTTCGATTTCGATATCGGAAACCTTGCCGCGCACGCCGCCCAGCGGCTGGTGGATCATAAAGCGGGTATTAGGCAGCGTGTAGCGATCTTCTTTCTCCGCCGCCAGGAAAATGGTGATGCCCGCGCTGGCTACCCAGCCGGTGCCGATAACCTGTACCTTCGGCTTCACGAACTTGATCATATCGTGAATGGTATCGCCAGCTTCGACGTGGCCGCCCTGACTGTTGATAAACAGCTTGATCGGCTCATCGCCCATTTCCTGCAGGATCAGCAGCTGGGCGGTAACTTTCTCCGCCAGCGCCTGATCGATTTCGCCAGAAATGATCACAGATCGGGCTTGCAGTAACTTGTTAAGCGCCAGAGAGGATTTCTCTTCCGGGCTCTCTTTCTTTGGCTCCTGAGACATTATTTAGACTCCATAGGAAACGATCTGTATAAGTGACAAGAGTTTAGCATAATCCATTCAACAGCTAAATCAACTGTGGCGGCGCTGAATGATTGCCTGCCAAAACAGCGGCTTATTAGCCGTTCCCGTTACTTTTCATCACCTGGCGCCCGCTGCCTTACCGGATACTGATAAAAAATCACGGCGGCCGACAGGCGCAGCGCGTCCCGGTTTTGCTGCCAAAACGCCCCTGAAATGCGCTATATTAGGATCTGGTCCATTAATGAACACAGCCTGTAAGGGCCGCTGATAAGCCATGAGGTTAACTGATGACAGATAAGCGCAAAGACGGTTCAGGGAAGCTGCTGTACTGCTCTTTTTGCGGCAAGAGCCAGCATGAAGTCCGCAAGCTGATTGCCGGCCCGTCAGTTTATATCTGCGACGAATGCGTCGATTTATGTAACGACATTATTCGCGAAGAGATCAAAGAAGTCGCGCCCCACCGCGAGCGCAGTTCGCTGCCGACGCCGCACGAAATCCGCGAGCATCTGGACGACTACGTTATCGGCCAGGAGCGGGCGAAGAAGGTGCTGGCGGTGGCGGTCTACAACCACTACAAGCGCCTGCGCAACGGCGACACCAGCAACGGCATCGAGCTGGGCAAAAGCAACATCCTGCTGATTGGCCCGACCGGCAGCGGCAAGACGCTGCTGGCGGAAACGCTGGCGCGCCTGCTGGACGTGCCGTTTACCATGGCCGACGCCACCACGCTGACCGAAGCGGGCTACGTGGGCGAGGACGTGGAAAACATCATCCAGAAGCTGCTGCAGAAGTGCGACTACGACGTGCAGAAAGCGCAGCGCGGCATCGTTTATATCGATGAAATCGACAAGATTTCCCGCAAGTCGGACAACCCGTCCATCACGCGCGACGTGTCGGGCGAGGGCGTGCAGCAGGCGCTGCTGAAGCTGATTGAGGGCACGGTCGCCGCGGTGCCGCCGCAGGGCGGGCGCAAGCATCCGCAGCAGGAGTTTCTGCAGGTGGACACCTCGAAAATCCTGTTTATCTGCGGCGGCGCGTTTGCCGGGCTGGACAAGGTTATCTCGCAGCGCGTGGATACCGGCTCGGGCATCGGCTTTGGCGCGACGGTAAAAGGCAAGGCGGAGAAGGCGACGGAAGGCGAGCTGCTGGCGCAGGTGGAGCCGGAGGACCTGATTAAGTTCGGTCTGATCCCGGAGTTTATCGGTCGTCTGCCGGTGGTGGCGACGCTGACCGAGCTGAGCGAGGAAGCGCTGATCCAGATCCTGTGCGAGCCGAAGAACGCGCTGACCAAGCAGTATCAGGCGCTGTTCAGCCTGGAAGGGGTGGAGCTGGAGTTCCGGGAAGAGGCGCTGAAGGCGATAGCGGGCAAGGCGATGTCGCGCAAAACCGGGGCGCGCGGGCTGCGCTCAATCGTGGAGGGCGCGCTGCTGGACACGATGTACGACCTGCCGTCGATGGACGACGTGGAAAAAGTGGTGATCGACGAGTCGGTTATCGCGGGCGAATCGGATCCGATGCTGATTTACGGCAAGGGCGAGGCGCAGCAGGCATCTGGCGAATAAATAACCACATCTTTCCAACCGGTTAGCGCAAATGGGGGAAATTTTTCCCCCATTTACTTTTCTCTCGCACATAACGTTGAATGTCTTACATTCATCCCCATATACTCAACTACCTGTGGGTAAAACTGCATGCCTGACGATTGCGGTTCCCCTCACCCTGGCGGAAATTAAACTAAGAGAGAGCTCTATGAATCCTGAGCGTTCTGAACGCATTGAAATCCCTGTGTTGCCGTTGCGTGACGTAGTGGTTTATCCGCACATGGTAATTCCGTTGTTTGTAGGCCGTGAAAAATCGATTCGCTGCCTTGAAGCCGCCATGGATCATGACAAAAAGATCATGCTGGTCGCACAGAAAGAGGCTTCAACGGATGAACCTGGCATTAACGATCTCTTCTCTGTAGGGACCGTAGCGTCAATTTTACAGATGCTGAAGCTGCCTGACGGCACGGTAAAAGTGCTGGTCGAAGGGCTGCAGCGCGCGCATATCACTACGCTCGCCGATAACGGTGACCATTTTACGGCTCAGGCGGACTATCTGGTTTCGCCTGAAATTGACGAACGCGAGCAGGAAGTGCTGGTCCGCACGGCGATTAACCAGTTTGAAGGCTATATCAAACTGAACAAGAAAATCCCGCCGGAAGTGCTGACCTCGCTGAACAGCATTGAAGACGCCGCGCGTCTTGCGGATACCGTCGCGGCCCATATGCCGCTGAAGCTGGCCGACAAACAGTCCGTGCTGGAGATGTCCGACGTCAATGAACGTCTGGAATATCTGATGGCGATGATGGAGTCGGAAATCGATCTGCTGCAGGTGGAAAAACGCATTCGTAACCGCGTGAAAAAGCAGATGGAAAAGAGCCAGCGCGAGTACTATCTGAATGAGCAGATGAAGGCGATTCAGAAAGAACTGGGCGAAATGGACGACGCGCCGGACGAAAACGAAGCGCTGAAGCGCAAAATCGACGCGGCGAAAATGCCAAAAGAGGCGCGCGATAAAACCGAAGCCGAGCTGCAGAAGCTGAAGATGATGTCGCCAATGTCGGCGGAAGCAACGGTGGTGCGCGGCTATATCGACTGGATGGTCCAGGTGCCGTGGAACGCGCGCAGCAAGGTGAAGAAAGATCTGGTGAAGGCGCAGGAAACGCTGGATACCGATCACTTTGGCCTGGAGCGCGTGAAAGACCGTATCCTGGAATATTTAGCGGTGCAGAGCCGCGTCAGCAAAATCAAAGGGCCGATCCTGTGCCTGGTGGGACCGCCGGGCGTGGGTAAAACCTCGCTGGGCCAGTCGATCGCTAAGGCGACCGGCCGTAAATATGTCCGTATGGCGCTGGGCGGCGTGCGCGACGAAGCGGAAATCCGTGGGCACCGTCGTACCTATATTGGTTCTATGCCGGGCAAGCTGATCCAGAAAATGGCGAAGGTTGGCGTGAAGAACCCGCTGTTCCTGCTGGATGAGATCGATAAAATGTCCTCGGACATGCGCGGCGACCCGGCATCGGCCCTGCTGGAGGTATTGGATCCCGAGCAGAACATCGCTTTTAACGATCACTATCTGGAAGTCGATTACGACCTTTCCGACGTGATGTTTGTAGCGACGTCTAACTCCATGAACATTCCGGCACCGCTGCTGGACCGTATGGAAGTGATCCGTCTGTCGGGCTATACCGAGGACGAAAAGCTTAATATTGCCAAACAGCACCTGCTGCCGAAGCAGATTGAGCGTAACGCCCTGAAAGCGAGCGAGCTGACCGTAGACGACAGCGCCATCGTGGGTATCATTCGCTATTACACCCGTGAAGCGGGCGTGCGTAGCCTTGAGCGTGAGCTGTCTAAGCTGTGCCGTAAAGCAGTGAAAACGCTGCTGATGGATAAGAGCGTTACCCATATCGAAATCAATGCCGATAACCTGAAGGATTTCCTGGGCGTGCAGCGTTTCGACTATGGCCGCGCCGACAGCGAAAACCGCGTAGGACAGGTTACGGGTTTGGCATGGACGGAAGTGGGCGGCGATCTGCTGACCATCGAAACCGCGTGCGTGCCGGGCAAAGGCAAGCTGACCTATACCGGCTCGCTGGGCGAGGTGATGCAGGAGTCCATCCAGGCGGCACTGACCGTGGTACGCGCGCGTGCAGAGAAGCTGGGCATTAACGGCGACTTCTACGAAAAACGCGACATCCACGTGCACGTGCCGGAAGGCGCCACGCCGAAAGATGGCCCAAGCGCGGGTATCGCTATGTGTACGGCGCTGGTTTCCTGTCTGACCGGTAACCCGGTGCGCGCCGACGTGGCGATGACCGGCGAGATCACGCTTCGCGGCCAGGTTCTGCCTATCGGCGGCCTGAAAGAGAAGCTGCTGGCAGCGCATCGCGGCGGCATCAAAACCGTGCTGATCCCGGATGAAAACAAGCGCGATCTGGAAGAAATTCCGGACAACGTAATTGCCGATCTGGATATCCACCCGGTGAAGCGTATCGAAGAAGTGCTGACCCTGGCCCTGCAAAATGCCCCATACGGCATGCAGGTTGCCACGGCGAAATAGTGATATAAGACAAAAAGACCCTAAATCCAGAGCTGGCAGACGAATTCGTACTTGCCAGCTTTTTTTTGTGCCGTTAATTTAGGGGGCTGTTAAGCCGGTGAAGGTCTGAACAGGCCCTGCTTTTACGACTCGACAAACAACGATAATTGATGCGTGCTCGTAACGGGGGGAAGCCCGTTTGCGAAGTAAATAATAAAGAGGGGATGATTGAGTGAATAAGTCACAGTTGATCGACAACATTGCTGCAAACGCTGATATCTCTAAAGCAGCGGCGGGACGCGTGCTGGATGCTTTTATGGAAGCGGTAACCGACTCTCTTAAAGCGGGCGACGAAGTGGCGCTGGTAGGGTTTGGCACATTTTCCGTGCGTGAGCGCGCAGAGCGTACCGGACGCAACCCGCAAACCGGTAAAGAAATTACTATTCCTGCGGGCAAAGTCCCGGGATTCCGCGCCGGTAAGGCGCTGAAAGACGCGGTTAATTAACGTCAGGCAAGCAATTTCTTCGGTGGAATGAGGACTGTCCTGACGTTCTCATGTACCATACGAGGCACATCACACTATGATGTGCCTTTTTTGTTTCAACGGTCGCAAGAGCCTGATACGCAGCGGCGTGGAGCGCCCCGGGAACGTGGGAAGCAAGCGCAAGGGTTTACATTCATAATACAGCGGAGTGTTGTCACACCATGATGGACAATTTACGCGCGGCGTCGAACCATGTCGTGCTCAAAATTATACTGGGTCTGATCATCCTCTCTTTTGTTCTGACCGGGGTGGGCAACTACCTGATCGGCGGCAATGGAGATTATGCAGCTAAGGTCAATGGCCAGGAAATCAGTCGCGCCCAGTTGGAAAGAGCGTTCAGCAACGAACGTTCGCGTCAGCAGGAAATGCTGGGCGAGCAGTTCTCACAGCTGGCCAGCAATCCCGCTTATCTTCAGCAGATCCGCCAGCAGGCGCTTTCTCAGCTGGTAGATGAAGCGCTGCTGGATCAGTATGCGAAAGATCTGCAGCTGGCGGTTAGCGACGATCAGATCAAGCAGGCTATTTTCAACCAGCCGGCCTTCCAGACTAACGGCAAATTCGATAACGCCCGTTATCTGGCGATTATTAACCAGATGAATCTCACTGCCGATCAGTACGCTCAGGCGCTGCGCAAGCAGCTGACCACGCAGCAGCTGATTGCGGCGGTGACCCGCACAGACTTTATGCTGCCGGGCGAAACTGAATCGCTGGCCGCGCTGGTTTCTCAGGAGCGCCTGGTGCGTGAAGCGACTATTAACGTCGCGGCGCTGGCAGCGAAGCAGAACGTCAGCGACGAAGAAGTCAAAAACTACTACGAGCAGAATAAAAACAGCTTTATGGCGCCGGAGCAGTTCCGCGTCAGCTATATCAAGCTGGATGCGGCCTCGTTGCAGAAAGCACCGAGCGAAAGCGATATTCAAAGCTGGTACGACAGCCATCAGCAGGACTATACCCAGCCGCAGCGCAGCCGTTTCAGCGTGATCCAAACCAAAACCGAAGCCGATGCGCAGGCGGTTCTGGACGCGCTGAAAAAAGGTGGCGATTTTGCCGCGCTGGCGAAAGAGAAATCCATCGATCCTATCTCTGCCCGTAAAGGCGGCGATATGGGCTGGCTGGAGCCGGATACCACGCCGGACGAGCTGAAAAGCGCTAACCTGACGCAGAAAGGTCAGCTGTCGGGCGTGATCAAATCCTCCGTCGGCTTTATCGTTGCTCGTCTTGATGACGTTCAGCCGCAGCAGATCAAACCGCTGGCGGCCGTACACGACGACATCGCCGCTAAGGTGAAACACGAAACGGCCGTCGACGCTTATTACAAGCTGCAGCAGAAAGTGAGCGACGCGGCCAGCAACGACAACGAGTCGCTGGCGAGCGCGGAAGAAGCGGCAGGCGTAAAAGCGGTGGAAACGGACTGGTTCAGCCACGACAATCCACCGGCCGAGCTGAATTTCAGAGCGGTAGAGCAGGCGATCTTTAACGGTGGTCTGCTGGGGGATAACGGCGCGCCGGGCAGCAACTCCGATATCATCACGGTTGATGGCGATCGTGCTTTTGTGCTGCGTATCGCTGCCCACAAGCCGGAAGCGGTTAAGCCGCTGGCCGAGGTCAGTGCCGAAATCGTAGCCACGCTGAAAAACCAGAAGGCGCAGGCGGAAGCGAAGGCCCAGGCGGAAAAACTGCTGGCCGATCTGCAGGCGGGCAAGGGTATGGATGCCATGAAGGCGGCTAATCTTAGCTTTAGCGAGCAGAAAACGCTGACGCGCAGCGGTCAGGATGCGATAACGCAGTCCGCCTTCGCGCTGGCGCAGCCGACCAAAGACAAGCCTGTGTACGGCATCAGCGAGGACGGGCAGGGCAACGTTGTGCTGCTGGCGCTGGATCAGGTACGCAGCGGCACGCTGCCGGAAGCGCAGAAGAAAGCGATGGTGCAGGGCATCACGCAGAACAATGCGCAGATCGCCTTCGAAGCGCTGCTGAGCAACCTGCGCAAAGAAGGCAAGATCAAGTACGGCGCAGCCGCGCAGGCGCAATAAGCCTCGCAAAAATCCTGCAAATTATTGCAAACCCAAAGGCCGCTTATGCGGCCTTTTCCATTTCTGTCATCTGCCGTTTGTGGCGCCGGTTGGTTGGGCGTAGCCTGACGTTGCTGTCAAACACATGGAGGAGAACAGCATGAAAACAACCTTACAGGCTTTATGTTTTACCCTGCTGCTGGGCGGCGCTTCGCCGCTGTACGCCGGGCCGGCCATCGATAACGTCAGCGCGCCGCAGGCCAGCGCGCAGCCGAGCGAGGAAAAGAAACCGCCGCAAAGCGAATCGGTCAGTATTAATCACGCCACGGCCGAAGAGCTGAGCGCCGTAATGAACGGCGTAGGGCTAAAAAAGGCGCAGGCTATTATCAGCTATCGCGAGCAATACGGCCCTTTTACGCAGATAGAGCAGCTAAAAGAAGTGCCCGGTATTGGTAATGCGCTGGTAGAGAGGAACCTGACCAAACTGAAACTGTGATCGCTTTCTCGACTTGCCGTTGCGGCCCCACGCATCGTGGCGTACGGGCTGCTACGCTGAAAGAGGTCATACCAGTCGGTATGGCCTTTTTTGGGAGAAGATTATGCAGATTACGATTAAGGTTCGCGGTTATCATTTGGATGTTTACCAACACGTCAACAACGCGCGCTATTTAGAATTTCTGGAAGAGGCGCGCTGGGCCTGGCTGGAAAAACTGGCCGCCTTTCGCTGGATGAATGATAACCGGCTGGCTTTTATCGTAGTCAATATTAACATTAACTACCGTCGCCCGGCGGTGCTGGGCGACGAGCTGGCGATTGCCAGCCATCTGGTGCAGCTGGGCGGGAAAAGTGGCGTTATCGGCCAGACCATCACGCTGCTGCCGGAGGGGGAAGCAATAGCCGATGCGACGCTGACCTTTGTCTGCATCGATCTGCGCACGCAAAAAGCGCAGCCGATCGTCGGCGAGCTGAAGCAGCGGCTGGAAGAGATGCTGTCAGCGTAGCCCGGTTTTGCGCTGCATCTCCTGCATCACCGTAGCGCTGTTAATCTGGTAATCGCGCAGGCCGTTGGCGCGCAGATGGCAGGCAGCGCATTCGCCGCAGCCGTCGCCCTTGATGCCGTTATAGCAGGTAAGCGTGTCGTTGCGCACCAGCGCCAGCTGCTGCCAGTAGTCCGCCAGCGCCCAGGTTTCGGCTTTGTTCAGCCACATCAGCGGCGTTTCAAAGCGAACCGGACGCGCCATACCCAGCTCCACGGCATGGTTCAGCGCCTTAACAAATTCGTCGCGGCAGTCCGGGTAACCGGAAAAGTCGGTTTCGCAAACGCCGGTAATTACCGCTTCGGCCTCAACCTGGTAAGCATAAATCGAGGCCAGCGTCAGGAACAGGATATTACGTCCCGGCACAAAAGTGCTTGGCAGGCCGCTGGCGTCGGGATCCCAGGCCGGAACGGGGATGCTGTCGCGGGTCAGGCTACTGACGGCCAGCTCGTTAAGCAGCGTGACGTCCAGCACTTTGTGCGCTCTTGCGCCCAGCGACTGCGCCAGCTCGCGAGCGATATCGATCTCTGCACGATGCCGCTGACCATAGTCAAAGGTCAGGCAGTGCACTTCGTCATACTGCTGCAAAGCCTGGATCAAACAGGTGGTTGAATCCTGTCCGCCGCTGAATACCACTACTGCACGTTTCATACTTTTTACCTCATTAATCTGTTGGGGCGTATGGTACTGCCTGACGTGGCATAAAAACAGGGGCAGGAGCCGCGCATGTTGGTTAGCCAGGCGAAGCCCGGCACGGCGTTGTGTTGCCCGCGCGGAAGCTGACAACATGGCTATAAACCTGACGGCAACGCCCTGGCGGCTCGGGTCGTTACGGTCATGCGTGCCAATGGTTCGTGAACAAAACGCTGTTTCTTCAGGTAACAACAGGCTGAACGTAACGCATTTACGGGAAAATCATTTACGCTATTCCCTGTAAACTACAGGGGCAACGGAGATTTATTCTTCTGCAGGCGCATACAAAAGATAAAACAGGGTCCAGGCTGTTTTTACGGCACCCGATAGCGGAACAAGGCCACCGTAAATTATGGAGGATGCCGCGTCTCTCATTACTCCGACATGCCGGAAACGCTTGAAATGGCCGGAACAGGAAGGCTATATTCGCGGCCGGGTCGCGCTGATGGCGGCGGTCCAGAGAAATAAATACACATTGGCGCTGCCGCTGAACCACGGCGCTCGCCCGAACCTGACCAGGACGTTTATTGTGCGACTTTTCAGCCAGTTGAGCTGGTACTTTATGCGTGAATGGCGCCGCTATCTTGGCGCCGTTTTTCTGCTGATTATCATTGCGCTGCTGCAGCTGCTGCCGCCGAAGCTTGTCGGTACTATCGTGGACGGCGTCTCCCATCAGCAGATGAGTGCTTCGCGCCTGCTGATGTGGGTGGGCGTGATGCTGCTCACGGCTATTGTGGTCTATCTGCTGCGCTACGTCTGGCGCGTGCTGCTTTTCGGCGCCTCCTATCAGCTTGCCGTCGAGCTGCGGCAGGACTTCTATCGTCAGCTTAGCCGTCAGCATCCCGAATTTTACCTGCGTCACCGTACCGGTGATTTGATCGCCCGCGCCACCAACGATGTGGATCGCGTGGTGTTTGCCGCCGGAGAAGGCGTGCTGACGCTGGTTGACTCGCTGGTGATGGGGCTGGCGGTGCTGGTGGTGATGAGCACGCAGATTAGCTGGCAGCTGACCCTGCTGGCGCTGCTGCCGATGCCGGTCATGGCGATAGTGATCAAACGCTACGGCGACCAGCTCCATCATCGTTTTAAGCATGCTCAGGCCGCCTTTTCGTCGCTTAACGACAGAACGCAGGAGAGCCTGACCAGCATTCGTATGATCAAAGCCTTTGGGCTGGAAGACCATCAGTCCGCACAGTTCGCCGATATCGCCCGCGACACGGGCCAAAAAAACCTGCGCGTGGCGCGGATTGACGCCCGCTTCGATCCTACTATTTATATTGCCATCGGGCTGTCGAACCTGCTGGCGATCGGCGGCGGCAGCTGGCTGGTCTGGCACGGTCAGATGACGCTGGGCCAGCTGACCAGCTTTGTCATGTACCTTGGCCTGATGATCTGGCCAATGCTGGCGCTGGCCTGGATGTTCAATATCGTCGAGCGCGGCAGCGCGGCCTGGAGCCGCATTCGCTCGCTGCTGGCAGAGGCGCCGGCGGTTGAGGACGGCAGTAAAACGCTGCCGGAAGATCGCGGCCAGCTGCAAATCGCTATCAGGGAATTTTGCTATCCTGGCGCGCAGCAGCCCTCGCTGCGCCATATCAACGTTAACCTTAAGCCCGGCCAGATGCTGGGGCTGTGCGGGCCGACAGGCGCCGGGAAAAGCACGCTGTTAAGCCTGATCCAGCGGCACTTCGATATTGCGCAGGGCGACATCCGCTATCACGGTATTCCGCTGCCGCAGCTGCGTCTGGACAGCTGGCGTAGCCGCATGGCGGTCGTCAGCCAGACGCCGTTTCTTTTTTCCGATACCATCGCCAACAATATTGCGCTGGGTCGGCCTACCGCGCAGCAGAGCGATATTGAGCGCGCCGCGCGGCTCGCCTGCGTACATGAAGATATTTTGCGGCTGCCCCAGGGCTACGATACCGAAGTTGGAGAGCGCGGGGTGATGCTTTCCGGGGGACAGAAACAGCGTATATCTATTGCCAGGGCGTTGCTGCTGAACGCGGAAATCCTGATCCTGGACGATGCGCTGTCGGCGGTCGACGGCCGTACAGAACACCAGATACTGCATAATTTAAGAAAATGGGGCGCAGGAAGAACCGTGATTATCAGCGCGCACCGTTTGTCCGCCCTGACGGAAGCCAGTGAAATCCTGGTGATGCAGCAGGGCACGGTGGCCCAGCGCGGGCAGCATGAGGCGTTGATTGCCCAGGACGGCTGGTATCAGGATATGTATCGTTATCAGCAGCTGGAAGCCGCGCTGGACGAGGACGAAATCGCGAAAGGGGTGCCGCATGGCGAATCTTAATCAGCTCTGGCCCACGCTGAAACGCCTGCTGCGCTACGGTTCGCCGTGGCGGAAATCGCTTGGCCTGGCGATAGTATTGCTGTGGATAGCGGCGGTGGCGGAAGTGCTCGGCCCGGTGCTGGTCAGCTATTTTATCGATAACATGGTGGCGAAGCATTCCATGCCGCTGGGTCTGGTCACCGGGCTGGCCGTCAGCTTTCTCCTGCTGCAAATCCTGGCCGCCGCGCTGCACTACTGGCAGTCGCTGCTGTTTAACGAGGCGGCGGTAGGCGTAGTGCAGCGGCTGCGTACGGACGTCATGGACGCCGCGCTGCGCCAGCCGCTGAGCGCTTTTGATACCCAGCCCGTTGGCCAGATTATTTCACGCGTGACCAATGACACCGAAGTCGTGCGCGATCTCTACGTCACCGTGGTAGCCACCGTGCTGCGCAGCGCGGCGCTGATCGGTGCCATGCTGGTGGCGATGTTCAGTCTCGACTGGCGCATGGCGCTGGTGGCGATAATGATTTTTCCGGCCGTACTGACCGTGATGCTGATTTATCAGCGCTACAGTACGCCTATCGTACGGCGAGTGCGTAGCTATCTGGCCGATATTAACAACGGCTTTAATGAAGTGATCAGCGGCATGAGCGTGATCCAGCAGTTTCGTCAGCAGGCGCGCTTTGGTGAGCGGATGAGCGAAGCGAGCCGCTCGCACTATCTGGCGAGAATGGAAACGCTACGGCTGGATGGCTTTCTGCTCCGGCCGCTGCTCAGCCTGTTTTCCGCCATGATCCTGTGCGGGCTGATGCTGCTGTTTGGCTTCTCCTCCAGCGGCAGCTTCGAGGTTGGCGTGCTTTACGCGTTTATTAACTACCTGGGCAGGCTAAACGAGCCGCTGATTGAGCTGACCACCCAGCAGTCGATGCTGCAACAGGCGGTAGTGGCTGGCGAGCGCATTTTTGAACTGATGGACGCGCCTCGCCAGCACTATGGTCAGGATAGTCGGCCGCTGGCCTCGGGGCGCATTGAGATTGAACATCTGAGCTTCGCCTATCGCGACGATCGCAACGTGCTCAACGATATCAACCTTAGCGTGCCTTCGCGCAGCTTTGTGGCGCTGGTCGGCCATACCGGCAGCGGGAAAAGCACGCTCGCTAACTTGCTGATGGGCTATTACCCTGTGAAGCAGGGTGAAATTCGCCTGGACGGCAGGCCGCTGACCGGGCTCAGCCACGGCGTGCTGCGCGAAGGCGTGGCGATGGTGCAGCAGGATCCGGTGGTGCTGGCCGACACCTTTTTCGCTAACGTGGCGCTGGGGCGTTCGATAAGCGAAGAGGCGGTCTGGCACGCGCTGGAAACCGTTCAGCTTGCCGAACTGGCGCGCTCGCTCTCCGACGGTATCTATACGCGGCTGGGCGAACAGGGTAACAATCTTTCCGTGGGTCAGAAGCAGCTGCTGGCGATGGCGCGCGTGCTGGTCGCCTCGCCGCAAATTCTGATCCTGGATGAAGCGACGGCGAATATTGATTCCGGCACGGAGCAGGCGATCCAGAAAGCGCTTAAGGCCGTTCGTCAGCAAACCACGCTGGTGGTTATCGCTCACCGACTCTCTACTATTATCGATGCGGATACCATTCTGGTGCTGCACAGAGGCCATGCGGTAGAGCAGGGCAACCATCAGCAGCTGTTGGCGAAACAGGGCCGTTACTGGCAGATGTATCAGCTCCAGCTGGCGGGCGAAGAGCTGGAAGAAACGTAACACCGCTTCGCTGCACTAAAAGCAGGCGGCCGAGCTGATAAAACAGCAGCGATGCACAATTTCGACGCGTAACGCACCTTAATGGTGCGTTTTCTTTTTCCCTCTATGCTTAATGTCATCATCAGGCCGCCACGCGTACGCAATATCTGCCGCCGCGCCTTTTAAAACGCACGTTTCTGATTTATGGCACAGCCTTTGCTTTGGTTAACGCAGGGCGGAATCACCGTTTTCTTTAGCTGGAGGGGATCGTATGAAGCTGGTTACCGTGGTAATCAAACCGTTTAAATTAGAAGACGTGCGTGAGGCGCTTTCTGCCATTGGCATTCAGGGCCTGACCGTCACCGAAGTCAAGGGATTTGGTCGCCAGAAAGGCCATGCCGAGCTTTATCGCGGCGCTGAATACAGCGTGAACTTCCTGCCAAAAGTTAAAATCGATGTGGCGATAGCGGACGACCAGCTGGACGAGGTTGTCGACGTTATCAGCAAGGCCGCCTATACCGGCAAAATTGGCGACGGCAAGATTTTTGTCGCTGAACTACAGCGGGTTATCCGTATTCGCACCGGCGAAGCGGACGAAGCCGCACTCTGATCTCGGGGCTAAGAATTGTGATGGGATGGGATAAAATGAGAAAAATGACTACCTTCGGCCTCGCCAGCCTCAGCCTGTTGCCCTCGCTTGCGATGGCGGCACCGCCAGCCGTGGCGGACAAGGCCGATAACGCCTTTATGATGATTTGCACCGCGCTGGTGCTGTTTATGACGCTACCCGGCATTGCGCTTTTCTACGGCGGCCTCATCCGGGCTAAAAACGTCCTGTCCATGCTGACTCAGGTTTCCGTGACCTTTGCGATGGTGTGCGTTATCTGGATGCTCTACGGCTATTCGCTGGCCTTCAGCACGGGCAACGCTTTCTTTGGCGACTTCAGCATGGCGATGTTGAAAAACATTCAGCTGACGGCGCTGGTTGGAACCTTCTACCAGTATATTCACGTTTCGTTCCAGGCTTCATTTGCCTGTATTACCGTCGGCCTGATCGTTGGCGCGCTGGCCGAGCGTATTCGTTTCTCTGCGGTGCTGATCTTTGTGGCTATCTGGGTCACTTTCTCCTATCTGCCCATCGCGCACATGGTCTGGTCCGGTGGACTGCTGGCGCAGGACGGCGCGCTGGACTTTGCCGGCGGCACCGTGGTGCATATCAACGCCGCCGTTGCCGGTCTGGTCGGCGCTTACCTGGTCGGCAAGCGTGCGGGCTTTGGCAAAGAAGCCTTTAAACCGCACAACCTGCCGATGGTCTTCACCGGCACGGCGATCCTGTATGTCGGCTGGTTCGGCTTTAACGCCGGTTCGGCGAGCGCGGCTAACGAAATCGCGGCGCTGGCATTCCTGAACACCGTTATGGCGACCGCAGGCGCGATGCTGAGCTGGACGTTTGGCGAGTGGGCGCTGCGCGGCAAGCCTTCGCTGCTGGGCGTCTGCTCCGGTGCGATCGCGGGTCTGGTGGCGATTACGCCAGCCTGTGGCTATGTTGGCGTCGGCGGCGCGTTGGTTATCGGTATTATCGGCGGTCTGGCGGGCCTGTGGGGCGTTACCGTGCTGAAAAGATGGCTGCGCGTTGACGATCCCTGTGACGTGTTCGGCGTGCACGGCGTGTGCGGTATTGTAGGCTGCATCCTGACCGGCGTTTTCGCTTCTTCTTCACTGGGCGGCGTCGGCTATGCCTCTGGCGTAACGATGGGGCATCAGATTTGGGTGCAGCTCTATAGCGTAGGCATTACGGTGGTCTGGACGGGCGTGGTCGCCTTTATCGCCTTTAAGGTTGCGGATATGACAGTCGGCCTGCGCGTAACCGAGGATCACGAACGTGAAGGTCTGGATGTGAACAGCCACGGCGAAAACGCTTATAACCAGTAAGCCGACTCGCAGGAGCCGCCCTCGCTAACAAACCCCGCGCTCTGCGGGGTTTGTTATTTCAGCTACTGACGCAGGCGCATCACGCCTTCCTGCACCGTTGAAGCGACCAGTATCCCATCCTGAGTAAAGAACTCACCGCGTACGAAGCCTCTGGCACCGGATGCCGACGTGCTCTCCACGCTATAAAGCAGCCACTGATTCAGGTCGAAAGGGCGGTGAAACCACATCGAGTGATCGATAGTGGCGACCTGCATTCCCGGTTCCAGAAATCCTTTGCCGTGCGGCTGGAGCGCGACCGGCAGGAAGTTAAAGTCCGAGGCGTAGCCCAGCAGGTATTGGTGTATACGCCTGTCGTCCGGCATGGGGCCGTTAGCCCGCAGCCAGACATGGCGCACCGGTTCATCAACGTGGCCTTTCAGCGGGTTGTGAAATTTAACCGGGCGGATTTCAAACGGTTTTTCTGACAGGAACTTTTCACGCGCCTTTTCAGGGATAAAATGCGACAGCTGTTTGGCGATTTCGCCTTCCGTCGTCAGGGACTCCGGGCCAGCGACGTCCGGCATCGGTTTCTGATGCTCAAAACCTGTTTCCGGCGCCTGGAAAGAGGCGGTCATATAAAAAATAGGCTGGCCGTTCTGGATGGCGCTGACCCGGCGGGCGCTGAAGCTGTGCCCGTCGCGCAGGGTTTCTACGTCGTAAATAATGGCTTTCTGGCTGTCGCCGGGCCGCAAAAAGTAGCTGTGGAACGAATGGATAATGCGCTCCGCCGGGACCGTCTGCTTGGCGGCATAAAGCGCCTGGCCGACCACCTGACCGCCAAAAACCTGACGCAGGCCGAGATCCTCGCTCTGGCCGCGAAACAGGCCCTCTTCCAGCTTTTCCAGGTTCATTAAATTTAACAGTTCGTGCAGTGCCTGACTCATGGCGGCTTCCTCAATAGTCGGTTCCCTTTCAGTTTGCGAAACCGAACCCGCTGCCGTCAACGTCGGGGAAAAATATTCTTCCGCACGCGTTCCTTATTTGGCTTACAGGCGAAAATCAATAACCTGTGCCAGAATTAAGGCTTACGGGGCAGGCTTGCTGTCCCTTATGTCCCGCATTGATCGCAAGGAGAATAAATCAATGAAACTTTGGCCTGTATTGACCGGCGCCGCTTTGGCGGTCGCACTTTCCGGATGTGCTGATAAAGGTAGATATGTCCCCACGCCGACGCTGGCTTCCAAAGTCGCGGGGGAAGCAGATACGCTGCGCCAGCCGCACGTTAGCGGAACCATTACGCTTCCGGCCAACGTGCGCCTGCCGCCTGATGCTTCATTAACCGTGATGCTTTCTGATGCTTCCCTGTCAGACGCACCGGCAAAAGTGATTTCACAGCGCGTAGTGCTGACCGATGGCAAACAGGCGCCGTTCAAATTTATCCTGCCTTTCAATCCGGCGGACATTCAGCCTAACGCCAGGATCCTGCTGAGTGCAGCGGTAATTGTCGATCGCAACGTCGTATTAATAGCCGATTCTATTAAGCCGGTTATTAACGGCGGCGGTACAAAAGACCAGACGCTTAACCTGAAGGCCGTGCCGGCGAAAGCCCTACCGACGGCTCAACGCGCGCCTGTGGCGGTACCCTCGACTTCACCTACGCTGGTGACGCCGACCTCAACCGTGCCTGCGCCAACTTCACTGTAATGGTTTCCGCCCCTTTACGGGGGCGGTTCATCCCTGCCAGCGGTAGCGCTCCAGCGCAATTTTTCCGTTATGATCCACTTCTACGCCCTCTGCCAATAAAGCCTGGCGTTGGCGATCGAGATCGCCGCCCGTTAACGAAATCTCACCCAGCCGGTTAATGACTCTGTGCCATGGAAGCTTGCTGCCTGCCGGTAGCCGTTTTAATACGCCGCCAACCTGACGCGCGGCGCGCGGCGAACCCGCCAGCCGGGCAATATCGCCATAGGTGGTCACCTTACCGTAGGGAATAGCGGCAACAATTTGCCAGATACGGCGTGGAAAAGTGTCTTGTTCAGTCATCTCTGCTCCCCGTTACTGCAAATAAAGTAATCGAAAGCGGTCTTAAGCTGGAGGGATGTGGCGGATAATAGCAGGGGAAAGGGCAATGTTGTGCAAGAAAACAACGGTCGTCGGGCGCGGGCTTGCAATTGCCCAGGGGTTCATTGATAATGCCCTCGCTCCATTACATGGGGCAATCAATGGGGGCCCGGTTGGTTCTCCCGCAACGCTAACTTGTGAACTCGGTCAGATCCGGAAGGAAGCAGCCGCAGCATGTGACGCGTGTGCCGGGATGTAGCTGGCAGGGCCCCCACCCAATTCCTCCGGGGAACCCTCACCGCTTCATCTCTTATCGTACAAACTTCCAGACAGAAACCGGCACTTTATCGTAAAGCTTATTCATGGTCAGTTCGGCAAGCCGATGATCCGCCGCTGAATAAAATACGGCCAGCTCATTATCAGATAATTCGTATTTGTTTTTTTCGATAACGCGTTCGAGCGTGTCAATTGAACGGCATCGTCTTAAACGCATCAGATAATCAGTTTTCGTAAGTAGTTTATCTGTCATTATTAAACCATTGAAAAAATAAAGGTTACTAAAATGAATGGCTTGTCTGTGCGGTAACGACAGCACATTCCTCTGTAAAAACGTTGAACAGCCGTTTCGCTGATTTCTGCCAGCGCTGAAGATCCTGGCCATTAATACCGTAGTTGCTGAAAAGCATAAAGGTATCGTCAAGATATTCATCAATCTGACTAATCAACTCGCTGTCTTCAATATGCTTAATTTTGTAATTCATGGTAAACCCGGCAATATGCTCAATCAGGTCATTAAGCTGCAGGTTAATTGCTGAAGTTGGATCGTTAACCCAGCCGTGATGGCTATCGCCTAACGTGGCCAGACTTTCATCATACAGGTTTTCACACAAAAATTTCAGCTGGGCAATATCATGCCTTTTCGGTGAGTATTCGTCCATCTTTTTCCCCTCCATAGCCAGTGAAAAATGGTATACCGCAGGCTTTCTGCGAGCGGGGTGCCAGGAAGCGATATTGAATCTCGTGCGAGTGCTTTAATAAATATAACTCTCTTAAATTGTATTTTGAGTACTATTACTAAAAATTACAATTCATCCGCGGCTGCGGCGCGTTCCGTATCAATAAAATCAAATATCAGCGCATCGGGCTGGCTTTCAAAATTTACTGACTGGGTGGTCGTTTCATCTGCATCGATATCAAGACAGGCGTTGAAAACGTTCCAGCAGAAACTGTAAGTCATTTTGTAACCCGACGGCGCCGTTTGTTCAACTGAAATAATTTTCACACTTCCCGGAACATATTGCGCATTTTGTGAATACCATAACAGTGAGCCAGTTAACTCGGTTTCTATTTTGGGAATAATCCGCTGAATAAGGCTAATCCATTCGGACTCATTTTCTTCATCAGGCGCTGAAGAGACAGGAATACGTTTGCGCATTTTTTCTCCACAGAGTTAATAAACGCTTATACAGATAATTGTTGTTAGCTTTAAAATAATCAAGCCGCTTAAAAAGAGAAAAAACTATCTTGATGATTTGACTGTTAATTATTTTAGTAGAGGATCCCGCTTTCTGCGATAGAAAAACCCGATTAAGGTGAAGAAATTTTATATAACCGCATCTCTTTTTATTACTTTTTGTGGAAATAAAAAGATACATTTTAGTTCAGCGCGCTTTCCATCATCGTAATATGCTATTGTTATGTTATAACGTAACTATAGTGCTGCCATGTTAAGTTTTACTGCTTCTTCTCGTCCCACATTACTGATGCAATCAGCCCGAGCACGTTTACTTTTTGCTCTGATCGCCGTGCTGGCTTTGCTGGCGCTGAGCGGATGGGCGGTATCCCCATGATTACGCTAACAGATCTCCGGGTCGGCTATCGCGGGAGCGCCGTTACCCCGTCCCTTAACGGGACGTTCCAGCCGGGGTCAATGACCGCGCTGGTGGGGGCAAACGGCTGTGGAAAATCCACATTGCTAAAAACCTTCGCGGGCCTGCTGCCGCCCGTAAGTGGTCAACTCAGCTGCCTGACGCAGGATACAGCATGGTTACCGCAGCAATCCGAAATTGAGAGAAATTTCCCTGTCAGCGTAGCCGATCTGGTGGCGATGGGCTGCTGGCGACGCTGCGGCTGGTTTGGGGCTATCGGTCGACCTGAAAGGCAGCGGATTATGGCGGCGCTGGAAGAGGTCAATATGGCTGAATTCGCCGCCGCGCAGCCCGGCACGCTTTCTGGCGGACAGCTGCAGCGTGTGCTTTTTGCCAGGCTACTGGTACAGGATGCTTCGCTACTGCTGCTTGATGAACCTTTTACCGGCATCGATACGGCAACGACCAGTCTGCTGCTGGCGCTGCTGCAGGCGCGGCATCGGGCTGGCTGCACGCTGATCGTGGTGCTGCACGATATGACAATGGTTACGCGATCCTTCCCGCAGATCCTGCGGCTGGACTCCACTCAGGCGGAATGGATCACGCAATCGCCGGAACCGATCGTGTTGGAGTCAGCATGACGCTTTTACAGCCTTTTATCGAATTCGCCTTTATGCGCCGCGCGCTGGTTGCCTGCATTGCGCTTTCGCTCAGCGCCACGCCGCTGGGCGTCTTTTTGCTGCTGCGTCGCATGAGCCTGGTCGGCGACGCGCTTTCCCATGCGGTGCTGCCCGGCGCGGCTATCGGCTATTTGATTTCCGGCCTTTCGCTGGTCGCAATGGGCATTGGCGGCATTATCGCCGGGCTGTCGGTAGCGCTGCTGTCGGGCGCGGTCAGCCGCTATACGCCGCTGCGTGAAGACGCCAGTTTTGCCGGTTTTTATCTCGGCTCGCTGGCGCTGGGCGTGACCCTGGTTTCACTGCGCGGCTCCAGCGTCGATCTGCTGCATGTACTGTTCGGCTCGTTGCTGGCCGTTGATAATCCCTCGCTTCTGCTGGTCAGCGCGATAGCGTCAGTGACGCTGCTGGCGCTGGCGTTGATTTATCGTCCGCTGGTGATCGATGCCTTCGACCCTGCTTTTTTACGCGCGCAGAGCCGCTGGGCTGCACCGCTGGTACACGCGCTTTTTCTGATACTGGTTGTGACCAACCTGGTGGCAGGCTTTCAGGTTCTCGGCACGCTGATGTGCGTGGGGCTGATGATGCTGCCCGCAGCGGCATCCCGCTTCTGGCGTAAAGAACTGCCCGGCATGATTGGCATCGCCATGATACTGGGGCTGATCGCCAGCTTCAGCGGTCTGTCGGCCTCATTCTACCTGGCGCTGCCTGCCGGGCCCGCCGTGGTGCTCTGTGCCGCGCTGCTGTTCTTTATCTCGATTTTAGTAGGGCCATGCGGCGGAATATTGCGCGCGCGTTTTTTTACTGTTGATAAGGAAAAAAGATGAAAAAGTTACCCCTTGTGCTGGCGCTGGCCGCCCTGTGTGCCACGCCGCTGGCGATGGCGAAAACGCTGGAGACGGTAGCCAGCTTCACGGTGTTGGCCGATATCGTTAAGCAGGTCGGCGGCGAGCATGTAGAGGTAAAAAGCCTTGTCGGGCCGAATGGCGATCCGCACAGCTTTGAGCCGACGCCGCAGGACAGCCAGGCGCTGGCTAAAGCGGATGTGGTATTCGTCAGCGGCCTGGGGCTGGAAGGCTGGATGGACCGCCTGATTTCAGCCTCGGAATACAAAGGCCATGTCGTTATCGCTTCAGCAGGCATTACGACGCGCACTATGGAGGAGGAGGGGAAAACGGTTACCGATCCGCATGCCTGGAACAGCATGAAAAATGGCGAAATCTATGCCAGCAACGTGATGAACGCATTGATTACTGCCGATCCGCAGGATGCAAACGACTTCCGCCGGCGCGGCGCGGCCTATATTGCCCGACTGCAAAAGCTGGACGAATGGGCCGCTGACCAGTTTGCGGGCATCCCGGCGGCGAAACGTAAAGTGCTGACCAGTCACGATGCCTTCGGCTATTTTGGCCAGCGCTATGGCGTAACCTTTATGTCGCCAGTCGGCTTCTCTACGGAATCTGAGGCCAACGCTGCCGACGTGGCGGGGCTGATTACCCAGCTGAAAAAGGAGCATATCCACAGCTATTTTATTGAAAACCAGACCGATCCTCGCCTGGTGCAGCAGATCGCTTCGGCAACCGGCGCTCGGCCCGGTGGCGAGCTCTACCCGGAAGCGCTGACGGAAAAAGGCGGTGCGGCTGATTCTCTGGAAGCGGCTTTTCGTCATAACGTAACGGCGATGCTGGCCAGCATGAAATAAAAAAGCGGGCCGATAACCGGCCCGCCTGAATAAATACTCCTGACCAGATAAAAGTAGCCTTCTTGTGGACTGCATTCCTCAGCGCTTTTTATTGCATAAGCAGCCTTCTGGCGGATCGCATTCTTCAGACGCTTTTTATGGCAAAAGCAGACTTCATGCCGGTTGCTTTTTCCCGGCATTTAATCGACAGAAATAGAGTACGTGGTGGATACGGTACCGGAAGAGAACGCGCACGATATTCTTTATGGCAAAAGCGGCTTTGATGCCGCTTGCATATCCTCAGCGCTTTTTCTTTTTGCCCTGAACCGCTTTAAAGCGCGGATTGCTTTTGCAAATCACAAAAACCCGGCCGTGACGACGCACGATCTTGCAGTCTTTATGGCGTTTTCTGGCCGAAGCCAGCGAGTTAAGCACCTGCATTTTCACTCCTTACTTACTAAAAAAGCGGCCAAAGCGCTGGTTAAAGCGGTGCGCGCTGCCTTCTTTGGCAAACTCTTTTTGTTTGCCGGTGTAGTAAGCATGGGAAGCCGAAGAGACGTCCAGTGTTACATAAGGCAGCGTTTTACCGTCCAGCTCGATTGTGCGGTCGGTTTTAATGGTAGAGCCGACGACAAAAAAGGTGTCGGCGCTGGTGTCGTGAAAAGCGACAGTGCGGTAAGCCGGATGGATTGCTTGTTTCATAAAATCCCCTGATTTTGTATGTTATAACATAACAATAATTATGCGCGCCGTGATTTTAAAATGCAAGCGTAAAGGAGGCACGCAGACCAGCAACGATAACGGAACACAGAAACAGAGAGCCCCGGAGCAGAAAAACATTGGAACAGGGGAGCAGGAGAGCAGGAGAGCAGGAGAGCAGGGGAACAGGGGAGCAAGGGAGCAAAGGAGCAAGGGAGCAGGCGAGCAGGGGAATAAGGGAACAAGGTAGCAGGGTACGAAAACAGAGAACAAAAAAGTATGGCGGGAAGATGATTGGAAGAAGAAGACGCGTGCGCTGCCAGAGACGGTCACAAAAACAGGCATTACCGGCACCTGAAGAAAAAAGAGGCCGCAAAAGCGGCCTCTTAAAGATCAAGCGGGATGCCTTAGTGAGGACGGTCCGTATGATGCGGTTCCAGATCCTCTTTATGCTTGCTGAAGCGGCGGCGAACCACCACGAAGAACACAGGCACGAAGAAGATAGCCAGAATAGTTGCCGTTACCATACCGCCCATTACGCCGGTACCTACCGCGTTCTGCGCACCGGAGCCTGCGCCGGTACTGATGGTCAGCGGCAGTACGCCCAGGATAAAGGCCAGCGAGGTCATCAGAATAGGACGAAGACGCATACGTACCGCTTCCAGCGTCGCTTCTATCAGACCTTTGCCTTCTTTCTCCATCAAATCTTTGGCGAACTCGACGATTAGAATGGCGTTCTTCGCCGACAGCCCGATGGTGGTCAACAGGCCTACCACAAAGTACACGTCGTTGCTCAGGCCGCGCATAGTGGTGAACAGCAGGGCGCCGATAACGCCCAGCGGCACAACCAGCATAACCGAGAACGGAATCGACCAGCTCTCATACAGCGCTGCCAGACACAGGAACACGACGATCAGCGAGATAGCATAGAGCGCTGGCGCCTGGTTACCCGAGAGACGTTCCTGATAGGACATGCCCGTCCACTCGTAGCCAATGCCCTTCGGCAGCTTCGAGGCCAGCTCTTCCATCAGGTTCATGGCGTCGCCCGAACTTTTGCCTGGCGCAGCCTGACCCAGGATCTCCATAGAAGGCAGACCGTTATAGCGTTCCAGACGTGGTGAACCGTACTGCCATTTCGCGCTGGCGAAGGACGAGAACGGCACCATTTCGCCATTTGAGGCGCGCACGTACCATTTATCGATATCGCCAGGCAGCATACGAGCATCGGCTTGTCCCATCACGTAAACTTTCTTCACACGACCGCGATCGATGAAGTCATTGACGTAAGAGCCGCCCCAGGCCGCACCCAGCGTGGTGTTGATATCAGAAATAGACACGCCCAGCGCTTCCGCTTTTTCCTGGTCGATAGTCAGCTTGTACTGCGGCGTATCTTCCAGACCGTTTGGACGCATACCTACCAGCGTATCCGGATGCTGGGCAGCCATGCCGAGCAGCTGGTTACGGGCATTGGTCAGGGCTTCATGGCCCAGGTTGCCCTGGTCAATCAGCTCAAAGTCAAAGCCGGTGGCGTTACCGAGTTCGATAATCGCCGGCAGGTTAAACGGGATCACCATCGCATCTTTGATGGCGCCGAAAGCCTGCATGGCACGACCGGCGATGCCTTCCACTTTGTTTTCCGACCCGCTGCGCTCGTCCCACGGCTTCAGGCTGACGAAGGCGATACCGGTGTTCTGGCCGCGTCCCGCAAAGCCGAAGCCGTTAACGGTAAACACCGAACGCACGTTATCCTTCTCTTTGGTCAGGAAGTAGTCCGTTACCTGGTCCAGCACCTTCTGCGTACGGCCCTGAGTCGCGCCGGCAGGCAGCGAAGCCTGAGCCAGCAGCAGCCCCTGATCCTCTTCCGGCAGGAAGGCGCTTGGCAGCTTCACGAACATATAAGCCATGCCGACCACAATCACCAGATAGATCAGCAGATAGCGGCCGGTGCTGCGAATGATATGGCCAACGCTGTCGGTATAGTGGTTGGTACTTTTGTCGAACATGCGGTTAAACCAGCCGAAAAAGCCGGTGGTTTTACCGTGGTCGCCTTTCTTGATCGGCTTGAGTAACGTTGCGCACAGCGCAGGCGTGAGGATCAGCGCTACGATAACCGACAGCACCATCGCGGAAACAATCGTGATGGAGAACTGGCGATAGATAACGCCGGTAGAGCCGCCGAAGAAGGCCATCGGAATAAATACTGCCGACAGCACCAGCGCAATACCGACCAGCGCGCCCTGGATCTGCCCCATGGACTTGCGGGTAGCCTCTTTAGGCGGCAGACCTTCTTCCGCCATCACGCGTTCGACGTTCTCCACCACCACGATGGCGTCATCCACCAGCAGGCCGATGGCGAGCACCATCCCGAACATCGTTAGCGTGTTTATCGAATAGCCGAAGGCGCTGATAATGGCAAAGGTCCCCAACAATACGACCGGCACAGCGATCGTCGGGATCAGCGTGGCGCGGAAGTTCTGCAGGAACAGATACATGACGATAAAGACCAGCACGATCGCTTCGATCAGGGTTTTTACCACCTCCATGATGGAGATTTTAACGAACGGCGTAGTGTCGTACGGATAAACCACTTTCAGGCCGGCCGGGAAGAACGGTTCCAGCTTGCCCAGCTCCGCTTTGACCGCTGCCGCCGTGTCCAGCGCGTTAGCGCCGGTAGCCAGTTTGATACCGATACCGGAGGCCGGTTTGCCGTTATAACGCGCGACAACCTCGTAGTTTTCACCGCCCAGCTCGATTTTCGCCACGTCTTTTAACAGCACGCGAGAACCATCCGTGTTGACTTTCAACAGGATTTTGCCGAACTCGTCGGTAGAGGTCAGACGGGTCTGCGCAATGATAGAGGCGTTAAGCTGCTGGCCCGGCACCGGCGGCGAACCGCCAAGCTGACCGGCGGCCACCTGGGCATTCTGCGCGGTGATAGCGCTGATGACGTCAACCGGCGTCAGCTGATAGTTATTCAGCTTGTGCGGGTCCATCCAGATACGCATCGCATACTGAGCACCAAATATCTGGGTATCGCCTACGCCGGTAGTACGGCTGATAGGATCCTTGATATTTGACGCCACGTAGTCCGCAATATCATTCTGCGTCATGGTGCCGTCTTCGTTGACGAAACCTGCCACCATCAGGAAGCTGCTGGAGGATTTTTGTACCTGGATACCCTGCTGCTGAACTTCCTGCGGCAGTAGCGGCGTGGCCAGCTGCAGTTTGTTCTGCACCTGAACCTGCGCGATATCCGGATCGGTACCTGACTCAAAGGTCAGGGTCAGCTGCAGCGTGCCCGATGAATCGCTGTTTGACGACATATACATCAGGCCGTCAATCCCGTTCATGTTCTGCTCGATAACCTGCGTTACCGAGTCCTGCAGCGTTTTAGCATCGGCACCCGGATAGGTGGCGCGAATCTGTACGGCCGGTGGCGCAACATTAGGATATTGCTCAATCGGCAGTTTTAGAATCGACAGCACGCCCACCAGCATAATAATGATGGCGATGACCCATGCGAAGATGGGGCGATCGATAAAGAACTTAGCCATGTATCAGCGGCTCCTGTTTAAGACTTCGGTTGGTCAGACTGCGTTTTGGTCACGTCGTCTGCACTCACTTCCTGCGGAGTCACAGTGGCGCCCGCTTTGGCTCGCTGTACACCGGTGGTGATGACACGGTCGCCCTCTTTCAGACCTGCCGTAACCAGCCACTTGTCGCCAACTGCCTGTTCCGTGGTCAAATTACGGGATTCCACTTTATTGTCCGCGCCCACGACCATTGCCGTAGCCTGGCCGGTTGGCGTGCGGGTAACGGCCTGCTGCGGCACTAACAGCGCGGAAGGATTGGTGCCTTCTTCCAGGCGAGCGCGCACAAACATACCGGGCAGCAGCGAATGATCCGGATTAGGGAACACGGCGCGCAGCGTAATGGAACCGGTCGTTTCGTCCACCGTCACATCGGAGAATTCCAATGTTCCGCTTTGCGCGAATTCGCTACCATCCGGTAATAACAGTTTCACTTTTGCCTTACCGTCGGCCTGCTGCAGCTTGCCAGAGTTCAGCTCCTGACGCAGACGCATGAAATCTTCGCTCGATTGCGTGACGTCGACGTAAATAGGATCAAGCTGCTGAACTGTGGCGAGAGCAGTGGTCTGGCCGCTCTGAACCAGCGCGCCTTCGGTCACGGCAGATTTACCAATGCGACCGCTGATAGGCGAAATCACTTTGGTGTAGGCCAGATTGATGCGGGCAGTCTCTACGCTGGCTTTTGCCACCTGTACGGCTGCGGCGGTCTGGCTCTGCGTCGATACGGCGTTATCGTAGTCCTGCTGACTGATATATTTGGTACCCATCAGCGGCTTATAGCGTTTAACGGTCAGCGCGGCGATTTGCGCGTTGGCCTGAGCCTGAGCTAAATCCCCTTTTGCGCTGTCGTAGGTCGCCTGATAAGGCGCCGGGTCAATCTGATAAAGTGACTGACCGGCTTTTACATCGCTGCCTTCCACAAAATTACGCTTGAGAATGATGCCCGAAACCTGAGGGCGAACTTCTGCAACACGGAACGAGGAAGTACGACCCGGAAGATCGGTCGTAATGGTTAGCGGTGCGCTTTTCAGGGTAAGTACGCCCACTTCCGGCGCTTTTTGCTGACCGCCCTGTTGTGCGTCTTTGTTATCACATCCCGTTAGCACCAGGCTGCCTGAAAGCATCAGAACGGCCGCCAGAGGCGTTAACCCCCTGTTTTTGTTCATAAATAAACCTCGAGTGTCCGATATCGATTGTTCAATGGATCACAAAATCCATAAACCCATTGCTGCGTTTAAATTATGGTCGTGCTATGGTACATACATTCGCAAATGTATGTAAGTGCACCCTGGTTGTTAACATCCCCCTATGGCACGAAAAACCAAACAGCAGGCGTTAGAAACACGAAATCATATCCTTGACGCAGCTATCGCCAGGTTTTCCGAGCATGGTGTAGCGAAAACTTCTCTGGCCGACATCGCCGCCGCTGCCGGCGTAACGCGTGGCGCAATTTACTGGCACTTCAAAAACAAAACCGATTTGCTCAATGAAATATGGGCGCAGTCCGAGACCGGACTGGAGAATATAGAGCTTGAGTATCAATTAAAATACCCATCCGATCCACTCTCTGTTTTACGCGCCATGCTGACTTATGTCCTTGAAGCTACGGTAAGGGATACGCGCAGGCGTGCGCTGATGGAAATTATCTTTCATAAATGCGAATTTGTCGGCGAAATGACCACGTTGCAAATGATGCAGCAAACGTTATATCTGGAATGTTACGACAAAATTGAAGATGTATTGCGGCAGTGCATGACGCAGCAGCAGCTGCCGGGCGAGCTGGATACGCGGCGAACGGCCGTGGTCATGCGCGGCTATATAACCGGTATTATGGAAAACTGGCTGTTTATGCCGGAAAGCTTCGATCTGGCTTCGGATGCGCCGCAGCTGGTAGAGGTGCTGCTTGATACCGTCATGCACAGCCCGGCGCTCCGCAAGGCCGCCTGCTAGGGAAGGGCGCCTGGATTTTCGCCGCGCGCCTTTTTCTCAAAATCTCGTTGCACGATAGCTAAAGCAGCCAGTACCGTTTGCGGCGCGATCTGGTTCTCTTCAAGCAGCATAATCAAATCAACAGCCAGCTTTACTTCTTCTGGCGCGCTTTCCAGCGACATATTCTTCTCCCGATTTAAATACGGAGTTTTTTAGCAACCAATACCATCAGCAGCGCGCCAGCCAGCGCAATCAGCTGCGCTCTGGGTTCCGCTACGGCCAGGCTGCCATAATTAAAAAAGACCCCGATATAGCCGCCGACCAGCGAGCCGATGATGGCCAGCGCCAGCGTCGCTATCAGGCCGCCGGGGCGGCCAGGAAAGACATAGCGGGTAACGAATCCTACCGATAGCCCGATGATTATCCAGGAGAGAAGTCCCATTTGCGATCTCCAGTCAGCTTTTTCAAAAAGTATAGCAACGCCGCTGCGTACTCATTGTCGGTCGCGGTTTTCAATCGCGCGCTCGATTTTTTTTAATGCCAGCAGACAACGCTGTAACCGCCCCTCCAGCGCCGCGATTTCCTGCTGCAGCTTCCGCTGCTGCGCCAGCGTTTCCTGATGAGCAAGCTGGCTTTCCCGATCGGCGACCATCGCGCGCAGGCGGCGCTCGTAATCCTGATGTTTCGCCAGCTTCTCGTAAAGATTCTCCGGCTCTGGCTCCGGTCTGGTTTCGCTGTTGCGCAGCTTTAGCGTAGCCAGCTCGCGCTGTAGCGCGCTTATCTGCAGCACCACGCGTTCGGCCATCCAGGCAACGCGCTCCGTGCGGTGGCCGTTTACGCTTTGCCTGAGTAAGGCCATACTTTGCCGCGCTTCCTGTAGATAGTCGGCAAGCCGCGTACCGTGGCAGTGAAACAGCTGGCTGTCAAAACGCGCTTTCGCGGTGCGTTGGTTAGCGTGAGGCGCAATGGTCTGCGCCAGTTCTTCCAGCTTTGCTTCCAGCTGCTCAAGCAAATGGGCGCTTTTCATTTTTCTCTCTCCCCTGGTGAGCCGCGCCTATAATACGCTTAATTTGATCGATCTGTGCGCTGGTCTGCTTTTTCCTGAGCGACTCAGGTTGATTAAGGGCAACAAATACGTGGATTTTGCTTCCGACGGTTGCAATTGTCGGACGATTTGCATAGATTTGGTCGTTTTCGTGCGTGGCTTCCCCCGGACACTCCCGTCTTGCTCTGCGACTTCCTCGCCAGAGCAACGAAGCTGCGCGAGTCAGATTTGTATTTACCAGGCATAACACTATGACCGCGACTGCGCAGCAGCTTGAATTTCTTAAAAACAGTATCAAAAGCATTGAGGATTATCCTAAGCCAGGCATTCTGTTCCGTGACGTCACCAGCCTGCTGGAAGATCCAAAAGCCTATGCACTCAGCATTGAACTGTTGGTTGAACGCTATCGTGATGCAGGTATTACTAAAGTTGTAGGTACCGAAGCGCGCGGCTTCCTGTTTGGCGCGCCGGTGGCTCTGGCACTTGGCGTAGGCTTTGTGCCCGTACGCAAGCCGGGCAAGCTGCCGCGTAAAACCTTCGCTGAAACCTACGAGCTGGAATACGGCACGGACTGTCTGGAACTGCATTGCGATGCCATCGGACCGGGCGACAAAGTGCTGGTGGTAGACGATCTGCTGGCTACGGGCGGCACGATTGAAGCGACCGTCAAACTGATCCGTCGCGCAGGCGGCGAGGTAAAAGACGCGGCGTTTATCATCAATCTGTTTGATTTGAGTGGCGAAGCGCGCCTGAAGGCGATGGGGCTGGAGTGCTTCAGCCTGGTGAACTTCCCCGGTCACTAAGCCGTTGCAGAAAAAAAAAGGCTGGCGCTTGCCAGCCTTTTTTTATTTAAAATTTTATGTTGAAGGAGGCCGAAACCGCCTGAGCAGTTTCGTGCGACGATTTTTGCAGGTCGTAATGCAACCCATAGGTCAGATCGCCTTTTTGCAGCACCGCGCCCGTGCTGAAGCTGAAAGCCGAACCGTCGGCAAGCCGGGACTCGCTCCAGCCCGTGCCGCTAACGTCGGCCATGCTGACGCGGGTACCGTGAGTGGTATCGCCGGTGGTGGCGATAAATGAAAGATCCACTCTGGGCTTCAGCGTATAGCCCGATTCGTACTGAAATTCGCGAGCCAGGCTGACTCCCAGCGGCACCGACCAGAGCGAGGCCGAAGCGGCAGCGTTATTGAACAAGGATTTACCGCTGCTTTTCGCCGTAAAGCTATTGGTTTTCAGCCGGGTGTAGCGCAGGCCGATATGCGGTATCACATCCAGATATTCCAGGTTGAACAGATACTCCGCCGTCAGCCCGGCGCTTATGATGGTTGATTTCGCTTCGCCTGAGAGGGTTGGGTAGCCCGCAGCCGGAAGCGACATCTTCATATCATGGCTCACCCGCGAGTAGTCTACGTCAGCCACCAGATCCCAGTTATTGTTCAACCAGCTGCCGTACAGGGAGCCGCCCCAGAAATCCAGGTCGTTTTTCACCGGATAGAGATTACCGCTCGTCCTGCTTTTTCCCCGGCCGGTATGCAGTGCGACGCCGGTTTTCAGGATCGCGCCCTGTTGCGTAATCAACGTATCTTCAGCGCCGATAAAAGCGCCGCCCATACTGGTTTTACTTTTACTGTCAAAACCGCCAGCGCTATAGCCTTTCAGACGGGCGTTATCGTAGAACAGCGATGTCCACAGATTAAAGCCTTCTTCCGGCGGCGTACCGTCAAAAAGATGTTCGCTTTGGGAAAGATGGCGGGCGAGGGCGCGGGTCGCGGCAGACATCGTCTGATAGCTGGCGCCTGCAACGTTAGCCACGGAGGCGAAGTTAATGGCGGATTCCACCAGGCGTGCAGCGGTCGCGGCATCGCTGACGTAGCGCACGTCCATCGTTTGTGAAAGGAACTGCTGAGCAGCATTGTCGGAAGCCGTGTTTACCCCAACTTCAGCAGTCATCGCCTTAAGCAGCTTTACCGAGCCGGCAGAGAGCTTCGGCAAGGCAGCGCTGTAATCGGCATTGCCGAGCGTAAGCAGCGTTCCTTCTGCATTGGTCGATGAAGTCGCCATTATCAGACGGCTGGTGGTATTAATGTTCGCCTGCTGCCAGCCGGGCGTCGTCAGGGGGTTTGCTCCTGTTGCTATCGTAAAACTTTCACCGGCGGCTACGCCATCATCCGTCAGCACCAGCAGGCTGGCTTTATTGTCAATCTGCGCATTGCCCAGCGCCAGCGCGACTTTGCCGGAGTCTATGTAGGATCGGGCATGGATCACCGTTAGCGAAGAGGATCCTAATCCCTGCGTTGCCTCATCGCCGCCGATCCGCCAGGCGAGCTCGTTGCTGGCGAAATCGATCGTGCCGTCGCCGCTCAGGATCAGCTTGCCGTTCCAGCTTGTTTGCAGCGCTTGCTGAAGCTGCGCCACGCTTTCCTGCCAGTGATGCGCGTTCAGCTCCGTAGAGCCAAAAACGATCGAGCCGTCGCCGCTGACGGTCAGCGTTCCCTGCGTCGCCTCCAGCGTTTTACTGGTAAAGGTGCCGCCGCTGACGATCAGGCTGCCGTTGTTCAGTTCCGTATTATTGACCCGGAAAGTCCCGCCGCTCTGCAAATAGCGCCCGTCTGCCGTTGAGGCGACGCCGGTCAGCGCGTTCCAGACCGTGGCGGTGCCGATAGCCAGCGTGCCGGCGGTAAAGGTGCCGCCGCGCAGTTCCAGCTGGCCCGTGCCGCCAGCGCCAGCTGTCTGCGCCCAGGCGCTGCTGTTTAATACGCCGTTGTGGCTGCCGCTGGCCCCGCCGAGCTGAACGGTTGTACCGATTTGGCCGCTGCCGCTGGTGAAGATGGCGATACCGTTGCCGCCGTTACCCGCTTTGCCGCCGTTGCCCGAGCGACCTTTGGCACCGTTGTTGCTGCCGCCATCGCCCGCATCGCCTCCCTGGCCGCCCAGCTGTAGCGTGCCGCCGTTGTTGAGCGTACCGCTGTTAAACCACAGCGTACCGGCCGCGCCGTTGGAAGCATTGCCGCCACTACCGGCGGCGGCGCTGCCCTGTAACGCGCCGCCGTTGCCGCCGCTGCCGCCGTCGCCGCCAAGAGAGATGCCGGAGGTCACGGTCAGCGTGCTGCCTTCCACCGTCAGCGTGCCGGTGCCGGCCTGTCCGGCGTTGCCGCCCAAACCGCCCTGACCGCCAGCTGCGCCTTTTCCGGCTGCCGCAACGCTATCCGCCGCGCCTGCCTGGCCGTTGCTGCCGCTGTTGCCGCCGTTAGCGCCTTTCCCACCGTTAGCGCCAACCTTCAGCGCCTGCGCGTTTACGGTGCTGTTGTTAAGCAACAGCCTGCCTTCGCCACCGTTGCCGCCGTTAGCGCCGCGCCCGCCGTTTCCGCCTTTAGCGCCGCCGCCGCCGTTGCCGCTGTCGCCCGTTTCGCCTGTGACGTTGGTTTCGATATAGGGATCGGCAGTGTGTCCCGCATCGCCGCCGTTGCCGCCGTTTGCGCCATCGCCGCCGTCCGATCCGTCACCGGCTGCGCCGCCGACGGCCAGCGTACTTCTGACCGTTACCGTAGTGCCGTTGAGGGTCAATACGCCGCTGCCGCCGTTACCGCCATCGGCTCCGTTGCCGCCGCTGCCGCCTTTGCCGCCCGCGCCACCGCTGCCGCCGTTGCCCGGCATCCCACCGGCAGCCTGCAAACCGGGGACGCCCGCCTCGCCGCCGCTTTTTCCGGCACCGCCGCCGCCGCCGGGCTGACCGTTTCCTCCCGCACTGGCGGCGCCGCCATCACCGCCGACGGCCAGAACCGTGCTGGTAAAAGCGCTTTGATTAATAGTCAGCGTGCCGTTTCCGCCTGTCGCCGCGACGCCACCGCTGCCGCCGTTCGCGCCATGACCGCCGCTGCCGCCGTCGCCACCGTTACCGCCATCGCCGCCCATGCCTGCATTACCGCCGCTGCCGCCGTTTCCGCCTTTTCCTGCCGCGCCGCCGCCGGCACCGGCTGAGGCTTCGCCCGCCAGACCGCCATGGCCGCCGCCGCCGCCAATTTGCAGTATGCCCAGCTGTCCTTTCACATTATGCAATGAGCCAGTCGCGTCGGAGCCTCTGGTGCCGATCGCGCCGTCGACGCCCGGCGTACCGTTGGCGCCGTTGCTGCCCGACACGCCGTCGCTGCCGCTGCCGCCGTTGCCGTTTCCCGCCGCGTTAGCACCGTTGCCGCCGTTGCCGCCGGTGCCTGCTTCACCCGGCAGGCTGGCGGTGCTGCCGCTGCCGCCATCGCCGCCCTGGGCGCCGACGGTAATATTATCTTCCGCTTGGGCAGAATGAATAAAAACGGTGCCGGGCGAGATAAAGATCGCCAGCGCGTTAAAAGCGCCGAGCCATCTTTTTTTATTCTGCATACCCGGCTTTTCAGGATGAAATGTCCTTTTCTTATTTTCCATTTTACCAGTCCATTAGTTTTATTTGACAAGGATTGTATAAATTTTTCTTATAAAATCGCTTATTTTCAATTGGTTAAATATAATGTAATTTGATTCACTCTTAAATAACTCCAGCTCCTCCAGCTATTGTTTAATAAAGCTATTTTTTAGGGTGTCGTTATTAAATACGTTAATTTTTGGAGGGTAAATCTGTTTTGTCATTTTAGGAAAAGTGACTGATTTTCGGGTTGTGCGGTTTTCTGGCTGCAACAGGTAATTTTCTGCCCAACTTCACGCTATCCTTTTTTTATCATTATCTGAACGGCGTTTTTACTGGTGCTGGCCACAAGCGGATTTAGCCGCTGGTTTTACGCAAAGTGATAGGAATGACCCAGGCCGTACTGGTACACTGTAGCGGCAATCAGCAACGAGGCTAAAACACGGGTTAACGGTGTTTAGATGAATTATTCTCTATAAATCAATGATGAATCACGAATGAGCTACCAGGTACTGGCCCGCAAGTGGCGTCCCCAGGCGTTCAGTGATGTCGTCGGTCAGGAGCACGTGCTGACCGCGCTGGCGAACGGCCTGTCGCTTGGCCGCATCCATCACGCTTATCTTTTTTCCGGCACCAGGGGCGTGGGAAAAACCACTATTGCCCGTCTTCTGGCAAAAGGCCTTAACTGTGAAACCGGCATTACCGCTACGCCCTGTGGAAAATGCGACAACTGTCGCGAAATCGAACAGGGCCGCTTTGTCGACTTAATTGAGATCGACGCCGCCTCGCGCACCAAGGTCGAGGATACCCGCGATCTGCTGGATAACGTGCAGTACGCGCCCGCGCGCGGCCGCTTTAAAGTTTATCTGATCGATGAAGTGCATATGCTTTCGCGGCACAGCTTTAACGCGCTGTTGAAAACGCTGGAAGAACCGCCCGAGCACGTGAAGTTTTTGCTTGCTACTACCGATCCGCAAAAGCTGCCGGTCACTATTTTATCGCGCTGCCTGCAATTCCATCTGAAGGCGCTGGACGTTGGCCAGATCCGTGGCCAGCTTGAACACGTGCTGGAAGCGGAGCAGATCGCCTCCGAAGCGCGCGCGTTACAGCTGTTGGCAAGAGCCGCCGATGGCAGTATGCGCGACGCGTTAAGCCTGACCGACCAGGCTATCGCCATGGGGCAGGGGCAGATCACCACGGCGACGGTCAGCACTATGCTTGGCACGCTGGACGACGAGCAGCCGCTGGCGCTGATCGAAGCGCTGGTGAACGCCGAAGGCGAGCAGGTCATGTCTTTGCTGGACCAGGCCGCTTCACGCGGCGTCGAGTGGGAAGCGCTGCTGGTAGAAATGCTGACGTTGCTGCACCGCGTGGCGATGATACAGCTGCTGCCCTCCGCGCTGGGCGAAGAGTTCGCCACTGCCGAGCAGCGCCTGCGCGAGCTGGCGCGCGTTCTGCCGCCTGCCGACGTACAGCTTTATTATCAAACGCTGCTGGTCGGCCGCAAAGAGCTGCCGCTGGCACCCGATCGCCGCATGGGCGTAGAGATGGCGCTGCTGCGCGCGCTGGCTTTTCATCCTAAACAAGTGATTGCAGAGCCGGTCGCGCGTCCTGCGATGGTGCCGCAGGCTCAGCCTTCAGCGCCGGGCCAACAGGAAACGATCCCGTCGCCGTCCGCAGCGCAGAGCCAGCCGCCGGCAGGCCCGGCGCCGACGCATACCGTGCAGGCCAGCGCGCCGCTGCCTGATACCACCAGCCAGCTGTTGCAGGCGCGAACGCAATTGATGCGCCAGCAGGGAGCGACCAAACTAAAAAAGAGTGAGCCGGCAGCGCCCAATGCGCGGCCGGCAGGCTCGGCGCTGGAGCGGCTGGCTGCCGCGACCGAGCGTGGTCAGAAGCGGCAAAGCGCCGTTATCGCGACTGAACCGGTAAAGCCGGAGGCCTATCGCTGGAAAGCGCAAACCGTCGAGGCGAAGCCAGAACCGGTGGCCACGCCCAAAGCCTTGCGCACGGCGTTAGAACATGAGAAAACCCCGGAGCTGATGGCGAAGCTGACCACGGAATCGCAGCAGCGCGACGCCTGGGCGGCGGAAATCGCCGGGCTGACGCTGCCGAAGCTGGTGCAGCAGCTGGCGCTGAACGCCTGGAAAGAGCAGACGGCAGACGGGATCTGTCTGCACCTGCGTTCCAGCCAGCGTCACCTGAACTCGCCGTCGGCGCAGAAAGCGCTGAGCGAGGCGCTGAGCGCGGCGGCAGGCAAGCCGGTTGAACTGACGCTGATTGAAGACGATAATCCGACGGTGCTGACGCCGCTGGAGTGGCGACAAAAAATCTACGAAGAGAAACTGGCGCAGGCGCGTCAGTCAATTATCGCGGATAATCATATTCAGACGCTGTGTCGCTTTTTTGATGCGGACGTGGATGAAGAGAGTATTCGCCCCCTTTGAAACGCTGTTCCCGTGCTGCGGCATGAGTACGGCCCTTCTTAAGAGAGAAAATTATGTTTGGAAAAGGCGGACTGGGTAACCTGATGAAGCAGGCCCAGCAAATGCAGGACAAAATGGCGCAGGTGCAGGAAGAGATCGCGGCCATGGAAGTAACGGGCGAATCGGGCGCGGGACTGGTGAAGGTCACCATCAACGGTGCACACAACTGCCGTCGCGTAGAGGTTGATCCAAGCCTGCTGGAAGACGACAAAGATATGCTGGAAGATCTGGTCGCTGCCGCATTTAACGATGCCGCCCGTCGCGTAGCGGAAGCGCAGAAAGAGAAAATGTCTGCGGTATCCAGCGGGATGCAGCTGCCGCCTGGCTTCAAGATGCCGTTCTGATGCAGACCAGCCCGCTCCTTGAAAGCCTGATGGAGTCGCTGCGCTGTCTGCCCGGCGTGGGGCCGAAATCGGCCCAGCGTATGGCGTTCCAGCTGCTGCAGCGCGATCGCAGCGGCGGAATGCGTCTGGCGCAGGCGCTGACGCGCGCCATGTCGGAAATTGGACATTGTGCAGATTGTCGCACCTTTACCGAGCAGGAAATCTGCACCATCTGCGCGAATACTCGTCGTCAGCAGACGGGTCTTATCTGCGTGGTAGAAAGCCCGGCCGACATTCACGCCATTGAGCAGACCGGGCAGTTCGCCGGCCGCTACTTTGTGCTGATGGGACACCTTTCGCCGCTGGATGGCATTGGCCCGAACGATATCGGTCTTGACCGGCTGGAACAACGGCTGGAAAAAGAGACGATTCAGGAGGTGATCCTGGCCACTAACCCTACGGTTGAAGGCGAGGCGACCGCCAACTACATTGCCGAGCTGTGCGGTCAGTATGGCGTTGACGCCAGCCGCATCGCCCACGGCGTGCCGGTTGGCGGCGAGCTGGAGATGGTGGACGGCACCACGCTTTCCCACTCTCTGGCCGGGCGCCACAAGATTAAATTTTAGTCATTTAACGGCACGATGCGTCGTGCCGTCTTGAAAACCCGCCAGTCGTCCCCATTCTACTTCTCAATGTAAACCGCCAAGTTAACTGAGGTAGCAATGACCATGAAAGGACAAGAGACGCGTGGCTTCCAGTCAGAGGTAAAACAGCTTCTGCACCTGATGATCCATTCCCTCTATTCAAACAAAGAAATCTTCCTGCGTGAGCTGATCTCCAACGCCTCCGATGCGGCCGACAAGCTGCGCTTCCGCGCGCTTTCTTCGCCGGAACTTTACGCGGGCGACGGCGATCTGCGCGTGCGTGTTTCTGTTGATAAGGAAAATCGTACCCTGACGCTGAGCGATAACGGCATCGGGATGACGCGAGACGAAGTCATTGAGAATCTGGGCACCATTGCCAAATCGGGCACCAAATCCTTCCTGGAATCATTAGGATCCGATCAGGCGAAGGACAGCCAGCTAATCGGCCAGTTCGGCGTCGGCTTCTATTCCGCCTTTATCGTGGCGGACAAGGTTTCCGTGCGCACCCGCGCTGCCGGCGCCGCTGCGGATGAAGGCGTGTTCTGGGAATCCGCAGGCGAAGGCGAGTACACCATTGCCGATATCACGAAAGAAGATCGTGGTACGGAGATTACGCTGCATCTGCGCGAAGGCGAAGACGAGTTCCTGGACGCGTGGCGCGTGCGCAGCATCATCAGCAAATATTCCGATCACATCGCGCTGCCGGTAGAGATCGAAGAGCATAACGAAGAAGAGAAAACCTCCAGCTGGGAAAAAATCAACAAGGCGCAGGCGCTGTGGACGCGCAACAAGTCTGAGATCAGCGACGACGAGTACAAAGAGTTCTACAAACACGTTTCGCACGATTTTGCCGATCCGCTGACCTGGAGCCACAACCGCGTAGAAGGCAAGCAGGAGTACACCAGCCTGCTGTATATCCCTTCGCAGGCGCCGTGGGACATGTGGAACCGCGATCACAAGCACGGGCTGAAGCTCTACGTGCAGCGCGTGTTTATCATGGACGACGCCGAGCAGTTTATGCCGAACTACCTGCGCTTCGTGCGCGGCCTGATAGATTCCAGCGATCTGCCGCTGAACGTCTCGCGTGAAATCCTGCAGGACAGCCGCATTACCCAGAATCTGCGTAACGCCCTGAGCAAGCGCGCGCTGCAAATGCTGGAGAAAGTGGCGAAGGATGACGAAGAGCAGTATCAGAAATTCTGGCAGCAGTTCGGTCTGGTGCTGAAAGAAGGCCCGGCTGAAGACAGCGCCAACAAAGAAACCATCGCCAAACTGCTGCGTTTTGCCTCTACCAGCAGTGAAGGCTCCGCGCAGACCGTGTCGCTGGAAGACTATGTCAGCCGCATGGTGGAAGGGCAGGAGAAGATTTACTACATCACCGCCGACAGCTATGCCGCCGCGAAAAGCAGCCCGCATCTGGAGCTGTTCCGTAAGAAAGGCATCGAGGTGCTGCTGCTCTCCGATCGTATCGACGAATGGATGATGAGCTATCTGACCGAGTTCGATGGCAAAACCTTCCAGAGCGTCAGCAAGGCGGACGAAGCGCTGAGCAAGCTGGCAGACGAAGAAAGCGAAGAGCAGAAAGAAGCGGAAAAAGCGCTGGAGCCGTTTGTCGACCGCGTGAAAACGCTGCTGGGCGAGCGCGTGAAGGATGTGCGTCTGACGCACCGCCTGACCGACACGCCTGCTATCGTCACCACCGACGCCAACGACATGAGCACCCAGATGGCGAAGCTGTTCGCCGCTGCGGGCCAGCCGGTGCCGGAAGTGAAGTACCTGTTTGAGCTGAACCCGGAGCACGCGCTGGTTAAACGCGCTGCGGATACGCAGGATGAAGCCCGCTTCGGCGAGTGGATTGAGCTGCTGCTCGATCAGGCGATGTTTGCCGAGCGCGGCACGCTGGAAGATCCTAACCAGTTTATCCGCCGCATGAACCAGCTGCTGCTGGGCTAAATCGGTCAAAGGCAGGGGGCAACGCCCTCTGCCTTTCTGTTTGGTTTCCCTCCTGCCTGGTTCTTAACTCAACTCCCTGTCATCCCGACGCTTTCCCGCAAGCGCGATCCTGCCGAAAACCGCGTCTCTCAAGGGACTATACCGGTAGCGATCCTGCTGGCGAAAAGGTGAAATTGTCTGAAAACAAGGCTTTCGGCACGACGGCGCCCGTAAAGCGCTAAAGCGGCGTCAATAATGCCGAAACCCCCTGGCGTTACCGGTAACTTTACCGGGCGATAACCCAGCTTAACGGCCGCGTTCCTTGTGGATACAGGGGCATGATGGTATGTTCATGCCCTACATAACTTGATTAAAGCGATTCGCAAGGGGATTTACGCAATGCGTATTATTCTGCTCGGTGCTCCGGGTGCAGGTAAGGGGACACAGGCTCAGTTTATTATGGAGAAATACGGCATTCCGCAGATCTCCACGGGCGACATGCTGCGCGCAGCGGTTAAAGCCGGCAGCGAGCTGGGTCAACAGGCCAAAGAACTGATGGATGCAGGCAAACTGGTCACTGATGAACTGGTTATTGCCCTGGTTAAAGAGCGCATCGCGCAGGAAGATTGCCGTAACGGTTTCCTGCTTGATGGCTTCCCGCGCACTATCCCTCAGGCTGACGCCATGAAGGAAGCGGGCATCAAAATCGACAACGTGCTGGAGTTCGCCGTACCGGACGAGCTGATTGTTGAACGTATCGTGGGTCGTCGCGTTCATGCGCCATCCGGCCGCGTTTACCATGTGACCTTCAACCCGCCTAAGGTGGAAGGCAAAGACGACGTGACCGGTGAAGAGCTGACCACGCGTAAAGACGATCAGGAAGAAACCGTGCGTAAGCGCCTGGTGGAATATCATCAGATGACCGCGCCGCTAATTGCCTACTACAGCAAAGAAGCGGAAGCGGGCCATACCGCTTACCACAAAATTGACGGCACCCGTAAAGTGTCTGAAGTCAGCGCCGAACTGGAAAAAATCTTCGGTTAATACCTTCCGGGGCCAGCAAAAGCTGGCCCTACTACAGCAATTGGTTACCCCTTCCTGATTTTCCGCTAGAATGATTCTCGTTTTCATCACCTGACATGCCCAGAGAAGGAATAACAATGAGGCAAGATAAACCCGGCGTGCTGCTGGTGAACCTAGGTACACCTGACGCGCCAACCACGCCTGCTGTTAAACGCTACCTGAAACAGTTCCTCAGCGACAAGCGCGTGGTCGATACGCCGCGCTGGCTGTGGTGGCCAATCCTGAACGGCGTGATCCTGCCGATCCGTTCGCCGCGCGTTGCAAAACTTTACGCATCGGTCTGGATGGAAGACGGCTCGCCGCTGATGGTCTACAGCAAACGGCAGCGCGAAGCGCTGGCGGCCCGGCTACCTATGCCTGTGGAACTGGGCATGAGCTACGGCAATCCGAGCCTGAAAAGCGCGCTTGACAGCCTGATGGCGCAGGGCGTAACCCGCCTGATCGTGCTGCCGCTGTACCCGCAGTTTTCCTGCTCTACCGTGGCGGCGGTCTGGGACGGCATCACCGAGGTCTTTGCCGGTTATCGCAGCCTGCCTTCGGTGCAGTTTATCCGCGATTACGCCACGCATCCGGCCTATATTGCCGCGCTGAAGGCGTCGGTCGAACGGTCGTTTGCTAAACATGGCAAGCCGGATCTGCTGGTGATGTCTTTCCACGGCATTCCGCAGCGTTTTGCCGATCAGGGCGACGATTATCCGCTGCGCTGTCGGGAAACCAGCGAGGCGCTGATTGCCGCGCTGGGCCTGGCCGAACACGAAGCGATGCTGACTTTCCAGTCGCGCTTTGGCCGCGAGCCGTGGCTGACGCCCTATACTGACGAAACGATGCAGTCGCTGCCGGCAAAGGGCGTGAAGCATGTACAGGTCATGAGCCCTGGCTTCTCCGCCGACTGTCTGGAAACGCTGGAAGAGATCAGCGAGCAGAACTGCGAATTCTTTATGCACGCGGGCGGCACCAAGTTTGAATATATCCCGGCGCTGAACGACGATGAGCTACATATCGATATGATGGTTGAGCTGGTCAACAGCCAGCGCTAAAAAAGAGGGGTGTGGGCACTTAGCCGCATCCCTGTTATCATTGGCTGCTTCCTATTCTTTCCAGAAGTCAGCAATATGAAATTTCCCGGCCAGCGTAAATCCAAACACTACTTTCCCGTCAGCGCGCGCGACCCGCTGCTCCAGCCCGTGCAGCCGGAAAGCGAAACCGCGACCAGCTGGATAGCGGGTATCGATCAGATCCTGGTGGATATCGAAGCGAAGGTGGATGACGCTTTTGTGGCGCGCTACGGCCTGAGTGCGGGCCACTCGCTGGTGATTGAAGACGAGGTTGCCGAAGCGCTGTATGCAGAGCTGACGCAAAACAACCTGATCACCCATCAGTTTGCGGGCGGTACCATCGGCAACACGCTGCACAACTACTCGGTGCTGGCCGACGACCGCTCGGTGCTGCTGGGCGTGATGTGCAGCAACGTGCAGATCGGGAGCTACGCCTATCGCTACCTGTGCAATACCTCCAGCCGTACCGATCTGAACTATTTGCAGGGCGTCGACGGCGCTATCGGCCGCTGCTTTACGCTGATTGGCGAACACGGCGAGCGTACCTTTGCCATCAGTCCGGGCATGATGAACCAGCTGAGCAAGGAAAGCATTCCTGAAGAGGTGGTAGCGGGCGCGTCCGCGCTGCTGCTGACCTCTTATCTGCTGCGCTGCAAGCCGGGCGAACCGATGGCGGAAGCAACGATGCAGGCCATCGCCTGGGCGAAAAAGCATAACGTACCGGTGGTGCTGACGCTGGGCACGAAATACGTGATTGGCGACAATCCGCAGTTCTGGCGCGATTTCCTGCGCGATCACGTTTCCGTGGTGGCGATGAACGAGGAAGAGGGCGAGGCGCTGACCGGCTTCAGCGATCCGCTACAGGCGGCGAATATGGCGCTGGACTGGGTGGATCTGGTGCTGTGCACCGCCGGGCCGAACGGTCTGTATATGGCGGGCTACACTGAGGAAGAGGGCAAGCGCAAAACGCAGCATCCGCTGCTGCCAGGCGCGATCCCGGAGTTCAACCAGTATGAGTTCAGCCGCGCGATGCGCCACCAGGACTGCGAGCAGCCGCTGCGCATTTTCTCGCATATCGCGCCTTATATGGGCGGCCCGGAGAAGATCATGAACACCAACGGCGCGGGCGACGGCGCGCTGGCGGCGGTGCTGCACGATATCACCGCTAACGACTATCATCGTCTGAACGTGCCGAACTCCAGCAAACACGGTCGTCGCTACCTGACCTATTCCTCGCTGGCGCAGGTTTGTAAATACGCCAACCGCGTCAGCTATCAGGTGCTGAATCAGCACTCGCCGCGCCTGACCCGAGGGCTGCCGGAGCGCGAAGACAGCCTGGAAGAGTCCTACTGGGAAAGATAAGACGAGCGCGGCCTCTTCCAGAGACCGCCTGAGACTGTTAACAAAGCTATGCTCAGCCATCAGTTGGCTATCAGTCTGGTAAATAGCCGCAGAGGCAGAGCGGAACACGGACGCGCACGTCCATGTAGGCTCGTTTCGCGCGTCCATGCGCGAAAACGGTCCGCTTATCCGCTCAGCCTCCGCCGCTGTGAAGCGGTTGGATCGCTGTAAAAATGGCAGTGTAAGCCGCAGGCTTTTAAGTTTGTCATCAAACTCGCCTTTTCAGATCGGGCTGGGTTGCGGCGCGCTTGCCTTTTCATTGGCGAGCATAATATTCAGCATGCTGTTGGCAATCTCCCGCTCGCCCATCACCACCTGATTTGCGCCGCGCTCGGTAATGTAGTGCACCTCTTCGTCATGATGCGCCCGCGCTAGGATCTCAATCGACGGGCGCTTCTCTCGTGCGGCGATGACGATTTCGCCCGCTTCAAAACCATTAGGGATAGTGAGCAGCAGCCAGCGCGCGCAGTCCAGACGCGCCAGATCCATCGTCTCCGTGCGGGCAGCGTTGCCCAACACAGCGCTGATCCCTTCCGCCCTTAAGGCATCCACCCGCGTCCGGCTGTTCTCAACCACCACAATCGGCACGCCATTTTCTATCAGTTTCCTGCCCAGCAGGCTGCCGACGCGGCCAAAACCGACGATGATGGCGTGGTTACAGAGATTAACCGGGATCGGGTTTTCCTCTTCCATTATTGCGGCCTGCTGCTGCTCTTCCTCGGCCTCTTTTTTACCGAGATAGCGCTGCAGCAGCGCGAAAAGCAGCGGATTAAGCATGATGGAAAGGATGGCGCCTGCCAGCACCAGATTGCGGCCTTCATCAGGCAGCAGCTTTAGCGAGATCCCCAGTCCGGCGAGAATAAAGGCGAACTCGCCGATCTGCGCCAGGCTCACCGAAATGGTCAGCGCGGTACGGCGGGAATGGCCGAACAGCAGCACCAGCAGCAGCGCGGCCAGCGATTTGCCCAGCACGATAATAGCCAGCACGCCCGCAACTGCCAGCGGCTGTTCCAGCAGGATCATCGGGTCGAACAGCATCCCGACGGAGACGAAAAACAGCACCGCAAAGGCGTCACGCAGCGGCAGCGTATCATGCGCGGCGCGATGGCTCAGCTCGGACTCGTTCAGCACCATGCCCGCAAAGAAGGCGCCCAGCGCAAAGGAAACGTCAAAAAACTCTACCGCGCCAAAAGCGATGCCCAGCGCCAGCGCCAGCACCGCCAGGGTAAACAGCTCTCTGGAACCGGTTGCGGCGCTGCGAGCGAGGATCCAGGGCACCGCGCGTCGACCGACCACCATCATCAGCACCATAAAGGCCACCACCTTGCCGATGGTAATCAGCAGATCGATCAGCAGCATACTTACGCTGGCGTTGCCTTGCTCAAACATGCCCGCGATAGCCGGAAGCAGCACCAGCGCCAGCACCATTACCAGATCTTCCACAATCAGCCAGCCGATAGCGATCTGCCCGCGCTGACTGTCAAGAAGCTGCCTGTCTTCCAGCGCGCGCAGCAGCACCACGGTACTGGCGGTGGAAAGGCAAAGGCCGAACACCAGCCCGGTCATCCACGGCCAGCCCAGCAGCGAGGAAAGCCCCATACCCAACAGCGTGGCGACGGCGATCTGCGCCACGGCACCGGGGATAGCGATCGCTTTAACCGCCATCAGATCCTTCAGCGAGAAATGCAGGCCAACGCCAAACATCAGCAGCACGACGCCCAGCTCCGCCAGCTCGGGTGCCAGATTGGTATCGGCGACAAAACCGGGCGTGAATGGGCCGGCCAGCACGCCAGCCAGCAAATAGCCAACCAGCGGCGAAACCCGCAGCCGATTGGCCAGCATACCCAGGAGAAAAGCGAGAACAAGCCCGCCGACAATGGTGGTGATAAGCGGGGTAGTGTGGTGCATGCTTCTCTCCTTGTATGTGCAAATGTATCCGAATGTAAGCTTAAAGTGTATGGTATATCCGGCTAGTCTGCCTGCCTTATTCAGGTAAAAATGTGAAAAAAAGCGCTGGCAGCAAAAACACACAGGATCGCGTGATTTTAATGTGTTAAGTGGCTGGAGAGCTGAATAATGACTGTTCTGATAATAAAGATTATGCAGTTATCTTTCAAAACGCAGGCCGCTTTTTTGCGACACAGCTGCAAACAACCGCACTAAACAGGATGCGTATGCAGCAAGGCCGCAGATTTAGCACTCATCTAGCCGTCGCGCTTGTTTTAAGGGCCCGCGACGCGCTGCCGAAAACCGGCACCGCTTGCCATTCGCCGCGCCTGTAGTAGATTGCTGGTTACGCCAGCCTTATAAGTGCTTCAACAAGGAGATCCGTTGTGCTTTCACTGAAAAAAAACTCGCTGACGCTATTGGCGCTGGCTTTACTCAGCGCGCCGCTTGCCGCGCAGGCCTGGGTTAAAGACCGGGTTTATAAATTCACCGTGCTGCATACCAACGATCATCACGGCCGCTTCTGGCAAAACGAGCATGACGAGTACGGGCTGGCGGCGCAAAAAACCATGATGGATCAGATCCGCTACGACGTGCAGGCGCACGGCGGCGCGGTGTTGATCCTCTCCGGCGGCGATATCAATACCGGCGTGCCAGAATCGGACTTACAGGATGCCGAGCCCGACTTTCGCGGCATGAACCTGATTGGCTACGATGCGATGGCGATCGGCAATCACGAGTTTGATAACCCGCTTTCCGTGCTGCGTCAGCAGCAAAAATGGGCGAAATTCCCGCTGCTTTCCGCCAACATTTATCAGAAAAGCACCGGACAGCGCCTGTTCCAGCCCTATGCGTTGTTTAATCGGATGGGACTGAAAATCGCGGTGATCGGACTGACCACTGACGACACGGCTAAAATCGGCAACCCAGAGAATTTTACCGACATCGTTTTTCATAAACCGGCGACGGAAGCGAAGGCGGTGGTGGAAGCGCTGCGCCAGCAGGAGAAGCCGGACGTGATTATCGCGGCGACGCATATGGGACACTACGATAACGGCAATCACGGCTCCAACGCGCCGGGCGACGTGGAGATGGCTCGGGCGCTGCCGGCAGGCTATCTGGATATGATCGTGGGCGGCCATTCTCAGGATCCGGTCTGTATGGCGAAGGAAAACGTTAAGCAGGCGGATTACGTGCCGGGCACGCCGTGCCAGCCGGATCGGCAAAACGGCACCTGGATTGTTCAGGCGCACGAATGGGGAAAATATATCGGCCGGGCCGATTTTACCTTCCTGAACGGCAAGCTGACGCTGGAACATTACGAACTGGTGCCGATCAATCTGCGGCATAAGGTGACCAATGCCGACGGCAGCGTCAGCTGGGTGAATTACACCCAGGAAATCGCCAAAAATCCGGCGATGATGAAGCTGCTGACGCCTTTCCAGAAAAAGGGAGAAGCGCAGCTTAACGTCAAAATCGGCAGCGTAGACGGCCATCTGGAAGGGGATCGCAGCAAGGTGCGCTTTGTGCAGACCAACCTTGCCCGTGTGCTCCTGAGCGCGCAGGCAGAGCGAACCGGCGCTGATTTCGCGGTAATGAGCGGCGGTGGCGTGCGGGACTCCATCGAACCCGGCGACATCACCTACAAGGATGTGCTGAAGGTGCAGCCTTTCGGCAACACGGTCGTCTATGTCGATATGAAGGGCAGCGAAGTTGAAAAATATCTGGCGGTAGTGGCGAATAAACAGGTCGATTCCGGCGCCTACGCGCAGCTGGCCAACGTTAGCCTGACGGCCGATGGCAGCAGCGTTCATGACGTAAAAATCAAAGGCGAACCGCTCCAGGCGGACAAAACCTACCGCATGGCGACGCTCAGCTTCAACGCGACCGGCGGCGACGGCTATCCTGTTATCACCTCTATGCCGGGCTACGTAAACACCGGCTTTGTCGATGCCGAGGTGCTGAAACAGTATATTGAGAAGCACTCGCCGCTGAAAGCCAGCGCTTTTGCACCGCACGACGAAATTCTTTATCAGCAGAAGGCCGCCGTGACGGAACAAAAAGCCGACGAGCCGCCGAAAAAATGGCGGCTGCCGCGTATTGAACTGGCTATGCGCCAGGTCTGGTCGTCACTGTTCTGAAGACACAGGATGCGCTTTGCGCTGCCATTTGGCGCGAAGCGTATCGTATAACCAGTTATAGACCACCGTATAGGGCAGGAAGAAAAGGAAAAAGCCGATTTCCAGCAGCAGCGCCTGCCACAGCGAAACGCCCAGCATCCAGGCGGCGATTGGCAAACCAATCAGAATAAACCCGCCTTCAAAAGCCAGCGCGTGCACGATACGCAGCAGCCAGCTCTGACGGCCGTTCGGGAATAGACGGTCGAAACCGGCGTTGTAAACCATGTTCCAGAGCATGGCGACGGTCGACAGCATAATAGCCAGCGCGCCCATCTGGAACAGCGGTTTATCCATTGCCCACGCGGCCAGCGGCGAAACTATCGTCACGGCCAATGCTTCAAAACCCAGGGCGTGGAAAAAACGTTCTTTCAGTGTACGGCTCATTGGTTCTCCTTAAAATCAGACCGGTATTTTGCCTGCCCGGTTTGCTAAGATAAAATGATTACCCATCGGAAAAAGCGATACTTAAATGCGATATTCACCGGAATCGTTACAGGCGTTTGTACAGACGGTGGAAAGCGGCTCCTTTTCTGCCGCTGCCAGAGCGCTGCGTAAAAGCCAGTCCACCGTCAGCGCTGCCGTGGCCAACCTGGAAACAGATTTGGGGTTCGCCTTGTTCAGCCGCGACGGGCGCTCGCCGGTGCTGACAGAGAACGGGCAGCGGGCGCTGGCACAGGTGCGGGAAATACTGGCGGCCAGCGAGCGGCTGGATGAGCTAGCTATCCGCCTGACTGGCGATGTGGAACCCTGCCTGAGCATGGCGATCTCCGATTTCTGGCAGGCGGATTACCATGAATCGCTGCTGAGACGCTTTGCCGATCGCTATCCGCAGATTGAATTTGAATGCATGATTGCCGAAGATGCCGACGTTATCGATCTGATCCAGGCCGGAAGGGCGCATATTGGGGTGATCCGCGTGCAGCCGCATTACCCGGCTGATATCGCCACTGCAAGGCTTCAGGTTAAAGCGCAGATGGCTATTTATCTGCATCAGGATCATCCGCTGACGCGGCAGGCTGTCGTCAGCAGCGAAGCGTTAAAAAGCGAGCGGCAGCTCTGTCTGAACACGTGGGTAGAGAAGGGGCGGCCCCGGCCGGGCAACGGCGTCTGGTCTGCGCCTTCTTATCTGCTGCTGCTGGAGATGGCGGAACAGGGCTTTGGCTGGACGATACTGCCGCGCTGGCTGGTGGAGCAGTTCGGCCATCAGGTGCTGCGCGAGCTGCCGATCGCCGGCTGGCCGCAGAATCTTTCGGTGGATGTCGCCTGGTCGCGGCTGTCGCCGCCCGGCCCGGCCGGGCGCTGGATGATCGATCGGCTGCTGGCGCAGACCAACTAGCTGCGGTCGCGCTTCGCGATAGCGGCAAAGCTGGCGTTGAGCTGCCGCGCCAGATCCTGCGGAGCCAGCTCTATCTCAAGCCCGCGTCGTCCGCCGGAAACAAACACGGTGGGAAACTGCTGCGCCAGCGTATCCACCACTACGGGCAAACGTTTTTTTTGCCCCAGCGGACTGATGCCGCCCAGCTGATAGCCCGTGATTCGCTGGGCGATCTGCGGATCGGCCATTTCGACTTTCTTTACGCCCAGCGCTTTGGCGACGCTTTTTAAATCCAGCTGGCCGGCAACGGGCGTGACGGCTACCGCCAGCGTGTTCGCCTCGCCGTTCAGCGAAACCAACAGCGTTTTAAACACCCGATCGGGATCCTGGTTCAGCATCCGTACGGCTTCATCGCCAAAGTGGGTTTCGCTGCTGTCGTGCTCATAGCTGTGCAGCTGAAATTTTATTTTTTGCTTTTCAAGCAGTTTTACGGCTGGCGTCACGACGCTTCTCCTCAGGTGGCGCATGGAACAACTGGCGAAAAAAAGTACTGGCGAAAATGTGGGATCCAGGCGACAATCTTTGCCCCTTCGGCCTTTGTCGAAGGCGAACTAAAATCATAAAACAGATCTTATTCATGGCCGGTAGCGATATTGGCCTTTTTTTTTAGCCTTTTTTCAGCAGGTCCGGCAAATTGCCTTCGCCATACAGGTGCAGCGCGCCCACGGCCACCACATACTCCCCTGGCGGCAACGCCGTCAGATCCTGCCGCCAGCGCTGATTGCGTTGCAGCATCAGCACCTCGTTTAACGCGCTGTTAAAGGTACCGGGCAGGGCCGGTCGGCTGTCCGCAGGCGGCGTTTCCAGCCACCAGCCAATCATGGTTTGCAGCAGGCGCGCGTTGGTGTGCCAGTGCTGCAGCGTATCCTGCAGCAGCGACAGACCGTTATCGGGCAGCGCTTTCAACAGATCCAGCTGCGCCTGCGGCCCTTCCAGCTCGATGATTTTTTTCCCCTGCGCTTTAGCGGCGCTGAGCAGCTGGAAATCGATACCGTAATCCGTCCGCAGCCCAAGACGCTGGGCCTGCTGCGCCTGCAGCATTAAGGCTATCTGCCAGGCGGGCAGCCGATCGATAACTTCTGCGTCAATAGCGACCTCGCGGCAGACACGCTGCAATTCCTCCAGCTCCCGCTCGCTCAGACGCTCCGCCAGCGGCGGGCAGATTTCACTGGCGCTAAAAGGCGAGGCGCCGGAGGTGATATCCGCCTCCACAATCAGCGCATCGGCCCGCGCCAGTTTTTTTTGCAGCGCCGCCGGAAGCGGCATCATGGTTTGCGTGCCCATATGAATACTGCCCACCAGATGCAGATGGCGGGCGCCGAGCGCCATATCCTGCGCCGGATAGGCATAGCTAATGGGCGAGAGTTTGCGCCACAGCGCGACAGCCTTTTGCAGTAATTTTCCCATAGGCTCCGCTCCGTTAGTTTCCCTTATGCTAACGGTTTAGCCCACCGAAGGACAGACGGAGACCGGGCTTTCAGACAAGACTGTGCGTCACTTTGGCGGCTGATAGCGAAGCAGTCGGTTGGCGTTGCTGACGACGGTTACCGAAGAGAGCGCCATCGCGGCACCGGCTACGACCGGGCTGAGCAGGGTGCCGGTTAACGGATAGAGCACGCCAGCCGCAATCGGGATGCCGCAGGCGTTATAGATAAACGCTCCCAGCAGGTTCTGCTTCATATTGCGCAGCGTCGCTTTTGCCACGGCCAGCGCGTCCACCACGGCGTGCAGATCGTGACGCATCAGCGTGATGCCTGCCGTCTCAATCGCCACGTCGCTGCCGCTGCCGATAGCGATACCCACATCCGCCTGCGCCAGCGCCGGTGCGTCATTAATGCCGTCGCCAATCATCGCCACGCTGGCTCCCTGCTGCTGTAGTTTTTTAATCGCTTCTGCTTTCCCGTCCGGCAAGACCCCGGCAATAACGTCATCGATGCCGGCTTCGCTGGCAATAGCCTGCGCGGTGATTTCATTGTCGCCCGTCAGCATCACTAAACGATAACCCTGCTCGCGCAGCTGCTGCAGCGTGGCGACGCTTTCCTGACGCAGGGCATCGCGCAGGAAAAAGATAGCTTTAAGCTGATTGCCCGCTGCCAGCAGCACCGGCGTCATGCCTTTCGCGGCCTGAGAGGCGATCGCCTTGTCCATTTCCTCCTCAACCACATTGTGTTGCGCCATCAGCGTACGGTTGCCCAGCCGCCAGGTTTCGTCCTGGATCTGCCCGCTGACGCCCAGGCCGCCCAGCGTGCGAAAGCCGGTGACCTCGGGCAAAGCAGCCTGACCGGCGCGCCCGATAATGGCGCGGGCCAACGGATGCTGCGAACCTTGCTCCAGCGCGGCCGCCAGCGAGAGCGCCTGCTGCTCGTCGGCACCGTTAAACACCCGGATGGCCGCCACCTGCGGTTTGCCTTCCGTCAGCGTACCGGTTTTATCAAAAACCAGCGTATTCAGCGTGCTGGCGCGCTGCAGCGCGTCCGCGTCCCGCACCAGCACGCCAAACTCGGCGGCGCGGCCCATCCCGGCGGTAAGCGACATCGGCGTGGCTAACCCAAGCGCGCAGGGACAGGCGATGATCAGCACCGTCGTGGCAATAACCAGCGTATAAACCAGCTGCGGCGCAGGCCCGATAAAATACCAGACGGCCGCGCTCAGCAGCGCGATAGCGACCACGGCGGGCACGAAAATCGCAGAAATTTTATCTACCAGGCGACTGAGCTCGGGCTTGCTGCTTTGCGCCTGGCGAACCAGATTCACAATGCGCGACAGCGTGGTATTTTTTCCGACCGCGCTGGCGGTGAACAGCACGCTGCCGTCCTGCATTACCGTGCCCGCGTGAACCTTGTCGCCCGCGCTTTTCTCCTGCGGCAGCGCTTCGCCGGTCAGCATCGCCTCATCCAGCCAGGCCTGGCCCTGGACGATGACGCCATCAACGGGCACGCGATCGCCCGTGGTCAGGCGCAGCGTCATGCCGGGCGTCACTTCGCTGAGCGGCATCGCTTTCTCTTCACCGGCGATAACCACACGGGCGGAAGGCGGGGTGAGATCCAATAATCGCTCCAGCGCCTGAGAAGATCGCTGGCGCGCGCGCTGTTCAAGCATATGGCCAAGGTTAATCAGGCCAATAATCATTACGCTGGCTTCGTAGTAAAGGTGGCGCGCTTCTGAAGGAAAAGCAGCGGGCCACAGGGTGACCGCGCTGGAATAGAGCCAGGCCGCCGCCGTGCCGAGCGCGACCAGCGTATCCATCGTCGCGCTGCCGTTCAGCAGGCTGCGCCAGGCGCTACGATAAAAATGGCCGCCCGCAACGACCATAATTACCAGCGTCACGGCGCCCAGTGTCAGCCAGGTGACGCGGTTATCGGCGGTTAACATCATGTTGTCGCCGAGCATGCCCCAGCCCATCAGGGGCAGACCAAACGCCAGCGCCAGCAGCGCCTGCCAGCGAAAACGACGCATCGCTTTAAGCGCCGTTTGCTGCTGTTTTTCGCGGCGCTCGCTTTCATCTTCGATAATTTCGGCATCGTAGCCCGCGTTGCGCACCGCCTGAATCAGCGCATCGGGCGAAACGTCGCCCATCACCAGCGCGCTGCGTTCGGCAAGATTTACCCGCGCCTGATGCGTGCCGGGCACCTGCTGCAGCGCGTGCTCAACGCGACTGACGCAGCTGGCGCAGCTCATGCCGCCAATTAACAGATGAAAGCTGTCATCGGTTGCCGGAAGCTGAGAAGGGGCCGCTGTCAGCGCTTCCGGCTGGGGATCTGATACTGTCAGCGGTTCAGGCTTTGGGCGCGCGTCGTCCGCCAGCGCGGCCTGATAGCCTGCCTCTTCTACCGCCGCGATAAGCGCCTGCGGTGCAGCGTGGCCGGTTACGCGGGCTTCATCCAGAGATACCTCGGCCTGATCCACATCATTCCGTTTCTCCAGCGTTTCTTTGACTCTTTTTATGCAATGACCGCAGGAAAGGCCATCCAGTTTTAATACCGTTGTTTGTGACATAAAAACTCCTTTGCTTAGTCGGAACACCGTCAGGATTAAGGATAAACCTTCCATCAAGGGGAGGGTCAAGCTTGTCTCTGGCCGGCACGGACAATTTTAGTCCTGCCGTGAAGAGTGTTAAAATTAAGCGATAGCAGACAGGCGGATCCCTATATGAACATTAGCGACGTAGCTAAAAAAACCGGGCTGACCAGCAAGGCCATCCGATTTTATGAGGAAAAAGGGTTGTTGACCGCGCCTTCGCGCGGCGAGAACGGCTATCGCCACTACACGACAAAGCATCTGGAGGAGCTGACGCTGCTGCGCCAGTCGCGCCAGGTGGGCTTTAGCCTGGAAGAGTGCCGTGAAATGCTGCTGCTCTTCCACAATCCGCAGCGCCATAGCGCCGAGGTAAAAGCCAGAACGCTGAATAAAGTGGCGGAAATCGAAGCGCATATCAGCGAACTGAACCTGATGCGCGAGCGGCTGCTGGCGCTGGCGGCCAGCTGTCCGGGCGATGAGGGCGCCGATTGCCCTATTATTGATAACCTGGCGGGATGCTGCCACGAGAGCAAGGGGCGTTAAGCGGGCGCTCGCTAAGGCATCTTTACGGCCCGTAAAAATCGAAAGGGCTACGCCGATTGCTCGTTGTTGGGATCTCGCCTGACGATCCGCAGCGTAATCCCTTCCACCGCCACCACCGTAACCGGCGTACCGGCAGGAAGGTTTTCCGTAGCCTGGACGCGCCAGCTGCTGTCGCCAACGCGAATATGCCCTATACCGTCGTGCAGCGCTTCCTCCAGCCGTAGCGCAGAGCCAATCAGCTGGCTGCCGCGCTGGTTAAGCGAGGAGGGCGGCTGCTTACGATCCCGGCCGCGCAGCCAGCTATACCACCACAGCGCGGAAAGGATGGTCAGGATGGCAAAGCATAAACCCTGCCACTCCCAGGGCAGCGGCACCAGCCAGACCAGCAGGCTGACCAGCACGGCAGCGACGCCGCTCCAGAGCAGATAGCCGCTGGCGCCCAGCATTTCCGCCGCAAGCAGGATGCCGCCCAGCGTCAGCCACAGCCAGGCAGGATTGGCGAACAGTTCGCTCGCCATCAGCTTTGCCTGTCTTTTTTGGTTTCCTTCAGCAGCTCGGCGATGCCAGCGACCGAACCGATCAGGCTTGACGATTCCAGCGGCATCATAATCATTTTGCTGCTTTGCGAGGTGCCAATCTTCTGCAGCGCATCGGTGTATTTCTGCGCCACGAAGTAGTTGATGGCCTGAATATCCCCGGCGGCGATGGCTTCTGAAACCATTTTGGTGGCGCGTGCTTCGGCTTCTGCGCCGCGTTCCCTCGCCTCGGCCTGGAGGAAAGCTGACTGGCGCTCGCCCTCCGCTTTCAGGATCTGTGACTGCTTCTCGCCTTCCGCACGCAGGATCGCGGCCTGGCGGACGCCTTCCGCTTCCAGAATATCGGCGCGCTTGGTACGTTCCGCCTTCATCTGCGCGTTCATAGAGGCAATCAGCTCGGCCGGTGGCCGCACGTCGCGAATTTCAATGCGGGTAATTTTGACGCCCCACGGGTTGGTCGCTTCATCCACGATACGCAGCAGCCGGGTGTTGATGTTATCGCGCTGCGACAGCATCTCGTCCAGCTCCATCGAGCCCAGTACGGTACGCATATTGGTCATGGTTAAATTCACGATAGCCAGCTCAAGGTTGCTGACCTCGTAGGCCGCGCGTGGCGAGTCGATTACCTGAATAAAGCAGACGGCATCGATAGTCACGCTGGCGTTATCTTTCGAGATGATTTCCTGCGAGGGGATATCCAGCACCTGTTCCATCATGTTGATCTTGCGACCAACGCGATCCATAAAGGGCACCAGAAGGTTAAGGCCGGGCTGCAGCGTTTTGGTGTAGCGGCCAAAACGTTCGACCGTCCATTGGTAGCCCTGCGGCACAATTTTGATGCCGGACCAGACAAGCACCAGCGCGACAAGAATAATAACGGGAATAACAGTCAACATATAACCTCCGGGTTGTTGAAAAACGGGCTGATCCATTCAGCCCGGATGCTTTGTTAGTAAAGCAGGGAATAGAGCTGGCGACGGTATTTTGCGGCCAGCGCATCGCCCGTGCCCAGCGCCGCCAGGATCTCCTGCAGGATCTTGCGCGCATGGCCGTCCGCCGCGCCTAAATCTTTTTGCAAATGGCCGAACAGCAGCGCCAGCGCCTCTTCGTTGCGGCCGACCTGATGCAGCTGAACGGCCAGCCTGGTCGCCAGTTCAGGGTTGTCAGGATCGGCATCAATTTGCTGCTGCAGCTGCTGAATTTCCGGCGTATCGGCCGCCTGCTTCAGCAGGTCGATTTGGGCGATCAGCCCCTGATAGCGTGTATCTTTATCCTGTAACGGCACCACGTCCAGCACCGCCTGCGCTTCATCGCTGCGGTTCAGGCTAATTAACACCTCGGCCAGCAGAAAGCCCATTTCGCTGTTTTGGTTGCTTAACTGCCAGGCTTCTTTCAGCAGCGGCAGCGCTTCCAGCGGCTTACCTTCCTCCACCAGCTGCATGGCCTGCTGCGCCTTCAGCTCTTCTTCTTTCGGCAGCACCTTGTGCAGCAGCGCGCGCACGGCTTCTTCCGGCTGCGGGCCCTGGAAACCGTCTACCGGCTGACCGTTCTGGAACAGATAAACGGTAGGAATGGCGCGCAGGCCAAACTGCTGGGCAACGGCAGGCTCCGCGTCGCAGTCCAGCTCGGCAAGGATAAACTGACCGGCATACTCCTGCGCCAGGCGCTCCAGCAGCGGCGTCAGCTCCTGACAGTGCTGGCTGCGCGCAGACCAGAAGTAAAACAGCACGGGGATCTGCATCGACTGCTCAAGCGTCTGATGCAGGTTGCTTTCGTTAATGGTGACAATAGCAGCTTGTGATGACATGAATTCGTCTCTTTATTCCGGGTTTCTTACTTTATTGGGGCGGATGCTTTGGCTTCAAGGTTTTGTTGGCGTCTGCGTCGGTTTACCGCGCAAAATGCGATCCAGCATCCGGCCCGGCAAAATACGCCGCAGCAGCGTGATGGCGTGAGCGACCATCGTTACAGGATAGCGTAAGCGAGGTCGCGGGCTCTCCAGCGCGTGGCGCAGCTTCGGCAGGATCGCCTCCGGCGGCAGCGTAAAGCGGGCGGCGATACCGGGATTTTCTACCGGTTTCTCCCGTTCGGCCTGATTCACATTGTCGGTAAAACGGGTTTTGATCGGGCCTGGCTCAATCAGGCTGACCTGAACGCCGCTGCCGTGCAGCTCCATGCGCAGCGTGTCGGACCAGGCTTCCAGCGCATATTTGCTGGCCGCGTAGGCGCCGCGTCCCGGCGTGGCGATCAGGCCCATTACCGAGCTGGTATTGATAACGCGCGCGTCGCCGCTGGCGCGTAAAGCCGGCAGCAGCAGCATCGTCAGCTGATGCGTGCCGAAAAAGTTGGTGGCGAACTGCTGTTCCATCTGTTGACGGCTAATTGCGGTAAGCGGGCCGTAAACGCCATAGCCGCCGTTATTAAACAGCGCGAAAATCCGGTTATCGCTTAAAGCAAGGATCTGCTCTGCCGCGCGGATAACGCTTTCGCTGCTGTTCAGATCCATTTCGACGCCGGTAAAACCCAGCTCGTCCATGCGCTGCACGTCTTCCGGTTTACGGCAGACGGCCAGAATACGGTAGCCGCGTCGCAGCAGATCGTTGGCGGCGACCAGGCCGATCCCGCTGGAGCAGCCGGTGATAACAACTGTTTTTTGCATAACTTTACCTGTAGGCGATCTGCAATCTCGGTTACTCATGGTTAACTAGCGGAGCCAGCGCTTTTGCCATCTGATCGGCAATAAAGGGCTGCGCATCAGGATTCGGGTGAATGCCGTCCTGCTGCATCCATTCCGGCTTCAGATAGACCCGCTCCATAAAAAAGGGCAGCAGCGGCAGAGAAAACTCTTTCGCCAGTCTGGGGTAAACGTCGCTGAATGCTTCGGTATAGCGACGGCCATAGTTAGGCGGCAGGCGAACCTGCATCAGCAGCGGCTGTGCGCCAGCCGTTTTCACCAGGCGAATAATTTGCCGCAGTTCCTGCTCCAGCTGCTGAGGAGGAAAACCGCGCAGCCCGTCGTTGCCGCCCAGCTCAATCAGCACCCAGCGAGGCTGATGCTGCTGCAGCAAAGCGGGCAGTCGGGCCAGACCCTGCGCCGCCGTATCGCCGCTTATGCTACCGTTAATAATGACGGGAGATTTCTGCCATTTATCATTGAGTAACGCTGGCCACGCGGCGCTGGCGGACATGCGATAGCCCGCGCTCAGGCTGTCGCCCAGCACCAGCAATTTGTCCGCCGCCGCCGCACGCAGCGTCGTCAGAGCCAAAAATAACAGGATAAGGTAATGCCAGCGGAAAACATTCTTGAAGTTCATCGTCTTAGTAAGTCCGTCGGTCAGGGTGAGCATCAGCTTTCCATCCTTACCGGAGTTGAGCTGGTTGTCAAACCGGCCGAGACCATCGCGCTAATCGGCGAGTCCGGTTCCGGGAAGTCGACGCTGTTAGGGATCCTGGCCGGTCTGGACGACGGCAGCGAAGGCGAAGTTTTTCTGCTGGGGTCGCCTTTACATCAGATGGATGAGGAACAGCGGGCAGCGCTGCGTGCTAAAAGCGTCGGCTTTGTGTTTCAGTCTTTTATGCTGGTGCCGACGCTGAACGCGCTGGAAAACGTGCAGCTGCCAGCGCTGCTGCGCGGCGAAAGCGATGCGCAAAGCCGCGAACAGGCGAAAAACCTGCTGGGCCAGCTGGGGCTGTCGGCGCGCCTGAGCCATCTGCCGTCGCAGCTTTCCGGCGGCGAGCAGCAGCGCGTGGCGTTAGCGCGTGCCTTTAGCGGACGTCCGGCGCTGCTGTTCGCCGATGAGCCGACCGGTAATCTCGATCGCCAGACGGGCGAACGGATCGTCGAGCAGCTGTTTTCACTGAATCGCGATTTTGCCACCACGCTGATCCTGGTGACTCATGACGAGCAGCTGGCCGCCCGCTGCGATCGCCGCTTAAGAATGCGCGATGGCAAACTTCAGGAGGAAGTATGATCTGGCGCTGGTTCTGGCGGGAATGGAAATCGCCTTCGCTGCTGATCGTCTGGCTGGCGCTAACGCTGGCGGTGGCCTGCGTGCTGGCGCTGGGATCGCTCAGCGACAGGATGGAAAAGGGGCTGACCCAGCAAAGCCGCGACTATATGGCGGGCGACCGCACGCTGCAAAGCTCGCGCGAGGTGCCGCAAGCCTGGCTGGATGAGGCACGCCGCGAAGGGTTGCAGGTGGGCCGTCAGCTGACGTTTATGACCATGACCTTCGCCAGCGACACGCCGCAGCTGGCTGCCGTAAAAGCCGTGGACGACCGCTATCCGATGTTCGGCCAGCTTGCTACCGAACCCGCCGGGCTGCGTCCCGTGGCGGGCACCGTGCTGGCCGCACCGCGGCTGCTGGCGCTGCTGGATGTGAAGGCGGGCAGCAAGCTGGACGTGGGCGATGCCACGCTGCACGTAGCCGGAGAGGTCATTCAGGAACCCGACGCCGGGTTTAATCCCTTTCAGACCGCGCCGCGTCTGTTAATGAACCTGGCGGATGTGGCAAAGACCGGCGCCATTCAGCCGGGAAGCCGGGTGACATGGCGTTATAAATTTGCCGGGACGGCTTCGCAGCTGGCGAACTACGACCGCTTTATCGCGGCGCGTATTCAGCCCGAACAGCGCTGGATCAGCGTGGAGAACTCAGAGGACGCCCTCGGCAAATCGATGCAGCGCGCGCAGCAATTTTTACTGCTTTCAGCGCTGCTGACGCTGATGCTGGCGATTGCCGCCGTGGTTGTCGCCATGAACCACTACTGCCGCAGCCGTTACGATCTGGTTGCCGTGCTGAAGACGCTGGGCGCCAACAGAGCGGCCCTGCGCAAACTGATTGTCGGTCAGTGGCTGGCCGTGCTGCTGCTGGCGGCGCTTTGCGGCGGCATCGTGGGAAAAGGCTTTGAGGCGCTGCTGCTGCAAATGCTGCGGCCGGTATTGCCGGGCGAACTGCCTGCGGCCAGTTTCTGGCCCTGGCTGTGGGCAACGGGATCGCTGTTTGCCATTTCCCTGCTGGTTGGCCTGCGGCCCTATCGGCTGTTGCTGGCTACCCAGCCGCTGCGGGTGCTGCGGCGCGATGTCATCGCTTCCGTCTGGCCGCTGAAATTTTATCTTCCGATAATGGCGCTGACGATAGTGGTTCTGCTTGCACTGCTGGTCGGCGGCAGCAGGCTGCTCTGGGCGCTGATCGCCGGCATCCTGCTACTGACGCTGCTGCTGGGCGGGCTGGGGTGGGGCGCGTTGTTGCTGCTGCGGCGGCTGCGCGTGCGTAACCTGGCTTTCCGGCTGGCGGTTAACCGACTGCTGCGTCAGCCCTCGGCGACCTTCAGCCAGCTGGCCGCTTTTTCGCTTTCTTTTATGCTGCTGGCTCTGCTGCTGGTTATGCGCGGCGATCTGCTCGATCGCTGGCAGCAGCAGCTCCCGCCCGACAGCCCTAATTATTTCCTGCTTAATTTAACCGGGGAGCAAATCTCGCCGGTGCGTGCTTTCCTGGAGCAACATCATATCCAGCCACAGACTTTTTATCCGATTGTCAGAGCGCGGCTAACCTCGATTAATCAGCAGCCTGCCGATCCGTCGCTGGATAACGCGCTGAACCGCGAGCTTAACCTGACCTGGCTTGAAAAGCTGCCCGACCATAATCCGCTGGTTGCCGGTAGCTGGCCGCCCCGGGCGGGCGAAGTCTCGATAGAAGAAGCGCTGGCGGAGAGGCTGGGCGTTAAGCCTGGCGATACGCTGACCTTCACCGGCGATACGCAAACCTTCTCTGCAAAAATTACCAGTCTGCGCAAAGTGGACTGGGAAAGCCTCAAGCCCAACTTTTTCTTTATCTTTCCGCCCGGCGCGTTGGATGGACAGCCGCAAACCTGGCTGACCAGCTTTCGGCTTGATCATGATAATGCGCTGCTGGCGCAGCTGAATCGTGCCTTTCCTACACTCAGCCTGCTGGATATCGGCACTATCCTGCGGCAAATAGGGCAGGTGCTGGCGCAGGTGAGCCAGGCGCTGGAGATCATGGTCGTGCTGGTCACCGCCTGCGGTATTTTACTGCTGCTGGCGCAGATACAGGTCGGGATGCGTCAGCGCAGGCAGGAGCTGGTGGTATATCGAACGCTGGGCGCCGGTAAAAAGCTGCTGAGGCACACGCTGTGGTGCGAGTTTGCGCTGCTGGGCTGCGTCTCCGGCATCGCCGCCACGCTGGGCGCCGAGGCGGCGCTGTGGGGCCTGCAGCGTAAGGTGTTTGATTTCCCGTGGCAGCCCGACTATCTCCTGTGGGTAACGTTGCCTCTGGCCGGCACCTGTTTACTGTCGCTGTGCGGCGGCTGGTTAGGCATAAGGTTACTTAAAGGAAAGGCATTGTTCCGAGGGTATAACGCAGCGTAGAATAAAGGCCGATATGTATCGGCCTTTATCATTTATTTTCTTTCGTATTCTGAGGCGGCCGGGAACCTCTGAATCGTTTCGCCTGACCGGTTTTGCTTTCCTGCGGGCTGTGATAAAGGTCATAAATAACGTAGATAGTGGAATAGGGAAATAGCTGAAATGTTGGATCTGCTGGATATAAAATATCGTCATCTCTCTGAAATGAAGTCAACTGAGCTATTTGGTTTAAGAAAAAGAGTATTTAAAGACAGACTCAACTGGATGGTCAACAGCCAGGATGAGATGGAGTTCGATGAATATGATAATGAACAAACCACTTATGTTTTTGGCGTCCACCAGGATACCTGCGTTTGTAGCCTTCGCTTTATAGAAACCCAACACCCGAATATGATTACCGGCACGTTCCGGTCATGGTTTAAAGATTTTACGCTTCCCGAAGGGAACTACGTAGAGGCCAGCCGTCTGTTTATCGATAAAGAGCGGATGACGATGTTAAAGCTGCGTGAGAAACCCGTCAGCGCGCTGCTTTTTTTATCGATGATTAATTATGCCCGGCACTATAAATATGACGGCATATACGCCATCGTCAGCCATCCTATGTATCTCATTTTTAAGCGTTCTGGCTGGAAGGTTTCGGTAGAGGCACAAAGTCTTTCCGAGAAAAAAGAAAAGATATTCCTGATCTTTATGCCTGTAGATGATGATAACCAGCGTATATTGATTGACCTGGTAAAATCTAAGGCACCCGAGTTAACAATGGCCCTGGATGCCTGGCCGCTCTCATTCCCCGTCAGTCAGCACCGGCCTGATTAGCTGTAGCTCAATGCTTAATCTGATGGCATGTTTCATATTGGTAACGCCCAACTTTTTCACCGCGTTACCAATATGATATTTAACCGTGGTGAGCTTGATGCCCAGAATTAACGCGATTTCCTGGTAGGATTTGCCCACGCTGGCCCAGTAAATAATCTCATTCTCTCTTTTAGAGAATATTTCCCGCGTGTTCATTTCATCAAAATCAGTTTTTCTTGCCTGCTCCTGATACAGCTCCGTCAGCTTTTCATGGGCGTTAATCAGCAGCATTTGCAATTTGCTTTTATTCGTCTGGATCACTTCTTCAATATTATCGTCACAGTGCTCGTCCAGCATGATTGAGAGCACGACAAGATTGTTATTGTGGTCGTGAAGAACAAACGTATAGCCGTTGATGATATTGTGGTTACGCGCCATATCAAAAAGCTTAGGAACCTTGACGCCCTTGTTCAGCATAATGTTTTCGTCCCATGAGAAGGGCGAAACACGGTAAAGCGCCGTGATCAGAACGGGATCGATAAACTGAAAGTTGTTTTCGACATAAACCTGAAACCATTCCGGCCTGTTAGAAATTATAGAGAAATCCGCAGGGTTGCGTTTACTCATAATCGCATAGGCATACTTAACGTTACTGAACTGAGTCAGTTTCCTCTCAAGGTAATCTTTTATGGAGGAATTGATAACCTGATTACTAAAATATGATTTAGACATGTAATTATCTCCCTGAGAAAGTGGGGCTTCCATCGTCAATAGCCGACTTTACCATGTTTTTAAAGCCAGACCTAACGATGCACCCTGCTCAGACAGGCTGCCGTAGATGAGCGGCGTTAAAGTAAATGGCGGAATAATGTTCAGCACGTCCGGCGCAGCCGAAAAATCATAGTAACTTTTTATGGAAGCTGAAGAAACAGGGTGTTGACGTAAGGGCACAATTTGATGAGAGAAGCGAGGGAGGAGAACCAAACCAGACCCTGACACGTCAATCATGAAGCAAAATTTACGTGTTTATCCAGAAAATCTGAGAGTGGTTCCCTTGGTGTTGGCAAAAAAAACTTCTAATTACTTAATAGTATTATGTATTTATTGTTTTGTTCGCCAATACAATACGACTTTCACCAACAAATTAATAGCCATACTTAAGTACAGTTAAGCACTGTCTTTTTTCAGATGGGTGTTTGCCCAGGCAATGCCTTCAGCATAATCGGCAGGTAAATCCTGCGCCAGCGCGCTCAGTGCCTGCTGAAGCGATTCACGGCTGGTATCGCAAAGGTTCAGGTGCCCTACCTTGCGTCCCGGACGCACTTCTTTTTCATACCAGTGCAGGCGAACCAGCGGGTGCTCCAGCCACGCAAGGTTAACTGCCGTGCCGATCAGGTTAATCATAACCGACGGCGTGCTGACGACGGGCGCAGGCAAAGGCAGATCCAGAATGGCGCGCAGATGCAGCTCGAACTGGCTGATGGAAGCGCCGTTCTGCGTCCAGTGGCCGCTGTTGTGCACGCGGGGCGCCAGCTCGTTAATCAGCAGTCCTTCCGGCACCACAAAGCATTCCATGGCCATAACGCCTACATAGTCCAGCTCGTTCATAATAGCGGCCAGCATACTTTCAGCCTGCTGTTGACGTTCCGCATCCGGCGTCGGTAACGCGACGCTGGCGCGCAGAATACCGTCCTGATGCAGATTGTGGGTGAGGGGATAGAAAACCGTGCGGCCGTCATGAGCGCGAGCGCCAACCAGAGACACCTCGCCGGAAAAATTAATGCCCTGTTCCACAATGCACTCGCCGTAGCAATCCGCAGGCAGGGAAGCGACATCGTTCTGCCGTAAACGCCACTGGCCGCGACCATCGTAGCCGCCCGTACGGCGCTTAACGATAGCCAGCTCGCCCAGCCTGGCGAAAACATCGGGCCACTGCGCGGCATCGCTCAGCAGCTGCCAGGGCGCGGTAGCCAGGTTCAGCCGATCCAGCAGCTGTTTTTGCGTCAGACGATCGGCCAGCAGCGGAAAAATATCGCGGTTTACAAAGGCATTATGATGCGAGAGTTCACGCGTCAGCGCCGTTTCCGGCCAGCGTTCGATTTCCGCCGTGATCACGCTTTGTTGGATAGGCAGCGCTTCCGGTTCCGCATCCAGCCCGACAGGATAAACGGCTATTCCCAACGGTTCACCAGCCTGGCGTAGCATCCGCCCCAGCTGACCATTTCCTAATACGCAGACTGGCTTCATGCTTCCTCCCGCGGATCCGGGTTATTCAGAACTTCGTCAGTCTGGCTTTGACGCCAGGCGGACAGACGCTGGTTTAACTCCGCATCGTGTAGCGCCAGGATTTGTGCGGCCAGCAGCGCCGCATTAGCCGCGCCTGCTTTACCGATAGCCAGCGTGCCGACCGGGATGCCGCGCGGCATCTGGACAATGGAGTAAAGGCTGTCAACGCCGCTCAGCGCCGCGCTCTGCACCGGTACGCCCAGCACGGGCACCAGCGTTTTCGCCGCCAGCATGCCGGGCAGGTGCGCCGCGCCGCCAGCGCCGGCGATAATAACCTGAATACCGTTCTCTGCGGCCTGTTCCGCAAAGCTGAACAGCTTGTCCGGCGTACGGTGCGCTGAAACCACTTCACAATGAAAAGGAACGGCCAGGCTGGTGAGAATATCCGCGGCGAATTGCATGGTTGCCCAGTCGCTTTTAGAACCCATTACAATGGCGATGCGGGCCGGTGCGGCAGTAGAAGACATGCGGGTGTGACTCCTGTGATTATACAAACAGTGTCTGAAAGCTGGTCGGTCAGCCAGACAGGAAGGGCTGAGAGAATAGCATGACTCACCGGGCAGGAAAACGGTTGCGTCGGTTCAATCGCATCACGGAATGGGGAACTTCGCGCCTGTCAGCTGACCAGCAGCAGGCTTAAAGCCACTGCATCAGATGCCGGAACGTTAAGCCGGGAGGCTTTTGGCGTAGCTCAGACAGCAAGCGTTTTGGTCGACGCAATATGGGAAGAATTTACAGGGGAAAAGCGATCAGTTCCGTTCCGGATGAGGTTACGCGGATCATCGATCCTTCCGTGTGCCAGGCGCCCAGCACCACGCGTTCGGCGGGCAGACCGTTAACGGTGAGCGTATGAACGGCGGGGCGGTGCGTATGGCCATGAATAAGGCACTGCACCTGATAGCGGCTCATCGTATAGGTAACGGCTTCGTTATTAACGTCCATAATCGCCATCGTTTTGCTGCTGTTGGCCTGCTTGCTGCCAGCACGCATTTTCTGAGCGATACGCTGGCGCAGCGACAGCGGCAGCGACAGGAAAAGCTTTTGCAGCCAGCGCTGATGGACCTTGCGGCGAAAGCGCTGATAGCCTTCGTCATCAGTACACAGCGTGTCGCCATGCATAATCAGCAGCGGCCGACCATACAGCTCCAGCCGTTGCGCTTCCGGCAGCAGCCGCATACCGCATGATTTTGCAAAGCGCTGACCGAGCAGGAAATCGCGGTTGCCGTGAATAAAGTAGCAGGGAACGCCCGCCAGCCTTAATTCATCAAGCGCGGCGGCGACTTTGGCGTGAAGCGGATTGGGATCGTCATCGCCAATCCAGGCCTCAAACAGGTCACCGAGGATGTACAGTGCATCGGCCTGACGCGCGTCACGCCGCAAAAAAGCAAGAAAACCGGCAGTGATTGCCGGTTCTTCTTCACACAGATGTAAATCTGCGATAAACAGCGTATGCGACATTATTCGCTAACGGTGACTTTCTGGATCACGACGTCTTCTTTTGGCACGTCCTGATGCATTCCGCTGCGGCCAGTAGAAACGGCTTTGATTTTCTCAACCACGTCCATACCTTCCACAACTTCAGCAAAGACGCAGTAGCCCCAGCCCTGCAGACTTTCGTCACGGAAGTTCAGGAAGTCGTTGTCCGCCACGTTAATGAAGAACTGCGCGGTCGCGGAGTGTGGCGCCTGGGTACGGGCCATCGCCAGCGTGCCTTTGGTGTTTTTCAGGCCGTTGTTGGCTTCGTTACGGATTTCCGCTTTGGTGGCTTTCTGCTGCATGCCAGGCTCAAAACCGCCGCCCTGGATCATAAAGCCGTTGATAACACGGTGGAAAATGGTGTTGTCGTAAAAACCTTCACGGCAGTAATCCAGGAAGTTTTTAACAGTTTCAGGCGCTTTATCGTCAAAGGTTTTGATAACGATATCGCCATGGTTAGTCTGGAAAGTGACCATATTCTCATCCTGTAAAGGTTGAAGGGGTGGATTTAGCTGCCGTCAGCGGAATAATCAGGCTGACAGGCGATAAAATAGAGGGCTCTTATATCACAAAATGTGATGACGAGTCAGCACCGCCGCATAAACGGAAGCGTGCCGAACCTTGCTTTGCGTGGCGCTTGCGTTAACAATACGGCAGAATATGCCTGTTACTATCACGATCGCACACGTTAAAAACGGAATGTCTCAATGCTAAAGATTTTCAACACCCTGAGTCGTCAAAAAGAGGAATTTAAGCCTATTCATGCCGGTCAAATCGGCATGTACGTGTGCGGCATCACCGTCTATGACCTGTGTCATATTGGTCACGGGCGCACCTTTATTGCCTTTGACGTGGTCGCCCGCTATCTGCGCTATTTAGGCTACTCGCTGAAGTACGTGCGTAACATCACCGATATTGATGACAAAATCATCAAGCGCGCCAACGAAAACGGCGAAACTATCGACGTGCTGACCGATCGGATGATCGCGGAAATGCACGCTGACTTCGCCGCGCTGAATATTCTGCCGCCGGATCTGGAACCTCGCGCTACGCACCATATCGCCGACATCATTGAACTGGTCAGCAAGCTTATTGAGCGCGACCATGCTTACGTCGCCAGCAACGGCGACGTGATGTTCTCTGTTGCCAGCGACGCCGATTACGGCCTGCTGTCGCGTCAGGATCTGGAACAGCTCCAGGCCGGTGCGCGCGTTGAGGTGGCCGCCGACGTTAAACGTAATCCTATGGATTTTGTGCTGTGGAAAATGTCCAAGGCCAATGAGCCGGGCTGGCCTTCGCCGTGGGGCGAGGGGCGTCCGGGCTGGCATATTGAATGTTCCGCCATGAACTGCAAGCAGCTTGGCGAGCACTTCGATATTCACGGCGGCGGTTCCGACCTGATGTTCCCGCATCATGAAAACGAAATCGCCCAGTCTACCTGCGCGCATGACGGCCCCTACGTCAACTACTGGATGCATTCCGGCATGGTGATGGTTGACCGTGAAAAGATGTCCAAGTCGCTGAACAACTTCTTTACCGTGCGCGACGTGCTGGGCTATTTCGATGCCGAGACCGTGCGCTACTTCCTGATGTCGGGCCACTATCGCAGCCAGCTGAATTACGGCGAAGATAACCTGAAGCAGGCGCGCGCGGCGCTGGAAAGGCTTTATACCGCGCTGCGCAACACCGATCCGCAGGCTGAAGCCGTGGGCGGCGAGGCTTTTGAAGCCCGTTTCCGCGAGGCGATGGACGACGATTTCAACACGCCGGAAGCCTATTCCGTGCTCTTTGATATGGCGCGCGACGTTAACCGCCTGAAAACCGAAGACAGGGCGGCCGCAAACGGGCTGGCGGCAAAACTGCGTCAGCTGGCTGGCGTGCTGGGCCTGCTGGAACAGGATCCTGAAGTCTTTTTGCAGAGCGGTGCGCAAAGTAACGACGATGAGGTCGCCGAGATCGAAGCGCTGATCAAAATGCGCCTGGATGCACGTAAAGAGAAAAACTGGGCGCAGGCTGACCTGGCGCGTGACAAGCTGGTCGGGATGGGGATCGTGCTGGAAGACGGCCCGCAGGGAACCAGCTGGCGTCGTAAATAAGCTAAAAAAGTTCAGGAGCCAATTGGCTCCTGAATGGTTTTTACTTTCTTCACCGACCGCTCAGCTTTTAAAATGCAGCCTGCAGCTGACTTTACTCAGCGACGGTGATGCTGTTGCCGTTAAAGCTGACGGTCTGGCCCGCAACGATTTTACAGCGTTTACGGGTTTCTGTTTTGCCATCTACCGTAACCTGGCCGTCCGCGATTGCGTCTTTAGCCGCACCGCCGCTTTCCACCCAACCTTCCAGCTTCAGCAGATCGCATAAATCGACGTGGGCATGTTTACCCAGAGAAAAAGTTGCCATTATTGTACTGCTCCATCATGAAATTCTTCGCAGGCTTGCAGGGTATTCTGAATCAGCGTTGCCACGGTCATCGGGCCAACACCGCCTGGAACCGGCGTAATATAAGCTGCCCGCTCGGAAGCTGCAGCAAAATCTACGTCACCAACCACTTTGCCGCTTTCCAGACGATTAATGCCCACGTCAATCACGATCGCGCCAGGCTTGATCCAGTCGCCAGGAATAAAGTTTGGTTTACCTACGGCCACCACCAACAGATCGGCATGTTCGATATGGTGACGAAGGTTTTTGGTAAAGCGATGGGTAACGGTAGTGGTGCAGCCTGCCAGCAGCAGCTCCATGCTCATTGGACGACCAACGATATTGGACGCGCCAACCACCACGGCGTTCAGGCCAAAGGTGTCAATGTTATAACGCTCTAGCAGCGTGACGATGCCGCGCGGCGTACAGGGACGCAGCTTAGGCGCGCGCTGGCACAGGCGACCAACGTTATAAGGATGGAATCCATCGACGTCTTTTGACGGCGAGATGCGCTCCAGCACCTTTACGTTATCAATGCCTGCCGGGAGCGGCAGCTGCACCAGAATGCCGTCAATTTCGCTATCGTCGTTCAGCTTATCGATCAGCGCCAGCAGCTCCGCTTCGCTGGTGGAGGCCGGCAAATCGTAAGAGCGGGAGATAAAGCCCACTTCTTCACAGGCACGGCGTTTGCTGCCCACGTAGATTTGTGAAGCCGGGTTCTCACCTACCAGTACCACCGCCAGGCCAGGCGCGCGTTTACCCGCGGCCAGACGCTGCTGCACTTTTTCTGCAACCTCAAGGCGCACCTGCTGCGCAATCGTTTTACCGTCAATAATCTTTGCTGCCATCAGAGAGAGGATCCATCTGTGTTGAGTTGAAACGGGAGATGGCGCCTATTCTGGCAGAAGCGCGCGCCGCTGTCAGGCACAGATTCGGAGCGGGCTGTTCAATAGTGCAGCAACAGATTGGCTTAGTAAGCAAAATCGTTGACTCGACGGCTTCGCGCCGTATAATCCGACCCTGTTCCCCATGCGCCCTTAGCTCAGTTGGATAGAGCACCGGCCTTCTAAGCCGTAGGTCACAGGTTCGAATCCTGTAGGGCGTACCATTATATTTCAATGACTTACTCGCCTTTTCCTGTCTTCATATTTTCACCGTGGGACAGATTTGGGACAGACACCCTGAAAATAGCGTCAATATGGCGTGCGTGCTCGGTCAAATGGTTCGGTGCCAGATGAGCGTAACGCTGTACCATCTCAATGCTTTCCCAGCCGCCCATTTCCTGCCGCGCAGACAACGGCACTCCGGCCTGAATGAGCCAGCTCGCCCAGGTGTGTTGCAAATCGTGAAAGCGGAAATCCTTAATGCCTTCCTGATTAACGCTGCCCGCCATGCAGTGTTTTTGACCGGAGGCACATATTCTTACTGAATTTCAGTCAATAAATCACTCCTCTTAATCATTTTCTAATCTCATACCTTAAATGGGTATCACGGTTGCACATCTACGCGCAAAACAATAAACTGTATAATCTTATTTTTGTTTTCTGTGAGGCTTTCGAAAAAAATATTAATAAAAGTGGATCCGAATATAGGCAATAAAAACCACCGTCAAATTTTTATATGAAATCTTATATTTAACAACAGATTTTTTTTGATGTTTAAATTTAATTTACTGAGCGATTTTATGATTTGAAACTAGTAAGTTAAGTTTCTCCTTTTTGTCGCATTACTTTCGGGATGGTAATGTTGTGAAAAAAAACATAGAAAAATGGTTTCTGAATGGGTAATCAGAAATGGACTTTATTGGATGAGTACTATTATTAGCTGGAAGCTCAAGGAAGACGAGCAGAATTGGCTGGTATCGTTTGAGACGTTTAATGACGAGGTTAAATTAGAGTTTGAGCAGATCTTGAATGACTCCAGGTTCAGGGAGAAGCTTCAGGTACATACTGGAGAAATTAGAACTTTGATCATCGACAATGTTCTGAGGAGCATCAATTTGAGACTTGCTCAATGAATACGATACTATTCAACTGTTAAGGTAGCTTATCTAAACTATAATGTCTTTTTATGCAAAGTATCCTGTTTTGTTATTTTAAGGATACCTTGCCATCAGAGCTTTGGATATACGTTTTATCACCTATATTTATAAATGCTTTTCCATCTATGCTTCCTCTAACAACAAATGCTATGCTGTTATACACACAATTATTATGCTCGCCATTCGTATCATCAAAGCAGGTATAGTCATCTATTGAACCATCTCTGGTGCCTTTGGGAAGTTTCTCGTAACCATTGAAATTCATGACGATAACTGTGAAGTTATCAGGAGTATTAATAATTTGAGATTTATTCTGAAGTAATTCTCTGTTTTTTAACCACCATTTTAGTTTTCCTTTAGTAGTCATTGGTAAGTGCTCTACAAAAACAGCACCATTATCTACTCTGACTATTTTGGTTGGCCTTACAGCAATCCATATGCAATATGCTGATATTAAAAAAACTAAAATTGCTCCAATCCTTTTATATTTAAACATTGTTTTCTCCGGTCAATGTTATGGTTGCTTAAAAATTTGTAAAAAATGGCTTTTGAGCAAAATGCTTTGCCCTCTGTAGGACGAACCATATTCTGAAATCCAGAGTATGAATTTTCAAGTTGTAAAATACAAAGTTCCTTCCAACCGCTTTTAGCAGAAGCTGCTTTCAGCGCCGCTCGTGCTTTAATGTAATATACCTCTATTTCTTCAACTGTTGGTTCAATAAAGGGAATTCCGCAAATATGCTCGATATTGTCTTTGTTGAGATATTGTAATGTTCCTGTGGTATTGTCTATCAATGCTTCAGCCATCGAAATATGTAATCCTTCCTGAAAATAAGTGATGCTTAAAAAGGGTTCTTTGTCGAGCGCAGGGTAAAGATTTATCCAGCGATCCTGTCCTTTAGATAAGTACTCTAATATGTTCTCGTAATCCGTATCAGAGAATTTTTCGGTTTTCTGCTCATTAATGGCCATTAACACCTTTCTGTAAAGCTTATCCTCTGAGCTATTTAATGCGCAAGCGCTGAGCAGCAATATAAGAAGAGCGGTTGTGAATTTTTTCATTGTACAATCAGCTCCTTATCGCCGCTTTCTATTATCTTTTCCCTGTATCCCCGCATCAAAATAATACAGCCATTGGATGCGGTTCCTCTGCCATTACCACCATGAATCAAAAACCCCTCACGCCCGCACATGCTGTTCCCGCTGTGTGGCGTAAGCCTGATAACATATCTTCCTGCCGTAGGGTGAACTGCAATCGGGCCAGTTATATGATAATTGCCGCGCGGCAGCAGCCCTTTATTCTTAACGCACTCATCATCAGGGTTGTCTTTGTAACCCGGCGATCCCGCATACTCAGCGCTAAATTTATAGTCGCCATTGCGGGAGAATTTTTTAGTTATTACATTGTAGATCCAGGCCATAATTCTATATCCTTATATTATTAAATTTATTCCATCTGCTTCGCCAGCATCTCTACAAACCGCGTGACCGGCCACCCCTTAAGATCTGAAACCTGCCCGTCGCCAATTTCCACCAGCCGTGGTTCTCCGAGCGTATTCTCAATCATATCTATCGTAAAAAACGAGCTGTCTATCCGGCTGGCTATCTCTCTTACGCTTGTCGATACATCGCCGTCGGCGGCGTAAACCTGTTTGTTCAGCACAAAATAGCGCTTTTCACTGTGAGGTTTAAAAGATTCAAAACGACGCAGGCAAATACCGCCTTCGATTTCGCCACGAAATTTTTTCAGCAGCTGAACAATCTCGCGGATCTCATTGGCGTTATGCGCAACCGATCCTCGGGACGTGGTTAAAGATTTTACGTAGTCTTTGACAAAACAGACGGGCCACTGTAGCTCAGCCAGCAGGGCATCAAAATCTACATCGGGATGAACAACTCTCGTTTCCGGCGTGAAATCGCGGCAAAGATTATACCAGCCCGGCAAATGATGGCAGCGAAGATAGTCTTCTGGCGACGTCATCATCGCGGCCCCACGCACGGTTACGGCATGATGCAGCTGCCGATATTCCAGTGCCGACATCATCCAGCCGCGCCAAATCACGTGGTCGGACAGAAAAGGCGAGGAAAAACGATAATCGCCCATAGCCGCCGCATCTGACGACAGGAGCAGGCAATGCAGACCTTTTTCACGCGCGCAATAATACTCTTGCGCAAAGGCTTCATCAGGACGTTTTGGTTGAAATAACTGGCTGGGATAGATAATTTGCATCGAATTCTCCTTTTCTTTGCACAAGCAGTCCTTTAGCCCATACCCAGCCCGATAACGATATTGACAAAAGCGGCGATCGGCATCACAAAAGCGGGAAAAAAGTAATTTTTCTCTTTTTTCCTCCGGCCTGAATAAACTAATACCAGCCCAACAGCCAGAAAGGGAAACCGAGTATTAAAAAAGGCACGGAAGCTCCTGAGATGAGTATGCTGGCAGCTATTTATCAGGCCGCTCAAGGTAGCAATATTTATAACGCTGTTTTAACGATAAGCAAAGCGGCATCGGCCAGCGGCAAAAGCACTTAACGCTGTAGCGGCATTTTTTACCCTGTCAAAATGAACCGTACTCAGAAATATTGGGTAAGCAGGGCGTGTGCTAAGTGGCAGGCGGGAAAGAAAATGGCTGAGGCAAATTGTTTATCGGCGGCAGGGGAAACATAGCCACCATCAGCAATCTGCCGATTAATGAGCAGCATTCATAGCTTTAACTCCATATGGCCTATAAATGTCCTGAACCTTAGCTGCTATGCTTCCTCACGCTATGGCTATATAAGCCCTGAGCAAGCTAAAACCGACATGTAGCTTTATTTAATTACAACATACTAAAGACGATAGCGGTAGAAGAGAAAAGACAATGCAGCGAGAGCAGATCATCATTTATGAGCTGGCGGCCTGGATAGACGCCAACATTCATCGGCCGTTAAAAATCGACGACGTGGCGGAAAAAGCAGGCTATTCAAAATGGCATTTGCAGAGAATGTTTCAGCGCGTGATGGGCAAAAATCTGGGCAACTACATTCGCGACACCAAACTGGCGCTGGCGGCAGGGGACTTAATCAAAACCACCGAAACGGTGATGACTATCTCACAAAAATACGGCTATGAATCTCAGCAGACCTTTACCCGCATTTTTGCTAAAAAATACCATAAGCCGCCAGCCGCCTTCAGAAAATACAATGCGTTAAAAAACGGCCCGGACTGCTGTCGAACTAACCGTTAGTTAAAGACGTTATCAAGCCAATACCTTATACATAATCGTCACGACACAGAATCACTCGGCCAGCCGCCGTCATTCATTCAGTCATTGTCAGCAGTTATTGTCAGTCGTTCAGTCAGTCAACCCGTGAGCCGGTAAGGCCCGGCGTTGATTCCCTGCACTGCGGCTGCCTTACTTTAACGCTTAGTAATTAATTCGGTTCACCCTTTCTCTGTTGCCCTGTACTTTTCTTCACCGGTGCCGATAACACTCACAGAGTGATAAGCCGCGTGCCGTTGTGCGCCGCTTACCAGCGTACAAACAGTCAGGCAACCCAGAGGTAGTAATGGATAATTTCCAGAAAGAGATTGATGAGAGAGCGAATCTCGCCTTATCCAACAAGTTTGAGCTTCTGTTATTCCGTTTAGGCTCAGATCAGAACGATGCGAAATCAGAACTTTTCGGTATTAACGTGTTTAAGCTGCGCGAAATCGTCCCTATGCCGACTATTACCAAAGCGGCGGGTATGAAATCACCTCTGCTGGGCATGGCGAACATTCGCGGCCAGTTTATCCCGGTTATCGATCTGCCGGCCGTTGCAGGCTGCACACCGGAAACAGGCTTAAACCTGCTGCTGGTTACCGAATATGCCCGCAGCACGCAGGCTTTCGCCGTGGAATCCGTGGACGATATCGTGCGCCTGAACTGGAGCCAGATCCATACGGCGGAGTCCGGTATCAGCAGCCGCAATATCACCAGCATTGCCTGCCTGGATGACAAAACCAACAGCATGGCGATGGTGCTGGACGTAGAGCAGATCCTGCATGACGTTATTCCTTCCGTGCGGGACGTAAAAGCAGAAGACGTTAAGGTGAAAGAGTTTAATATCAGGCCCGGATCGGTCGCTATCGTAGCGGAAGACTCTAAGGTCGCGCGCCAGATGCTGGAGCAGGGTCTGAAGGTGATGGGCATCCCTGCCGTTATGCACACCACGGGCCTCGAAGCCTGGGAAAAAATCAAGCTGATGGCGCAGCAGGCGATGACGGAAGGCGTTTCCATTCACGACAAAATCGCGATGGTCTTAACCGACCTTGAAATGCCGGAAATGGACGGTTTTACCTTAACGCGCAATATCAAGAGCGATCTGGGCCTGAAAAATATCCCGGTAGTGATCCACTCTTCGCTTTCGGGCAGCGCTAACGAAGACCACGTGCGTAAAGTCGGCGCCAACGGCTACGTGGCTAAATTTGAGATCAACGAGCTTTCCGCCGTGATCCACAAAGTGCTGGAAGAAGCCGGTAACTGATTTGTTATTATCGGCGGTTAACAGGCCGCCTGATAACAATGATGTGCTGATAAGGCGAAATAAAAAAATACTGCTTCTTTAAAGTTCATATTAATGTCAGTAAATGCCTGACGATGCGCCAGAACGTTATCTATAGGTAAAGAAGGGGAAGTCATTTATTATTCAGCCGCTGTCAGACCATAAGGAGATCAGGATGACAATGCTGGAACAAATAAAAGTTCTTTATCTTAATGATGAACAGGGCGAATTTCTCAAATACGCTATTCTGGCCGATCAAACCGGACGCGCCGCGCTGGTTCTGGTGCATATCTCATTGCAGCACCAAATCGGGCAGCTGTCCTGGGCCGTCTGGACGAAAGTAGACGAGCTGAGCGTGCCGCTGGCGGAGGAAACGCCCGAAGCGGCGTTAAGGCTGGCGGTCGCGGCCTGCGTCGACCATCGCGCCAGCTGGCAAAAGTAGCGCTTAAGCTGCCTGCGGGCAGCTTTTCTACGCGGTTGCCTCGCCACATTGCTGCTGTTACTCTGACGCCCCCTGTGCCCGCAATTCCCGGTAAAAAAATGATCTGGCTGATGCTTCTGACTTTGGTGGTGGTTTTTATTATTGGCTTTCGCGTGCTGAATTCACGATCCCGCCGCGCGACCAGCGCGCTGACGAAGCGGCTGAATATCGATCCGGTCTACGTTGAATCATTGCTCAGCCTGATGGGGCGAACGGCCGGAGAAGAGTTTGTTGCCTATCTTTCTCGCGATAACGAGGCGCATTTAAGCAATGCGGCAAGCGTGCTGCTAATCTGGCAGCTTTGCCTGGTGGATGAATCGGAAGAAAATATCGCTTTCTGGCGTGGCGTACTACGCGAAGCCTGGCTGCCGACCGAGCTTTCCAGTGAACACGTTCGGCTGGCGCTGAAATTTTTACGCGAGCTGGAGCCGGACGCGCAGGAAATGCACGCATTTCGCCTGCGCTATAACGCCCGGTTCGCACCCGATAGCAATACTGTGGAGAACGGAAGCAATAACGTGGTATCGATTCATTCTCATTCTCATCACCACTGAATAATTTTTCCCGTCTGTTCAGTGTGGGCATTATCACTTATCTGAATTATTTTTAAGCGGTTATAAGGAAATAGTGCCTTAATCGGGCAGGAAAGTAATGGCGAAGCGCTTTTTTTGTACACAACACTCGGGTATCAATTCTATTGCAGTTTTATAACAAAGTTATAAAGCTTAACTAAAAATAATTAGAGTTTAATTTTTACATTTAGAAATAATTTTATCCATAACATTACTTTTTTTCTGGTCGATAACAAAATCTATTAACTCAAATTACATTTTATTATCATGTGAGAGTCGTAATGTTATGTTGCTACAAAAAGAAACTACCCGGCGCAAGTTTTTACTGGGGTCGCTGTTAGCATTACCGCTCGGCGAGCTGGTCTTTAAAGGATTAACGGCGGCGCAGGCTGCTGAAATGGCCGCACCCGAGCTGCTCGATTATAAACCCATCTTTTTTTCTGCCGACGAATGGCAATTCGTGATGGCCGCCTGCGATCGCCTGATCCCGGCCGGTGGCAAAGGCAAGGCGCCAGGCGCGCTGGAAACCAACGTGCCGATTTTTATCGATCAGCAAATGCATGGCGATATGGGCAGCGAAATCTATATGCAGGGGCCGTTCAACCCTCATGCGCCGGCCACCATGGGGTATCAAATCCCGTTCCGTCCGCAGCAAATCCTGCAAACCGGTATTCGGCTGGTCAACAGCTGGTGCCAGCAGCAGCATCAGAAGGCGTTCCACGAGCTGGAAATAGCCGATCGTGAAGCCGTACTGACTCAGGTGCAGAAAAACCAGATCGTCTTTGCCGACCTGGGCGAAAGCGCCCTGCAGGGATCGCAATTCTTCAGCGAATTACTCTCCAATACCAAGCATGGCTACCTCTCCGATCCGATGTATGGCGGCAATAAAGGGATGAAAGCCTGGATTGCCATCGGCTTCCCCGGCGCGCGCGCCAGCTATATGGAATGGGTGAAGCAGCACAACGTGCCGTATCCGCTGGGCCCGATAAGCATTAAAGGCGAGCGAGCCTGAGTTTTTCTCTGATTACAGACTGGCAGGATTAAAAATGGCAACAATCAATAAAGAAGAAGTCGACGTTGTAGTCGTCGGCCTGGGCTGGGCTGGCTCGCTGATGAGCATCGAGCTGGCGATGGCCGGATTAAAAGTGCGCGCGCTGGAACGCGGCGGCGATCGGGGATATGAAGAGTTCGCCTATCCTAAACCGGCCGATGAATACGCCTACGCCGTGCGTAATAAAGTGATGGCGACCCCGGCGGAAGCGGCGGTGACCGTGCGTTACAACATGAGCCAGACGGCGCTGCCGACGCGTAAATGGGGCGCTTTTGCGCCAGGTACGGGCGTGGGCGGTTCCGGCCTGCACTGGACGGCGGTGCTGATCCGTCCAACGCCAACCGATCTGAAGCTGAAAACCTATGCGGATCAGGCCTACAAGCCAGGCATCCTGCAGGAAGATATGCGCATCATGGATTTCCCGTTCACCTGGGATGAAATCGAGCCGTATTACACCAAATTTGAAAATATCTGCGGCCAGTCCGGCAATACCGGCAACCTGCGCGGGCAGATCCTGGAAGGCGGCGACCCGTTTGAAGGGCCGCGCTCAGAGCCTTACCCGCTGCCGCCTCTGGAAGATACGCTTAATACCAGCATGTTTGCGAAAGCGGCGAAAAAGCTCGGCTATCACCCGTTCCCTAACCCGTCCGCCTGCGTTTCCCGTGCCTGGACCAACCCTTACGGCAACCAGATCGCGCCCTGTAACTACTGCGGTTACTGCAGTAAATATCCGTGCCTGAACTACTCCAAAGCCTCGCCGCAGACCGCCGTTATGGATGCGCTTAAGCGCATGGATAACTTCTCTTATGAAGTGCACGCCAACGTGATGAAAGTGGTGCTGCATGACGATAAGAAAACGGCTAAGGGCGTGATTTATATCGATGCGCAGGGCAACGAGTGCTTCCAGCCCGCGAAAATCGTGGTATTGAGCAGCTTCCAGTTCTGTAACGTCCGCCTGATGCTGCTGTCCGGCATCGGTCAACCTTACAACCCTATCACCGAAGAGGGCGTGATTGGTCGTAACTACGCTTTCCTGAGCAACGGCGGCGCCACGCTGTTCTTCAAAGACAAAAACTTTAATCCGTTCGCTACGGCTGGCGCTACCGGCCAGATGATTAACGATATTTCGCCAGGCAACTTTGACGGCCCGTCGCTGGGCTTTATCGGCGGCGCGAAAATTCACAGTTCGCAGGCTACCGGCACGCCAATCAGCACCGCGCTGCCAAAAGGCACGCCGTCGTGGGGAACCGGCTGGAAAGAGGGGCTGGAAGAGTGGTACGGCCATTCGATGAAAATCAGCATTACCACCACCTGCCAGTCCTATCGCGATATCTATCTCGATCTGGATCCGAACTACAAGGATGAATACGGCTATCCGCTGCTGCGTATGACCTTCGACTGGAAACAGAATGAGCTGAAGCTGCAGCAGTATCTGAAAGGCGTGGTCAGCAACATCACCAAAGAGCTGAACCCGGACAGCTACAGCGAAAGCTTCCTGCCGATGGACGCGCATTTTGACCTGACCAAATACGTCTCGACCCATAACGTGGGCGGTGCAGTAATGGGCGATAACCCTAAAACCTCGGCGCTGAACAAGTATCTGCAAAGCTGGGATGTGCATAACGTCTTTGTGCCGGGCGGCAACGCTTTCCCGCAAAACTTCCAGGCGAACCCGACCGATACCATCGGCGCGCTGACGCTGATGGCGGCGCAGGCAATCAAAGAGATCTATCTGAAAAATCCCGGTCCAATGGTACAGGCGTAAGCGACGATGAAGATTAAACATTTTTTACTCGCCAATGCCGTGCTGCTCAGTGCAGGTTCGGCGCTGGCGGCTCCGGCAGACAACGGCGAACTGATTAAACAGGGCGAGTATCTTTCACGCCTGGGCGACTGCAGCGCCTGCCACTCGCTGCCCGGCAAACCGGCTTTTTCCGGCGGCCTGGCGATCGAGTCAAACCTGGGCACCATTTATTCGACCAATATCACGCCGGATAAAGAGCATGGCATCGGTAATTACAGCGAACAGCAGTTTTCCGACGCGGTACGTAAAGGCGTGCTGCCTGACGGCAAGCGGCTGTATCCGGCTATGCCTTATCCTGATTACGCTAAAATCAGCGACGAGGATATGCACGCGCTTTACGTCTATTTTATGCAGGGCGTGAAGCCGAGCGCGGAACAGCCGCCGGAAACCGATCTGAGCTTTCCGTTCAGCCAGCGTTGGGGCATGCGCTTCTGGAACTGGGCCTTTGCTTCCGATAAGCCTTTCCGGCCGATTGGCGGCGCTTCGGCCGAGGTTAATCGCGGCGCCTATATCGTCGAAAGCCTGGGCCACTGCGGCAGCTGCCACACGCCTCGCGGACTGGGCATGAACGAAAAGGCGCTCGACAGCGGCGACAAGGATTTCCTTGCCGGCGGCAGCCTGAACGACTGGGAAGTGCCTTCGCTGCGCGGCTTACCGCGCTGGACGGAGCAGGAAACCATCGATTACCTGGCGACGGGCCGCAACGATAAGGCTGCGGTAGGCGGCGAGATGACCTCGGTGGTGGAGCACAGCACCTCTTATATGAGCGAGGCAGATCTGAAAGCGATCACGGCCTATCTGAAGTTCCTGGGCGGCAATCCTTCATTGCCTGCCGGTGACGACAAAGCGGCCAGCGCGACGGAGGCTAAGCTGACGGCGGCCAAAAACCTGACCACCGGCGAGCGTCTCTATCTGGATAACTGCGGCGCCTGCCATTTTGTGACGGGCAAGGGCGCGCCTGGCGTCTTCCCGCAGCTGGATCAGGCCACTATCGTTAACGCAGGCGATCCGACAGGGCTTATCCATACCATTCTGGCCGGCGCACAGCAGCCTTCTACGGCGAAAGCGCCTTCCACGCTGGCGATGCCGGGCTTTGCTGCCCGCCTGAACGACGAGGAGGTCGCGCAGCTGGCTACCTTTATCCGTCAGGGCTGGAGCAATAAAGCCGCTGCGGTGAAAGCCGACGACGTGAAAAAAGTGCGCGAAACGCTGAAGCACTAGCGGTAACAGGAGAGGCGCAACGCCTCTCCTTTTTTATGCCTGAACCGCCTTTCCCGTTATATCAGAAAAAAATCCAACGTTATGCGGGCCACTTCTGTGTATTTAGCCAGCTTTACGCCTTTAACCTATATATCAAACGGTTATCAAGGATCGCCAGGCTGCGTCGTTTGCATCGCTTATCAATATGAATAATCAGTGACAGCGGAACTCCACTGTATTTTCCGCCACTTAGCTCAGGTATCAGACGTTCCGGCTAATCAGACGTTCCGGCTAAGGAGATATACCGTGCTATCGGGGATCAGAACAGCTTTCGCATCAGCATCAAGCAGCGCACAGCGCACCACTTCATCGCAAACCCGTCATGACATGCTCCGGCAGCAGGACGCTTCGCCCAGCCAGCGCGGTGGCGGCACACTACAGAGCAGCGAGCCGCCAGACACCGCGGGTTTGCAGCAGGGCAGCGCGGCGCGTGCGCCCGGCCAGGGACGTTTTCGTGCCTTTAGCCATCTTCCGCTGTTTAAGAAAAACCACGCCCGCGCGACGATAGCCAACCCGGAAAGCCATCCGCTGCGCCCGCTAAACCAGCTGGACGTTGCCATTCCCTCTATGGCCGAAGGCGCGCTGGAGCAGGAGATTATGACAACGCTGGCCGACCGGCTGGCGCATCAGCCGGAGGAGAAAGGCTCGCTGGGCGTGCAGCTGACCGCAAAGCGCAACGCCGCTATCGCCGCGCCTGCGGGCCGTGACGCTCAGCGCGCGCTGCTTAAGCAGACCGTTGGCCATCCCAAAATGCACTATCAAAGCGTGGCGGCCAATAAAAACGGCCAGCAGCACGCGTTGCTGAGCGACGAAGGTAAACTGCTGTCGCTGCACTCATCGCGGGATACGCTGGTCGGCGTGGCCCACAGCAAACCGGCCTGGGCAAGAGAAGAGACGCCGGGCAGCGCATTTCCCCGGCGTAAAGCGGCAGAGGTCGTTGACCACCAGCTGACGTTCAGCGAGGACGGCGGCAGCGTGCAAATTCGCCGTAGCGATGCGCCCGGCGGACGAGCAGCCGAGATAAAGCTGCCGGATGCCGCCGTACTCAGCCAGCTTACCGGCGTGCATCATCAGGCGACGCCCGACGGGGGCCGCGCATTTTGCCTCAGCGACAACAAACTTTATCAGCTGGCTTCGCATGAAGAAGGCTGGCAGAAGGTCGACCTTTTCGGCGACGACAAAGACCAGTCGAAGCTGTCACGTCAGGGCGACAACTCGCTCTATCTGATCCATGACGATCGCCATCTGCATCATTTATCGACGCAAACGCAGAGCGCGCGCTTTGCCGATAAAATCAGCGGCGCCTCTGTGGCGGCGGATGGTCAGGCAATCGTGCTGCTTGCCAGCGAAGAGAGCAAGCAGCAAAGCATTAAGCTGCTGCCGCGCATCGACAGCCCGGAAGCGCAACACCGTACGCTACAGCCAATACCGGCTAAAACTTCGCTGGCGGCGGTAGCGCAGACCGACAGCCTGGTTATCGCCGCCGATCATCAGGGCCGTCTGCTGGTGGCGAATCGCCCCGGCGAGGCGAACGAGCTTAATTTTGGCGACGCGCAAAGCCTGAGCCTGCGCGACGCGCTGCATCAGCAAATCGCCGACGCTATCGGCGACCGCTTTCACGTACAGAGCCTGCTGTGCGGCGAAAACGGCCAGCTGCATGCGGTGGTAAAAGACAGCATGGACAGGCAGCACGCTATCGCGCTGAACCCTCATGCAGACAGGCCGCAGATGGCCTCCGGCTGGAACCTCAGCGACAGCCTGGTGATGGATTACCAGAAAGGCCTGCCAAAACCCACGCCGGCCCGTACCGATATCGTTTCCATTGGCGCCAACGGCAAGCTGGCGCTGCACGACGGCAAGGTGCGCTTCTTTAACGAGCTAACCAGCAGCTGGGAAGCGACAGAGGTCAAAGCCGACCAGCTGCGCGCCGGGCAGGACGGCCAGGCCTGGGCGCTGAAAGATAACCAGCTGAAAAGGCTGAAGGTCAACGTAGCCAGCAACAAAATCAATTTTCAGCAGAATACCTTTGCGCTGCACCAGGTGAAAAAAAGCGTCAGTGAAGAGCTGGCGATGCCCGGTCTGGATAAAAAACAGAAAACCGTCGCGGCCAGCGCGCTGGACGACGGGCGTTTCGTCACGCTGGAAGAGCAGGGCGATATCCATTTTCATCACGTTGATACGGAAAGCCGCCGTAACAAGCGGCTGCCGCAGACGCTTTCGCGTCAGGCGCTGAGCCAGGCGATGAATCAGGCCGGTGCGGTACTGAGCCGTCTTCCTGAGGATCGGCTTGAGCATAAAGCCAAAGACATAGTGCTTGGCCCGGAAAACCGCCTGTTTATATTGAGCGATAAAGGCAAAGTTTTCAGCCTGCCTGCCGAGAGCTGGCAGCAAGGAAAAGTTACCGACATGCAGGCGGAGCGGCTGCCTGCGCCGCTGAAAGATGAACTTGGCGAAGCCGCCGAGGCGCTGCCGGTTAAATTTTATGGCAACCAGAAAGGCACGCTGCTGCTGGAGAGGGATAATAAACAGGTACTGACGCGAGACGAGCACGACTGGCATCCGGTTTCCGCCGATATTTCTGCGGGCGTGCACGATACGGAAAATCAGGCCGATCGGCATTTTGAACGACTGAGCGCCGCCACGCGCGATGCCAAATTGAGTAAAACCGGTCTTACCTACAAGCGCGAGGTCAACACCTTCGGGCAGTCCGGTCACGACGGACACAAAGTCCATACGCCTTTCCGCACGCGGCTCAGCACCTTTGTATTCCGTCCCACGCTGGAGACGCCGCGCCCGCTAAAAAACCTGGGCAATCTTGTGCAGCACGCGCACGGCGGTCGTCAGGGCCTGACGGCGATCTATCAGCAGCAGTCGCAGCAGATAGCGGCGCTGACGCAGCATCTTAAACGTCAGCCAAAAGGCAGGGCGGAAGAGCCGCTCAGCCTGAAGCTGAAAACGCTGGCCGCGCGGGAAGATTTGCCCGGCTGGTTCGGCGAAATGCAAAAATTCAATACGGTGCTGGCAGACAGCGCCGCGCATCAGGCCGGTCTGCTTCAGCAGCATTATGGCGCGCAGAGCGGCGCAGGCAGGCAGCTTGATAAGCTGACCGGCAGCCTGAATCCGGCCAGCAGCCAGGGCGACGATCTGTTGAACAAGCTGCAGCAGCTTTACGCCTTGCATCCCAGCGGTAAAGGCAATCACGCGCAGCTCTCCCTGGCGGCGATGCGCGAGAGCAACGTCACGCTTTCCTGGCAAAAGCCCACGGAGGCGATCCCGGCAGGGATAAATCGCGACAAGCACGATCCGATGGGGCTGACGAAATCCCGCCTGATCCTCGACGGCCTGACCAACGTCAAAATGCACGATTTAACGACGCGCCTGACGCGCGCGCTGGATTTACAGGGAGAACCCCGTGAAAAAGCGTTGCAGGCGCTGGGGAGAGAGTTCCGCGAGCTGCGGGATGACGAGTGGGAAAATAATCCGCTTAAACAGCTCACCGGCCAGGGATTTACCGGGAACGACAGGCTGGAGGCCAACTACGACGCCATCAAATCCATGACCAAAGCGTTCAGCAAAACGAACCACGCGATGAACGTCACCACCCGCACCGTGATGCAGGCCGAGGATCAGCAGCTGCTTGCCCGCAGGCTGGAAACCACGGTGCTGGACATGGATAAGGGCGAAAGCCTCTCTTTCAGCCGGGCTTACGGCGCAACAACCACCATCAGCGCGCTGCCGGGTTCACAGGTCATTGCGGGCGTAGGCGGCAGAGGCAGTCTGGATCGCGGCTACAGCATGAGCCTGACGCGAGGCGAAGGCGGCGTGACCGTCAGCTTCGGGCGCGACGGCGGCGGCGCGTTAACCGCCTTTACCGGCCTGGGCTACAACCTGCTGACCGGCTATATGAAAGATCCGGCGCACGATGTCGCCGTCGATCAGCAGCGCAATCTGGCACCTGCCGTTCGGCTGGGCGGGGTCTTCTCCGTCACGCCGCTGGATCTAAAAAAGCAAAACAGCGTCAGCTTTGAGATTACCGAAGCGGAACTGCCCGCTTTTATCGAAGGGCTAACGCAGGGCACGCTCGATCCGCTGGCGCTGCTCAACCGTGGAATAAATCACAGCGTGAAGCATGGCGAGGTGCTGAACGTCAGCCTGGACGCGAATGCCGCCGCGCTGGCTTCGGCGGGCGTGCCGTTGACCAACAAACATGAAAAGGATACGCCTGCCAGCTTCCGCGTGGGCGGCGGCGCTTATGCAGGCGTTAACGTGCTTTCCGGCACACGGGAAAGAGGCGCCACCACCAAAGAAAGCAGCAGCGCCATCAGCCGCAGCAATAACCGTCCGCGCGGTCTGAACAAAGCCAGCGTGGGCGTGAACTTTGCGTTGCCGACCGGCGTGCTGATTAAGGGCGAAACGGGACGGACGCCGATGTTCGCCGGGCCGGCCGCCAGCGTGCAGCTTTCGATAGATAACAGGACAAAGCAGAGCCTGGCGATAGAAACCAAAACGGCCCGGCCGCTGGCGGAAGTGCATATCGACAAGCTGACCGAAACGCTGGGGAAAAAATTCAGCGATCCGGCTACGGCGGCGCTTATCGCGTCGCTGAAGGATAAAGACGATGAAACGCCGCTGACGCCCAGGCAGAAGCTGGACAAGCTGGACGCGCATTTTTCGCCGCGCGATCTGCGCGAAAAAAGCAACGAACAGCAGGCCGCACTGCGCGATCTTGATAAGCATCTGCGTCAGCAAAGCGCGGCGGAGCGGGGTCAAAAACTGTTGCAGGGCGGCGAATATCAGACAACCTACGCCAACCTGAGCAAGGTCGACAGCAACGGGCTGTGGCATCAGCTTTCGCATCTGCTCGACGGCAGCCTGAATGCCAGCAACGCCAACAAAATGCGCGAGCTGATGAAGGACGACCACCAGCTGCAAACCCTGATTGCAGCGCTACAGGACAACGTCAGCACCGAGGCGACCGTCACGCTGGAGCTGAAGGACGAGGTACGGGAGAGATTAGAGCAGCGCTGGCTGGAGCAGGGCAACAGCCCGGAAGAGATGCAGGCCGAGCTGACCAACCGCGATAATCTGCGGCTTAAATCCATCGCCTTCACCAAGTCGCAGGTAAAAACGGACGGCTTCGCCACGCCCGCTTTTCTGCTTGGCGGCGCCAACAGCGCTTCGGTTTCCATGAAGCGTAACCTGGGGAAAATCAACTTCAGCTACGGCGAAGATCAGGATAAACCGGTCAATTATGCGCTGGAAGGGCGTATCGCCAAAGCCACGACGGAACTTGCCGGCGCGCTGCGCCAGGGGCAGGAACAACACTTTGTGCTTAAAAGCTAACGGAGACAGGCATGAACGCAACAGAGCAGCTTAATCACTTCCTGGCCGGGTATGGCCGCCGCCTCAATCTTAGCCTGGGCCTGAAAAACGGCGTGTGCGCGCTGATGCGCAACCGGCACGAGGTTGCCATTATCGAACTGCCGCCGGACAGCGACTGCGTGATTTTCCACCGCAGGCTGGAGGATCTGCAAAGCGCTGCGGAAAGTCACTTGCGCACGCTATTGGCGCTGAATTTTGAGATGAATGCGATGCGCGGCTGCTGGCTGGCGATGGATGGCGACGACGTTCTGCGGCTTTGCAGCCAACAGCCGCTGGCCTCTCTGGATGCCACAGGCTTTAGCGCAGCGCTGAATGCGTTTATCGTGCAGGCAGACGAAGTCGGCGAATTTCTGGCCGAAAATCACCGCGCCGCCTGACTTAACGCAAATTATTGCCGGGCAGCGGATCCACAATTCATTCACAGTGTTAAGAAAGGGTCAGGGCGAGGTAAAGTACGGTAATTAAAGAGGTTTTAAGACAGTTAGCGATATTTTTAAGGCCAGGGTTAGACGATAGTGTCGTTCAACGGTGCGACAAAAGCCGTGAGCAAATCGAGGATATAACCATGAAAAAAACGACCCTGGCGCTGTTGATTGCCGTATTTTCAGCAAGCTCGCTCTTTTCAACCGTTACGCAGGCCGACGGCCCTCCGGGACAGGCGTGGCATCATCAGGGCGGACATGAAGGACACGGCGGCCCGGGCGATCGTGACAGGCCTGGACGTGGCCCGGATCGCGGCCCCGATTTCGATAGTCACAGAGGTCATGGCCCCGATCGCCATTTTGAAGAGCGCGACCGTTTTGCCTGGCAGGGGCATGAATTCCATCGCGGCCAGCCGTTGCCGCCTCGCTTCCGGGGTAACGATTACCGGGTAAACGACTGGCATGCTCGCGGCCTGCACGAGCCACCGCGCGGCGAGCGCTGGGCCTCTATCGACGGTAACTATGTGCTGATTGCCGCTGCGACAGGCGTCATTACCTCTATTCTGCTGAACAACGCTTTTCACTAAAAGCCACTTGCCGACATCGCAGGATGTCGGCATATTTTCACGCATTTCACGCATTTCACGCATTTCACGCATTTCACGCATTTCACGCATTTCACGCATTTCACGCATTTCACGCATTTCA
>NZ_JBLFFM010000002.1:412813-491020 GCF_051400835.1 Erwinia artemisiae | reverse complement strand
TTTCACGCATTTCACGCATTTCACGCATTTCACGCATTTCACGCATTTCACGCATTTCACGCATTTCACGCATTTCACGCACTTCACCCGTTGGCTTTTTTGCCCCTTTCACCAAAGCAGACCTCTGCCCAAATCCCGCTATCCGCTCTCCGACTAATGAAATTCTTTTTCTTTGTTGCAGTAATTTTCATCAATATTTCAGAGGATTGCCGCATTTTCCTCGCAAAAAAACGCTGGTGTTTTTTTGTTCATATCCTATGATCGCATCAAGGCTGGCTTAGGCTAAAGGGAGAAAAAAATGGAGCAAAAGATGAAGCTACTGGAAGGAAAGGTCGAGACGCTGCTGATTGACGTTGCCGTTATCAAAGCGAACTACGCCACGAAAGTCGATATAGAAAGCGTCAGAAAAGAGCTACATTCCTCGCTCAACACGCAAACCATCTGGCTAATCGCCGCGCTGTTTGTGGTGCTGGGCGTTGGGCTGGGCGTGGCCAGGCTGATTTTTTAAATGAATGCCCCTGTTTTCCTGACCATCTCAACAGGGATAAAAAAGGGCTGCTCAAAAAGGACAGCCCCCCGATCGGTCTGGTAAGGCAGATTAACTGCCGTTAGTGATGCGCGATCACCGAGACGATTGCGCCGGTCGCGATGGCAATCAGCACATAGTTACCATCAATGTTCTGCCAGCGATGGCCCGCCGGTGGCGCTTTCAGGCCGCGTTTATGCCAGTCATTTACCTGATAGCCTTCGCCGCGATATTTTTCCGGCAGCGGGCGGCCCTTGCGGAATTCCGGATGCGCTGCCTGACGGCGCTCTGCCGGATGCGCGTTGTGCCGGGGGTCGCGGTGCTGTTCTGGTTGTGAATTGCCGTGCGATGGATTGCTGTGCTGCTGCTCATGCTTAACCGGCGGCTGGCCGTCCTGCCATGGCCCCTCGGCAAACGCGCTCAGGCTGGTGGCGAATAAAAGCGCGGAGAGGGCAATAGCGCCTGACTTTTTCATTTTCATTTCCTTGCAGGTCTGATTTTTTCTGGTCGATGGCGTTAATCTGGGGGGCAGGCGGGCGCTTAACAATATCATTATTCTTAAGAAGCAGAGGTTTAACGGTTAATTTACGCTTTGCTGGCAGAAAGCTGACAGGCTTCGCCGCTTCTGTCGGGCGCGGCGGTAAAGCCTGTTGTCGCAAAAGGTAAGGCAAAGTTTGCCGCTTCTGTCGGGCGCGGCGGTAAAGCCTGTTGTCGTAAAAGGTAAGGCAAAGTTCGCCGCTTCTGTCAGGCACGGCGGTAAAGCCTGTTGTCGCAAAAGGTGAGGCAAAGTTCGCCGCTTCTGTCGGGCGCGGCGGTAAAGCGGGATTACGGCAAATATCAGGCGATATGGAACGCCTGCTCCAGCATAAAGCGCAGCTGCGCCTCGCTGTACTCGATCAACGCGTTCTTGCTGTTGGCGCGTGTCAGGATCCAGTCGGCCTCGGCCTGCGTGAGCGGCGGCGGATCCTGCCAGAAAGGCGTGATGGCTTTATCCTGTAGCCATGAGGCCAGCATACGCGCGGGCGGCAGCGTAAAACCGGGGAAAAGCGCGACGGCCAGCTCGTCCATCAGCTTTTGCTGTTGCGCATTTTCACTGTCGTTCAGCAGCTGTAAGAACGGCAGCAGCAGACGCCCGCACACTTCGCCGTGGTGATAGTCTTTAATCGCGCCCAGCTCGCCTGCAATACCGTGGATTACGCCCAGCCCGGCCATGCTCAGGCTCAGCCCGCCCTGCCAGGAAGCAATCATCATCTGTTCGCGGGCTAAATCGCCCTGTTCGCCAGGGTCGTTCAGATAAGGCCACGCGCTGAGAAAAGCGCGCAGGCCGCTAAGGGCAGCATGACGGCTGAACAGATTGCCTTTGGCAGACAGATAAGCTTCAAAAAGATGGGTGAAAGCGTCGATAGCGCAGCAGGCCAGCACGTGGTCTGGCGCGCCGCGCAGCAGATCGGGATCGAGGATCGCAACGTGCGGCACAAAATGGGCGTGACGCAGCGAAGCCTTCACTTTGATGTCGGCTTTATCTGTTACCACCGCGTTTTGCGTCGCCTCGCTGCCGGTTCCGGCCGTGGTTGGTACCGCAATCACGGGCAGCGTGTTGCCGCTTATCGGCGTATCGCCCACCTTTTCCAGATAGCGCAGAGTATTTAACGGATGCTGACTTACGGCGGCAAAGGCTTTAGCGGCGTCCAGCACGCTGCCGCCGCCAATTGCCACCACGCGCGCGGCCCGCTCGCGCCAGCGTGCCACCCAGCCGTCGATTTCTTCAGGCGATGCTTCGTGGCGCACCACTTCAATCCCGATCAGCAGCGGCTCCAGCTCGGCTTTTATTTTTTGCCAGGCTTCGCTCTGTAAAAATGAGTTGGCGCAAAACAGCAGCGTCGGCTGCGGATCTTCGCTTAGCAATGGCACCAGCTTGTTCAGGCTGCCACGGCCAAAAAAGGTTTGTCGGTTTGCTATCTGACTGACGATCATTTCTGTCCCTCGGCACTTAAAATAAAAACAGGTTTGCGCACTCAGATGGCGCGCGCAGGGCAGCTGAAGGTAATCATCCTGTCCTGCTGCGCGTTGATCACGCTAAAGCGGGTATCGGAAAGCCGCTGCGCCAGCCAGCCCTCTCTGGTCACGGCAGAAGGAATATATTGCTGCGGGTTACTGGAGTAAAGCTCGCCGCTTTCCAGCTTCAGCTTGTCCATAGTGACGTGAAAAGAGGTAAAGCGGTCGATAATTTTACCTTCGGTATTGCCCAGAACCTGGCCGCTCAGCGTTTCGACTTTACCTTCGCAAACCATACCGCTATTGCCGGAGGAACAGGCAGACAGCAGCAGCGGGGCCGCAATCAGTAAAGCCGTCGTGGGGAAAAGGTCGGAGAGTTTTAGTGGATCCAGCCAGCGCATGATATTCCCTTAACAACGGATAATGGCCTAAGTATAGCCTTCGCTCTGGATCCGCCCTGTAAAAGCGCAAAACCGCACAAAAAGCGGGGTCAAGCCGCGCCGCGCGGGGATGTAACGAACCTATTATCATTTTGTGGCTTATTGCTGAATCAGTTCAGCCAAATCTTTAACAACGGTTGCAAACAGGTTATTGAGTGCTACAATCCGGACGTTTTTGATACTTTCATCTTATTCTCAGCCTGCGCACAGGCGTTTGCACGGGCGGAAAGCGCAATTACCCTTATTTTGCAGGGGATTAGCAGGCAAGTTTCAAAACAGCTTGTATACTTTTTCTGCGCTGGCGATTTTATCGACAGCAGAGAAGCTTTATCGGGCGTCAGGCTGCACGCATTCTGGCAACGAATTGATCAACCGAACCAATCCTGTGAATAGAAAATCTGCTCTTTTATTGACGCCGCTGGTCCTGCTTCAGCCTGCGACCAGCCATGCACAGTCTGCCGCCGCGCAGAAGGATGCCGCCTCCACGCCGGAGAGCTCGCTGATGGTCATCAAACAGCGCAGCGGGCTTTCTGAACTGGATACGCCAGCCGCCGTCAGCGTGGTCAGCGGTCAGCAGCTGCGCAACAGCGCGCCACAGGTGAATCTGTCAGAAACGCTGGGCAGCGTGCCCGGCCTGCAAATTCAGAATCGACAGAACTACGCACAGGATCTCCAGCTCTCCGTTCGCGGCTTTGGCAGCCGTTCCATGTACGGCGTGCGCGGCGTGCGCGTCTATGTTGACGGCATCCCGTCCACCATGCCGGACGGGCAGGGCCAGACGTCTAATATAGATATCAATTCGGTTGATAAGGTTGAAGTGCTGCGCGGCCCTTACTCCGCCCTTTACGGCAACGCTTCCGGCGGCGTGGTAAATATCGACAGCGAAACCGGCAGCCAGCCGACCACCTTAACCGCAGGCACTTATTACGGCAGCTACGGTAGCTGGCGCAACAGCGTTAAAGCGAGCGGCGCCACCGGCGACGGTACGCATGCGGGCGACGTAAACTATATGATTTCCGGGTCGCGTTTCACCACGCACGGTTTCCGCGACCAGAGCGGCACGCAAAAAAGCCTGGGCAACGGCAAATTCGGCGTGCGTATCGATGATGTCAGCACGCTGACGCTGATGTTTAACAGCGTTTCGGTGGATGCCAACGATCCGGGCGGCCTGACCCGCGACGAGTGGAAAGCGAACCCTCGCCAGTCGCCGCGCGGTGAGGCCTACAATACTCGCAAGAGTCTTGACCAGACCCAGCTGGGCCTGCGCTATCAGCGCGAAATGAGCGATAACGATCGGCTTACGCTGACGGCCTGGCACGGCGAGCGTCACACCACGCAGTATCAGTCGATCCCCGTCGCCGTACAGAAAAACCCGGCTTATCCGGGCGGCGTGATCGTGCTGGAGCGTAAATATTCCGGCGTGGATACGCGCTGGCAGCACGACGATCGGCTCGGTTCCGTGCCGTTCAGCCTGATCGGCGGCCTGGACTATGAAACCCTGACCGAACGTCGTCAGGGATTTGAAAATTACCGTATCGATAACGGCAGCACGCTGTTGGGCGAAAAGGGCAGCCAGCGCCGCAACGAAAAGAACGTGATGTGGAATCTCGATCCTTATCTGCAAACCAGCTGGAACCTGACCCCAAAATGGACGCTGGATGCCGGGCTGCGCTACAGCACCGTCAGCTTTGATTCCACCGACTATTATATGACCGCCGGCAACGGTGACGACAGCGGCAGCAAGCGCTATCACAAGCTGTTGCCGATGGGCTCGCTGAATTATGCGCTGACCGACGCCTCCAATCTTTACTTCTCTGCCGGTCGCGGTTTTGAAACGCCGACGATTAACGAGCTTTCCTACCGCTCCATCAGCGGCAGCCAGACCGGGCTGAACCTGGGCCTGAAGCCGTCAACCAGCGACACCTTCGAGCTGGGCAGCAAAACCCGTATCGGCTACGGTTTATTTACCGCCGCGCTGTTCCAGACCAATACCGATAACGAGCTGGTGGTGGCGCAAAGCAGCAACGGCCGCTCCGTGTATAAAAACGCGGGTAAAACCCGGCGTCGCGGCCTGGAGCTGGCGCTCGATCAACAGTTCGCCGAAAACTGGCAGCTGAAAATGGCCTGGACGCTGCTGGACGCTACCTACCGCAACGAAACCTGCGATAGCGTCGGCAGCTGTACGCCTTCCGGCAATCGCCTGCCGGGTGTGGCGAAGAATATGGGCTACGCTTCTTTAGGCTGGCTGCCGGAAGAGGGCTGGCACGCGGGCGCGGAAGTCCGCTATATGGGCAGCATTCAGGCCGACGATGAAAATGACGCTAAGGCGCCATCCTATACCGTTGCCAGCCTGAATAGCGGCTATCGTTTTAACTGGGATAAGTGGTCGCTCGATACCTTTGCCCGCGTCGATAACCTGTTTGACAAAGAGTACGTCGGATCGGTCATCGTTAACGAAGGCAACGGACGCTACTACGAACCGGCGCCGGGACGGAATTACGGCGTCGGCGCAACGCTCACTTATACCTTTATGTAAACTCTAATCCAGAACAGCCTGCCGTCGGGCGTAAGCCTGGCGGCAGGTTCAAAGCACCGGGATGGATAAGCTGTATGTAACCGGGTGTTTTTTTACGATTGGGCTGCTGCCTAATCGAAGACGTTAAATTTTGGTAAGGTCCATACTATGCAAAGTAAAGCACCGTTATCACGGACTCTCGTGATCCTTACGGCTGTATTTGCCGCACTCAGCGGGTTATACCTGCTGATTGGCGGTATCTGGCTGGCCAAACTCGGCGGCTCGTTCTACTACATCATCGCGGGTGTGGTTGAACTGGTTGTTGCCTGGCTGCTGTTCCGTCGCCGTTCTTCAGCGCTGATGCTGTATGCGGTATTCCTGCTGGCAACGCTTATCTGGTCGTTGTGGGAAGTAGGCTCAGACTTCTGGGCGCTGACGCCGCGTCTGGACGTGACCTTCTTCCTCGGCCTGTGGCTGGTGCTGCCTTTCGTTTACCGTGGATTGTCTCAGGGCAAAGCGGCACGCGGCGCGCTGAGCGCGGTGCTGGTGGTTACGGTTATCGCCCTGGCTTACGCGGTGTTCAACGATCCGCAGGAAATCAACGGCTCGCTCAGCACGGAACAGGCCGCGAACGCTGAAAAATCGGCTGACGGCATCGCTGCCGGCGACTGGCCTGCTTACGGTCGTACCCAGGCCGGCACTCGCTATTCGCCGCTGACGCAGATCAACGATAAAAACGTTGGCCAGCTGAAAGAAGCGTGGACCTTCCGTACCGGCGATATGAAGCGCCCAACCGATCCGGGCGAAATGACTGACGAAGTCACCCCGATTAAAATCGGTGATTCCCTGTACCTGTGTACGCCTCACCAGATCCTGTTTGCGCTGGATGCGGCTACCGGTAAAGAGAAGTGGAAATTCGATCCGCAGCTGAAAACCGATCCTTCCTTCCAGCACGTAACCTGCCGTGGCGTTTCCTATCATGAAACCCCGGCGGCGGCCGATGTGCCGGCTGGCGGCAAGCCTGCGCTGTGCGCACGTCGCATTATCCTGCCGGTGAACGATGGTCACCTGTACGCACTGGATGCGGAAACCGGCGCGCTGTGCCCGGAATTCGGTGAAAACGGCAAGCTGAACCTGCAGCAGAACATGCCTAACGCGCGCGCTGGTGCTTACGAACCGACTTCTCCGCCAATCGTTACCGATACCACTATCGTTGTGGCCGGTGCGGTAACCGATAACTACTCCACCAAAGAGCCTTCTGGCGTGGTGCGTGGTTTCGATGTCAACACGGGTAAACTGCTGTGGGCATTCGATCCGGGCGCGAAAGATCCGAACGTGGTGCCGGAAGGCGAGCAGCACTATGTGGCTAACTCACCTAACTCGTGGGCGCCTGCTGCTTACGATGCCAAACTGGATCTGGTTTACCTGCCAATTGGCGTAGCTACGCCGGATATCTGGGGCGGTAACCGCACGCCAGAAATGGAGCGTTACGCGACGGGTATGCTGGCGCTGAATGCGACCACCGGTAAAGTGGCCTGGTTCTACCAGACCGTTCACCACGATCTGTGGGATATGGATGTGCCGGCCCAGCCGACGCTGGCGGACATTACCGTTAAAGACGGCAGCACCGTTCCGGTTATCTATGTACCAACCAAAACCGGCGATATCTTCGTTCTGGATCGTCGTAGCGGTAAAGAAGTCGTTCCTGCGCCAGAAACGCCAGTGCCTCAGGGCCCGGCAAAAGGCGACCGTCTGTCTCCTACTCAGCACTTCTCTGAGCTGACCTACCGTCCAAAAGACAAGCTGTCCGGCGCGGACATGTGGGGCGCGACGATTTACGATCAGCTGATCTGCCGCGTGATGTTCCACAGCCTGCGTTATGAAGGCCCGTTCACGCCACCGTCAGAGCAGGGCACCCTGGTATTCCCGGGTAACCTGGGCATGTTCGAGTGGGGCGGTATTTCAGTTAATACCGATCGTCAGATTGCCATTACCAACCCAATGGCGCTGCCGTTCGTTTCCCGTCTGATCCCACGTGGTCCAAATAACCCAATGTGGCCGGATGAGAACGACAAAGGCGGTAGCGGCAGCGAGACTGGCGTTCAGCCGCAGTACGGCGTGCCGTACGGCGTGACCCTGAACCCGTTCCTGTCTCCGCTGGGCTTCCCTTGTAAGCAGCCAGCATGGGGCTACATCTCTGCGGTTGACCTGAAAACCAACGATATCGTGTGGAAAAAACGCATCGGTACCGTTCGTGACAGCTCGCCGGTGCCGCTGCCGTTCAAAATGGGTATGCCTATGCTGGGCGGCCCAATCTCTACGGCGGGTAACGTGATGTTTATCGGCGCAACGGCGGATAACTATCTGCGTGCGTTCAACGTCACCAACGGCGAAAAACTGTGGGAAGCGCGTCTGCCAGCTGGCGGCCAGGCAACCCCAATGACCTATGAAGTGAACGGCAAGCAGTACGTGCTGATCGCGGCAGGTGGTCACGGCTCCTTCGGCACCAAGCTGGGCGACTATATCGTTGCCTATGCGCTGCCGGACGATGCGAAAAAATAAGTCCGAAGCCGCTGGCTTCTGACGAATAACAAGGGTGGCCTTCGGGCTGCCCTTTTTTTATAGGTTGGCGACAGGGCGCAGAGCCTGCCCAACAGGAGCGCCGCCGAAAGAGAAGCAATGCAGAATGATTATCGGTATAGTCAGCCTCGCTTATTTTTAAAGGAGAGATGCAATGATCCGCCGCTGGCTGTTACTGGCTTCCCTGGCTGTGTCTGCGGGCGCCGCCGCGACTACCTATCCGCTACAGATTACCGATATGGATAATCAAAAAATCACCCTGGCCAAAGAACCGCAGCATGTCATCCTGCAGGACGGTCGTGACATCATGGCGCTGGCCTTGCTTGATCGGGAGAACCCTTTTCATCGCGTCGTAGCCTGGAATAATTTGCCGAAAAAGCAGGATCCGCAGACCTGGGCACTGCTCAGTAAAACCTGGCCGGAAGCAGCTAAGATCATTGATATGGGCTTTAATGACCAGGGACAGGTGAATCTGGAAAGCGTGGTGGCGCAGCAGCCGGATCTGATGATCGCTCAGCTGCGCGCCAAAGCGGCATTAAAGCAAACTGGCGTGTTGGATACGCTGCAGCGCCTGCATATCCCGGTCATGTTTATCGATTATGAACTGCACCCGGCGCAGAACACTGCCAACAGCATCACGCTGCTGGGCAAGGTGCTGAACCAGGAGCCGCGCGCGAAGGCTTATACGGATTTTTATCACCAGCGTTTTGATGCCATGCAGCAAACCATTGGGCAGATCGCTAAAAAACCTACGGTCTTTATTGAACCGATAGCGGGCAACTCGGACAGCTGCTGCTTTACGCACGGCCATAACGGCTGGGGCGGTCTGGTAGAAGCCGTTGGCGGTAAAAACATCGGCTCGGCGCTGCTGCCCGGGGCTTCAGGCTTTGTCGCGCTGGAGAAAATTATCGCCATGAAACCAGACGTTTATATTATGACAGGCTCGAAACGGCCGAATAAAAACGTGCTGCCGTTTGGCTATAACGTGTTGCCGCAGGAGGTAAAAACGACCTTTACCACGCTGGTCAACCGCAGCGGACTTCAGCAGATTACGCCGGTGCAGCAGGGCAGGGTGTACGGGATTTACCATCATTTCTACAATCACCCGTATAACATTATCGGGATGGAAATTCTGGCGCGCGATCTTTATCCACAGGCGTTCAGCAAGCTGGATCCCACCGCCGATTTCCACCAGATTATTACCCGCTTTACTAAATTGCCTGATGCGCCCGTCACCCTCAGCTATGCGCAGCAGTAAACGACGGCGTTTGTGTGGATTGATAACGTAAGGGAAGAGGCATTGCGGGGAAAAAAAGCGGGCCGTAAAGCCCGCCTGAACACCATCAGAAGTTGATGGTAGCGGTAATGCCGCCAACAAAGGCATCTTTCACTTCACTGACTGCACCCGGCGATGCAACGTATTGCAGGTTAGGACGCAGGTTCATCCAGTTAGTGACGTGCGCGTTGTAATAAATCTCGTAGTTATATTCCGAACCGCTCTGGATCGGCAGATAAGTTGGATTATCGTAATCGTTCACGCCGTTTTCCCGGTTGGTCTGACGCAGCATTTTGCTGTAGTCGTCATTGACGTGAATACGCGCCGCGCCGATACCGATTTCATCTTCCGTACGGGAGTCAAACGGCCCGGTCCAGACCAGCGCCAGCGACTGGTAATTGTCGGTTTTCGAGGTCTTGTGATCGTTCATTACGCCCTGGGCCACAATGCTCAGGCCGCGCTTGTTATCGCCGCCCATCGCGAACAGCTGCTGTTGTAACAGCAGGTAGCCGCCGTAAGAGTGGTTATCCTCGCCGTATTGACCGTTGCTGTAAGAGCTGTAGTTGTCGCCTTTTACCGAAGAGTAGTAGAAGCCCGCGCGGTAGTTGCCCTGCAGCTTATCCGCGCCCAGCGTCGGCTGCCAGCCCAGCTCGATCGGTACCAGATTGCCTTCGGTAGGGCTGCCGTCAAGGCGGAAGCCGTTGCCGGTGTCGTAGTTGGAAGGCGTCTGGTTATAGAAGCCGACCTGCAGGAAGACTTCCGGCGTAAAGTTGAACTTCACGCGGCCGCCCCACTGGGAAACCGGCCAGTTATACCAGCGATCGCCACGCCAGTTGCCCGCCTGACCGCCGCCGAACGCCAGGTTCTGGAACTTGCTTGGCCAGCTGTCGAAGTCTTCACCCACGGTTACGCGACCCGCTTTCACTTCCACCGTGTGGTCAAAGAAGCCTTTGTTGATCCAGAACTGCGTCAGACGCCAGGTTTGTCCACGTCCCCAGACTTCCTGCACCGATGACAGGCCGCCGGAGCGCGGATCGTTGATATAATCCGTCAGGTTCTGGCCGTTACGGCTGGTGATGGTTGCCTGAAATTGGGTATCGGTCCAGTTCAGCAGTTTTTCCAGGTCCAGCGTGGTGCCGAAGCCCCACTGATCGGTATAGCGTGCCGACGTGGACTGGTTATAGCCGCCGGAGAAATTGCTGGCGGATTCCATGGTGTAGTTCACCTGAAACTGCACGCCGTCCTGCTCAAGCTGGCTACGGTTGCCGCCCCAGTCGCCAAAGGCGTAAGGCGAGTCGATGCTGAGCGGCGCGTAGTCCGCCAACGCCTGGCCGGAGGCCAGCAGTAATCCAACACCACAGAACGCCACTGTTCTTTTCAAGGTGGATTCGCTTTTCATATTGGGAAACCCTGTTTTAGTGATAGCGCTGCGCTTCCACAAGCGGAAACGCGGTCGCGGCCATCATGCTTTTATCAGCATTATCTCCGGCACAATGCGTACTGTAAGGAGGAAACGGCTGACTAAAGGCGGGAGCGATGGCCTGTGCGGCAGAATGAAAGCACTAATTCGGAATTTTATTGTTATAAATAGTGCTGAATAAGTCCGGGTTTTGCCAAAAAAGCGGCATGGATCACGGTTTGCAGGGCCTGTGCGGGCGAGGGCGGGGGAAAAACGGACGAAACGACGAATGACGGGCAAAAAAAAGGGCCGGATAACCGGCCCTGATGCAGTAACGTTACGCGACTAGCGGCGACCGAAAATCTTCGCGGCAAGGAAGCCCACGCCCGCGGCAATCGCCAGCGAAACGAAAGGGGAATCCTGCGTTTTGGTCTTCACGCAGTCCAGCGCATCGTCAACGGCATAAGAAGCTTTGGCTGCGCCCTGACGAACCTTGCCTTTGAACTCATGCTCCGGAGACTCGGCGGCCTTACCAAACTGCTCCTGGCCTTTGCCCAGCGCTTCTTCGGCTTTATCGTTAGCTTTATCTAGTAGACTCATAGTGCCTCCTTCTTGATGACATGATTTCCTCATGAGAAATTAAAGCATAGACCATCAGTGAAGGCTTGCCGCTGCGGTTATGTGTAAATTTATGAATGATGTAAAGAAAAAGCGGTAAAAGGCTCGGATAGTTCCTGGCCTTACGCGCTTTAAGTACGCCAGGCATAAAAAAAGCCCACGCGGACGTGGGCTTTCAAACAACCGGCAATCAGAGTATCAGTGAGACTTCATGCCAGCTGCGGTCATCATAAAGCGAAACAGTGTCGCGACAACGCCAAGCGCCAGCACGCTGCCTGCATAAATGACGGCCAGCCACAGGATGCGTTTCCACACCGGAAGCTTAGGCGCCTGCTGAGTTTCAACCATACTATCCTCCGATAAGCCGTAATTAATGGTAATGCTCGTCCGGTTTGATCTTCCCGCGGAACACGTAGTAGCTCCAGAAGGTGTAGAACAGAATAACCGGGATAATCAGCAGCCCGCCAACCAGCATAAAGCCCTGGCTCTGCGGTGGCGACGCCGCCATCCAGATGGTGATGTGTGGCGGAATAATGTTTGGCCACACGCTGATGCCCAGACCGGTAAAGCCCAGGAAAACCAGCGCCAGCGTCAGCAGGAACGGCGAGTAGTGCGCATGACGCTTCAGCGCGCGCAACAGCGCGATGGAAGCCAGCAGCACCAGTACCGGTACCGGCAGGAACCAGAACAGGTTAGGCAGCGTAAACCAACGATGCATAATGTCGGCGTGCTCCAGCGGCGTCCAGACGCTGACGATAGCGATAATCGCCAGCAGCACCAGCAGCAGGGGCTTAGTGATCGCGGTCATTTTGCGATGCAGCTCGTTCTCGGTTTTCATAATCAGCCAGGTGCTGCCCAGCAGCGCGTACGCCACGACCAGACCCAGACCACAGAACAGCGAGAATGGCGTCAGCCACAGCAGCTCAGGGCCGCTGTAGGCACGGTTAGTTACTTCAAAACCGTTGATAAAGGTGCCCAGCACCACGCCCTGGCTGAAGGTCGCCAGGAACGAGCCCACGATAAAGGACTTGTCCCAGAACGGACGGTGCACTTCGGTTGCCTTAAAGCGGAACTCAAACGCCACGCCGCGGAAGATCAGACCAATCAGCATCAGGGTCAGCGGCACGGAAAGCGCATCCAGGATCACCGCATAGGCCAGCGGGAAGGCGCCATACAGCGCCGCGCCGCCCAGTACCAGCCAGGTTTCGTTGCCGTCCCACACTGGCGCGACGGTATTGACCATCATGTCGCGCTCGGCGGCATCTTTATTGAACGGAAACAGAATACCGATACCCAGATCGAATCCGTCCATCACGATGTACATCAGCGTCGAGAAGACGATGATGGTGAACCAGATAATAGAAGTATCAATGCCCACGTTATTTATCCTTTTCCGGCGCGTTTAACTTTTCTTTCACGGCAGACAGAGGACGCGCCTGAGTATGACGTGTGCCAGGGCCGCCTTCAGGTTCATCGTGGCCTTCGCCCTGTTTCGGTCCTTTTTTGATCAGGTTAAACAGGTAGATATAGCCCACGCCGAACACCGACATATAGACCAGGATAAAGGCGAGCAGGCTGATGCTCATATGCATCTCGCCGTGCGCCGATACCGCGTCTTTGGTACGCAGCAGGCCATAAACCACCCACGGCTGACGACCAATCTCGGTGGTGAACCAACCCGCCAGCAGCGCGATCAGACCGGAAGGGCCCATCAGCAGCGCGAACCACAGGAAAGGACGCGAGGTGTACAGGCGTTTGCGATAACGCAGCCACAGGCTGACCACGCCCAGGGTAATCATCAGCATGCCCAGGCCGGCCATCACGCGGAATGACCAGAACACGATCAGCGAGTCAGGACGATCCTCTTTCGGGAAGGTCTTCAGCGCCGGCACCTGCTTGTCCAGGCTGTGCGTCAGGATCAGGCTGCCCAGGTAAGGAATTTCCAGCGCGTATTTGGTTTTTTCCTGCTCCATATCCGGGATACCGAACAGGATCAGCGGGGTAGGTTCGCCCGGCGGGTTTTCCCAGTGGCCTTCAATCGCCGCGATTTTCGCCGGCTGATGCTCAAGCGTATTCAAACCGTGGGCATCGCCCAGCACCGCCTGGATTGGCGATACGATCAGCGCCATCCACAATGCCATAGAGAGCATTTTGCGAATTGCCGGCGTGTCGTTTTTGCGCAGCAAATGCCAGGCAGCGGAAGAGCCAACAAAGAAGGCGCTCGCCAGGAAAGCCGCGGTGGACATATGCAGCAGGCGGAACGGGAAGGACGGGTTAAAGACAATCTTAAACCAGTCTACCGGCACCACCAGCCCATCCTGAATGGCATAGCCCTGCGGCGTCTGCATCCAGCTGTTAGAGGCGAGGATCCAGAAAGTAGAGATGATGGTGCCCAGCGCTACCATGCAGGTCGCGAAGAAGTGCAGGCCCGGCCCCACGCGGTTCCAGCCAAACAGCATCACGCCCAGGAAGCCGGCTTCCAGGAAGAATGCGGTAAGCACTTCGTAGGTCAGCAGCGGACCGGTGATGCTGCCCGCAAACTGCGAGAAGCCGCTCCAGTTGGTGCCGAACTGATACGCCATCACCAGGCCGGACACCACGCCCATACCAAAGTTGACGGCGAAGATTTTCGACCAGAAGTGGTACAGGTCGCGATAATCTTCGTTTTTCGTTTTCAGCCACAGACCTTCCAGCACCGCCAGGAAGCTGGCGAGCCCGATGGTGATAGCCGGGAAGATAATATGGAAGGAAACGGTAAACGCGAACTGTATCCTCGCCAGGTGGAACGCATCTAATCCAAACATTGCTGACCTCGATCTAACATAAACTGCCTTTCTTTTTTATTTACCGCACGTTAACAATAGAGCTGCAGTGCAGTCCCTGTTTATGCGGTTATTTCAACGAAGTTTGATCCTGAGACCAAATCGGGAGAAGGAGTAGCAACAGTAATAGGAATCTCAGATATAACAGCATGGATCTTTGCGATGAATTGTTTCACCGCTGCGTTAAATTATTGACTCCTATTGTTAAACTATAATTACCTCTTGCTACATTTGTGTAAAAATAATGTGCTTTTCAGCGCGTGAAAACGTTTTCATTGCGTTTTGACGCCTGTGGACGGGTGAGCCAATAAAAAAAGAAACTTATCTTTTTTTTATAATAGCGCGTAGCACAGAAACTTAACAGAATATCAATCCTGCGAATAAGCGCACAAATTGGAAATTAAACTGCCGATTAACGCCCCTACAGAAGCTAATGTTATCTTTATGTTGCCATTAGGATTTCTGAGGTTTAAAAATTGCGTGAATGATTGTTACCACCGGGCTGATAGTTCCCGAAAGCAATCATCGTTACGCAAAGCAATGTAAATGTTAAACCAGAAAAACGCATTTCGATGCATACAGAATTATTTTGTTACATTATCTTTGGCTTTAAGTCAAATTTGCTTGTTGCAGGTCAAGTCGGCGGACTAAAAAGTATGTGTATGGATTTGCCACAGGGACAGGAGGATGACGGCCATAGTGTTAACATTATTACCGATGTATCTGGCTTCCTTAGCGTCGGCCCAGACAATCTGGCCATGATGAGCGTGGCGATACGGCAGGGCAGGCGGCCCTCACTGGCTTTAGCTGCTGACGTTATGAGTGGCTTTCCGTGCCGGGCGGTATTCGGCAGCTATACGCCGCTTTTCCAAACCGCTATAGCCGCCCAAACTTACCTGGGTGCGGCGTCTGATTGAGGCAGCTTTTGCGCTCTTTTTGGCGCTGCCGGTATTGGCTTGTTGATTAAAAGGCAGACCGCTGTTTAAAACAGGGTTGGCCTTGCGGTCAGGCTGGGTTCTTCTCACAGTTGTTATCATTACGTAAAAAACGGTAGTAACAAAAGTTTGATCTTCATCTCAAATTGTAAATTCCTCTGCGGCAGCCCATTTTAGTTGCGCCATGTTACCGTTAACATGCCAGCAGCAGGTCACTACCTGTCTGTTGTTCCCTACTTATGCCTGCCGCATCTGGCAGAAAAACAGAAGCGGCCCACAGGCTGCCGGAGAAACATCATGCCAATACTCTTTGTCGTCATCGGCGTAGCGCTGCTGCTGTTGCTGATGGTTCGTTTCAAGCTGAACGGTTTTATCGCCCTGATCCTCGTGGCGCTGGCGGTGGGCGTTATGCAGGGAATGCCCGTCAATAAAGTTATTACCTCAATAAAAGCCGGCGTTGGCGGTACGCTGGGCAGTCTGGCGCTGATTATGGGATTTGGCGCAATGCTGGGGAAGCTGCTGGCGGACTGCGGCGGCGCGCAGCGCATCGCCACTACGCTTATCAATAAGTTTGGCAAGGATCACATTCAGTGGGCGGTGGTGCTGACTGGCTTTACCGTCGGCTTCGCGCTGTTTTACGAAGTTGGCTTTGTGCTGCTGCTGCCGCTGGTATTGTCGATCGCGGCGGCGGCCCGCGTGCCGTTGCTGTTTGTTGGCGTGCCGATGGCGGCCTCGCTTTCGGTGACGCACGGGTTTCTGCCGCCGCACCCAGGCCCCACGGCTATAGCAACGCTGTTTCATGCCGATATGGGCAAAACGCTGCTGTACGGCACGCTGCTGGGAATCCCGACGGTAATCCTGGCCGGGCCGGTATTTGCACGCTTTTTAAAAGGAATTGATAAGCCGGTGCCGCAGGGGTTGTATAACCCGAAGAGCTTTAGCGAAGCGGAGATGCCGACGTTTGCAGTCAGCGTCTGGACGGCGCTGGTGCCGGTAGTGCTGATGGCGGTGCGCGCGGTGGCGGAGATGGTGCTGCCAAAAGGGCATATATTGCTGCCGTACGCGGAGTTTTTCGGCGATCCGATTATGGCCACCCTGATTGCGGTGCTGATTGCCATCTTTACGTTTGGGCTGAATCGTGGCCGCACCATGGAGCAAATTACGGACACGCTGGGCGATTCCATTAAAATCATCGCCATGATGCTGCTGATTATCGGCGGCGGCGGTGCCTTTAAGCAGGTTCTGGTCGACAGCGGCGTGGATAAATATATCGCCAGCCTGATGGAGGGCAGTTCGGTATCGCCTATTTTGATGGCATGGTCTATTGCCGCCGCGCTGCGTCTGGCGCTGGGGTCGGCCACGGTTGCGGCGATCACCGCAGGCGGGATTGTGGCGCCGATTATTGTCACCACGGGCGTCAGCCCGGAGCTGATGGTGATTGCGGTGGGATCCGGCAGCGTGATTTTCTCGCACGTTAACGATCCTGGTTTCTGGCTGTTTAAAGAGTACTTTAACCTGAGTATCGGGGAGACGCTGCGCTCCTGGTCAGTGCTGGAAACGATTATTGCGGTATGTGGGCTGGCAGGCTGCCTGCTGTTACAGATGGCGCTGGGGTAATGTCGCGGCGGAGCTGGCGCAAGGCAGTGATGCTGGAGTCAAAGTCGCTGCAAGCCTGATGTAAGGCAGAAAGGGCAGATCGGAACACGGACACGCCGTGAATCTTTCCCTGGAGGCTCGGTTGGCGCGTCCATGCGCCAAACGGTCCGCTTATCCGCTCAGCCCTTTCTGCCCTCTGACTGTGGCATTGCGGTAAGAGAGTGGCGGCCAGCCTGAAGCAGAGCGATAAAGGGTGTGATGCTGTACGTAGGGTTGCGGTAGGTCTGGCGTAAGCGCAACGGCTGCGCCGGTTTGCCCTATGCCGGTTTAAAACCAGTAGAACCCTTTCGCCATCAGCGCCGCCAGCCCCAGCACCGAGGTAATAAACGCAGCAAACATCAGCCGAAAGTCGGATTTCATTTCCAGACGCAGATTGATGTTTAATTTGTCGATATCGTAACGCATCTCCCGCAGGTCCGTTCTGATATCGCTGATATGGTTTTTGATGTTATCCACGTCAGATTCAAGTTTTGCGATTTTGACTTGCATGCCTTCTCCTTTTACGTTGCTTCCTGCTGAAACGACCGGCCCGCGAGCTGGGATGATTCGCGTTTACCATGCTGCCTCACCTTGTCGTTTTGCTTCTCCTGAGTGCTGCCGCTCTGATGTTTCAGGCCAGTGCCGTTTTGCTGCGGTGCGGATCAACTTTATGCCTCTCATTTTTTCCGTCAATAACGAACAGGCGCTTTTTGGCCGCAGAAGGGTATCGCTTTTTAGTTTTGGATAACGGCGCATAAAATAATGAAAATGCATGAAACAAGGCTGGCGTGATTTGCGAGCCGCATCAGCTCGTCTGGCTATCAGAAAGCATCGGCCGACGTGGCAAAAAAACAAAAGTTATTGTTACCGCCAATTTAACTTAAGCGTAGTTATTCTGCCGAATCGCTCCCTTTCATTATTCTGCTACTTTAATTGTGGATTAACCGTCTACGCTTACCTTTTCTTTTTTAACGACTATTTTCCTGGCGCGGCGAACCTCATCCTTTTTCTTGTCGCGGGTTATTTCATTGGTTGCCAGATAACAAGGCTGGTACGTATAATCTTTTGAATTATCGCAACTTTTTAACTTAAGCCAAATTTTTTGGCGTGGCTGCCGTCGGCCGCTGGCGCAGCTTTTTATATTCAGCCTTGCGGCTTCTTTTTATTATCTGACCGAATGGGCGGGCGCTCGCCTTTGGGGATTATTGCAGTATGGAAGAACAAACAGACATCGCTTTCCAGGTGCCCGATCTGCCGCTGGACGGCATTCCGTCGTCGATTCTGCGGCTGGGTAAAAGGCTGGCGGATACCAAATATCAGGTCGATTTGCTGGGTAAAAACGGCTGGGCGGAGCTGACCTCGAATCTGCATGGCCTGGAAGCAGGCGGTGAATGGGATGGGGCGGATGACGCGCTGACCTTTTTCAGCAAGATTTTTCCTTTCGCCATTCTGCCTGCGGAAACGGAGCCGATGGGTGTATTTAACGTGCCGACCGAACGCGTAATTGGCCGCAGCTGGCGCTGGTGGCCTGAACATCTGAACGGCAGCAGCGAAGCAAGGTTTCTTGAGCATCTTAATGGCCCGTTCGCGGCGGATGGTACCTCCTGGTATTTTTTACCTGCGCTGGGCGTGCTGCTGGCTGCGCAGGGACAGGGTCGGGTCAACTACTGTCGCTACCATCATATTCATTCGATACGCGCGCGCGTCAGTCATCTGCATTACCCGCCGGCGGATCGCTTTCGGCTTTATCACGTTATGCGGGGTGAAACGCGCCAGAGCTGGGTGGTTTACAACAACCGCTATCTGCAACCCGTGCAGCTGCCGCGCATTACCTTGCCCGCGCTGACCGCCTACGGCGTGCACAGCGCCAGCTGGCCGCTGACTTTCCCGCCCGTCGCGCGCGTCTTTGACGAGCTGCATCATCCGCAGCAGCTGGGCGATTTTATTGCGCCGGGTATCGATCTGGAAGCGGTAAAAGGCAGGATCCGGGCAGAGAAAGAGGCCGAGAAGCGCGCGGTAAAACCGGTGAAAATGGCGCTCAGCGATATGGATATTACCAATATCTGGCCGGTCAGCCTGACGCTTTCCTTCTTCTTTATCCTGGCATTGGTCGTGGCCGGATTAACCTCCGGCGCGGGCTGGCCGGGCGGCATCAGCCTGCTGGTTTGCGGCATGGCGGGCAGCCTGCTGCTGTTTATCGCCACGCCGATTTTCCTGGTCAGCAAGCGCCACCACCGCGCCTGGCAGCCGGAGAAACCACAGGCGGCAGAGACGCCGCCCGTGGAAGAAACGGAGGTCAAAACGCCTGAAGCTACTGCACCAGGCGGTGGCTGATCGCGTATCTGACGATATCGGCGTTGCTGCTGAACTGCATTTTCTCCATCATGCGCGACTTATAGGTGCTGACGGTTTTATTACTGATTGCCAGGGCTTCGGCAATGGCGTTGATGGTTTCGCCGTGCGCCAGCATCAGCAGGATCTGGCGTTCGCGGGTCGTCAGCGTTTCGTGCAGCGCGCGGTTGCCGTTCTGGTATTCGGCAAAGACGATTTCCTGCGCCAGATCATGGTCGATATAGCGCGATCCGCGCGCCACGCTGCGGATCGCCGCCAGCAGCGCATCCGGATTCTTGTCCTTGGTGATGTAGCCTCCCGCGCCGCAGTTCAGCACGCGACGGGCGATCTGCGGTTCGTTAAACATGCTCAGCACAAGAATAGGCAGATCTTCATACTGCGAGCGGATACGGTTAATTAAATCTTCGCCGCTGATGCCGGGCATAGAGATATCCAGCAGCAGCAGATCGAGGCCGCCAAGACGCAGCCTTTCCAGTACCTGACCGCCGTCGCCAGCCTCGCCCACGACGGTGATATGGTCGTCGAGCGCAAATATCTGTTTCAGCCCTTCACGCATCAGGGCGTGATCGTCGGCGATCACTAATCTTATGACATCATTCATCCTGCATCCCTGGTTGCTGACGGAAAATAGGCCTGGTTTTTTAAAGGAAGGGTCAGTTCCAGCTGCGTGCCTTCGCCGGGACGGCTGGTGATGGTCACCTGACCATTCAGCATATCCACACGCTCTTTAATCCCTAAAAGCCCGAAGGCGTCGTGACGCACGGAGTGCATCTGGAAACCGCGGCCGTTATCACGTACCTGGATCACCAGCGCGTCGCGGGTGGTCTGGACGATAATAGATACCTTACTGGCGCGGGCGTGACGGGAAATATTGGTAAGCGACTCCTGCACGATGCGGAACACCGTGGTCACCACCTGGTCGGAGAGCGCTACCGGCTTGCCTTCCGGGACGATCAGCATACAGCTACAGCCGCCGTTTTTGACAAACTCGTCGCGCAGCCACTCCAGCGCGGGCATCAGCCCCATGTTCAGCATATTGGGGCGCAGCCGCGTGGAGACGTCGCGCACCACCTGGATGGTGCTGTCGATCAGCGTCATCAGGTAATCCACCTGGCTGGAAACGCGAGCGGGATTTTTGCTTTGCATGCCGATAACCGACAGCCCGGCGCGCAGGCTGGTTAAATGCTGGCCCAGCTCGTCATGGATCTCCCGCGCGATATGCTTGCGCTCCTGCTCGGTGCGCTCCTGCTGATTACTGGCAAGAAGGCGCAGCTGATGATGCGCGGCGCGTACTTCGTTTTCCACCTCCCGCAGGCGCGTGATATCGCGGCCCACGGCCAGGATTGTCACCACTTCGCCTTTCAAATCGTATTCCGGTACGCAGCGCACGTGCAGCACCATCGCGCGTTCGCCAAAGCGCGCCTCCAGTTCCGATTCGCTCTTTTCGCCGCTTGCCAGCGTATTGGAAACCAGGCGAAACAGCTGCATACCAGGCTCATCAAACGGAATGCTGTCGGTAAGCCGCCAGCCGCGCGCTTTCTCTTCGCTACAGCCGATTAAATCAAGCACGCGCGGATTAGCATAGAGGCAGCGCAGATCGGTATCGAAGCGGGCTATCAGATCCGGCGAGTTTTCCACCAGCGAGCGAAACTGCTGCTCCTGCTGCAAATAGCGCTCCGTGCGCTGCTTCAGCTCGCGCACGTCGCGCACCACGCACAGCACCAGCATTTCGCCCTCGTGCTCCCAGGCGCTGGAGTTAACCTCGACCGGGATGATTTCGCCGTTATGCATACGGTGCTGCGAGGTAAAGCGGATCCCCTCCGGCCGCAGGCTCAGTTTCCACCACAGCGCGGCGACGTCGGGATCCTGCAGTTCGCCTTCAATATCGGAATAGCTTAATCGAATAAGCGCCTGGTAATTATAACCGAGCATTTCGCAGGCTTTATTATTGATATAAGCCAGTTGGGCATCCTGACGCACCAAATAGATGGCGTCGTTAACGCGGTCAAGCGCGAAGTCGGGCAGAATGGCGCGGCCATTATAAGGCTCTTTACTGACGTTAAGGCTAAATATCTCAGACGAAAGCATTTCTCTCTCTGTTTAATGAAAAAGGGATAATAAGCATAAATTATTACAGCTTATCGTGCAGCTCAGAAAAATTTTTTAACTGACTCAGTACAGCAAATATTTTGTCAGGAGGCCATTAACCTGACTCTGAAAATGGTGACGGATCGCAAATAATTAATTATTACGCGCATCAGCCTGCAAAAATCCTGTTCCTCAGCTTATCGTGCTTTTCAGCGATTCACGCACGCGCGACAGGCGCGATTTTACCGTGCCTAAAGGGATATTCAGCGAGGTCGCCACGTCCTGGTAGCTCCCGTTGCGCTCCACCAGGATCGTCAGCATCCGCCGCGTCTCTTCCGGCAGGCGATCGATCGACGCGGCCATTACGCTGAGTAGCTGATCGTTAGCGATAATATCGCTGGGATCGCATTCCTGAATCAGCTCCAGCACGTTGTCTTCGTTGATGCTGTCAAAGAGGAAACGGTTCTGATGCGTTTTGTAGTAGTTGCGGATGAGATTGGCGGCGATGCCAAAAAGCCAGGTTTCCGGCCGCGACGCGCCTAAAAATTTATGGCTGTTGCGCAGCACTTCCACACAGGTCATTTGCGCAATGTCCTCCACGTCTTCCCGATTTGAAACACGCTTGCGAATAAAATTATGCAGCTTGCGATTTTGCTGGCAAAGAATTTCCTGCCATAAAACGGCGACCGGGGCTTCAGGGGTAAAAGACATTTCAATTGGCGTGGCAGTTAACATTTTTTTGCTCCTGGCATTATTCAGATACGTTGTTATTGCAAAGGGTGTGCCAGGCCAAAAAAAGATGAAATAGCAGTCATAGCGCGGTTGTTCTGAATTAACTAAGAATCATCTGAGACAAATAGCGACAAAAAAGCAAAAAGAGTTGTGCAAGTTTTTACACTAATAACGGAGGTTGAAAGTTTCAGCTGGTCGTGTTTTTTTTACTTTTATTTATTGGGGAACCGGCTTCGTTTTTTTACCACTTAATCCCATCGCGAAATCAACCTTTGGGGCCGGGATGATAAAAGTCCAATCTTCTCTTCAGTATCAACAGGCGCTGGCCAAAACGGTGTTAAAGCAGGATATACCGCGTCCGGCAGCAACGGGCACGGGTACAGGCCCGGAGGTTCGGGCAAGACCGGTAAACACCCCTCTGGCGGCCGCCTCGCTGACCGATTCGCTGGAAGAGATCGGCATGATGTTCAGCGAAAAGGTAGAGAAAAAAACCAAGGGCCTGAACCGTCGGCAGATCAATACCCAGCATCTGCGCAGCAATCGCGGCGCGGTAGAGCGCATCGAGCGGCTTGGCGAACTCTACCAGATGCTGGACGACGAACAGCAGGAGAAGCTGGAGGCGCGGCTTGGTGCCCTGAAAGGGGTGCTGGGGCGGGAGCCGGATGCGGAGCAGCTGGTGGCCTCTGTGGACAACGATCCGGCGCGCTGCGATCTGCTGCTGCGGATGACGCTGCGCGAAGCCGATCGCAGCGGCGATATTGCGACCGCCAACGCCGCTGGCGAGGCGCTGAACAAACTCGACGAGCAGTACGGCGAAAGCGTAAGGGCCGGGCTGAATACGGCCTCGGCCATCGCCAGCTTTACCACCGATCCCACGGAAAAGCAGGCGATACGTCATCTCTACTATCACGGCATCGTTAAGCATCAGTCGGCGGCGGTAATGCTGGACAGCCTGCTGGAGCGTTTTGGCCGTGAGCAGTTTGTACCAGGACTGCGTACTTTACAGCGCGCGCTGGCGGAGGATATTGCCTCGCTGACGCCTTCGCTCTCTTCGCGCTCGCTGCACAAAATCCACGTTGCCCTGAGCGAGGCGGGGCAGCTGACGCAGATGATCGCTCACAGCGACAAACTGCTTAACCGGCTACGCAGCGGCGGGAAAATTCCGCTCTCTACGCTCGACGGCCTGGCGATGACCCGACGTCTGCTGGGCATCGCGGAGATGGGGCTACAGCCGCGCGATATCACCGCCATCGTGAAAGAGTTCGAGGTCGAACAGCCGCAGGCGCGGATGCGCTTTCTGAACGGGCTGCTGCCGCTGGTCAACGATATGCCGCCGAAGCTGTGGCGGGACCAGAAAAATCAGCCGGAAGCAGCGACGCTGCTGCGTGCCACCATCACCAAACTTATCAATGACCAGAACCGCGCGGGAAGTCAGGGAGCGGTATGAACAACCTGTTTTTGATCCTTAACCGTATCGCGCTGGCGGCCATGCAGCGCTCCGAGATCATCGGCGCGATGTTTGCGCTGGCGATCGTGTTTATGCTGATTATTCCGCTGCCGCTGGGGCTGATCGATGCGCTGATTGCCGTCAATATCTGTCTCTCTTCGCTGCTGGTGGTGCTGGCGATGTATCTGCCCAAGCCGCTGGCGTTTTCCAGCTTTCCGGCGGTGCTGCTGCTGACCACCATGTTCCGGCTGGCGCTGTCGATTTCCACCACGCGACAGATCCTGGTACAGCAGGACGCGGGCCATATCGTGGCCGCTTTCGGCACCTTCGTGGTCGGCGGCAACCTTGCGGTGGGGATGGTGATGTTCCTGATCCTGACCGTGGTGAACTTCCTGGTGATCACCAAAGGGTCGGAAAGGGTGGCGGAGGTGGCCGCACGCTTTACGCTGGACGCGATGCCGGGCAAGCAGATGTCGATCGACAGCGATTTGCGCGCGGGCATCATCGATGTGAATACCGCCAAACGCAAACGTGTCGATCTGGCGAAAGAGAGCCAGCTGTTCGGCGCAATGGATGGCGCAATGAAGTTTGTAAAAGGCGATGCGATCGCCGGGTTAGTTATCCTCTTTATTAACCTGATCGGCGGTTTCAGCATCGGCGTAATGCAGCTGGGAATGCCGGCAGGCGATGCGATGCACACCTATTCGGTGCTGACTATCGGCGACGGCCTGATTGCGCAGATCCCGGCGCTGCTGATCTCGCTGACGGCCGGGATGATTATCACCCGCGTTTCGTCCGACGGCGACAGCAGCATGGATAACAATATCGGTCGGGAAATTGCGGAGCAGCTCACCAGCCAGCCTAAAGCCTGGATTTTTTCCTCCATCGGCATGTTCGGCTTTGCGCTGCTGCCGGGGATGCCGACCGGCGTCTTTGTGGTGCTGGCGCTGCTGACGCTGGCCTCGGGCAGTTTTCAGGTGTGGCGCACAAAAAGAGAGCTGGTAGCCAGCCAGCCGCAGATGGAAAACGAGGTGATCCCGCCCGAGCTGAACGGCACGGAAGATTTACGCCAGTTCAACCCCACGCGGCCCTATCTGCTGCAATTTCCGGCCAACGCGCGCGGCACGGCGGAAACGCTGGAGCTGGTGCAGGCTATCCGTCGCCTGCGCAACAGCATCGTTTATAACTACGGCTTTACGCTGCCCGCTTTTGATATCGAGTTTCAGGAGCAGCAGCCCGCCGATGAGTTTCGCTATTCGGTCTACGAGATCCCGCGCGTTATCGGCACCTTTGGCGTAACGACGCCTGCCGTCAGCCGCCACGAACATGAAGCGTTGGCGGCGCAGGAGGGCGTGCAGCCCGGCACGGAAGCCAGAAGAGAAACGACGCTGCTGTGGCTGCCCGCCGATCACGCGGTGCTCCAGGACGAAAACGTGCCGCGCTGGGGTTTTCACGAACTGCTGATGAAAAGGATGGAAAACGCCATCCACGCCAGCGCGCCCAACTTTATCGGTCTGCAGGAGACGCGCGCGCTGATGGGCTGGCTGGAGAGCGAGCAGCCCGAGCTGGCGCAGGAGCTCCAGCGGGTGATGCCGATCGCGCGTTTCTCTAACGTGCTGCAAAACCTGGTGGCGGAACGCATCCCGCTGCGCTCGGTGCGCGCCATTGCCGAAGCGCTGATCGAACACGGTCAGCACGAGCGGGATATCAGTCTGCTGACCGATCTGGTGCGTATCTCGCTGAAAGAACACATCTGTTATCAGTACGCGCAGGATGATGGCCTGCACGTCTGGCTGCTGACGCCGGAGATGGAAGAGCAGCTGCGCGACGCGCTGCGCCAGACGCAGAACGAGGTCTTTTTTGCGCTGACCCAGGAACAAACGATGGCCATCCTGACCCAGTTGCGCAGCGCCTTTATGCCGGAACAGTCGGCGTTGGCGGTGCTGCTGGTGGCGCAGGATCTGCGCAGTCCGCTGCGCGGTTTGATTCAGGATGAGTTCCATCAGGTGCCGGTGCTGTCGTTTGCCGAGCTGCAAACCAACCTGGCGATTAACGTTGTCGGTCGTCTTGAACTGGAGGAGGGCATCGACGCTTTCGATGCCTGAGGAGCGGATTATGTTTGAGCTACGCGTACTCACGGGCCGCCATCAGGGAGCGGCATTGCCGGTCAGCGGCGGGCGCTGGACGCTGGGCCACAGCGAAGAGGCCGATCTGCAATTAACTGACGACGGCGTGGCTTCTCAGCACGCCGCGCTGTGTTTTGAAGACGAGCGCTGGCAGCTGCACGGCATTGAAGGCCAGGTGCGCCAGGCGGAGGGCAAGCCGCTGACGCTGCTGGATCCGCTGTCGCCCGATACGCCTTTTGCGCTGGGCGAGGTCTGGCTCTGTCTGGCGCCGGCGGAGCAGCCCTGGGAAGCGATGCGCGCGGCGCCGCTGCCCGTTGCACCTGCGGCCGTCGCCGCACCGGTTGCTGCCTCCGCGCCCGCGCCTTCGCGCCTTTTTTCTCGCGGTATTCAGGTGCTGTCGGTCAGTCTGATCCTGCTGCTGAGCTTCACGATTATCAGCTGGATCCTTCAGCCCACCGTGGCGCAGACCGCCACCACGCCTTCCAGCCGTAAAATGCTGGAAACCTTACAGGAGGTGCGGCCGCCGCTGCTGGCGATGCTGCGGGAGCGAGGCCTGACGCCGGGGGTGAAAATCGATATGGATAAAGGACGGCTGATCCTGAACGGCGAGCTGAGCAAAGAGCGGTTACAGATCCTCGACAGGATGCTGACGCGCTTTCAGGCGCAGTATAACGTGCTACCACAGCTGGTTAACCATACGCGACTGCGCAGCGCGAAGCTGCCTTTCCGCATCGTGCAGATCACCACCGGCAAGCGGGCTAACGTGGTGACGGACGCCGGCGAACGGCTGTTTGTCGGCGATCAGGTTGGCGATTTGCGGCTGGTGGCGATCACCTCCAGCGAAGTTGAATTCGCCGGTCGGGAACAGATAAAGGTGAACTGGTGAAGTCTGATTTTCCTCTGCTTGACGACTGGTTTACCGCCCATCAGCAGCGGCTGGCGCGCTTCTCGCCGGTGGCTATTTACGGACGCATCACCGGCATCAGCGGCATTCTGCTGGAGAGTAGCCTGCCGGGCGCCCGCATTGGCGATCTCTGCCAGATTGAGGGCAAAAACAACACGCGGGTGCTGGCGGAAGTGGTGGGATTCAACCCTCAGCACACGCTGCTTTCCGCCTTAGGCCAGCTGGACGGCATCGCCCAGGGCGCCCGCGTGACGCCGCTGTTTCTGCCGCACAGCATCCGCGTGTCGGAGCAGTTGCTGGGCAGCGTGCTGGACGGCTTTGGTCGCCCGATTGAAGCGGGCAGCGTCAGCGCGTTTGCGTTGCCGGGCGAAGCGGACAATGTCAAACCGGTGCTGGGCGATGCGCCGCCGCCAACGGCCCGACCCAGGATCGACACGCCGTTGCCGACCGGGATGCGCGCCATCGACGGGCTGCTGACGCTGGGCGTCGGCCAGCGCGTGGGTATTTTCGCGGGTGCAGGCTGCGGCAAAACCACGCTGCTGGCCGAACTGGCGCGCAATACGCCGTGCGACGTGATTGTGTTTGGTCTGATAGGCGAGCGCGGCCGCGAACTGCGTGAGTTTCTTGACCATGAGCTGGATAGCGAGCTGCGCAGCCGTACGGTGCTGCTGTGCGCCACGTCCGATCGCAGCAGCATGGAGCGCGCCCGCGCGGCTTTTACCGCCACCGCCATCGCCGAAGCCTTTCGCGACCAGGGCAAAAGCGTGCTGCTGATCCTGGACTCCCTGACCCGTTTCGCCCGCGCGCAGCGTGAAATCGGCCTGGCGCTCGGCGAACCGCCGGGACGTGGCGGCCTGCCGCCCTCGGTCTATACGCTGCTGCCAACCCTGCTTGAACGCGCCGGACAAACCACTACCGGCGCGATCACCGCGCTCTATTCGGTGCTGATTGAACAGGATTCGATGAACGATCCGGTCGCGGACGAGGTGCGCTCGCTGATTGACGGCCATATCGTGCTGACGCGCAAGCTGGCGGAGCGCGGTCATTATCCGGCTATCGACATTCTTGCCAGCCTCAGCCGCACCATGAGCAACGTGGTGGCGCGCCAGCAGATTAAAGAGGCGACCGCCGTGCGCCAGCTGATGGCGGCCTGGCAGCAGGTGGAAATGCTGATCCGGCTGGGCGAATACCAGCCGGGCAACGACAGCCTGACGGATGCGGCGGTAGAGGCGCAGGACGCCATCAACGGCTATCTGCAACAGGCGATGCGCGCGCCGTCCGGCTTCGAGCAGACCTGTTTTCAGCTGTCAGAGGTGAGCCGCTATGCGCCGTCACGTTAATCCGGAACCGGAGCCGGTTGCCGACGTCGCCGCCGTTGAGCTGCGGCGCACGCTGGATCTGCTGCTGCCGATCCGTCGTCAGCGGCTCAACCGCAGTGAAAGACAGCAGCGCGAGCAGGAGCAGACGCTGCGCCAGCTGGAGACGCAAACAGATCGGGCTGGCGAACAGCTGAACGAGCGGCGGCAGGGCTATCAGCAGCTGAGAGCGGGTTTCGCGGCGCAAAACTGCGGCGTGCGTCAGGCCAGCTATCTGCTGGAGCGCGCCCTCGAACAGGAGCAGCAGGCGCTGAAAAAGGTGCACAGCGGACAGCTGAAACTGCACGAACTGACCCAGGCTCAGCATGATCAGCAGCAGCGCGTCGAGGCGGCGCGTCAGGAGACGCGGCAGCGACAGCGCGATGTGGAGAAACTGGAATTTTTACTACAGCAGGAGGTAAGCGAATGATTACCCTTTCCGCACAGAGACAGGCGGCGCGGCTGCAACAGCAGCACGATCTCCAGCGCCAGACAACGGAACGCCACAGGGAGCAGCGCGGCGAAGCGCGCATCGCGCAGCGTAAAGAGAAGCCTGCCGACGACGGTGAAAAGGTTGCGCTACGCCGCGAGCCGCGCAAGCCCGCGCGTGAAGAAGATGCATTGTTCAGCGAACTGCTGGAAGAGGGCGAGAGGCCGTTTACGCCGCCGCCTTTCAGCCAGTCCGATTCTCAGCAGCAGGGCTTTGCGCAGCTGGATGAAAGCAGCGCTTACGGCGCGCCGCCCGCGATGGCGATGTGGCAGGAAATCGAGACGGATCTGCTCGCTGCCACGGAGCAGCGCCCGCCCGCTGAGATGACGCTGACGCTGCTCTTGCCGAAGCTGGGCCACGTCGACGCCCGCTTTTCCGCGCTGGCCGCAGGCGGTTGGGATATCGCCCTGCAGCTGCAGCCCGCCGCCTGGCGCGTCCTGCTGCCGCATCAGGAGCGCTGTCGTCTGTCGCTGCGTCAGCGCATGGCCTGTCAGGTACGGCTGCGTTTCGAACGACGCTCGTCGGAGCAGGAAGCATGAACAGGCTGTCGCTAAAAAAACTCAGTAAACAGGCCGCGCGGCTGCGCGGGCAAATTGGCGCGGGCTGTTTTTATCCCTGGCAGCTGGCCGGTGAAGCGGGCGTGCTGCGTCTGGCGCTGGCTGACGGCTATCAGCCCGGCGAAATGAGCGTCTGGCAGTGCGAAGCGGGCACGCTGGCATTTACCGACGCGCAGGCGGTGCTGTCGCTGATGGCCGCCACGCCTACTTTTGCCCTGCCTGCATCCGCGCCGGAACAAAGCTGGTACTGGCCGTGGTGGCAAAGTCAACTTTCTGGCGAACTTCTGGCGTTGTTCGGCCACATAGCTGTAACGGAAGAAAAAGCAGCGGGCGAATTTCTGCTGGTGATGACGCTGGCATGGGGAGACAGAGAGGCGCGCAGCCTGCTGGCGCTCTCTGCCGACGCCCTGTCGCGTCTTCTGAGCAAACCCGGCTGGCAGCGAGAAGCCATGCCGCTTCCGCCCGATTTACCACTGGCTTTGCCGCTGATTATCGGCGAAGTCGAGCTGTCGCCAGGCGCGCTGAAGCGCGGTGATGTGGTGCTGCCGCCGCAGCCTTTTTTTGCCCCGGACGGGCGTGGAACGATCCGTTGCGCCGGGCGTTTGCTGCACGGAGAGTTGCGGATAACGCCCGGTACGACGGCTCATTTTTATCTTAGCGAGATGGAGAACGATGACGTGACTTTGCCCCCTGACGAGTTTGAGCAGCCGATCACTCCCGATCCCCAGTGGGACGAGGGATCGACGACGGAAGCCACGGATTTCTCCGTACTGCCGCTGGCGCTGTCGGTACGCTGCGGCCAGCTGCAGCTGACGCTGGGAGAACTCTCTGCCCTCGCTCCGGGCGCGACGGTGATGATCGACAACGTGACGCCCGGCGAAGCGCTGCTCTGCCACGGCGACTATGCGGTAGCGAAAGGCGAACTGGTCGACGTGGAGGGCCGCCTTGGCCTGCAAATCACCCAGATGCTGCCGGGCCACAACCCGCTGGCGCGGTAGACGCATGGATGCTTTATCGCTGAACCCGATGACGCTGGCGCTGTTTCTTGGCGCGCTGTCGCTGGTGCCGATTTTAATGATTGTCTGCACCTGCTTTTTAAAAATCTCTATGGTGCTGATGCTGACCCGCAACGCGATGGGCGTGCAGCAGGTGCCGCCCAACATGGCGATTTACGGCATTGCGCTGGCCGCCTCGCTGTTTGTAATGGCACCGGTTTTCAACGAAATCAGCCAGCGGGTAAAAACGGTGCCGATTGACACCCAGTCCGCGGAGCGGCTCGACTATACGGTCAGCAACGGCGCGGAGCCGCTGAAGCGCTTTATGGTGAAGAATACCGACCCGGATATCTTGATCCACCTACAGGAAAACGCGCAGCGTATGTGGCCAAAAGAGATGTCGGCCACGGTATCTCACGACAGCCCGCTGCTGCTGATCCCCTCGTTTGTTTTGTCGGAGCTGCAAAACGGCTTCAAGATCGGCTTTCTGATTTTTATTCCCTTTATCGTGGTGGATCTGATCGTCTCCAACGTGCTGCTGGCGCTGGGGATGCAGATGGTGTCGCCCATGACCATTTCGCTGCCGCTGAAAATTCTGCTGTTCGTGCTGGTCAGCGGCTGGACGCGGCTGCTCGACGGCCTGTTTTACAGCTATCTGTGAGGGAAAAATGGATATCCTGACCCTTTTCCGCCAGGCGATGCTGCTGGTGGTGATCCTTTCCGCGCCGCCGCTGATCGTGGCGGTGATCGTCGGCGTCATCGTCTCGCTGCTGCAGGCGGTGATGCAGCTTCAGGATCAGACGCTGCCTTTCGCCATTAAGCTGGTGGCGGTGGGCGTCGCGCTGGCGCTGACCGGCCGCTGGATCGGCGTGGAGCTGACCGAACTCACGCAAAGCGCCTTTGCCATGATGCCTAACGTGAAGTACTAACCAGAAGTTAGCTTTATAAAAAAATAAACCCGCCGGATCGGCGGGTTGTTATTACAGGGTAAAGGACAGGTTTATTCACGCGACTGCTCTGGCAATCAGGCGCTGTAAATTTCTCTGTCAGCGACTTCATAGCCGTTATTTTGCGTGCCGCGACAGCTTCGCCGCCAGGAAACGAGGTGTTCGTAAGTGCCTGTTGCAGCTCGCCATCAACATAAATTTTACTGCCGCTGCCTTTTACCGTCGTGCCATTAATGTTGGCCGGTCATAAAAACCGGCTGATAGTCAGGAATCGATTTCCAACGGAATACGATAGTTAATACCGTTGATGCGCACGCGCAGCTTGTTGTCTTTCGGCAGTGCTTTCGTGGTCAGCACCAGCGTGCCGTCGGTATCAAAAGCGATGCCGTGCCCGCTAAGCGTACCAAAAGCAGCGGCATCAACCGGTGTCCACGGAGAGCTCAGCTTGCTGACTACCGTATCTGCCACGACCTCGCCACGCGGTGTCCACAGGAAGCACTTGCCGCCATGAAAACGGCTGTCGGTAGTGCTTTCAACCTGTACGTGAACGTAGCCGCTGTTGGCGGGCAGCTTCACATAGATGCTCACATTATTCGCATAGGGCCGGTTTAGCCGGATATCGGTTACCGGGCTCGATCCCCTGACTTCCACCGCGCCCACTGCTTTAACCGTATCGTTGCCTTTCGCCCGGCGCATACGCAGGATAGCTTCCCCGCCGCCAAAGTTATTGGTCAGATTATTAATGGCGCCGCTTGCTGCCGGGCTCTCAGAACGGGCGCCTAAAAAGCGCACGGTAACCTGATCGCTTTCGGCCGTGGTGACATAGTCGCCAACGTAAACCCATACCGGCGCTTCGGTGGTGTTGTTAAAGCGCAGATTGGAGCTGTACCAGTTAGCCGCCATGGATCCGGCCAGCGTGGTGCCAAAAGATTCTTCACGACGGTAGCCCATATCGTAACCGCCGAGATAGCGCACTACCGTGGCGTTATTACGGTTAAACGCGGCGTTTTGCAAATTGATATGGCGCAAAATAGCTTTTGTAAAGGTGATATCGGCAGGCACCGTTGCGCCTTCCATACTGAACACGTCAATGGTCCACTCGCCGTTACTGATATCCATCGGGTAGTTACATTTCTCCATCCAGCCGTTGTAGATACAGCACTGGGTGGCGCGCGGTAAATCAAAGGCCGGCGTAGTAGAGTGGCTTTCCTGCACGTTAAAGTTGCTGAGTTCGATAGCGGTAAGATGATTCCATGAATTTTGATAAGACGGACGGCCTTTCAAAATAGAGTCGTAAGTATTGCTGGTGTAAAAGCTGTTGAACTTCGTATCCAGCGTATCGATCATATTAAATACGATGCCGCCCGTTTGGCTAATATTAAGCCTGTCGCACTGATAGTACTGTCCTTCGGCGCATTTATTCGTCATAAAGCCGCGCGTATTTTTTGCTAAATCGTACTGACCATAAATTTCGAGGCAGGAAACTTCCGTGCGGCGAGCATTGGTATTAAAAACAAAACTGCCTTCATCGCCTATAAGCGTGAGCTTTGCCACAGGCGAGTAGCCGTAAGCAACGGTAGGCCCATTAATTCTCAGCATACGCAGGTAAACAGAAGAAATATTCAGGCTGGATACGGCATAATTACCTTCAGGAAAAGTAATCCAGGCTTTATATGCCTCGCCTGAATGCTTAAACGTGAAGTTATACATGGCTTTGATCGCGGCGATAGCGTCCGTTTTACCATCCGGTACGGCGCCAAAGTCGCCAATGTTTAAATCTGCCAGGTTATTGATTTGTCGACGCCAGTGGTAGGCGTTGCCGGCGGTATTGGCAATGGTGCCGCCATCGTCCGTTGCTGCCGTCAGCGAGCCGACAAACCAGCCGCCGCCGGTGCCTTTATAAATGGCCTCACCAGGGGCGGTGTGACAGCGAAGCAGCACGCTTTCGCCTTCATAGGCAGGGGCAAGCTTGCGCAGATCGTTAAAAGTGGCAACGCTTTTCGTATGTACGTCATTAACAGTAGTAGTGGGCATTTTTTTCTCCAATGAAAAAATAATTTTTAATTAACCAGGCGAGTTAACCCATTGGGTATTTAATCTTAAATATCCGGTTTCATTTAATATTATGCAACCTTGTAAGGGTCTTAACTGCGCCTGTTTTCTTTTTTAACATGGGAAATTCGTTACGAATATGATTTTTTTACGATGATCGTTAATATTATTTTTCAGGGCGCGATTTACCTTTTTTTATTTTTTTTGCAAGGGGCTTGTGATGGGGGTTTTTCTTAAAATATCTTGTAAGAATAATCTTGCCCGCAATGAACGTAAGCAGGCGCTTACCATCTTTAAGTAATCCGTACATCCGTATAGCTTTTTTAGTGAACTTTCTGTGGTTTTCTGCCACTCAGCTATAAACGGCAACCCGAAAGATTTAACAATATGTGGAACAACGTCCTTTTTGATGGCTACCACTTTATCCTTGCGCTGACGCTGGCGATGGCGCGCATTTTCCCCTGCCTGCTGCTGTCGCCGGTGTTCTCGTTCAACGCCATTAAAGGCGGCCTGCGCTCCGGCATCGTGCTGGCGCTGGCGCTGTTTCCCGCACCGATGATCCAGCAGCAGCTGGCGGCGGACGATCCCTCGCTGTTTCTGCTGGCGGCGCTGGCGCTGAAAGAGGTGATTATCGGCGTGGCGATCGGCCTGCTGATGGCGATGCCGTTCTGGCTGTTCGAGTCGGTGGGCGCGTTGTTTGATAACCAGCGTGGCGCGCTGACGGGCGGCCAGCTCAACCCGCAGCTCGGGCCGGACGCCACGCCGCTCGGCTTTTTGATGCAGCAGTCGATTATCCTGCTGCTGGTAGTCGGGCTGGGCCTGTCGACCATTACGCAGATTATCTGGGATAGCTATAGCCTCTGGCCGCCGATGCAGTGGCTGCCGCTGCCGGGCGAAGCCGGGCTGAAGGTCTATCTGGAGCTGCTGGGTGGTATCTTCACGCATATGGTGCTTTACGCCGGGCCGCTGGTGGCGCTGCTGCTGCTGGTGGATTTTAGCGTCGGCATCCTCAGCATCTACAGCCCGCAGCTCCAGGCTACCGTGCTGGCGATGCCCGCCAAATGCCTGTTGGGCATGCTGTTCTTTGTGCTCTATTTGCCGATCCTGAATTACGTTGCGGGCGAGCGGCTGTTCGATTTAAAAGATCTGGTGCCGCAGCTGGCGGACATGTTTAAAGGGGTGCGCTGATGGCGGAAAAAACCGAAGACGCCACGCCCCAAAAGCTCAAGGAGTCGCGCAAAAAGGGTCAGGTCGCCCAGACGCCGGATATTCCCAAACTGCTGATTTGCGTAGGCGTGATGGAGACGATTTTCGCGCTGGTCGGCGGCGGCATGCAGCGGCTGGAGGCGATGATTATGCTGCCGCTTGCCCGCCTGAACGATCCTTTCGGCCATGCCATGCAGGAAGTGATGCTGGACGGGGTGATGGTGCTTTGCTATTTCTGCGGCATCGTCTGCGCGCTGATTTTTCTGCTGCGCATTATCGGCGGCTGGCTACAGTTCGGCCCGCTGTTTTCTACCGAGGCGCTGGCGCCAAAGTTCGACGCCATCAATCCGGTCGGCCACCTGAAGAATATGTTTTCCGGCAAACAACTGAGCACGCTGCTGACCAGCGTGCTGAAGGCGGTCGCCATCGGCGTTATTTTTTACCTGGCGATCGAACCCGACCTGGGGCCGCTGGCGCAGCTGGCCTACGGCGAGGATCTCAACGGCTTCTGGCAGGCGGTGCTGGCGCTGTTTATAAAAATCGTGCGGGAAACGCTGGCGTTGCTGCTGGTGCTGAGCGCGTTCGATTTCGGCCTGCAAAAATATTTCTTCCTCAAACAGCAGCGCATGAGCCATGACGATATCCGCAACGAGTTCAAGCAGAGCGAAGGCGATCCACACATGAAAGGGCATCGCAAATCGCTGTCGCATCAGATCCTTAACGAAGAGCCCAGGCCCAGAAGAGAAGTGGCGGTGGAAGAGGCGGATATGGTGCTGGTCAACCCTACGCACTTTGCCGTCGGGCTTTATTACCGCGCCGGTGAAACGCCGCTGCCGCGCCTGCTGTTTAAGGCGGAAGGCTTAGATGCGCAGGATATTATTGAGGAAGCCAAAAAACGGCAGATGCCGGTGATCCGTTTCGTCTGGCTGACCCGCACGCTGTTCAGAACGGTGAATGAAGGCGACTATATCCCGCGAGAAACGCTGAAGGCCGTCGCCCAGGTCTATCGCCTGCTGAAAGAGCTGGAGGATCAGCAGCTGGATGAAGTGCTGGAAATCGAAGAGTAACAGAGCGTGCAATGCCAGGGCCGCTTTACTGAGCTCGGGTGTGATGTCATTTTTAGTCAGTTCAAAGTTGGCTGATTGGATTTATATCATTAAAATCAATATATTAATGGTAAAGCTTCCATTTGAAGATGGCCGTTTACGGCTTATTTCCCGGAATACGGAAACCTTTCCGCTACGGAAACTGCTTAAGGAAATTTAGTGCCAGATAATCCGTAGCCTAAACGGGAATACGCTTTTTTATATTATACGTTTCCCCGTTTTATGTCGGGGCCTGCTGGCTACGTCATATCCGCCAGCGAATACAGCGTGCCGATCGCATCCTGCGGCACTTCGCTGCCGGTGAGTTGGAGCATCAGCAGCGGCGCGCCTTCGGGCGTAGCGGAAAGATAACAGCCTTCGTAACGGCCGGGCGCGAGAAAGCGGCGCATCAGCGCCTCGCGCAGCCGGAAAGGGGAAAAAGGAGCGGGCAGCAGCTGGAGCGTCGGCACGGGCTGCGCATAAAAACGCAGCTCGTGTCCGACGGGATCGCACCAGCAGCACGCCTCACCACGCTGCCATGCAGCCAGAAAGGCGCGATGGGAATCGACGCGGATCACTGATTAACCGAGGCCTGTGAATAGTCAAAAGGCCCGTTGCGCATATCCGGCTGCCACCAGATGGTGACGGCCCGATCGTCCGACACCGGGCGGCAAGACATCTCGCTACAGCCCGCGAACTTAGGCTTTGCACAGGCGGTAAGCAGCATCGCCATCAGCAGGATCAGAACAGGTTTTTTCATTATCAGCCTCATTAGCGCGACAGCAGGCGCGTCGTTTTTACGCCGCTGGTGGACAGCGACACCGGCGCCGATTGCAGCAGCGATACGCGGCCAGGTCTGGCCGGCGCCTGCGTATCGTAAGCCACGTACACCTCGGTAGATTCGCCCGGTTGCAGGCGGGTATGCGGCCAGGCGGCCACGGCCAGCGTGCGATCGCCCCGGCAGGATGCCTCGTCAAAGCGCGCCTCTTTTCCGCTGGTGTTGGTGATCACGCCTACCGAAATCTGCATCGCGTCGTTGCCGTACCACTGCTGGCGAGCGCTGGCGCGGAAGGTCAGCGGTACCGAACAGAGCGAGCCGAGCGGCAGCCCCGTCTGGCTGGGCTGTAAACCGCCCGGCTGACGGCTTTCGGCCAGATCCTGCATCGCATTTTCGATGGTGCGCTTCATGTCGCCGAACTGATGGCGTCGGTTGATATCCCGCAGCGCATCGTTAATCTGCGCGCTGTTTTGCGCATCAACGTAGCGGGAAGGATCGACCTGGTCGCCAATCAGGTGCGGCGTAATAATAAACAGCCGCTCGCGCTGAGAAGTGGTGCGGTTGTTGGAGGTAAACAGCTTGCCCAGCAGTGGAATTTTGCCGAGGATCGGCACGCGCTCTTCGTCATCGCCGCTCTGCTTGGTGTGGAAACCGCCCATCACCAGCGACCGTTTTTCCTGCACCAGTGCCTGAGTGCTGATCACGCCGTTTTCCGTACCCTGCGCGCTGCCGTCCTCGTTTTTGTCCAGCTTGCCGTCTTCCACATCCACCACCAGCTGCACGGCGGCTTTTTCCGGGTTATCACCGATTGAACGCGGCGTGACGCGCAGGCTGGTGCCCGCCGTTACTTCCCGAATGTCCGCAACCCGCTCGCCGATGGCGGTGATAAAGGCGGTATTGCTGAAGTCGATCACCGCAGGCTGGTTTTCCAGCGTCAACACCGACGGATTGGCGATAATCGACGCGGTGCCTTCGCCTTCCAGCGCCTGAATATCGGCGAAGAAGCGGTTAAAATCGGTAACGAACAGGGTACTGGCGCCGTTCAGCATCGACGCGCCGGCGGTTACGTTGCCGAACTGCCCGGACCAGTTGGTGGAAAGACGGGCCAGCTCGTTGCGGTCGATATCCACGATGACCGCATCGATTTCAATCAGCTTCTGCGGCACGTCGATCATTCTGACCAGCTCCTGATACTCCGAGCGCAGCTTTTTGTTGTCGCGCACCAGCAGCGTGTTGTTGCGTACGTCGGCGGAGACTTTCCCCTGCAGCGTTTTGCCCGGCTGCTGCTCGTTGCTGCGGCCAAGCCGGGTATTGCGGCCAATCATCTGTTCCATGATGCTGCGGCTTTCGTTCTGCATCGCCTGGTAGGGGCTGTCGCTGCCGCCGCGACCGTTCTGCGTGGTGGTGGCGCCGTTGGCCGAACCGTTGCTGTTTTGCCCCAGCAGTTCGTTAAGCATGGTGGCCACGCCGGGTACCACCAGCGTCTGGTTGCGATATTTGATAGTGCGATCCGCCACGTCAGCATATTTCAGCGGAAACGCCATCATTTGCTTGTCTTCGCTGGTTTCCGGCTCGGATTTTTTGCTGAAATCCGCAATCAGATCGACATATTTGGGCGGCCCGGTGACCAGCACCACGCCGTCGTCGGGCAGCTCGCCCCAGCCGAATCGCGGCTCCAGCAGGCCGACGCCCTGTAGCGCCTGTTTAATATCGGGCGCGGCATCCGGGCTGATCTTCAGACGACGCGAGGTCTGCTGCGACTGTGGGCTGACATAAAGCGTGTTGTTATAGACGAACCACTGAAAGCGATACTCCAGCGCCAGCCTGTTCAGAAAGGCCTCGGCATTGTCGGAGCGCAGGCGCGCGGTGACAAAGGTATCGGGCAGGCCGGTGACGTTGGCATCCACGCCGTGGCTGCCGGCGAAATCCTGCAGGATCACGCTGAGCGGCGTATTGTCAGCGGAATAGGCGTAGGCGCCTTCGCGCCATTCTTCCGGTGTAGTGGCGTAGCTGTGTGAGACAGAAAGCCCGATCGCCAAAGCCAGCAGCAAAGGGCGAAAGGGTAAAAAAGCAGACGGCGTAGGCACGCTTCTCTCCTTGTTACAGGCTCGTTGGCCGCATTAGCATCAGCAGGGTGTCCTGCCAGATTTCACATTGATTACAAAGACTTTCTAACAGCGCGACGGCGGCCTCTTTTGCGTCGCTTTTTAACCGCGCCAGCAGACAAAGCGTTTCGCGCTGCGGATGCAGGCAAAGCGCGGCGGTAAGGTCGCCGAAGTGATGCAGCGCCGGGTCGGTCAGCCGCAGCGCCCGCTGCATCAGCGCATCATTAACAGGCACAGGCAGCTGTAGCTCGGCAAAAAAAAACCAGCCGCCGGGCAGGCGCTGTAGCGTGATCGGCATCTCGTCAATCCACAGCGCCAGCTCGCCGTTGGTTTTATCCAGACAGGCTTCAATCAGATCGGCGACATCAGTTGATGGCATCAATGATGGCCTTGCGGATACCATGCTTGTACTGGGTGTACTGCGAGCTGGCCCAGTTGGCGTTGGAGACGTCGAGCATCTCGTTCTGGAAGGCGTACATATCACTGACGTTAAACGGCTGGTCCTGACTCTCTTGCGCGAACTGATACATATCTTTTTGCGCGTGCGCGACCTGACTGGTCAGGCGACGCTGGATCGAATCTTCATAGCTCATCGTTTCAGTCTCCGGTTGGGGGGTGCCATTAAGTGGCGGAGAACGCGAGCGGGTTCCGACGAGGCGAAAAAATTGTTGTGGCAGAAAAGAAGGGCGCTAGTCGGGGATCAGCGCCGCGCAAACCTGAGTCCAGCTCAGGCTCAGCTCGCCGTTGTCGGTGGTCAGCCGCAGCGTGTCGGCATCCAGCGAACTGTCGCTGACCAGCTGCCAGTCGAGCGGATGCTGCTTCAGCCAGGCGGCAGCTTCATCCTGTCGGACGGGCGCGCAGCTTAGCGTAGCGGCAGCCTGACGGCCCTGCGCCTGTTGCAGCTGCCGCAGCATGGCGGTCAGGCGGTCATCGGCGGGCAGCGCCGCCAGCAGCTGATTCATTGCCTGTTTCAGCAGCGCCTCGGCCTGGGGGATCAGCGCCTCCTGCCACTGCTGCTGCTGCTGCTGCCAGTCGGCGAAAAACTGCTCCGCCTGCGCGACAAAAGCCTGCTGTCGATCGGCAACGGCCGCGTCCGCGCGCGTTCTGGCTTCTTCCAGCAGCCGATCGGCTTCTTCTTCGGCACGGGCCAGCCGCTGCTGCGCCTGTTGTTCCGCCGTTTGCAGCAGGCTCAGCGCCTGCTGATGGTCAACCAGCGCTTCGCGGCTCAGCAGCGGCCCCGCAGGCATCGCCAGCACGGCAAGTTTTTTAGTGATCCACATGCGGCTCGGTTCCTGATTGCTGACACTGCCAGATGGCCGCGTCGTAAAGCGCCGCCAGCCTGGCGTGCGGCAGCGTTAACGTGGGGTATTCTTCCAGCTGTGCGGCCCATTCAGGGGGAAAACGCAGCCGTAAACGAGGCCAGCTTTCCGGATGTAGCGCGCGCAGCAGTAGCAGGCCGCCGATGGGCCAGGGATGAAAGCAGGCGGCATCCAGCCAGCTGTCGCAGCGCAGGCCTTTGCTTAAGCGCCGACACCAGATCAAATCGCTGCCCGCCATCCCGGACGGCGCGGCCTGCGGGGCGCAGGTGGCGGCCAGCAGCGCCAGTAGACGCTGCCAGCGCTCGTCGTCGAACGCGATCAGCGCCAGCATCCGCGCTGACGGTTCCGGCGGCAGGGCGGGGGAGATGCCGAAGCTGGCCGCGACGGCCTGCGGCTGCTGCCAGCTCAATGCCTGCTGCGCCGCCGGCGGCAGAGCGAAAAAGTCGGATGTCCAGCCCGCCTCCGCCTGTTGCCACCAGCCCTGCTGCCACCAGTGCAGCCAGTCCGCGATGGAAGCCTGCTCCACGGCTTATTTTCCTGTCGCCGCAGCGGCGCTGGCCGGTTTTTCTTTTTTCCGGCCGGGTTTGAACAGCAGCAAAGCGAAGGCGATCAGCAGCACGATGGCGAACAGCGCGAATACCCATTTCACCGTGCCGTACTCATCCGGCGAAAGCTGAAACGGCCCCATCTGTACCACTTCAATCTTGTCTTCATAGGTCTGCGCCGGCACAAAAACGATCGCTAAATCCTTATCGCTTTTGCCCGCCAGGCCCGGAATGCTGGTGGAAACCATCTGGCGGATGCGCGGCTCAATGCTGTCCGGATCCAGGGTGTTATGGTATTTGATAAACACCGAGGCGGAAGCAGGCTGTACCGGCTCGCCGGGCGCCAGCCTTTCCGGCAGCACTACGTGCACGCGCGCCACCACCACGCCGTCGATCTGCGCCAGCGTCGATTCCACCTCCTGCGAAAGCGCATAGATATAGCGGGCGCGCTCCTCCATCGGGCTGGAAATCACGCCGCTTTTCTGGAACACCTCGCCAAGATTGGTGCGCGCCTTGTGCGGCAGCCCGGCGGAGTCGAGGATTTTTACGCTGCGCTCGATATTTTCCGCATCGACCGACACGGAAATGCCCGCTTTTTCAATCAGCTTTTGCGCGGCAATTTGATGCTGATTCAGTTCGGCGATGATATCGTTGGCGTCGCTTTCCGCCAGCCCGCTGTACAGCACGGTTTTATCGCCGCAGCCGACCAGAAAAAGCGCCAGCGAGCTAATCATTAGCCATTTCAGCAAAAGTTTCATAGGGGCTTACTGTAGGTTGGTCAGTTTATCAATGCTCTGAACGCCTTTGGCGACGATTTTTGCATTCATTAAATTTTCAATATAGTAATTAGATAAGGCGGCATTAGCCTGACTAAATTCTAATAAATTGGACGAGCGGGAAGCTTTTTGTAAATCCTGATAGGCTTCTTTTCTCTGGTGTTCATTATTACTTAATGAACTGGCAATGCCGGAAAGAAAATTCGTGACTTCGGCAGGGGCGGAAACTTTTTCAACCTGCGGTTCTTTAAGCTGGGCCGAAAAAAAATCGACGTCGCTTTGCTGCGGCTCCGCCGTGGTTTTTATTTGCGGAAGCTCGGTTAAATCTGCCGGGGAGGAATTTATTTTCATAACGATCTCGCGCTGGATAACAGAACGAAAAGCGGTGCGGGTCAGGGGCGCAGACCCGCACCAGCAGGCGAAACTAGTACTGGATTTTTACCTGAGCGGCAGCAGAACCCGCCTTACTGGCACTGTCTGCAACGCCGTTCATTTTGTTGTTCTGTGCATCAAGCTTGGCTTTATCGACCATATCCTGCTGCATCTGGCCCTGAACATCCTGCATCTGTGACATAAAGCTTGCGCCATCAGTTGCGCTTTCAACTCTTGTTGCCGCTGTAGCTGCAGTAGAGATACCTGAGGATACTGAAGACATAGTGTGGCTCCTGATTATATTAAGGGGTGGTTGTTAGCATATTCGTTAATTAAGTGGGTGTGGCGCAAAAAGGGTTCCAAAGAAAATAAATTATTTTTATAAACGCATCAGGCAACAATATTCAACAATTTGATACGGTGATAAAGGGTGCGGCGCGGAATACCTAATTCATGCACCACGTCATCAATCTTATGGCCGTGGCGATGCAGACACTCTTTAATCAGGCTGCGCTCAATGCGACGCAGGCGATCTTTTAATAATGTCGCTTCGCCTTCGCCCGGCGTGATATTACACAGCGGCGGCAGATGCAGCACGTGGCGTTCCGCCGCGGCTTTCAGCTCGCGAATATTGCCGGGCCAGCTGTGCAGCAGCAGGGCTTCGTCCAGCGCCAGCGAACGCGGCGGAATAGGCTGCTGTAGCCGCATGGCCGCTTCCTGGGTAAAGCGGCGAAACAGCGGGATAATCAGTTCGGCATGGGAACGCACCGTCGGCGTCTCCAGCTTGATGGTGGAAAGCCGAAAATAGAGGTCGCGGCGAAAACGTCCTGCGTCCACCAGCTCAATCAGCGGCGTCTGGGAAGCGGCGATCACGCGTAGATCCAGCGGCACGGGCTGCGTGGAACCCAGCCGGTGAATGGCGCGGGTTTCCAGCACGCGCAGCAGCTTCGCCTGTAATATCAGCGGCATGCTGTCTATTTCATCCAGAAACAGAATGCCTTTGTCAGAGGCTTCAATGTAGCCCGGCCGGGAATGCGTGGCGCCGGTGTAGGCGCCGGCGATCACGCCGAACAGTTCGCTTTCCGCCAGGTTTTCCGGGATAGCCGCGCAGTTCACGGAAATCAGCGGCCCTTTCGCGCCCGAAAGCTGGTAGATGCGGCGGGTCAGCGTATCTTTGCCCGTCCCGGTTTCGCCTTCCAGCAGCAGATCGACTTTCAGCGGCGCAAGGTTGTCGATCAGCGGATGCAGGCTGGCGTGGATATCCGTTCTGGCTGCGCCAGGCTCGGTAAGGAAAGCCGTGACTTTATCGTGACGGATACTGCCTGATTGTTTCTCACTACCCGTTACCATATTTTCTCCTGTCTACCCTCGGACTATGCAGTTAGCAATCTGCTGCAACTTAAGCGAAAACAACACGGGATCAGCGGCGGGCTGCTCGGGGTAACACTCAATATTCGCTTACTATTTACTAGCGCGGCCTTGAGAGGCTATCAGTTTCCTCTGAAGTTGTTGTGGGGATCTCCGTGGGGCAAGGTAGGGAAATCCCTACACAAATTTCGCAGCGCAGCGGTAAGCTGATGTAAACAAGCGCATTATTTAGATTACAAAACGTTAAGAATGTGTAATTTAATTTACCGTAATTAAGACTTTACCAGCGCCAATGGAACATGCCCGGCCCGATCGCCACCCAACACGGAGACGAAGCCTTGACGGGTGGACTCGTGACGATCATTTCACTGAACAGAGGAAGCGGCATGAAAATAGGCGGCGGTGTAAACGGCGCGATTGGCGGCGGCAAAACGGGTGGCGATGCGGGTCTGGAGCTACCACTCAGCAACAAGCAAAATAACGGTCAGGGCAGCCCGGGACTGGGTAATATCCTGAATTTTGCTACTTCGACGTCAAACAGCGGCGGCGGCCAGGGCGTGCAGTTTGGCAGCAAAGAGGCGCTTGCCCAGAACGGCAGTAACGGCAGTAACGGCAGCAGCCAGTCGACAGGCAACGAAAGCAGTATTACGCAATTGCTGAACGCCATTCTGGAGCTGTTGAAAGGCAGCGAGGCGAACAGCGATAAAAACGGCTCTGGCTCTTCGGGCTCTGGCAACGGAACGTCCGGCGCTCAGGAAGCCGCCGGCAGCGGCGATATCATGACCCAGCTGATGGAGATGATTAAAAAGATGCTGGGGCAGTCATCTGAAGGCGCCAACGCATCCGGCCAGGGTGGCTCAGGCGGCTCGGGCGGCGCAACGCAGGGTGGTAAGGGAGCCGAAGACGAGCAGGGCAGCAGCGGGCTGGCTGCTAAGCTGGGCGGTGCCCTGCAGATGCTGGGCCTGGGCGCCATTCTTTCAGCCCTTTCCGGCGGCGCTGGTGCGCAGGGCGGCGGCGAAAGCAAATAGGTTTTCCGGCATACCTTTTCAGGGCGATCGTCGATCGCCCTTTTTTTATCAGGCTGGCAGAGTGCCTTTACCGGTAGCAATGGTATTGGCAAAATCCATCACCTTATCGACATAGGTCGCGTCGCCCGTGCCCGTTTTGGAAATATCACTTAAATCAGCGGTGTTGACGTTGTTTGGCCCGGAATTATAGGCGCGCAGAGCTGCGCCCATACTGCCATCAAATGCGCCGAGCTGCTCTTTCATGTAGAGCGCGCCCGCCATGATATTGTCATGCGCGTTATCAGGGCTGGCGTTGGCGCCCAGCAAATCCGGATTTTTACTTTGCAGATCGGCAAAGGTATTGCTGTTGACCTGCATCAGACCGGCATCCTGTAGCCCGTTGCCGCCGTTGACCGTCGCCGCGCCCAGATTGCCGCGGGACTCCTGCCAGATTTGCGCGGCAAGCACGTTAGCAGGCACGCCGGTAGCCTGCGCCGCATCCTGAATGTCGGCCTCAAAAGGCTTGAGCGAGTCGGGCAGATGAAGATCGCTGCTGCCGAGAGAGAGGGCCGGAGAGCTGCCTGACGTCGCGCTCGTCTGGGCTGCGGACAGCGCTGGGACAGCGGTTTGCGCTCCGCTGTTTTCCGCTGGGTTACCGCTGTTTTTGAACGTTACTGGCGCGGTGGTGCTGCCTGAACCGGTAGCGCCGTTTTCGCCACTGCTGGCCTGCTGGCCCTGAAGCAGCTGCTGGATCAGCGGCAGCACGGCCTTCATGATTTCCGATATCAGCTGCGATACCTGCTGCGACAGGTCGCTGTTTTGCTGCGTGTCGTTGCCGTTATTATCAAGCAGACTTTCCAGCGAGGTGCCCTGGCTGCCTGACTGCGCGAAATTAATCGAGGCCTGGTGTTTTTCATTAAGCGGACTAAGTAAATCTTCGCCGGGCGACAACAAACTATCCAGGCCGGGGATAGTCGGCGGCAAAGCGTTAGCGGAAGAAATTGGGGTCATCATGAATTTCCTTAAGCGTAGACCAGGGAAGAGTGATGATTAGTGGCCCGGAGGCGGTATGGGTTCCGCCTGAGGGGAACTTCCCGTTTTGTCACGCCACTTACTGCTACGGATTTTTACCAGATGGAAAATTTATGCCCTTTAATCTTTTTGGTACCTCTTCTGGCGCCAGCCACCGCACCCGTCATGACGCGAAAGTAATGCTGCCGGGCAAGCCGGGCCTGGAAGGGACGCGCAATGGCCGCATCATCACCGTGACGGAAAGCCAGCAGCAGATCCTGAAAAAAGCGAATCGCTCGATCGAAGACACCTGGAAAACATTAGATAAGGGGTCTGCTAACCAGATCCACGACATCCTGCACACGCGCGGCGGCGTGGTAAAACGTACGGTCGCCTGCCGGGCCGAAAACAGCTCTGAGGATAACCGCCCATGGCGCGCCGCCCGCTTTCGGGCCGGAAACTGCGGCGAAATGGCGGCAGTAAACGGCCTGCTGCTGGCCTCCTCCGGCATCAGCGAGCCGGTAGCCGTTTGCAGCGCGCTGGATGGCGATCACGCCTTTGTGATGGTAGGCGACAGGCGCATCAACGGCGAGCGCATCTATTCCGATGCCTGGCCGCTCTATGGCCGTGCCGACAAAGAGCAGAACTACGACCTGTCCAAACGCTATCGCATCGTGAAAGAGTACGCGCCGCAGGCCGCTAATCCCGAGGTGCGGGAGCGATTAGTGCATGGCGACAAGGCCAGCCGCGAGGAAGTCAATGCGCTTTACCAGCGCGAGATGCGGCGGGAGGGGCAGCCTATCGACAGTAAGGATCTCAGCTCGTTGAAACAGATTGCCCGGCGCCACGGTGGCGGGCTGTATCAGCAATATCAGGCCTCGAAAAATATCAATGTGTACTATCAAACCGAAAGCGGCGGCGATGCCACCGAGCTAAAACCAGAGATGAAGCGATCCGTGTATGAATCCCGGCGCCGTCGTCAGGATGATGCGACCCGTACAGAGGTGGCGGAGCTGATGCGCAACATTAACCGCGGCGTGTAAACGCTTAACAGGAAAATTATGGCTATCAGTCGACTGAAAACGCTACTGGCTCCGCTGCTGCGTCAGTTGCGCATTGATGAGGCGCAGCTGGAAGAGAGCGGAAGCTACGTAATGGAAGCGCAGGGCATCGCGCTGCTGTGGGAGGAGAGCCCGCGAGATTACCTGACGCTAAGCTGTCAGCTGCCGATGCGCGAAAGTGATTTTGCCGATCCCGCCACGTTGAACATGCTGTTGCAGTGCAATCTGCTGGGGCTGGCGCATCCGCCGGTGCTGACCGCCACGCTGCCGGAGCAGCAAAGCGTGCTGCTGTGGACCCGCGAGCCTTTTATTTTACTGGAGCCGCACCAGCTGCTGGCGCTGTTTGAACGCTTTATCGCACAGGCGGAAAGCATGCAGCGCTTTTTGACCCTGCCGACCACAGGCTCGTCATAAAAAAAGGGCCACGAAAGTTGGCCCTTACGCTGTCAGTGCGGCTGTTTAAACCCGGCCTTCACCAGCTCTTCTTTAAAGGCGTTGGTAATGGCACGGTTGCCGCCGGTGACAGGATAGATAACGTTATTGATCACATCATCCAGATAATGCTCATCGAACTCCTGCAGCGTCAGCGGCGAGCCGCCTTCATCATTAATGGCAATTGAGCCGTGGATATGATCGCCCTCGTTTTTTGCCTTCAGGCTGTATCGACCCAGGCTGCTGTCCAGAGTGCTCATAAGATCTCCTTATTACCGTCAGGGATTGGTATCGCAAGCCCTGTTAAGTCTAGCCAGCGCCTGCCTGCGCGCCTAAGATTCCTCTGTAAAGAAAGCGCAAAGTGCGATCGCTGTCGCTTAAAAAATGCATGGCTGGATATTTATTTAATTCATTGATTTTTAACTATTTTTATTTAAAAACCGTGAAGGTGCCTGAAATCACAATGATTTAAGGATAAAAGGCGAAAAATGGTACTAAATTGCTGGCAGAGGTCAGGAACGTCTGCGAACGAAGCGGTAAAAGGTCATCATGAAAAGCGACGGAGGCTGTTTTACCGCGGGCGGCGGCCGGAAAAAACGGACGGCGAAAACGGCAGGACGGAAATCTTCTTCTATAATCAAGTGGCTACACAGTAGTAATTTTTTTATCTGGCTGAGGAAAATGGAATGAAGATTATTCTCTGGATTATTGCGATTATTTTTATTGTCGGCCTGCTGACGTTAACCGGCGTCTTTAAAGTACTTTTCTGATTAGTCATCAGGTGGCAATACGCGCGTATTGTCACCTTTTGCCCGCCGGTTTCGCCAGAGCGGACGCCGCGGTCATTTTTTCCTTTTTATCCGGTAACTGATGGAATATGTCGGCTTCATCCTGCTCAGTTACCGCGATAGCCTGACGAAACAGGCAATCTTTTAAGGTGATGGGTTTCCAACAATACGCACATATCGCCCCGTGATGATCGCCAAAGCGGTCGCCGCGAGTCGTGAAAATGAGCTCTGCGTGCCCACATCTCCCGCATCGTATTCTCACGTCGGCTCCTTAAATTTCTGTGTTAACCAGGATTAATTTTACCAAAAAACGCGTATAGATCGATAAATAATATTTATCAGTTTCGTGAAATGATATTAACCCATAACAACATGATTCAAAAGAGATAACCCAGTTCTTTCCTTTTATTTACAATAGGGAGACGATGAATATTGTTACTTTGGGCGCTTTTATTTCTTTTTTTGGTTAAATAAGCATTAATTGCGCTAAATAAATGATCCAGATCAAACTCCATTAAAACAATTCATGATTGTAACTGACCCCATTAGCGCATTATTTCGTCCCGTTTTTAATCAGAAAAAAAAGAGAACTTTGCATAACCGCAATGTCGACCGGCTCAACTTTAAAAAAATTTGCACAGTTGAAAATTTGTTCGCTGTGCATTCATGAACCGTTTAATGGCGGTAATTACAATAGGGGCCGGATTAACAATATGACCAGGCCTGCCGTTTTTAATCAGCAACGGCAGAGATTTTTTAACAGCACCACGGGTGAGCGGTAGATTAAAATGACATTTTTTCGCTTTTTTCTTCTTTTCCTGAGCCTGGCAGGCGCAGGAAGCCTGTCCGCTACAGCTCAGGCACAAACACTGGGCGCCGCGATCTCCGGCGGCTGGCAAAATTTTAGCGACGGCGTCAGCACGACCTGGAACGAGCCGCAGCATTACGACCTTTACGTGCCGGCTATCACCTGGCACAACCGCTGGACTTACGACCAGGCGCATATTGATAAATACAACGAGCGCCCCTGGGGTGCAGGCGGCGGCATGTCGCGCTATGACGAAAAAGGCAACTGGAACGGCCTGTACGTGATGGCCTTCAAGGACTCCTTTAACAAATGGGAACCCTTCGGCGGCTACGGCTGGGAAAAAATCTGGCAGCCGCTGCGCAATAAAGATTTTCGGCTGGGGTTGGGCTATACGGCTGGGGTAACGGCAAGAGACAACTGGAAATATATCCCGGTTCCGGCGGTTTTGCCGCTTGCTTCAATAGGTTTTCGTGATGCCACCTTCCAGATGACTTATATTCCGGGGACTTACAACAACGGCAACGTCTATTTTGCCTGGCTGCGCTGGCAGTTTTAACAACAGGCGCACGCTAAAATTAAAATTGATGCGTAAAAAAAGCGATATTTATCACTTTTTCGTGAAAGGCCACTGGACAAAAGGCTCAGCAATTGCTGTACTAACCGTCGACACAGTTTAGTGTCCATTTTTCATGTAAAGGTAATATAGATGTCTAAGATCAAAGGTAGCGTTAAGTGGTTTAATGAGTCCAAAGGATTCGGTTTCATTACTCCTGAAGATGGTAGCAAAGACGTGTTCGTTCACTTCTCTGCCATCCAGAGCAACGGTTTCAAAACTCTGGCTGAAGGTCAGCGCGTAGAGTTCGAAATCACCAACGGTGCCAAAGGCCCATCTGCTGCTAACGTTGCCGCTATTTAAGTTATCAGACAGAATTTTAAAAACCCGCCTTATGGCGGGTTTTTTTTCGCCTGAGTGATGCCTCGTCTCCATGGAATGCCCGGCCAGGTGAGCCTGTAAGCCGGATAGCTGTTGCGAAAGTTCCCGTACTGCTCTGTGCCTGCATATTGCGCAGGTTCCCGCCGTAAGTACCGCTTACCGCTCTTTGCCTGCGTGTTGCAAAGGTTCCCTTAATGCTCTGTGCATGCGTGTCGCGCTGATTGCCGCCTGTAAGTTCCGCCCTCTGTTGGCCTGCCGCGCAGGTTCCTTTAATGCTCTGTGCTTGCGTGTCGTGCAGGTTACCGTCTGTAAGTACCGCCCTTTGCTGGCGTGCCGCGTAGGTTCCCTTAATGCTCAGTGCATGCGTGCCGCACAGATTTCCGCCTGCGAGTCCTGCTCTCTGCTTGCGTGCGCAAAGATCCTGTCCTGTTAGCGCTTCTTCCTGCTTGCGTAAAGATTGTGCCAAAACGTGATAAACGAAACAGTCATCGTTAACTGCGCCGGGTGCAGATGCCTGTTTTGCGGTCTGTGAAGCCCAAACGCGGCTTATTCTGTAACAGGCGTCGGCGTCGGTCGGGTTGCTTATCGTGTCAGTCAGGCTATATAACCTGTAGAAGAAAAGCGCTGACGCCCTGAGCGGGCCGCAATTAACAGGAGAGAGAATGAGGATCCGACTGGCGAATACGCACGACGGTTTTGCCCTGAGCGCGCTGTTAACCGAACTGGGCTATGCCAACACCGAAGTCTTTATTGAGCGTCGTCTGGCGCAGCTGATCGACGACAGGGCAGAACAGCTGCTGATTGCCGAGCAGGGCAGCACCGTATTAGGCTTTCTCTCGCTACATTTTATTCCGCAGCTGGCGCTGGCGGGGGATTTCGCGCGCATCAGCTATTTTTGTATCGCGGACGGCAAGCGTAGCGAAGGCGTCGGACATCAACTGTTAAGCCACGCCGAGAAGCTGGCAAAAGCCCACGGCTGCGATCGGATGGAAGTCCACTGCCATGAGCAGCGCACCAAGGCTAACGCCTTTTATAGCCGGGAAGGCTATAGCGAGGCTCCCCGCTACCTGATTAAAAATCTCGATGCGCACGCTTTTTATCCCCACGGAGAGACATAATGAAAGTGGCTTCAGGACAGTTTGCGGTCAGCCGCAGCTGGCAGGAGAATGCGGCAACCTGTACGGACTTAATGACCAGGGCGCTGGCCGGCGGTGCCGATCTGCTCGTTTTACCGGAAGCCGTGCTGGCTCGTGATATCGCCGATCCGGATTTGGTGCTGAAAGCCGCTCAGCCGCTGGACGGGCCATTTTTAAACGAAATCCGTGCAGCCAGTCGCGGCAACGGGTTAACCACAATAATGACCGTACACGTGCCGACCGATAACGGCAAAGCGCTGAATGTGCTTATCGTCATTCGCAATGGCGAAATCCTTGCCCGCTACGACAAGCTGCATCTTTATGACGCTTTTACCATGCAGGAATCCCGCAATGTCACCGCCGGTGACGAGGTGCCGCCGCTGGTGGAAGTTGCCGGTATGCAAGTGGGTCTGATGACCTGTTACGACGTGCGTTTTCCTGAACAGGCTCGTCGTCTGGCGCTGGACGGCGCGGAAGTGCTGGTGCTGCCAGCCGCCTGGGTGAGAGGGCCGCTGAAGGAGATGCACTGGGAGGTGCTGGTAACGGCGCGTGCGCTGGAAAACACCTGTTATATGGTGGCCGTCGGCGACTGCGGCCCGCGTAATATTGGTTGCAGCCTGACGGTCGATCCGCTGGGCGTGGCGATAGCCAGGGCGGCTGAAGCGCCGATATTGCTTTTTGCTGATTTGGATCCCGCCCGTATCGCTCATGCGCGTAGCGTGCTGCCGGTGCTGGAGAATCGCCGTTTTGCTCGCCCTGAACTTATCAGCTCGCGGAAGCTTTGAAATATTGGGTAAGGAACGCTTCGGAGTGAGAGGGCAACGGGTGATATCACCATACCGCTATGGAACAATGGTGTGGCATTGATAACGCGTTGTGGTACACCAGCCCCCAACATCCGCGATTTCAGGCTTTCCTGAGCCGCTTTATCTGATATCATTTCGCAGGCCGCTGTGCAGATATTACTCTGTTACAGATGGCAGTTTGTATTGACCGACAATCTGCGCGTTAATACACTTTATGCTTATTGACCTTTACCGGTCCGGTTAAATAAAGAAGGTGTGTATGGAAGGTATCAGTATTGCCAAACTGCTGATTATTGGCGCTCTGATTGTATTGCTTTTTGGAACCAACAAGTTACGCTCGCTGGGCGGCGATCTGGGTTCGGCGATCAAAGGCTTTAAAAAGGCGATGAGCGACGATGACACCTCCGCGAAGAAAGCGCCTGTCGCTGAAGAAAAAGCGGCTGAACAGGTTGCTCATAAAGAGTAACGCCCGCGTTAAGCGATAAAAAAACGGATGACAGGGTCATCCGTTTTTGTTTTTGTTGCAAATATGTAAAGAGTTATTTCACTTCCAGGCCTTTCGCCTGCATATCCGCATGGTAGGAAGAACGCACGAACGGGCCGCAGGCCGCGTGGGTAAAGCCCATTTCCATCGCCGCCTCTTTCATTTCGTCAAATTCCGCCGGACTGACGTAGCGCTGTACCGGTAAATGGTGGCGGCTTGGCTGAAGATACTGCCCCAGCGTCAGCATGGTCACACCGTGACGGCGTAAATCGCGCATCACTTCCACGATCTCGGCATTGGTTTCGCCCAGACCCACCATCAGGCCTGATTTGGTCGGGATCTCAGGATGCGCTTCTTTAAAGCGCTCCAGCAGCTTCAGCGACCACTCATAGTTGGCGCCGGGACGAACCTGGCGGTATACGCGCGGCACGTTCTCAAGGTTGTGGTTAAACACGTCCGGCGGCGTGGCGTTCAGAATATCCAGCGCGCGATCCATACGGCCACGGAAGTCCGGCACCAGCGTTTCGATTTTAATGGTCGGATTTTTAGCGCGGATAGCAGTGATGCAGTCGGCAAAGTGCTGAGCGCCGCCGTCGCGCAGGTCATCGCGGTCAACGGAAGTGATCACCACGTAGCGCAGGCCCATATCGGCGATGGTCTGCGCCAGCTTTTCCGGCTCGTTGGCGTCGGGCTGCACGGGACGCCCATGCGCCACGTCGCAGAAAGGACAGCGGCGGGTACAAATCGCGCCCAGGATCATAAAGGTGGCGGTGCCGTGGTTAAAACATTCTGCAAGGTTAGGGCAGGAAGCCTCTTCACAGACGGAGTGCAGACCGTTTTTACGCATGGCGGCTTTAATGCCCTGAATGCGGCTGGAGTCGGCAGGGAGTTTGATTTTCATCCACTCCGGCTTACGTAAAATCTCTGTGCGTTCGGTGACCACGGTTTTGACCGGGATCAGCGCCATCTTATCTGCGTCGCGGTACTTAACGCCGCGTTCCATCTGAATAGGTTTACTCATAATCTTGCTGTTTCCAGGTTGGCATGCGCTAATCAGCCGCGTGACGTTCAAATTTTTTTGAGAAAAGCGCAAAAATTATATCACCTCGCGGCGCGGGTTTCAGCCAGGGCAGAGGAGAAAATGTGACGGAATTGTAAATTTATGGCGTTCGCTCGTCCAGCCACTTTACGTCCGCTATCGCCAGCTCGCGGGCAAAATGCTTGATTAACAACGGCTGCACGTCGGCCAGCGTCACGCCCTTTTTATAGGCGCTGATTTGTGTCATCTCCAGCCCGGCGTAGCCGCAGGGATTGATGCGCAGAAAAGGCGCAAGATCCATATCCACGTTCAAAGCCAGCCCGTGAAAAGAGCTGCCGTTGCGGATGCGCAGGCCCAGCGAGCAAATTTTTTTGCCCTCGACGTAAACGCCGGGCGCATCCGGCCGGGCAGCGGCCTCGATATCGTAGTGCGCCAGCGTGGCAATCACCGTTTGCTCAATGGCGGTAACCAGCTCCCGCACGCCGGTTTTGCGCCGTTTCAGGTTTATCAGCACGTACATGACCTGCTGACCTGGCCCGTGATAGGTGACCTGTCCGCCGCGATCGCTCTGCATAACCGGGATATCGCCCGGCATCAGCAGATGCTCCGCTTTACCGGCCTGGCCTTGAGTAAATACCGGCGGGTGTTCCACCAGCCAGATTTCGTCAGGCGTTTCCGCGCCGCGCTGATTGGTAAAATCGTGCATGGCCTGAGAGACGGGCGCCCAGGGCTGCAAATCGAGCTGACGAACGAGTAGGGTATCCTGATGCATGGAGAGTCCGGTCAGGGAGTAAAGAAGGGAGTATAACGCCGAACGAGGGCCGTGGTCAGCCCCCGATCGGTGATGGCTACAGCACCATCCGCACGATTTCTATTTTGCCCAGCTCGTCATACAGCGTTTCCACCTGCTCGATATGGGTCGCCGTAATGGTAATAGAAACCGAGTGATAGTTGCCTTTGCTGCTGGGTTTTACATCCGGAGAGTAATCGCCAGGCGCATGGCGCTGTACGACTTCAACTACTTGATCAACCAGCTCCGGCTGCGCCAGACCCATCACTTTATAGGTGAACGGGGTAGGAAATTCGAGCAGTTCTTTAAGATTGGTTTTCATAGGGGCTCCGGTAACGCTAAAACAAAGACTCCCGCCAACAGCGGGAGCCTACAGATAATATCAATATGCGGGCCATTCAGGCCGAAATCAAGCGCGGAACGCGACAGATTTAGCCAAACCAGTGATGGAACATCAGCTTGATGTAGTCAACGATACGGCCGAAGAATCCGCCTTCCGGCATATCGTTCAGCACCACCAGCGGATGCTGCTCAATGGTTTTGCCGTCCAGCTGGAAGTTGATGGTGCCGACCACCTGGTTTTTCGCCAGCGGCGCGTGCAGTTCGGTGTTGCTCAGCGTGTAGCTGGCTTTCAGATCCTTCATGCGGCCGCGAGGGATAGTCAGGTAAACGTCTTTCTGCACGCCCAGCTGCACGCGGTCGCTGTTGCCGAACCACACCGGCTCGGAGGCGAACTCTTTACCGGCTTTCAGTGGCGCCACGGTTTCAAAGAAGCGGAAGCCCCAGGTCAGCAGCTTTTTGCTCTCTACTTCGCGGCCTTTAAAGGTACGTCCACCCAGCACGGCCGAAATCAGACGCATCTGGCCTTCGGTCGCGGAAGCGACGATGTTATAGCCTGCCGCATTGGTGTGGCCGGTTTTGATGCCGTCAACGTTCAGGCTGGTATCCCACAGCAGGCCGTTGCGGTTGGTCTGGCGGATATTGTTAAAGGTGAAATCTTTTTCTTTATAGACCGAGTACTCATCCGGCACGTCACGGATCAGCGCCTGGCCGATCAGCGCCATATCGCGCGCCGAGCTGTACTGACCTTCGGCGTCCAGGCCGTGTACGGTCTGGAAATGGGTATTTTGCAGACCCAGCGCCTTAACGTAGTTATTCATCAGGCCGACAAAGGTGTCCTGACTGCCTGCGACATAGTCGGCCATCGCCACACAGGCGTCGTTGCCGGACTGAAGCACGATACCGCGAGTCAGCTGCGAAACCGGCACGCGATCGCCCGGCTTCAGGAACATCAGCGAAGAGCCTTTAAACACCGGGTTGCCGGTCGCCCAGGCATCTTTACCCACGGTGACCATATCATCCTGATGAATTTTGCCCGCTTTGACCGCCTGGCCAATCACGTAGCTGGTCATCATTTTTGTCAGGCTGGCCGGATCGCGGCGCGCGTCGGCGTTTTTCTCCGCCAGCACTTTGCCAGAGTTGTAATCGATCAGCACATAGGCTTCGGCATCAATATCCGGCACGCCCGGGATCATGGTTTTGATGTTCACGTCTTCAGCGTGGGCGAAGGCGGTAAGGCTGAGGGCGATCAGCGAACCTGCCGTCAGGCGTTTGAACAGTTGGGAAGAGGTCAGAGTATTCATGTCGGGGACAACAACATCCATGGCTAAGTTAAAAAAAAGTGACTCACTATAGCAAATGCATTTCGGAGCGGCATCCGTCTTTACCTGGCTCATACAGCGTAACGCCAGGTAAAGATGGATTGCCGGATCGTTATCACATTTTGCCAGCTGCCGTGGTCACGAAAGAGGTGAGGTTGGCTTCGCTGGCAAGCCGTTGCTGCAGCGCTGCCGCCTGCTGACGCGAGGTAAAATGCCCCAGCTGCACGCGATAAACGCCGCCGCGCGCGTCAACGCTGCCCGGCACGCCAAATTGTTTGCTCAGCGAGGCCGCCAGCTGCTGTGCGCGTGCGCCATCTTTCAGCGCGCCCGCCTGCACCGTAAAGGCCGTTCCGGCTGCGGCCGGTGCCGAAGTCGCTGCGGCTGGCGCCGAGACAGGGGCTGGCTGAGTCGGCACCGGTGCCGGTTCCGCTGGTGCAGGCTCGCTGCCTTCCAGGACGCCATTGGCCAACGGCTGCGGCGCGCCTAAAAAGCCGCTGCTGCGTACCGGCGCGCCCAGGTTGTCGTCGCTGCTGAGCGTGCTGTTATCCACGGGCCGGACGTCAGGCGGTGTTTGTTCAGAAGACGAGGCGCCGGTGCTTTCCTGCGCGCTTGTCATGCCCTGTGCCGCCGCCGCGCCGCCCATTACCACCATGCCGCCGCTGAGATCCGGGCGAGGCGGCAGCGCGTAGCTTTGTTTCGCGACCGTGGTGCCGATGGTGCCGGGGCCGGAAACCGAGCCGTCCGGCGCGACCTTAATAAAGTCCACCTTCACGCGGGAGTTATTGGAAATATTCAGGCGATCGCCCGCCGCTTTGGACAGATCGATAATGCGGCCCGGCTTGTAAGGCCCGCGATCGTTGACCCGCACCACGATTTGTCGTCCGTTCGCCAGGTTGGTGACGCGCACATAGGACGGCAGCGGCAGAGTAGGGTGCGCCGCCGTCAGCGCCTGCGGATCGTACTGCTCGCCAATCGCCGTGCGGCTGCCGTCGGCCGATTCGCTATACCAGCTGGCCAGCCCGGTTTCGCTGAAATTAGACGGATCGGTGACGATGCGGTAGTTCTGGCCGTTGACCCGATAATCCTGGTTGGCATTGGGGCTTAACGGCTCGTAGCGCGGCTCGACGCCGCCGATTTCAACGACCGGGCCGTTATAGGTTTGCTGTTGCTGTGTAACCGGTGCCTGCTGTTGTTCAGTAACACAGCCTGCCAGCAGCGCCGCTGCCAGACTAATCCAGAGCCAATCCTTACGCATATAAGCCTCTTAAACGCTTTTCGACAACAGTTTACGGTGGGTATGGATCGACATAATAATGCCAAACCCGGCCATCAGAACAATCAGGGCGGAGCCGCCGTAGCTTACCAGCGGCAGCGGGACGCCGACCACGGGTAATATACCGCTGACCATGCCAATATTCACAAAGACATAAACAAAGAAGATCAGCATCAGGCCGCCTGCCATCACGCGGCCAAAGGTGGTTTGCGCTCTGGCCGCCATCAGCAGGCCGCGCATGATCACCAGAATATAGAGCACCAGCAGCACCAGCACGCCGACCAGGCCCAGCTCTTCGGCCAGCACGGCAAAGATAAAGTCGGTGTGACGCTCGGGTAAAAACTCCAGCTGCGACTGGGTGCCGTGCAGCCAGCCTTTGCCGCGCAGCCCGCCGGAGCCGATAGCGATTTTGGACTGAATAATATGGTAGCCCGCGCCCAGCGGATCGCTTTCCGGATCCAGCAGCATCATGACGCGGTCGCGCTGGTAGTCGTGCATCAGGAAGAACCAGAGCACCGGAATGAAGGCGGCGACCAGCATCACGGCCACGAGGATCAGCTTCCAGCTCATGCCTGATAAAAACAGCACAAACAGGCCGGAGGAGGCGATCAGGATAGCCGTTCCCAGATCGGGCTGCGCCGCCACCAGCAGCGTGGGCATAAAGATCAGCACCAGCGCAATCGCGGTGTTTTTAAGCGTGGGCGGACAGACGTCGCGGTTGATAAAGCGCGCCACCATTAGCGGCACGGCTATTTTGGCTATTTCCGAGGGCTGAAAGCGCACCACGCCCAGATCCAGCCAGCGCTGCGCGCCTTTACTGATATGGCCGAAAGCGTCCACGGCTATCAGCAGGATCACACAAAGGATGTAAAGATAGGGCGCCCAGCCTTCGTAAACGCGCGGCGGGATCTGCGCCATGACCAGCATGATCACCACGCCCATCGCAATCTGGCCCAGCTTGCGCTCCATCATGCCCGGATCCTGGCCGCTGGCGCTCCAGATAACCAGCGCGCTGTAAACCAGCAGGGCGGAAATCAGAATAAAAAAGGTCGGGTCGACGTGGATCCTCGTCCAGATAGTGCTTTTCTGGTGCCGATCGTTCATGGTTATTCGCCTTCATAGCCAGACGGCACCGGAGCGGCGTCTGGCAGGTTGGTATTGTTGTCCCCGAGCATAATATGGTCGAGAATTTGCCGCATAATGGTGCCGACCGCTGGCCCCGCGCCGCCGTTTTCCAGGATCATCGCCACCGCTACCCGAGGATGATCGTAAGGCGCAAAAGCGGTCATCAGCTTATGGTCGCGCAGCAGTTCGGAAATTTTATGGGCGTTATAGGTTTCGTTCTCTTTCAGGCCGAATACCTGCGCCGTTCCTGACTTGGCAGCGATTTTATAAGGCGCGTCGGAAAAACTTTTGCGCGCCGTGCCGTTAGGTCGGTTGGCTACGCCATACATGCCGTCCTTGGCGATTTCCCAGTAGCCGGAATGAATATCGGCGACCGGCGGGATCGCCGGCTGCTTCCACGGCACGGTAACGTTATTCACCTTGTTGGCCATCATCAGATGCGGCGTACGCACGATGCCGTCGTTAATCAGGATCATCATCGCTTTGTTCATCTGCACCGGCGTGGCCGTCCAGTAGCCCTGGCCGATACCTACCGGAATGGTGTCGCCCTGATACCAGGGTTTTTTAAAGCGCTTCATTTTCCATTCGCGGGTCGGCATGTTGCCGGCGGTTTCTTCCACCAGATCGATACCGGAAAGATGGCCGTAGCCAAATTTACCCATCCATTCGGAAAGCCGGTCGATGCCCATATCGTAGGCGACCTGATAGAAGAAGGTATCGGCGGATTCTTCCAGCGATTTGGTGACGTTAAGGTGGCCGTGGCCCCAGTGCTTCCAGTCGCGGAAGCGTTTTTCAGAGCCGGGCAGCTGCCACCATCCCGGATCGAACAGGCTGGTGTTTTTATTGATTACGCCGGCGGAAAGCGCCGAAACGGCAATATAGGGTTTTACCGTGGAGGCTGGCGGATAGGCGCCCTGAGTCGTACGGTTAATCAACGGGCGGTTCGGATCCTTCAGCAGCTTGTTGTAATCTTTGCTGCTGATGCCGTCGACAAACAGGTTCGGATCGTAGCTGGGCATGGAAACCATCGCCAGGATTTCGCCGCTGCGCGGATCGGTTACCACCACGGCGGCGCGGCTGCCCGCCAGCAGCGTTTCGATATACTGTTGCAGCTTGAGATCGATAGTCAGCCAGATATCCTGACCCGCCTGCGGCGACTGTTCGTGTAGCTGGCGGATCACACGGCCACGGTTATTGACCTCGACCTCTTCATAGCCGGTTTTGCCGTGCAGCATATCCTCGTAGTAGCGCTCTATGCCCAGCTTGCCGATATCGTGCGTGGCCGCGTAGTTAGGCCATTTTCCTTCTTTATCCAGTCGCTCAACGTCGCGATCGTTGATCTTGGAAACATAGCCCAGCACGTGGGTGAGGGCTGAGCCGTAAGGATAGTAGCGGCGCTGATAGCCTTTGACTTCCACGCCGGGAAAAGCGTATTGATTCACCGCGAAACGTGCGACCTGCACCTCATTCAGCCCGGTTTTTACCGGGATAGAGGTAAAGCGGCGCGAACGCTTGCGCTCTTTTTCAAAGGCGACGATATCTTCATCGGTCAGGTCGACCACCGGGCGCAGCGCCAGCAGCGTTTTTTCGAGGTTTTCGACCTTCTCGGGTACCAGCTCAATCTGATAGATAGTGCGGTTCAGCGCCAGCGGCGTACCGTTACGATCGTAAATAATGCCGCGGCTTGGCGCGACAGGCACCAGCTTGATGCGGTTTTCGTTGGAGCGGGTACTGTAATCGGTGTAGCGGATAATTTGCAGATGATAGAGATTAGCTACCAGGATGCCGGAAAGCAGTAAGATGCCGAAAAAAGCGATCATTGCCCGCCGAACAAACAGCGTCTGCTCGGCGGTATAGTCACGAAAGGCGTTACGTTGTAATTTCATCCGCTGCGTTAATCTGTCCAGTTAAGGGCTATTCGCGATGGTAAGGGTGATTAGTGGTAATACTCCATGCCCGATAAAGGCTTTCCGCCACCAGCACGCGCACCAAAGGGTGAGGCAGCGTCAGCGTGGAGAGCGACCAGCTCTGCTCGGCGGCAGCCTTGCAGGCGGGCGCCAGGCCTTCCGGGCCGCCGATCAGCAGGCTGACGTCGCGGCCGTCCTGCTTCCAGCGCTCCAGCTGCGTCGCCAGCTGCGGCGTTTCCCACGGCTGCCCCGGAATATCCAGCGTCACGATGCGGTTGCCTTTGCCCACCGCCGCCAGCATCATTTCGCCTTCCTTTTCCAGAATGCGTTTGATGTCGGCGTTCTTCCCGCGTTTGCCGGCCGGCACTTCAGTCAGCTCAAACGGCATATCCTTGGGAAAACGGCGCAGGTATTCCATAAATCCGGTTTGCACCCAGTCAGGCATTTTCGTGCCGACGGCAACCAGCTGCAGCTTCACGGATTAGCTCCAGAGCTTTTCGAGTTCGTAGAGACGACGGCTCTCTTCCTGCATCACGTGGACGATCACATCGCCCAGATCGACCACCACCCACTCGGCGGCGGCTTTGCCGTCAACGCCCAGCGGCTTCAGCCCCGCCGCGCGCGATTCCTGCACCACGTGATCGGCGATAGAGGCGACATGGCGCGTTGAGGTACCGGTACAGATAATCATGCAGTCGGTGATACTGGATTTGCCCTGTACGTTAACAGTGACAATATCCTGGCCTTTCAAATCGTCAATTTTATCGATGACGAATTCCTGGAGTGCTTGACCTTGCAAAAGGTTCCCCTCTGAATACGGTTGAATGAGATGTCTGTCCGCCAGGCGGAAGCGCTATTATCCCACGTCGGCGCGGAAGATCCACGTTCCTGAGTCGAATAATTGTGAGCTTGTGTAGCCGCCGGGTAAAAAACATGGCAGCGGAGAATAACAGCCCCCGGCTGAGAGTCAATGGCTGCCGGGCCGATAGTTGCCCCGGAGAAGAGATGACGGCCGCAGAGGTACGGCCGTCGACAGAAAGAAAAAAGCGCAAGCGCGCAACGGCTCTTCCGCCTGTGTTAACGAAGTTGTAGCTTTATGCCGTTAACGGTTATTTGTCGGTTATCACCAGGGCGGGAAAATGCGTTTTAACGCATTCGGTATAGTCGCCTTTTTTGAAGGCGCTATAAGGCGTTTGCTAACCTACCCGCTTACAGGCGTAGCTTTTGCCGCCCGGATTTTTTGCGTTGTAATCCCAGTTCATTTCCCGGTAGATGGGCAGGGCGCTGCCGCCGCACTCGACACGACCGTTGATGACCTGCGCCGTTACGCCGAAACCAGGCACCATGCCAGCCGCTTTAATCCAATGCGCTTATAAGAAGGACAAGTTTTGCTAAAAGTAAAGGCTTGATAAAAAAGGAAAGGCATTCTGTAAAAAGGCTGAATCAGCTTCGTACAAAATCCGCTGCTTTATTTAAGGGATATAAAGCAGCGTTATGAACGAAATAATTATTTTTGTGCCGGATAAAGATTTTGCTGGTTTATCCAGTTAATCACTGCCTCTGGCAGCATCCCGTCGCAGGAAAGGCCGGCGCGGCGGCGTTGCCGGATCTCGGTAGCGGAAATCGGCAGCAGCAACGTATCAGCAAGAAAAACCGATCCGGCGGGAAAATGATGCAGCCGCGAAATATCTTCTGTGCGGTGCGTGTCAAGCCAGTGCTGCTGTTCCGGCTTGGCCATGTTTTCGGCATAGCCGGGACGTTTACAAACCAGCAGATGGCAATAATCCAGCAGCTCCTGCCAGCGATGCCATTTATGCAGCGTCAGCAGGGAATCCTGACCGATAATAAACCCCAGCGGCTGCTGTTCTCCACGCTCCCGGCGAAGCTCAATTAATGTATCAATCGTCCACGAGGGAGTCTGACGCTGTAATTCGCGCTGGTCGATATCAAAAAGTGAATTATTAGCGATAGCCAGAGAAAGCATTTTTACGCGCTGGGCCGGAGAGGCTTCCGGCTGAGGGCGATGGGGCGGCACGTTGTTGGGCAACAGGGTAATCTTTTGCAGGCCAAGCCGGGCGGCCAGCGTTTCCACCGGGCGAAGATGGCCGTAGTGGACAGGATCGAAGGTGCCGCCAAACAGCGCCTGGAGCGTGGCCGGTTCAGTCATCGCAGAAGGTCTCGGGAAAAGCAGTGGTGCAGAGCAGCAGCGACAGCGTTTCCAGCTCGCGCCAGACAGCCTGACCATAATCCTGCTTGATCGTCAGTTCGATACGCGTCAGCAGCCTCACCGCCTGCGCCAGCTGTTTCGCCGTCAGCCGCTGCAGGGCCTCCGTAAACAGCGGGCGACGGTTCTGCCAGACGCGATGCTGGTCAAACAGCGTGCGCAGCGGCGCCTGCTGCATTTGCCGCTGTAGCGTCAGCAATGTCAGCAGCTCTCTTTGCAGCGTGCGCAGCAGGATCACCGGCTCGCTCTCTTCCGCTTTAAGCTGGCGCAAAATATGCTGCGCCCGCTTGCTTTTGCCGGCCAGCAGCGCATCCACCCAGTGAAAGGGCGTAAAATGGGCGGCGTCATTAACCGCCTGTTCCACTCTGGGCAGCGTTAATTTGCCGTCCGGCCAGAGCAGCGAAAGGCGTTCCAGCGCCTGCGACAGCGCCAGCAGATTGCCTTCGTAGCAATAGCAGAGCAGCTGCACGGCCGCGTCGTCCACCGTCAGCCGCATGCTTTTCGCGCGCGCGTTTACCCAGCGAGGCAGCTGAGCCTGCTCGGGCGTCTGACAGGGCACGATAACCGCGTTGACGCTGAGCGCTTTAAACCACGCGCTGTTTTCCTGCGCTTTGGTCAGTTTAGGCGCGCGCAGCAGCAGCAGAATATCCTCGTGCAGCAGCGTGGAGAGCGTCAGCAGCTTTTCCGCTATCGCGGCGTTCGGGCCGTTTTCCGGCAGCGATAAAAGCAGCGTCTGGCGGCTGGCGAACAGGCTGAGCGCCTGACAGGTTGAATAGATGGCGTCCCAGTCGGTCTGTTGATCGACCGCGACGCTGAAATGTTCGGTGAAGCCCTGCTGCTGGGCGCTGGCTCGTACGGCATCCTGCGCCTCCTGCAGCAGCAGCGGTTCATTACCATTCAGAATATAGCAGGCGCGCAGCCCCTCACGGAGCTGCGCGACAAGCTGTTCAGGATAGATCCTGATCATCTGGCGTAAGAGCTATCTGGTAAAACAGCGCGCGATGAAGTCTGGTCAATCGCAGGCGGTGAATTCCCCAGCGTATTGACGGAGCTGTCGTTTTCCGCCGCGTGGACGGTCAGCAGCTTACGCACCAGCTGCTGGGCAGCCTGCACGCGCATTTCACTGATGATGATGTCCTGCTCGGAATCTTTCGCCAGCGCCGCCAGCGGGTTATCAAAGAAGGAGCGGTAAACCGTGGCGCTCAGCGGATAGATGCCTTTATTCGGGATCAATACCTGCGCGTTAACGGTCATCACCAGCGAGTACTCGGCGGTTTTACCATCCTGGAAAATAGACGCGGTGTCGCGTCCCTGAGTTTCCGTCCCCAGACGCAGCGACGGCACGTCTTTGCGCAGGCCCGGTTTTTCCAGCACGGTTACGTTGTTAAGACGCAGCTGCTCACGAACGGCACGCGCCAGCGGCCCGTACGGATCGCCCGTATCCACGATCATGGTTTTCATTTCGTGCGGAACCGACGTGGTTCCGCGCAGGTGATAGCCACAGCCGGCGGTAAGCAACACCAGCCCGGCGATAAGCAAAGAGATAATCTGTCGCACGCTTCCTCCTGACATTAACCCACGACCAGGTTAAGCAGCTTGCCCTGAATGTAAATCACTTTACGAATAGTCACGCCATCAAGATATTTTGCGACCAGATGCTCCTGTGCGGCACGCGCCTGCACCTGCTCCTGAGTCGCATCCGCCGGAACGGTGATCTTGCCGCGAACCTTGCCATTTACCTGCACCACCACCAGCAGAGAATCCTCTACCATTGCGGCGTCGTCAGCCTGCGGCCACGGCGCGTTATCCACTTCGCCTTCGCCGCCCAGCGCTTCCCACAGGGTGAAGCAGGCGTGCGGAGTGAAAGGATAGAGCATACGCACGACGGCCAGCAGCGCTTCATGCATCAGCGCCCGATCCTGCGGCTCTTCCTGCGGCGCGCGCGCCAGTTTGTTCATCAGCTCCATAATGGCGGCGATGGCGGTGTTAAAGGTCTGGCGACGGCCAATATCGTCCGAGACTTTAGCGATGGTTTTGTGCAGATCGCGACGCAGCGACTTCTGATCTTCATTAAGGCTGTTCAGGTCGAGCGCGCCAGCCGGGCCTTTCGCAGTATGTTCAAAGACCAGCTTCCACACGCGCTTCAGGAAGCGGTTAGCGCCTTCCACGCCGGACTCCTGCCATTCCAGCGTCATTTCGGCCGGAGAGGCGAACATCATAAACAGACGCACGGTATCCGCGCCGTAGCGCTCGACCATGACCTGTGGATCGATACCGTTGTTTTTCGACTTGGACATTTTGCTCATGCCCGCGTACACCAGCTCGTGGCCCGCTTCGTCGGTGGCCTTCACGATGCGGCCTTTTTCGTCGCGCTCGACGGTTACGTCAACCGGCGATACCCAGTTGCGCCCGCCGTTGGCGCCCAGCCAGTAGAAGGCGTCAGCCAGCACCATGCCCTGGCAGAGCAGGCGTTTGGCTGGCTCATTGGAGCTGACCAGACCGGCGTCGCGCAGCAGCTTGTGGAAGAAGCGGAAGTAAAGCAGGTGCATGATCGCGTGTTCGATGCCGCCTACATACTGATCGACCGGCAGCCAGTAGTTGGCCGCAGCCGGATCCAGCATCCCTTTGTCGAAATCCGGGCAGGTATAGCGCGCGTAGTACCAGGATGACTCCATGAAGGTGTCGAAGGTGTCGGTTTCACGCAGCGCTGGCCGGCCGTTGACGGTGGTTTTTGCCCACTCGGGATCGGCTTTAATCGGGCTGGTGATGCCGTCCATGGTGACATCTTCCGGCAGGATCACCGGCAGCTGATCTTCCGGCGTCGGCATAACCGTGCCGTCCTCCAGCGTTACCATAGGGATTGGCGCGCCCCAGTAGCGCTGACGGGAAACGCCCCAGTCGCGCAGGCGGTAATTGACCTTGCGCTCACCCACGCCTTTCTCCGCCAGGCGGGTGGCGATGGCGTTAAAGCCATCTTCATAGGAGAGGCCGTCGAATTCGCCGGAGTTGAACAGCGTGCCTTTTTCGGTCATCGCTGCCGCGCTCAGATCCGGCTCGCTGCCGTCCGCATTGAGGATAACCGGCTTCACCGGCAGATCGTATTTGGTGGCAAACTCCCAGTCACGCTGATCGTGGCCCGGAACGGCCATCACCGCGCCGGTGCCGTATTCCATCAGCACGAAGTTGGCGACCCACACTGGCAGCTGTTCGCCGGTCAGCGGATGCGTGGCGAACAGACCGGTCGCCATGCCTTTTTTCTCCATTGTCGCCATTTCTGCTTCGGCGACTTTGGTGTTGCGGCATTCAGCGATGAAATCCGCCAGCACGGGGTTGTTCATTGCGGCCTGGATGGCCAGCGGATGACCGGCAGCAACACCCAGATAGGTCACGCCCATAAAGGTATCCGGACGCGTAGTATAGACGGTCAGCTTCTCTTCACTGTCTTTGACGTCAAAGGTGATTTCCACGCCTTCGGAGCGGCCAATCCAGTTGCGCTGCATGGTTTTGACCTGCTCAGGCCAGCTTTCCAGCGTGTCCAGATCGTTTAACAGCTCGTCGGCATAGGCGGTGATTTTGATAAACCACTGCGGGATCTCTTTACGCTCGACCTTGCTGTCGCAGCGCCAGCAGCAGCCGTCGATAACCTGTTCGTTAGCCAGCACGGTCTGGTCATTCGGGCACCAGTTAACGGCGGAGGTTTTTTTGTAGACCAGGCCTTTTTCATACAGTTTGGTGAAGAACCACTGCTCCCAGCGATAGTATTCCGGCTGGCAGGTTGCCAGTTCGCGGCTCCAGTCATAGCCAAAGCCCAGCAGCTTAAGCTGGTTCTTCATATAGGCGATATTGTCGTAGGTCCACGGCGCTGGCGCGGTGTTGTTTTTTACCGCGGCGCCTTCGGCAGGCAGGCCAAACGCATCCCAGCCGATAGGCTGCAGCACGTTTTTGCCCAACATGCGCTGATAGCGGGAGATCACGTCGCCGATGGTGTAGTTACGCACGTGGCCCATATGTAGGCGGCCAGAAGGATAGGGCAGCATGGAGAGGCAGTAGTACTTCTCTTTGCCTTCCTCTTCGGTGACTTTAAAGGTTTGCTTCTCGTCCCAGTGCTGTTGAACACGGGATTCTATCTCTTCCGGGCGATATTGCTCTTGCATGGCAGCCAGTGGTCCTTTGTAAATAGCGCCGGGCACCTGGTGAGTCGCGCCGGGCTTAATGTTCGTTCAGATCCGCATAGCATAGCTGATCCGCCCCCGGCGCAACAACAGTAACCGCCCCGACAACGGGCATTTCTCTGCAAGCTGGAAGATGGCAGGCAAATTTCACCGCCGTCCCGCTGCAATAATCCGTTTAGCGCTAAACTGAATGAAGCATATATCGGCACGCTCAGGAGATAAAATGAACAAGGTTGCTCAGTATTATCGTGAACTGGTTTCCTCTCTGACCGAGAGAATTAATAAAGGCGAGCATGATATTGATGCTTTGGTGGAGGCCGCCCGGCAGCGCATGAATAATCGCGGCGAACTGACGCGCAGTCAGATTGACGACGTTACCCGCGCCGTGCGCCGCGATCTGGAAGAGTTCGCCCGCAGCTATACGGAAAATCAGGCGGACAGCGGCGACAGCGTTTTTATGCGGGTTATTCGGGAAAGCGTCTGGAAAGAACTGGCGGATATCACCGACAAGAGCCAGCTGGAGTGGCGCGAGGTTTTCCAGGATTTAAATCATCACGGCGTTTATCAGAGCGGCGAGGTGGTCGGGTTGGGCAATCTGGTCTGCGAAAAATGCCAGTTTACCCGAGCTATCTATACGCCGGAAACGCTGACGCGCTGTCCGGAATGCGGCAACGATCAGTTTCAGCGTCAGGCTTTTGAACCCTGAGCAGCAGGTAAACGCGCGGGCTGCTTTACTGCCCGCGCGGCAGATCCTGGGTCGAATTCCATTTAAAGCGCCGGGCCTTTTTACTGCCCGCGCTGGCTCAGGGACTAGTGCAGAATTTTGGCTAAGAAATCTTTCGCACGATCGGAGCTGGGATTATTAAAGAAATCGTCTTTCGGCGAATCCTCAATAATTTTGCCCTCATCCATAAAGATCACCCGGTTCGCCACTTTGCGGGCAAAGCCCATCTCGTGCGTCACCACCATCATGGTCATGCCTTCGTTCGCCAGCTCGACCATTACATCCAACACTTCGTTGATCATTTCCGGATCCAGCGCGGAAGTGGGTTCATCAAACAGCATCGCGACGGGATCCATACAGAGCGCCCGGGCGATAGCCACGCGCTGCTGCTGACCGCCGGAAAGCTGACCGGGATGTTTATTGGCGTGCGCAGACAGCCCTACGCGCTCCAGCAGCTTCAGGCCTTTCTGACGCGCCTCTTCTTTATTACGCCTGAGCACTTTAACCTGCGCCAGCGTCAGGTTTTCCACAATCGTCAAATGCGGGAAAAGCTCAAAATGCTGGAAAACCATGCCGACTTTCGCGCGCAGCTGCGCCAGATTAGTTTTCTTCTCCGTCACCGCCGTGCCGTTGACGGCGATGCTGCCTTGCTGAACGGGTTCAAGACCGTTGACCGTTTTGATCAGCGTCGATTTGCCGGAGCCGGAAGGGCCGCAGACCACGACCACTTCGCCTTTTTTAACTTCGGTAGAGCAGTCGGTCAGTACCTGAAAGTGACCATACCACTTAGAAACGTTTTTCAGGGTAATCATTTAAACCGTCCTTTTTTTCTTCAGATAGCTGACCAAAAGCGAAGCGCTAAGGCTGATAACAAAGTAAACCGCGCCGGCAAACAGCACCATCTCGATCTCGGTGCCGTTATTGATGCCGATAGTGTCGGCGGTGCGGAAGAAGTCGGCAAGGCTGAGGACGTACACCAGCGAAGTATCCTGAAACAGCACGATACCCTGAGTCAGCAGCAGCGGCACCATGGCGCGAAACGCCTGCGGCAGAATAATCAGCTGCATCGCCTGCCACTGCGTCATGCCCAGCGCCAGCGCGGCCTTGCCCTGACCGCCCGCGATACTCAAAATGCCCGCGCGGATAATTTCCGAATAGTAGGCGGCTTCAAACAAGGCGAAGGCGACCATTGCGGAGATCAGCCGGATATCGGTTTTAGGGGAGATCCCCAGCACCTGCTGTAAAAAGCTGGGCACCACCAGATAAAACCAGAGCAGCACCATCACCAGCGGGACGGAGCGGAACAGGTTAACGTACAGTTTGGCGAACCAGCTGACGAGCTTAAATCTCGACAGCCGCATCACGGCCAGCAGCGTGCCCCAGATAATGCCGAACACCACGGCGATAGCGGTGATTTTCAGCGTGATAATCATGCCGTTAATCAGGTAGGGCAGATTGGGAACAATGGTGCTCCAGTCAAACTCGTACATTATTTGCCTCCCATGCCGCCGGGCAGGCGCACTTTGCGTTCGACCAGGCTCATCAGCAGCATGATTACGACGTTAATGGCGATGTAGGCCACGGTGATTGCGGTAAAGGATTCATAAGCGTGCGCGGAATAATCCAGCAGTTTACCCGCCTGTGCCGCCATATCGACCAGCCCGATGGTTGAGGCGATAGCGGAGTTTTTTACCAGGTTCAGCATTTCCGAGGTCATCGGCGGCACAATTACCCGGTAGGCGTTGGGCAGCAGCACGTAGCGGTAGGTTTGCGGCAGCGTCAATCCCATTGCCAGGCCGGCATTCTTCTGACCGCGCGGCAGCGACTGAATGGCAGCGCGCACCTGTTCGCAGACGCGAGCGGCGGTGAACAGGCCCAGGCAGAGTACAGAACAGGTGAAAAACTGAATATTGGGATCCAGCTCTGACTTAAACCACATGCCGACGCTTTCCGGCAGCAGCTCCGGCACCACCAGATACCAGATAAAAAACTGTACGATCAGCGGTACGTTGCGGAACAGCTCCACGTAGCAGGTGCCAAGAGCGGAAAGCCAGCGGTTGGGTACGGTACGCAAAATACCGAACAGCGATCCGACACAGAGGGCGATGATCCAGGCGCAGACGGAGACGGCGATGGTGACCTGAAAGCCGGACCACAGCCATCCCAGATAGGTGGTATTACCGAACGGGGCCTGCTGCAGGAAAATACCCCAGTTCCAATCAATAGACATAAGTCACTCCGGTAGAAAAAAGGGTAGCAGCGCTACCCTGAAGATTGATGAGAGGCGTGTTTACCGTGGGGAACGACCGCGGCAAACGTCAGCCTGACTGTCGGCTTGTTGGTGCCGAACTTTTCAGGCCGCTGTCTGTCCTTGCCCGTGTTCAACAATCAAAGGCGGCACGCCGCCCTTATTTTTGTTATTAATTCAGCGCCTTATCATTCGGTGTTTTGAACGTGGCTTTCATATCTTCAGAAAGCGCGAAGTTCATATTCAGGTTTTTAGGCGGAATAGGCTGGGTAAACCATTTGTCGAACCATTTTGTCGCCTCGCCTGACGTCTGCGCTTTAGCGATGGTTTCATCCATCAGCTGTTTAAAGGCGGTATCGCCTTTGCGCAACATACAGCCGTAGGCTTCTTTCGACTGCGGCGTGCCTACGATTTCCCAGTTATCCGGTTTTTTGGCCTTGGCGCGTTCGCCTGCCAGCAGCGCATCGTCCATCATAAAGGCGACGGCACGGCCGCTTTCCAGCGTACGGAACGAGTCGCCGTGATCTTTAGCGCTGATGATACGCATCTCCAGCTTCTTCTCGTCGTTCAGCTTGTGCAGCAGGATCTCAGAGGTAGTGCCGGAAGTGACCACCACGGTTTTGCCTTTCAAATCCGGGAAATCCTTAATCGGACTGCCTTTTTTCACCAGCAAACGGGTGCCGATAACAAAGACGGTATTGGAGAAGGCCGCCTGTTGCTGACGTTCCGCGTTATTAGTGGTAGAGCCGCACTCAAAATCATAGGTGCCGTTTTGCAGCAGCGGGATACGGTTTTGCGAGGTGATCGGCAGCATTTTCACCTGCAGATCGGGCTTGTTCAGTTTGGCTTTGATCGCCGCCACGATGGCGTTGGAATAATCCTGCGAATAGCCGACGACTTTTTGCTGGTTGTCATAGTAAGAAAAAGGAACGGAAGACTCACGATGGCCGACGACGATAACGCCGTTTTTGGCAATTTTGTCCAGCGTGCTTTGCGGGGCATCAGCTGCGTGAGCCACGGCGGAGGACAGGCCAGCCAGTGCCAGCAGGCACAGCCCAGTTTTCCGAAATTTCATCTCCAACTCCTTCGTTGTAAAGCGCCATAACGGTGCGCCGATTGTGATGTTGTGTTTGTAACCGTTTATTGTTGTATTTTCAGCGCCAGGGCCGCGCCGGATAGCCATAACATAGCTGAATGTTAACGGTATGAAACAATAAAGTTTCGGTTTTGCGAAGCGTGCCGCACCAAAATAATGCATTGCCTGAAGGGCTGCCCGCTGGTGGCGCAGAGGACGAGCAGTTATGGTGCATTTCCGGCCAGCCGGTCGCTGTCGCTGACGTTTTCAGCGTAGTCGGGAAATAAATTGCAATCGCCATGCCAGATTTTCCGTATGGCTTTGTTGTGAGTGGTTTTTACGCGGGAAAGGTTCGGAAGAAAGCAGAAAAACGGGATGTGAAAGGCATGGAGGAAATAAAGCGCAGGGAGCCGGCAAAACGCCCTGCGCTTTAACTATCAGCGTCTGTTCCGCCGGCCGGTAAACAGGGCGGCCGCAGCAAACAGCGCTGTCACAATCCATACCGTCCAGTTGCCGAAACGCGCGTACGGCGTAAGTCCACGGGTTGGCGTAACGCCGGTTGCCAGTACATCCGGAACAAATTGCGGGATCATCTCTTCCGCGCTGCCGTCCGCATCAATTACCGCCGTCACGCCGTTGTTGGTATCGCGCAGCAGCGGTCGGCCCAGCTCCAGCGCGCGCATCCGCGCCATCTGGAAATGCTGCCACGGCCCAATGGAATGACCGAACCAGGCATCGTTAGAGATAGTCAGCAGAAAATCGGTATCGGGACGGAAATTATCCCGCAGCTGCTGGCCCAGCACGATTTCATAGCAGATTGCCGCCGTCAGCTTATAGCCGCCCGCCTGGAGCTGCGGCTGGCGATAGGCGCCACGGCTAAACGAAGACATTGGCAGATCGAAAAAGGGCGCCAGCGGACGCAATAACGCCTCCAGCGGCACGAATTCGCCAAACGGCACCAGATGGTTTTTCTGGTAGCGGCTGCCGCTTTCGTAGCTGTAAGGCTGCTTATCACCCAGCACAATGATCGAGTTGTAATCGTGATAGCGATTATTTTCCAGTCGCGAATCGACAATACCCGTGATCAGGCTGCTGCCCTGGGAACGCAGCTCGCGGTCTATGGTTTGCAGGAAAGGCTGCTGATTGGTTTCCAGATCGGGAATAGCCGACTCCGGCCAGATAATCAGCGGCGTCTTATTAACGTAAGGCCGCGTCAGCGCTGTATAGGTTTTCAGCGTGTTGATAAGCTGGTTGGGATCCCATTTCAGCGACTGAGGAATGTTGCCCTGCACCAGCGCGACATTTACCGTGCGTCCGGGCTGCGGCTGATACCAGCTAATCATGCGCAGCGGCCAGGGCAGCAGCAGCAGCGCCAGCGCGCCGACGGCCGCTATCCAGCTGCGTTTTGCCGCAGCAAAGACCACCAGCCCGGCGACGATGGTCAGGACAAAGGTAATGCCCTCCACGCCCGTCAGCGGCCCCAGCCCTTTTAGCGGCCCGTCAATCTGGCTGTAGCCAAATTGCAGCCACGGGAAGCCAGTGAGCACCCAGCCGCGCAGAAACTCGGTGATTTGCCACAGTACGGGCGCGGCCAGCGCCAGCCGCGTCAGCGAGGTTTTGGGGAACAGCCGGTTCAGCAGAGCGGCAAACAGCATGGTGTAGAGCGCAAGGTAAGCCGCCAGCAGGATCACCAGAAAAACGTTGACCGGGCCAGGCATGCCGCCAAACGTGGCGATACTGACATAGACCCAGTTAACGCCGCTGCCGAACAGGCCGAAACCCCAGACGAAACCGATAGCGGTTGCCTGGCGCGTCGAGCGGTTAAGGGTCAGCGCCAGCAGGCCGCAAAGCGAAACCAGCGCGGCGGGCCAGAAATCATAAGGCGAAAACGCCAGGGTGCCAGCGGCACCCGTCAGCAGCGCTAAAAGCAGGCGAACCCGCTGGCGCTGGTATAAAGAGGCAATAGCCATAGGGAAATTATTCTTCCAGTATCGGTTGCGTCGCGTTTTCCGGAATTTTGACGTGCACCTGAATAATACGGCGGCTGTCGGCCATGGCGACCTTGAACTGATAGCCTTCAATTTCGATGCTTTCGCCGCGCGCGGGCAGATGCCCGAACGCCTGCATCACCAGCCCGCCGATAGTATCCACTTCCTCATCGCTGAAGTGCGTTTCAAAGACCTCGTTGAAATCTTCAATCGGCGTCAGGGCGCGGATGGTGTAGGTATGACGGCTCAGCTGACGAATATCACGATCTTCCTCGTCGTCATATTCGTCTTCGATTTCGCCGACGATCAGCTCCAGAATATCTTCAATGGTGACCAGACCGGATACGCCGCCGAACTCATCAATCACAATCGCCATATGGTAGCGCTGCGAGCGAAACTCTTTCAGCATCCGGTCGACGCGCTTGCTCTCCGGCACCACTACAGCCGGACGCAGCACTTTTTCAATGCTGAACGGGGCGGATTCGCTGCTCATAAAAGGCAGCAAATCTTTCGCCATCAGAATGCCTTCGACATGATCCTTATCTTCGCTGATAACCGGAAAGCGCGAGTGGGCGGATTCGATAATGGTATCCAGGCACTCGTCGAGCGACTGGTTACGCTTCAGCGTCACCATCTGCGAGCGCGGGATCATAATGTCACGCACGCGCTGTTCAGCGATATCCATGACCCCTTCGAGCATGTCGCGGGTATCCTGGTCTATCAGCTCGTTCTGCTCGGAATCGCGGATTAGCTCCAGCAGATCGTCGCGGTTTTTAGGCTCACCGTGAAACAGCTGGTTGAGGATAAGGGTGAAAAATCCCTTTTTGCTACTGGGACTGTCGTTGTTCTGTGAATGGTCATCGCTCATGGCGTTTTTGTTTCTGTCACTCTTGCTGAGATTAAGGGTGTCCCTTCCGGTGGGGAAGGGACGCGGTTTAGAACTCTTTCTCCGAAATGTACGGGTCGGCATAACCAAGAGCAAGCATTATCTCGGTCTCGATCGCCTCCATCTCTTCGGCTTCGTCATCTTCGATATGATCATAGCCCAGCAGATGCAGGCTGCCGTGAATGACCATATGCGCCCAGTGCGCCAGCAGCGGTTTTTCCTGCTCTGCCGCTTCCTGCTCCACCACCTGGCGACAGATGATCAGGTCGCCCAGCAGCGGCAGCTCAATGCCCGGCGGCGCTTCAAAAGGAAACGACAGCACGTTAGTGGGTTTGTCCTTGCTGCGATAGGTGTGGTTCAGCTCGCGGCTTTCTGCCTCATCCACCACGCGGATCGTTACTTCGCTTTCTTCCTGAAACTGCGGCAGCACCGCTTCCAGCCAGCGCTGAAAATCCGCTTCGGCCGGTAAACCTTCCGGCTGTTCGCACGCCAGCTGTAAATCCAGTATTACGGTACTCATTTCTGCTCCTGCGCGGCCTGCTGCAGCGCCAGCGCCTCGCGTTTACGTTCTTCGGCCAGCGCGTCACGGCGCTTCTGGTCGGCGGCTTCCCAGGCTTCATAGGCGATAACCACGCGGGCGACCACCGGGTGACGCACAACGTCCTCGCTGTGGAAGAAGTTAAAGCTGATCTCTTCCACGTCGGCCAGCACTTCAATCGCGTGACGCAGGCCCGATTTCAGGTTGCGCGGCAGGTCAATCTGCGTGACGTCGCCGGTGATGACCGCTTTGGAGTTGAAGCCGATGCGGGTCAGGAACATCTTCATCTGTTCGATGGTGGTGTTCTGACTTTCATCCAGAATGATAAAGGCGTCGTTCAGCGTGCGGCCGCGCATATAGGCCAGCGGCGCGACTTCAATCACGTTGCGCTCAATCAGCTTTTCCACGCGCTCGAAGCCCAGCATTTCAAACAGGGCGTCATACAGCGGACGCAGGTAAGGATCGACCTTCTGGCTCAGATCGCCGGGCAGAAAGCCCAGCTTTTCGCCAGCTTCCACCGCCGGACGCGTCAGCAGGATACGGCGCACTTCCTGACGCTCCAGCGCGTCTACCGCCGCGGCTACCGCCAGGTAAGTTTTCCCGGTACCGGCCGGGCCAACACCAAAAGTGATATCGTGATCGAGCATATTTGCCACGTACTGCGCCTGGTTAGGCGTACGCGGTTTGATGACGCCGCGTTTGGTCTTGATGGTGACCGCTTTGCCATATTCCGGCACGCTCTCCGCCGACTGTTCCAGCACCCGGCTCTCTTTGATCGCCAGATGGATCTGCTCGGGATCGATATCCGGGATATTGCCGCGTACGGGAGCCGTATCGACATAAAGGTCGCGCAGAATACGAACGGCGGCGTCGACAATCAGTGATTTGCCCGTCAGCTTAAAGGCGTTATCGCGACGATTAATCTCAATGCCTAACCGGCGTTCCAGCTGCTTGATATTGTCGTCGAACGGGCCGCACAGGCTCAGCAGACGATGATTATCAGCAGGATCTAAAGTGATTTCGCGTGTTTCAATATTCAAACTAATCCTTTGGGTCGCTCAGGGCCAGGTTGAGGATGGCTTTTTACAGGCTGGTCACGCCGGTAACGCCGTGACCATAAGGGAATTATTTATGGCTGCGCCCTAATGCGCAAGCGCAGGTGAAGATATTTGGGCACAGTGCGCAGAAAGCAAGCCGCGTACGCGTTTTCAGGCGGCGAACCTGTGAGATTCGCCGCAAAAATTCGGTGGGATCAGGGCTGGAACAGGCCAACGCCCAGCTCGTTTTCCTTGCGCGTGCGCGCAATCACGGAAGCCGGGGATTCAATAGTGCGCAGGCCCATTTCCTCTTCGGTGCGCACGACTTTGCCGCGCAGCGAGTTGGTATAGACATCGACGATCTCAACATCCACAAACTTGCCGATCATCTCTGGCGTGCCTTCAAAGTTTACCACGCGGTTGTTTTCCGTGCGGCCGGACAGCTCCATCACGTTCTTACGCGAGGTGCCTTCCACCAGGATACGCTGAACGGTGCCCAGCATCCGGCGGCTCCATGCCATCGCCTGCTGGTTAATGCGATCCTGGAGGATCCACAAACGCTGCTTCTTCTCTTCTTCCGGCACGTCGTCCGGCAGATCGGCGGCAGGCGTACCCGGACGGGCAGAATAGATAAAGCTGTAGCTGGTGTCGAAATTGACCTCGCCGATCAGCTTCATGGTCTGCTCGAAATCCTGCTGGGTTTCGCCAGGGAAGCCGATGATGAAATCCGAGCTGATCTGAATGTCCGGTCGCGCCGCGCGCAGCTTGCGAATAATCGCTTTATATTCCAGCGCGGTATGGGCGCGCTTCATCAGCGTCAGAATACGGTCTGCGCCGCTCTGGACGGGCAGATGCAGGAAGCTGACCAGCTCCGGCGTGTCGCGGTAGACTTCAATGATGTCGTCCGTGAACTCAATCGGATGGCTGGTGGTGAAGCGAATGCGGTCGATGCCGTCAATCGCCGCCACCAGACGCAGCAGGTCGGCAAAGGTACAGACTTCGCCGTCAAAGGTTTCGCCGCGATAGGCGTTGACGTTCTGACCCAGCAGATTGACTTCACGCACGCCCTGCGCCGCCAGCTGGGCGATTTCAAACAGAATATCGTCGCATGGACGGCTGACTTCCTCACCGCGGGTATAAGGCACCACGCAGAAAGTACAATATTTATTGCAGCCTTCCATAATAGAAACGAAGGCCGTCGGGCCGTCTGCTTTGGGTTCCGGCAGGCGGTCAAATTTTTCAATCTCCGGGAAGCTGATATCAACAATCGGGCTTTTGGAGCCGCGCACGGTATTGATCATTTCCGGCAGGCGATGCAGCGTCTGCGGGCCGAAAACAATATCGACGAAATGCGCACGCTGGCGAATATGTTCGCCTTCCTGCGACGCCACGCAGCCGCCCACGCCGATGACCACATCGGGATTGCGATCCTTCAGCGTTTTCCAACGCCCAAGCTGATGGAAAACTTTTTCCTGGGCCTTTTCACGAATGGAACAGGTGTTGAGCAGCAGCACATCCGCCTCTTCCGCCACTTCCGTCAGGGAATAGCCGTGGGTGCTGTTTAACAGGTCAGCCATTTTGGATGAGTCATACTCATTCATCTGACAGCCCCAGGTTTTGATATAAAGTTTTTTCGTCATCTGGTTGCCATTTATCATGCAGGAGAGAATGCAGGGCGCGTATTGTAAAGCTTTGCTGCTGTGGTGACCAGCACCGCGCCGTTTTCTCAACAGCCGCTAAAAATCCGGTACACTTAGGGTAACAGAATTAGCCCGTCGGACGTCCACTGGACAGGAAAATATGATGACAGAAACAACGCAAAAATGGGATGTCGCTATCGTGGGCGGCGGGATGGTAGGCGCGGCGCTGGCCAGCGGACTGGCGGTGCAGGGCTTTCAGGTAACGGTATTGGAAAAGCAGGAGCCGGCTGAATTCGTGGCCGAGAGCGATCCGGATATCCGCATTTCCGCGCTGGGCGCCTCTTCGGTTGACCTGTTGAAGCAGCTGGAGGTCTGGCCTCGCGTTCAGGCAATGCGCAGCGCGCCTTACCGCAAGCTGGAGACATGGGAGTGGCAGACGGCGCAGGTTGGTTTTGACGCCGCTTCGCTGGGCCTGCCGGAGCTGGGTTTTATGGTGGAGAACAGCGTACTGCAACGGGCGCTCTGGCAGCGGCTCCAGCAGCAGGAAGTCGCGTTGAAAACGCCTGCGCGGCTGCAAACGCTGCAGGCCTGTAACGGCGGCTGGGCATTGACGCTGGCGGACGGCGAAAAGCTTCACGCCAGGCTGGTAGTGGGCGCCGACGGCGCCAGTTCACAGGTACGCCAGCTGGCAGGCATTGGCATTCGCGGCTGGAACTATGCGCAGGCCTGTATGCTGATCAGCGTGCGCTGCGAGCACGACGCCGGCGACTGTACCTGGCAACACTTTACGCCAACGGGGCCAAGAGCTTTCTTGCCGCTGTTTAACGGCTGGGCGTCGCTGGTGTGGTACGACAGCCCGGCGAGGATTCGTCAGCTACAGGCTATGAGCATGGCGCAGCTGGCGGAGGAGATCAAAACGCATTTCCCGGCGCGGTTAGGCAAAGTGACGCCGGTAGCGGCAGGATCCTTTCCGCTGGTACGCCGACATGCTACCCGCTACGTGCTGCCGGGGCTGGCACTGGTAGGCGACGCTGCACACACCATTAATCCGCTGGCGGGGCAGGGCGTGAATTTAGGCTATCGCGACGTGGACGCGCTGATTGATACGCTGACCGCCTCACGTGAGCGGGCCGAAGACTGGGCGTCGGAAAGAGTACTGCTGCGCTACCAGCGCTCACGCCATACGGATAATCTGCTGATGCAGAGCGGCATGGATCTCTTCTATTTCGCCTTCAGTACGCAGGCGGCGCCTCTACGTATTTTGCGTAATCTGGGTCTGATGGCGGCGGAGAGGTCGGGCGTGCTGAAGCGGCAGGCGTTGCGCTACGCATTGGGATTATAGGTTTTAATACGCAGCTTCAGATGCAGCGCGCAGGTATGAAGCGCAAGAGGTTTCTTTAAGCTTAAGGTCCGACAGGACCTTATTATTTGCGGCGTTCAGCTTCTGTTTACTGACTGCGTTACTTTCTCTGGCAGAGTAGATAAGCACTGCTTACTGGATTAGCTGACGCAGATTGGCACTTATCCCGTTTGGGTAGGGGTTTAACTATCTATGCTTGCTGAGCTGCAGATCCCAACACCACAATGCCTTGGTTGTTCATGGGGTAATATCGGCAGGTTCTCTGCTGAGGTGTTGCATTACCGGCTGGCTCTTTTAAGGTGCGCATAGAGGGTCGCTATGGCATCAAGGCTGGAACGAGTGGAATGCGTGAGGGCAAACACTTGCTGAGTAACATCAACAAGACGTTCACTCACCTTTCAAAGTTTGGTTTTTTAGCTTTATCTTCGTGATGGTATGTTTAGATGTTTTGTTGGCGAAATACTTTAGCTTGCTCTGTCCACGCGGTAACCTGACGTTCATCTTCTATCAACGCGTGAGCTGCGTCCTGGCAGTAGTCGATCACATAAAAATGATAGTCGCGGTCGCGGTCGATGAAATACGAGTAAACCACATAACTGTCGCTTGTCGACGCCCATTGTATCTTTAGTCCACTTTCATCCTCCCAACAGCACCCTTCTTGCCAGATGTGAACATGGTGCAACTCTTCCTCACGGGCAGATGATGGCCGCTCCATTAACTTATCCCGACCTATAGTATCGATATGTGCTGGATGCTGTAACTGAACATGAATTGGAGGGGCGGGAATGTCACCAAAATCCATGCATTCCCGCTTATATTGCTCAAATTCTTCGATAGGTAATGCTGCCACCGGGTATTGGCTGATAATGTCTGTAAGTGCCTGAGATCTGCTTATTTTAAATCCCATTGTTGCCGCTTCTCTTCCATTTTGGCCGCAAGAATTTCAGAAGCAGCACTTAGTCGTGCCTTGTATTCAGCGGAACGTCGAAGAGTTTGCCGCGGCTTCTCGCTGTTTTTAACTTCATGCTTCTGTGTCATATGTTACTCCTTATCACGCATCGTGATTTACGAGTTCAGTATATAGCCACAGTTATATTCAATCAATGTCATGTTGACCCAACCTGATACCATCTCAGTGGACCATGCCTGTTTCGCTGGTCGCCGCGCCTTCCTTACAAAATTGTTATCCGCAACCGCATGTTGAAGTAGTTACATGTAGCACTAATATAGTCAAAAGCCCGGAACCCAGCGTTAGCCTGACCGGACTCATGCTCCTGGAGCTAACATACCTCCACTTTGCCAATAATGTCGTGAGTGATAAGCGATTGCGCGCTCGGTAGCATGTTGTCAGGCGGCATTGCCCTTCACGGTAAACGAATTCGTCGTCATTCCTACTCGTGTATGGTGCAAATCAATAAGAGGAGGACAACAGGCCCATCGGTTTTCAGGTGCGACTCTTTAATCCATCCGTACTGAAGAAAGCGGCAAGCGGGCATTAAAGGAACTTTCTTAAGTCTTTTGGTGATAATACGACGGGGAGTGTGATAAACGGTTGTACATTCTGCGCATCGCAAAGCAGTTGTGAGGAAAGATCGCAGACGTAAAAAAGCCCGCTTGCGCGGGCTTCTTTACTTATTGGCTGGGGTGCAGGGATTCGAACCCCGGAATGCTGGTATCAGAAACCAGTGCCTTACCGCTTGGCGACACCCCAAT
>NZ_JBLFFM010000002.1:0-412713 GCF_051400835.1 Erwinia artemisiae | reverse complement strand
TGGCTGGGGTGCAGGGATTCGAACCCCGGAATGCTGGTATCAGAAACCAGTGCCTTACCGCTTGGCGACACCCCAATTTTTTGGGTGCGATCCGCTTGGGCAGATCGTCTTTTTTATGGCTGGGGTGCAGGGATTCGAACCCCGGAATGCTGGTATCAGAAACCAGTGCCTTACCGCTTGGCGACACCCCAATAAAATTGGTGGCTACTACGGGAATCGAACCTGTGACCCCAGCATTATGAGTGCTGTGCTCTAACCAGCTGAGCTAAGTAGCCTAATTTTACTGCGTTACAACTATACTACATTCTGACTGGCTGGGATACCTGGATTCGAACCAGGGAATGCCGGTATCAAAAACCGGTGCCTTACCGCTTGGCGATATCCCAATGTCCGTACACAAGTCACAAAACCATCAGAACAAACTGGCTGGGGTACCTGGATTCGAACCAGGGAATGCCGGTATCAAAAACCGGTGCCTTACCGCTTGGCGATACCCCATCCGTGCAATGCTTCGAAATGGTGCGGGAGGCGAGACTTGAACTCGCACACCTTGCGGCGCCAGAACCTAAATCTGGTGCGTCTACCAATTTCGCCACTCCCGCTAAAAAAAAGATGGTGGCTACTACGGGAATCGAACCTGTGACCCCAGCATTATGAGTGCTGTGCTCTAACCAGCTGAGCTAAGTAGCCATCTTTTTTCGCGTTACCTTCATCGGCGTTGCGGGGCGCATTATGCTAAGTTGGCCTGAAAGCGTCAACAAGTTTTTTCCCGTTTTTTCGCTGAAGTGATTCGTTTGTCTGGCTTATAACCAGTATGGCGACTAATTCAGCAAAGCCAGCGTTTTTTTAAACAATTACGGGCCGCTGGCGGCCCGATTTGTGAATAAAAGCCGTAAGTTATTTATAGGCGGACTGATGAACGCCTACCGCACGACCGGAAGGATCGTCCATGGTTTTGAACGCTTCGTCCCATTCAATCGCTTTTGCCGAAGAACAGGCGACGGATGGACCGCCCGGCACGCATTCAGCCGCGCTGGGAACCGGAAACAGCTCTTCAAAAATTTCCCGATACAGATAGCCTTCTTTTGAGGTCGGCGTGTTGTACGGAAAGCGGAAATGCGCCGTTTGCAGCTGCTGGTCGCTGACCTGTTTCGCCGCGACTTCTTTCAGCGTATCAATCCAGCTGTAGCCTACGCCGTCGGAGAACTGCTCTTTTTGACGCCACGCCACGCTTTCCGGCAGATAAGAAGAGAAGCATTCACGCAGGATATGCTTTTCCATTTTGCCGTTGGTGCCGCACATTTTGTCCGCCGGGTTGATGCGCATCGCCACGTCGAGGAATTTTTTATCCAGGAAAGGCACGCGTGCCTCCACGCCCCAGGCCGACATCGCCTTGTTGGCGCGAGCGCAGTCGAACATATGCAGCGCCAGCAGCTTACGCACGTTCTCTTCGTGAAACTCTTTAGCGTTGGGGGCCTTATGGAAATAAAGATAGCCGCCAAAGACTTCATCGGCGCCTTCGCCGGACAGCACCATCTTAATGCCCATCGCTTTAATTTTACGCGACATCAGATACATCGGCGTGGAGGCGCGAATAGTAGTCACATCATAAGTTTCGATGTGATAGATAACGTCGCGGATCGCATCCAGGCCTTCCTGCACGGTAAAGTGGATCTCGTGGTGCACCGTGCCCAGATGGTCGGCGACGGATTTCGCCGCTTTCAGATCCGGCGATCCTTCCAGACCTACCGCGAAGGAGTGCAGCTGTGGCCACCATGCTTCGCTCTTGTCCTGATCTTCGATACGCTTGGCCGCGAATTTTTTGGTCACGGCGGAAATAATAGAGGAGTCCAGGCCGCCGGAAAGCAGCACGCCATAAGGCACATCGGACATCAGATGGCTTTTCACGGCCTCTTCCAGCGCATCTTTCAGCGCCGTCGCGTCAGTTTTGTTGTGCTCTACCGCCTCATAGCTGAACCAGTCGCGCTGCCAGTAGCGGCGGATCTCGCCATCGGTGCTGGAAAGGTAGCTTCCCGGTGGGAATTCTTTAATTGATTTACAGACCGGCACCAGCGCCTTCATTTCTGAAGCAACAAACAGGTTGCCGTGTTCGTCGTTACCCATATACAGCGGAATGATGCCGATATGATCGCGGCCAACCAGGTAAGTGTTTTTTACGCTGTCATAGAGGATAAAGGCGAACATGCCCTGCAGGTCGTCCAGAAAATTGACGCCTTTTTCCTGATAAAGCGCAAGAATAACTTCACAATCTGATTCGGTCTGAAACTCGTAGCGGTCACTCAGCTCTGCACGCAGCGCCTGATGGTTATAGATCTCACCGTTTACCGCCAGCACGTGGGTGTGGGCTGCGTTGTAGAGAGGCTGCGCGCCGTTGTTGACGTCCACAATAGAGAGACGCTCGTGGGCCAGAATCGCGTTGTCACCTGCATAAACGCCTGACCAGTCCGGGCCGCGATGACGCATAAGACGAGAAAGCTCCAGCGCTTTCTTACGCAGTTCAACCGGATCGCTTTTGAGATCCAACACGCCAAAAATAGAACACATAGCTAACTCCCTAACGACAAACCGCAACGGTGATATTGATGAAAAAAGGCATAGTTAACGGCGATTTCTTCGCCCGATAGATAAGAAAATGCGCCAGATTGAGAGAGTGTGCAAGCCTTTTAGCTGTTTTCTGATAAATAGCCTGTTGCATCGCGCTTAAATTTGATGATTATGCAATATATAGCGCTATTTTTTGTGGAATCGATAATAAATATCAAAAAGCGGTCAAAAAACAGACAGTCGAGAAGGGTAAAAAAGCCCGGCGCGTTGGCCGGGCTGGCGATTCAGAGAATGTCGATGTCCGCGACCGACGGGAAGACCCAGCTGGGCCGGAAAGGCATGGCGTCAATATCGCTCAGGGTGGAAACGCCGGACAGCACCAGAATAGTTTCCAGACCGGCCTGGAAACCAGCCAGAATGTCGGTACGCAGATTATCGCCGACGATCACCGTCTCTTCGGAGTGCGCCTGCATCTTGTTCAGCGCCGCGCGCATAATCCACGGGCTGGGTTTACCCACGTAAAAAGGCGTCCGGCCGGATATTTTCTCAATCCCCGCGCACAGCGCGCCACACGCCGGGACAAAGCCACGGGCGTGCGTATCGGGGTTGGTTGCGATAAAGCGCGCGCCGTTCGCCACGAAATAGGCGGCCTTATGCATCATATCCCAGTTAAACGAGCGCGTTTCGCCCACGATAACAAAATCGGGATTGATGTCGGTAATGGTAAAACCGGCTTTATAAAGCTCATGCACCAGCGCCCCTTCGCCAACCACATAGGCTTTCTTGCCTTCCTGACGGCGTAAAAAATCGGCGGTAGCCATCGCTGAGGTATAAAACACGCTTTCCGGCAGATCGATGCCCGCCGAAGAGAAGCGGTTAGCCAGATCCAGCGCGGTTTGCGAAGGGTAGTTGGTCAGCACCACCAGCGGCATCCCTTTAGCCAGGATGCGCTGCAGGAAATCGTTAGCGCCGGGTACGGCGGTATTATCGTGCATCAAAACGCCGTCGATATCGCAGATGACGTTTTTGATAGCTATTTTTTCGCTGTCGTTCAGGGTTAGAGCGCTCATCAACTTTCCATTAAATGTTGTAACAGGATGCCGTTAAGCATGGCACGCTTTGCCAGCGCGAAAGCGCCTATGGCAGAACGATGATCGAGCTCAGAACGCACCACCGGTAAATTCTGGCGGAAAGCTTTCAGCGCCTGAGTGTTGATACAGCCTTCAATAGCGGGCAGCAGGATTTTATCTGCTTCAGTGATCTCGCCCGCAATCACCACTTTTTGCGGGTTGAACAGATTAATGGCGATAGCGATCGCCTTGCCTAAGTGGCGTCCGACGGATTCTATCACTTCGGCTGCCAGCGCGTCGCCGCGGTTGGCGGCCTTGCAAATTTTCGGCATCACACAGTCATCCAGCGTCAGCGTGCTCGGATAACCCTGGGTAAGCAGATGACGGACGCGATTTTCTATCGCGCTGTTGGCCGCCAGGGTTTCCAGACAGCCGAAATTGCCGCAGTGGCAGCGCTCGCCCAAAGGATCGACCTGGATATGGCCCAGTTCGCCCACGTTGCCGTTACTGCCTAAAAAGATATGACCATTGGTGATGATGCCTGCGCCCGTACCGCGATGGACTCGCACCAGAATCGAGTCAGCACAGTCGCGAGACGCACCAAAATAGTGCTCGGCAAGCGCCAGGCTTCGGATATCGTGACCTACAAAGCTGGTGACGTTGAAACGCTTTTGCAGATTGGCGACCAGCGGCCAGTGATGAACCGCGATATGTGGCATATAGCGGATAACGCCGTTATTAGGATCGACCAGACCTGGGAGGATAACGGCGATGGCGATCAGCTCGCGCAGCTTGCGCTGATACTGCTCGCAGAAACTGGCGATAGCGTTGAACAGCGCATGTTCCAGCGTTTCCTGGGTGCGTTCCGGCAGCGCGTAGTCCTCCTGCGCCAGCACTTTTCCACTCAGATCGAACAGGGTAAGCGTGGCGTCATTGCGGCCCAGACGGATGCCGATAGTATTGAAGCCGCGGGTTTCGGTGACGATAGAGATAGCGCGGCGGCCGCCGGTAGAGGCCTGCTGATCCACTTCTTTGATCAGGCCGCGCTCTATCATCTGGCGAGTGATTTTGGTGACGCTGGCGGGCGCTAGCTGGCTATGTTCGGCAATCTGAATGCGCGATATAGGGCCTTGCCGATCGATAAGCCGGTAAACGGCCGCGCTATTGAGTTGCTTAACAAGATCGACATTTCCTATTTGAGCCTGGCCGCCAGTGGTCATTCAGTTTCTACTCGCTTAAGACTTCGTCACCATTAACGACAGTCTGGATTATTTGATAGTCACGGGTGAACACCGTCAGGTTCGCGACTTTTCCGGCTTCGACGGAACCTAACTTATCCTCCACACCCATAGCGCGGGCTGGGTACAGCGTTGCCATCCTGATCGCCTCATCCAGCGCAATGCCGACATGTTCGACGCTGTTCGCGACAGCTTCAATCATGGTCAGCGCAGAGCCGCTGAGCGTGCCGTTTTCGTCAACGCAGAGTCCATCCCGATAGTATATTGTTTTTCCTGCAAAAATGAACTGGTCAATCTGCGCGCCCGCCGGCGCGGTGGCATCGGTGACCAGGATTAGCCTGTCGCCTTTGAGGCGTTTTGCATTACGAATATTAACGTAGTTGACGTGTAAACCGTCGGCGATGATGCCGCAGTAGACGTTGGGCGAGTCAAAAAGCGTACCGATTAAGCCTGGCTCACGGCCGGTCAACGGCGGCATAGCATTATACAGATGGGTGGCAAAACTGATGCCGGCGGCAATACCCTGGCGCGCCTCTTCGCTGGTGGCATAGGAATGGCCAGCGGAAACCACGATGCCCGCCTGATGCAGCTGGCGGATCACGGCAGAATCAACCTGTTCCGGTGCCAGGGTGATTTTGGCAATCACATCGCTGTTTTCACACAGATAATCGACCATCGCTTTTTCCGGGGGACGGATCAGCGCCGGATTATGCGTGCCTTTTTTGAGTGGATTCAGCCAGGGGCCTTCCAGATGCAGGCCGAGCGCCTGGTTAGCGTTTTGCGCCAGGTAAGCGCGCATCACTTCCACCGCGCGTTTCATCAGCTCGTCGCTGCTGGTGATTAGCGTCGGCAGGAAGCTGGTACAGCCCGACTTCTCGTTAGCTTTTTGCATAATCGCCAGCGTTTCAACGCTGATAGCGGCGATATCATCATTAAACTGCACGCCGCCGCAGCCGTTAAGCTGCAAATCGATAAAGCCGGGAGCAATCAGCGCGCCGTTTACATCACGCCGGGTGATATCCGCAGGCAGCTCTTCCAGCCTGCAGACACGGTCAATCAGGCCGTTGGCGATGACGACGGCGTGATTATCCAGTACTTCGTAGCCGGTAAAGATACGGCCATGGGTTAAAGCATACATAATTTTCTCCCGGCCAGCGCCGATAGCCTTGTGCAGATGAGTTACAGATTTTCCATATTTTCCGCTTCCATTTCGCGGAAATATTTAACCGTTTTCACTTTCAGTTCCATCGTCGCGGGCTCGTCGCAAACCACGATCGATTTGGCATGCAGCTGCAGGCAGCTGATGGTCCACATATGATTAACGTTGCCTTCGACGGCTGCCTGCAGCGCCTGCGCTTTCAGGTGTCCCGTCACCAGAATCATCACTTCCTCCGCGTCCAGCAGCGTGCCCACGCCAACGGTCAGCGCATATTTCGGTACCTGGCTGACGTCGCCGTCAAAAAAGCGGGAATTCGCCAGGCGCGTATCGTGCGTCAGCGTCTTGATACGGGTACGGGAAGCCAGCGATGAAGCGGGTTCATTAAAAGCGATATGCCCGTCGTTACCTACGCCGCCCATAAACAGGTGAATTTTACCGTAAGCGCGGATTTTCTCTTCATACTGGCGACATTCTGCGTCAATATCAGGCGCGTTGCCATTAAGAAGATTGATATTTTCACTTTGAATATCAACGTGATTGAAAAAGTTGCGGTACATAAAGCTGTGATAGCTTTCCGGATGCTCTTTCGGCAGGCCGACATATTCGTCCATATTGAACGTAACGACGTGTTTAAAGCTGACCTGGCCCGCTTTATGCATTTCAATGAGATGACGATAGGCTTCCAGCGGCGTGCCGCCCGTGGGTAAACCCAGCACAAACGGACGCTCTGCGGTAGGTTGAAACGCGTTGATACGGTTTACAATATGGCGGGCGGCCCATTTACCGACCTGGTTTGGCGTCGCAAGAGGGATCAATCTCATTTTTTTACCTCGTTATAAGCAATTTAAGGAAATATTTTACACCGGTTTCACTGTAGTAAGCGTAATCTGCATAATCAGTAACGGGCGCGAAACAGCACCACGATCATTTTTTTCATCATAAAATAAGTGGGCGGGGTTCGCCAGCATAAACCGCGTTAAAATAGCTTCTTTGGTGATAAATATCACAAATGCTATGGTTTTAATTTGCGCAGCGAATTAATTTTTCCTTACACTGCGTCGACTAATGATTGGTGGCATTCAGAGCAGTCCGCTCAATAAAAACTGCACAACGGGCGCCTGGCGGCTCTCATAGGGGGAATAGTGAATATTTTAGGGTTCTTTCAAAGGCTGGGGCGCTCTTTACAGCTACCGATAGCCGTATTACCAGTGGCGGCGCTGATGTTGCGCTTTGGTCAGCCCGATCTGTTGAATATGCCGTTTATCGCGCAGGCTGGCGGGGCGATTTTTGACAATCTGGCATTAATCTTTGCTATCGGGGTGGCTTCTACATGGTCTAAAGATAACGCAGGCGCCGCCGCGCTGGCAGGCGCCGTGGGCTACTTTATTCTGACCAAAGCGATGATCACCATTAATCCGGCGATCAATATGGGCGTGCTGGCGGGGATCGTGACTGGCCTGGTAGCGGGCGCCACCTATAACCGCTGGGCGGATATCAAGCTGCCCGATTTTCTCAGCTTTTTCGGCGGCAAGCGTTTCGTTCCTATCGCAACCGGCTTCTTCTGTCTGATCCTGGCCGCTGTGTTTGGCTACGTCTGGCCGCCAGTGCAAAACGCCATTCATGCGGGCGGCGAGTGGATTGTCTCGGCTGGCGCGTTTGGCGCAGGCGTCTTCGGTTTCGTTAACCGCCTGCTGATCCCAACGGGTTTACATCAGGTACTGAATACCATCGCCTGGTTCCAGATCGGCGATTTCACCAACGCCGCTGGCGCCGTTTTCCATGGCGATATCAACCGTTTCTATGCGGGCGACGGCACGGCGGGCATGTTTATGTCCGGCTTCTTCCCAATCATGATGTTTGGCCTGCCCGGCGCTGCGCTGGCCATGTATATGGCCGCGCCGAAAGCGCGTCGTCCTATGGTTGGCGGTATGCTGCTTTCGGTGGCGGTTACCGCTTTCCTGACCGGCGTGACGGAGCCGCTGGAATTCCTGTTTATGTTCCTGGCGCCGATGCTTTATCTGATCCACGCCATCCTGACGGGCATTAGCCTTTATATAGCGACGGCGCTGGGTATCCATGCCGGTTTCTCTTTCTCTGCGGGCGCAATCGACTATGTGCTGATGTATAACCTGCCGGCGGCCAGCAGCAATGTCTGGGTGCTGCTGGTGATGGGCGCTATCGCATTTGTGGTTTACTTTGCGCTGTTCAGCGCGGTTATCCGCATGATGAATCTGAAAACGCCGGGCCGTGAGGATGCGACCGTGCAGCCGGAGGAAGAGGCTAACAGCAACACGGAAGAGGGGCTGGAACAGCTTTCCCGCCACTATATTGCCGCCGTCGGCGGGTCGGAAAACCTGAACGTTATTGATGCCTGTATTACCCGCCTGCGTCTTTCCGTAAAAGATGCCGCGCAGGTAAACGATGCGGCCTGTAAGCGTCTGGGCGCTTCGGGCGTGGTGAAGCTGAACAAGCAAACCATTCAGGTTATTATCGGTGCCAAAGCGGAATCCGTGGCGGAGACGATGAAAAAAATCATTGCCAAAGGGCCGGTTGCGCCAGTTGCGGTCAGCACCGTCGCCGCGACCGTCGCGCCAACCACGCCGCCTGCACCGGCTGCTGCTGCAAAGGGCGTGCTTGAAACGCTGCTGGCGCCGGTAAGCGGAGAAGTTGTGGCGTTGGAGCAGGTGCCGGATGAGGCTTTCGCCAGCAAGGCGGTCGGCGAGGGCGTAGCCATCAGGCCAACCGGCAGTACGGTGGTTTCGCCTGCCAGCGGCACCATCCTGAAAATCTTCAACACCAACCATGCTTTCTGTCTGGAAACGGAAAAAGGCCTGGAAGTGGTGGTGCATATGGGCATCGACACCGTCGCGCTGGAAGGAAAGGGCTTTACGCGGCTGGTAGAAGAGGGCGCGCAGGTTAAAGCGGGTGAACCAATTCTGGAGATGGATCTGGCCTGGCTTAACAGCCATGCGAAATCGATGATCAGTCCGGTCGTGGTCACCAATATTGAAGATTTTAGCGGTATCAGGCTGGTTGCGGGCGATACCGTCATTGCGGGCGAAAGTCCACTTTGCGAAATTACCGGCTGACGGCAGCGGTAAAAAAACGAGGGCGGGAAGCAATTCCCGCCCTTTTTTATGCGATACGCTAACAAACGGTTGTTTCCCTGAACGGCTTTGTGGATCATACTCCGTTATTTCACGCACTAAAGTATTCCAGAGGATATTAAGATGAGTGAGGCTGAAGCCCGCCCAACTAACTTTATTCGTCAGATCATCGACGAAGATCTGGCGAACGGTAAGCACACCAGCGTGCATACTCGCTTCCCGCCGGAGCCGAACGGCTATCTGCACATTGGTCACGCCAAATCAATCTGCCTGAACTTTGGCATCGCTCAGGATTACCAGGGCGAGTGTAATTTGCGTTTCGACGATACTAACCCGGTCAAAGAAGACCTGGAGTATGTCGAATCAATCAAGCGTGACGTACAGTGGCTGGGCTTCGAATGGAGCGGCAAGGTCCGTTATTCCTCTGACTATTTTGACCAGCTGCATCACTATGCCGTTGAGTTGATTAATAAAGGCCTGGCCTATGTAGACGAGCTGTCGCCGGAGCAGATCCGTGAGTATCGCGGCACCCTGACCTCGCCGGGTAAAAACAGCCCGTACCGCGATCGCAGCGTAGAAGAGAACCTGGCGCTGTTTGAGAAAATGCGCAACGGCGAATTCGCCGAGGGCAGCGCCTGCCTGCGTGCCAAAATCGATATGGCCTCTAACTTTATCGTCATGCGCGATCCGGTGCTTTATCGCATTAAGTTTGCCGAACATCATCAGACCGGCAACAAGTGGTGCATCTACCCGATGTATGACTTTACCCACTGCATTTCCGACGCGCTGGAAGGCATTACGCATTCGCTTTGTACGCTGGAATTCCAGGACAACCGTCGCCTGTACGATTGGGTGCTGGACAATATCACCATCCCGACGCATCCGCGCCAGTACGAGTTTTCGCGCCTGAATCTTGAATACGCCATCATGTCCAAGCGCAAGCTGAACCTGCTGGTAACCGAAAAAATCGTGGAAGGCTGGGACGATCCGCGCATGCTGACCGTTTCCGGTTTGCGTCGTCGCGGTTATTCGGCCGCCTCGATCCGCGAGTTCTGCCGTCGCATTGGTATCACCAAGCAGGACAACATTGTTGAGATGGCCTCGCTGGAATCCTGTATCCGCGACGATCTCAATGAAAACGCGCCGCGTGCTATGGCCGTTCTCGATCCGGTTAAGCTGGTGATCGAGAATCTGCCGGCCAACTATGAAGAAATCATCACCATGCCGAACCATCCGAACAAGCCGGAGATGGGAACGCGTGAAGTGCCGTTCAGCCGTGAGATTTATATCGATCGTGCGGATTTCCGTGAGGAAGCCAATAAGCACTACAAGCGTCTGGTGCTGGGTAAAGAAGTTCGTCTGCGTAACGCTTACGTTATCAAAGCCGAGCGCGTGGCTAAAGATGAAGCAGGCAACATCACCTGCCTGTTCTGCACCTGCGACGTCGATACGCTGAGTAAAGATCCGGCTGACGGCCGTAAGGTGAAAGGCGTTATCCATTGGGTATCCGCCGAGCATGCGCTGCCGGCCGAGTTTCGTCTTTACGATCGTCTGTTCAGCGTGCCGAATCCTGGCGGCGCCGAGGATTTCCTGACCACGATCAACCCGGACTCGCTGGTTATCCGTCAGGGCTTTGTCGAGCCTGGCCTGAAGGCTGCCGAAGCGTCCAGTCCGTTCCAGTTTGAGCGTGAAGGCTATTTCTGCGCGGACAGCGTTTACTCCAGCAGCAGCCATCTGGTGTTTAACCGCACGGTAGGCCTGCGCGATACCTGGGCTAAAAGCGGTGAATAAGTCATAATTTAATAAAAAAGCAGCCTTCAGGCTGCTTTTTTTTTGGATAATATATTAATCTGCTTAACGGCTAAAAAACAAATATAATACAACCTGTTTTGCATCATAGTTTACAACGACAATAATTGTTATTAATTGCCAGCTGCCTCACCAGTAAATATAATCAGCGCGCAGTCGGTTAATTACTGTTTGTTATTTTTTATATTTTACGATTATTTATTTATTGTTTATATTTCTTTCGAGAAGGATTTCTCAATGCACTCTGTTAATTTAGCGCGAAAAGCGCTGGCGATGGCTGTCGCCTGCGGATCTGCTCTTGCCGGAAACTTTTATGTTCCTGCTGCTTCCGCCGCCGGGTTTATTGATGACTCGACGCTGACGGGCGGTATTTATTACTGGCAGCGGCAACGCGACAGAAAAGAGATGGATCCGGTTCATAATAAGTATGGCCAGTACACAGAAAATCTTCACCATTCAACTTTTAACGGCAGCCTCGATTTCTCTTCAGGCTATGCGGCCGATTTTATTGGTATAGAGCTGGGCGTGAATGGTTCGCTACAGCTGGCGGGAACCGGGCCTGCCGCGCCGAATGAAATTGCTTTCAGCAACGCAAAAAGCCGCTGGGACGAAAGATTTGATGGCGACGCCGACGGTGCTTCCTTTTATAAAGCCGCTATTAAGCTGAAGCATGATAATTATTGGTTAAGAGCCGGTTATATTCAGCCGCAGGGACAAACATTAATCGCGCCGCAATGGGGGTTTGTACCCGGCACCTATCGCGGATTTGAAGTCGGCTCGGTTTATGATTTTGACAATGCGGGCGCGCTTTCCCTCTCCTATATGTGGACGGATGAATATAAAGCGCCCTGGTATCGTAAAATGTATAATTTTCGTAAACCCGATTTAAAAACTGAAATAAAATATCTTCATTCCATCGGCATAAAGTACGATTTTAAAAACAAACTGGTGCTGGAAGGGGCGCTGGGCCAGGCCGAAAATTATATGGAGCAGTATTTTAGCAAAGTGTCGTGGGCGTTTTCTGTTGCCGGCAACGATCTGCATACCAGCTGGCAATTTTACGGCGCGCGTAATAAGGAACAGGGCGGCGTAAACAATATCAATAATGTTTATAATGGCCTGGCCTGGCTCCAGGCCGTGACGCTGAACTACAAAACCGGCCCGTTCGATTTTCGCGTTGAGGGCACCATGGTAAAAGCCCATGGCAACCAGGGCTTTTTTCTGGCGCGCATGACGCCGGTAGGGGCGACCTCCAACGGACGTAACGACGTCTGGTGGGATTCCCGCAGCGACTTTAACGCCAACGGGCAGAAGGCGCTGTATGGAGGAGTGATGTATGACCTGAAAGGCTGGCAAATGCCGGGCTGGGCGGTAGGTACTTCTTACGCTTACGGCTGGGATGCCCGTCCGTCCACGGATCCGATTTACGATCAAAGCATGCGCCGCCGCGAATCCGCCTGGAATATGGATCTGCGCTACACGGTACAGCATGGTCGCGCCAAAGATACGCAGGTCAACCTGCACTATACCCGTTACAAAAACCACTCTGATATCCCGAGCTTCAGCAACGGCTACGGCAATATGTTCCAGGATGAGAAGGACGTGAGGCTGACCGTGATCGCGCCTTTCACCGTGTTCTGATGCCCCATGCTGCCAGACCCGGCCGCGGCAAAAGCGCATCAGACGGGGAATAAGCGCTTTTCCGCTAACGGCAAAAAATTTAACTAGCGGATGAGGAAAGAGATGAAAAAAGTGAGATTAACACTGGTGGCGACAGCGCTGATGATGGCGATGGCCAGCGGCAGCGCCGTTGCGGATCAACGCGTCGTCGATCAAATCAGCCAGTTTGGCGTAAAGTATACCGTTAACGATAACCATGCCGCGCTGCACGGCGTTGATTGTGCCGCGCTGGGGGCCGACTGGGCCTCCTGCAATCGGGCAACGATTACCTTAACTAACCCCGGCGAAGCGCTAACCAGTAAAGACTGGGTTATCTGGCTGCCCAATATTCGTCAGACGCTGCGGGTGGACAACGACCAGTTCCGCATGGTGCACGTGGTAGGCGATCTGACGCGGCTGGAGCCAACCGAAAAATTCAAGGGTTTCGCCGCCGGTGAATCGGTGGATATTCCCATTGTTAACGAATACTGGCAGCTGTTTATCACGGACGTGATGCCGCGCTGGTACGTTACTTCTGAAAACGCCCAGCCTAAAATCATTGCCAGCACCGATACGGAAGATCTGACCTCGTTTGTCTCGCCAATGGATAACTACTGGAAGCGGACGGCCGACGATCGCAACGTGTTGATGACGCCTGTCAGCCGCTTTGAAAAAAACAGTGATACGGCGCAGCTCGCTGGCGAAGCGCTGCGCGGACAGATCCTGCCGACGCCGCTGCATACTACCCTTCATGCAGAAGATGCCGATTTAAGCCGGGGCGTGCAATTCGAGCTGACCGGGCTTAACGCCGATTCTGCAGAAGCGGTAAGGGATCGTTTTGCGCTGCTGGGTCTGGCAGAAAATGGGCAGGGCTACGTGATTAAAAGCAGGCTTGCACCCGCCGCTTTCACGGGCAACGAGGCGGTTTCCGGCGCCTACAGGCTGAGCGTCCGCGCGCAGGAAGCGCAGGTAGAAGGTTTTGACGAGGCGGGCATCTACTACGGCATGATGTCCATCCTGTCGCTGCTGCCGGCCAGCGGCGAACAAAAGATCGCTACCCTGGACGTCACCGATGCGCCCCGCATGGCCTATCGCGGTATTTTTCTCGATATCGGCCGTAACTTCCACAGCAAAGAGGCGGTGCTGCGCCTGCTGGATCAGATGGCGGCGGTTAAACTCAATAAATTCCATTTTCATCTGAGCGATGATGAAGGCTGGCGTATTGAGATCCCCGGCCTGCCGGAGCTGACTGATATTGGTGCCAGACGCTGCCACGATCTCACGGAGCAGCGCTGTCTGCTGCCGCAGCTGGGATCCGGGCCTTTCGCCGACGCGCAGGGCAATGGCTATCTGACCCGCGACGACTACATTGCTATCCTGCGCTATGCCAAAGCGCGCGGCATCGAAGTCATCCCGGAAATCGATATGCCTGCTCATGCCAGGGCGGCGGTGATTTCTATGGAAGCCCGCTACAACCGGCTGATGAAAGAGGGTAAGACCAAAGAGGCAAACGAGTATCGCCTGGTCGATCCAACCGATACTTCGAACACCACCTCCGTACAGTTTTACGATCGCACCAGCTATCTGAATCCCTGCCTGGATTCCTCCATGCGTTTTGTTGATAAGGTGATTAGTGAAATCCAGGTGATGCATCAGGCGGCAGGCGCGCCGTTAACCACCTGGCACTTTGGCGGCGACGAGGCGAAAAACATCCGCCTGGGCGTTGGCTATACCGATGCGGCCAGTCCCGAAGCAGGCAAGGGCAGGGTCGATTTGAGCAAGGAAGATAAACCCTGGGCGAAATCGCAGGTTTGTCAGGCACTGGTGAAATCGGGCAAGGTCGCGGATATGGATCATCTGCCCAGCTATTTTGGCAAAAAGGTCAGCGAGCGGGTAAACGCGCACGGTATTGAAAAGATGCAGGCGTGGCAGGATGGCCTGAAGGATGCGAAGGGCGCTAAAGACTTTGCGACCAGGCGCATCGGCGTTAATTTCTGGGACACGCTTTTCTGGGGCGGCTTTGACACCGTTAACGACTGGGCTAACAAAGGCTATGAAGTCACCGTCTCCAACCCGGACTATCTCTATATGGATTTCCCTTATGAGGTCAATCCGCTGGAAAGAGGCTATTACTGGGGCACCCGCTTCAACGACGAGCGCAAAATGTTCAGCTTCGCGCCGGACAATATGCCGCAGAATGCAGAGACATCGGTGGATCGCGACGGTAACTTCTTTGATGCTAAATCCGATAAGCCCTGGCCGGGCGTGTATGGGATTTCAGCCCAGCTCTGGAGCGAAACCGTACGTACCGACGAGCAGATGGAATGGATGATTTTCCCACGCGCGCTGGCCGTGGCGGAGCGCGGCTGGCATCGTGCTGCCTGGGAGCAGACTTACCAGGCCGGACGTGAGTATAAAGGCGGCGAAACGCGGCATGTCGATCGGGCGGCGTTGCATAAGGACTGGCAGCGTTATGCAAACCTGCTGGGCCAGCGCGAGCTGCCGAAAATGGATAAAGCCGGGATCCACTATCGTCTGCCGCAGCCGGGCGCACGTCTTGTCGCGGGCAAGCTGGCAGCCAATATCGCCCTGCCGGGCGTGGCTATTGACTACTCGCTGGACGGTGGCAACAGCTGGCAGCGCTATCATGACAGCGCCCGTCCGTCGGTTTCCGGCGAGGTGTTGATCCGCGCCGTCAGTAGCGACGGCAAGCGCTTCAGCCGCGTGGAAAGCCTGAAATAGGCGGGGCGCAGGCAAAAAAAAACCGGCGAGCGATCGCCGGTTTTTTTTTGAAATCGATTACTTATCGTGCAGCGTGTCGTCTTCACGGCAGTCGCCGGTGGCGCAGTGGCCGTAAAGATAGAGGCTGTGGTTGCTGAGTTTGATACCGTGCTTCGTCGCAATATCACGCTGGCGGGATTCAATAGACTCGTCGCTGAATTCGATTACTTTGCCGCAGTCCAGGCAGATCAGGTGATCGTGATGCTGCTGCTGGGTCAGTTCAAACACGGACTTGCCGCCTTCGAAGTTATGACGGGTCACGATCCCCGCATCGTCAAACTGGTTCAGAACGCGGTAAACCGTCGCCAGGCCAATCTCTTCGCCCATGTCGATCAGGCGTTTATACAAATCTTCCGCACTGACGTGATGGCACTCTGGTTCCTGAAGCACTTCCAGAATTTTCAGTCGAGGAAGCGTGACTTTCAGGCCGGCCTTCTTTAATGCGGTGTTATTGTCAGTCATGCGGATATTGTCCTGTTACTTTGCTGGTCACTAAGTGGCTGAGAAGCCGTGAGCATCGGTCGACGCAAAAGCTGAGCGTCTCATTATAGAACCGATGCCTTGAAGAAACCACAGCGGAGATGCAAAACCATCAGGGGATGTAAGGATAAGAAGTCGTTACGTCCGGAAAAGCAAGCACCCATTTACGCTGGGTTGTCAGTTCGCTCTGCCTGGTTTTCGGCGCCGCAGAAGCGGAGGCGGAGCAGTGCTATTCTACCGTTTTGACGGTAAAAGTTACAAATATGTATCTATCACTTCTATAGGAAAAACCATTGGCCCGCTGTGGATTCGTACAGCGGGCCAATGCTATCACGCTTCGAGAATATCCTGGAGCTGAAGCTCGTCAGAAATCTGTTTGACCCACTTTTCAACGCGTTCGTTGGTCAGCTCCGGCTGGCGATCTTCATCAATGGCCAGGCCAAGGAAATGGGTATCGTCCGCCAGGCCTTTAGAGGCCTCGAAATCATAGCCTTCTGTCGGCCAGTGGCCGACGATCACCGCGCCGTTAGGCTCGATAATGTCGCGAATGGTGCCCATCGCGTCGCAGAAATATTCCGCGTAATCTTCCTGATCGCCGCAGCCAAACAGCGCGACCAGCTTGCCGTTGAAGTCGATCTCTTCCAGCGTAGGGAAGAAATCATCCCAGTCGCACTGCGCTTCACCGTAGTACCAGGTCGGGATGCCCAGCAGCAAAATATCAAAGGCTTCAAGGTCTTCTTTGCTGCTTTTAGCGATATCATGAACTTCAGCCACCTCTTTACCGAGCTGCTTCTGGATCATTTTTGCAATGTTTTCCGTATTGCCCGTATCGCTGCCAAAGAAAATGCCTACGATTGCCATGAGTTTAATAACCTCTTGAAACTTAATGATATGCGGCGGCTAGCCTGAAAATGTTAAGGGCAATAATAGCAGACAGCAACAGGGGGATAAACGGCTAATCCGCCTGCATTTGTCGCTTTGTGCTTTACCGTAGCGCGTGCTTCAGCGCTCAGGCCTGGCTAACTGCGCCATGACCATCTCTTCTATCAGTTCGCTGCGGCTCATATTACGCTGCTCGGCGAGCTGGTTCAGGGCGTCAACTGCGTCACTGTTCATTTTCAGTTCTACGCGCTTCAGCCCGCGCACTTTATCACGCTTAAGCTGGTTGCGTTTGTTAATGCGCAACTGCTCATCACGTGCCAGTGGATTGGTTTTGGGTCGTCCCGGTCGACGCTCGTCTGCGAACAGATCGATCGTGGTGCGGTCCGTGTTTTCTTTTGCCATAGAATCGTGATACTGAAGGCTGGAGTTCTGATGGATTGAGCCGTTAGCGTTTGCGGCCGGTGCCGTCGACAAATTTTAGCGCGCCATCATACCCCAGCGAAAGTCGCGACGACAATTATTTAGCCTTTTACTGAAACATTTGTTTTCACAGGGCAAAAAAACGGCGGATGGCGCGCAAAACGGCATCAGGTTTCTCGGCATGCGCCCAGTGACCCGCGCCGGTAATCACGTGGGCGCGGGCGGCAGGGAACTGGGCCAGCAGCGCGTCACGATACGCTTCCTGTAGATAAGGCGAATGTTCGCCCCGAATAAACAGCGTGGGATGTGGCCAGGCGGGCAGCGTTTCCCAGCCGATAATCCGATCGTAGTGCTGCCAGAGCGCCGGCACGTTGAAACGCCATTCGCCGTCCTGAAACGATTTAAGCAGAAACTGAATGACGCCTTCTTCCTCTATGGTCTGACGCATCAGCGCGGCGGCTTCGCTCCGGCGGGTAATGCCCGCTTCGCTGACGGCGGCCAGCGCGGCGAAAATCGCGTCGTGATGGCGTTCCCGGTAGGCCACCGGCGCAATATCGATAACCACCAGCTGCCCGACGCGTTCCGGGGCAAGGGAAGCCAGCGTCATGGCGATTTTCCCGCCCATGGAATGGCCTATAATATCAAACCGGTCGGCATCAAGCTCATCCAGCGTTTCCAGCACGTCGCGCGCCATTGCGGCATAGCTTATTTCATCCGACCTCGGCGAAAGGCCATGATTTCGGACGTCCACCTGAATAATGCGGCGATCCGCTTTCAGGTCGCGCGCCAGCACCCCAAGGTTATCCAGGTTGCCGAAAAGGCCGTGAATAAGCACCACGGGCGCGTCAGAAACGGTCGTTTGTTCAGATTGCAGGCGGAAATTCAATTTCATGGCAAACTTCTTACGGAGGAAACGAGGGGTTAGGTTATCATAAAACAGCGATTTTCTGCCGCCGCGACAGACCCGATCTTTTTACGGCATATTCCGACTTTTGTCCGCAATTGGGGCTGGCGCTACAACCCGGCAGGATTTAACTTTATAATCCTCGTGTTAGAGCTGGTCCGTCCGCGCCTGGGTAAAACAGGTCGCTAACCGGCTCTTATCAGCAATAATCGTACTGGATCAAGATGAAAACTATTGAAGTCGACGAAGAGCTCTACCGTTATATCGCCAGCCACACTCAGCATATTGGTGAAAGCGCCTCCGACATTTTACGTCGTATGCTGAAATTTTCTGCTGGTCAGGCAGCGCCGAAGGCACCTGCTGTTACGGCTGCGCCCGCGCCTGTCGCCAGCGTACAGGAAACCGTGGTGAAAGAGACGTCTCGCCCGCAGGATCGCGTTCGCGCCGTGCGCGAGCTGCTGCTGTCGGACGAGTATGCGGAGCAGAAAAAAGCGGTAAACCGTTTTATGCTGATCCTGTCGACTTTATACAATCTGGATCCCAAAGCATTTGCCGCGGCGACCGAGTCACTGCATGGTCGTACGCGCGTCTACTTTGCAGGCAATCAGCAAACCCTGGTACAGAACGGCACCCATACCAAGCCGCAGCATATTCCCGGCACGCCGTATTGGGTGATCACCAACACCAACACAGGCCGTAAACGCAGCATGATTGAACATATCATGTCGTCCATGCAGTTCCCGACGGAACTGGCGGACAAGGTTTGCGGCACACTCTAAACACAGCGTCAGGGAGAAGCGCCAATGGCCAGTCACCCCCGTGCCGGGCAGCCAGCACAGCAGAGCGATTTGATTAACGTTGCACAATTGACCTCGCAGTATTACGTCCTGCAGCCGGAAACAGGCAACGCGGAACACGCGGTGAAATTCGGCACGTCCGGCCATCGCGGTAGCGCAGGCCGACAGAGCTTCAACGAGACGCACATTCTGGCTATCGCGCAGGCGATTGCGGAAGAGCGCAAAAAGAACGGCGTTACCGGCCCTTGCTACGTGGGTAAAGATACGCACGCGCTGTCCGAACCGGCGATTATTTCCGTACTGGAAGTGCTGGCGGCGAACGGCGTGGATGTGATTGTACAGCAGGACAACGGCTACACGCCGACGCCTGCCATCTCTAACGCTATCCTTGAGCACAACAAAGCGGGCGGCGCGCAGGCTGACGGCATCGTTATCACGCCTTCGCATAACCCGCCGGAAGATGGCGGCATCAAATACAATCCGCCAAACGGTGGCCCGGCCGATACTAACGTCACTAAAGTGGTGGAAGATCGCGCTAACCAGCTGATTAAAGACGGCCTGAAAGATGTTAAGCGCATGGCGCTGGACGAAGCCTGGGCAAGCGGCCATCTGCAGGAAAAAGATCTGATCCAGCCTTATATCGAAGGTCTGGCGCAGATCATCGATATTCCGGCTATTCAGAAAGCGGGCCTGAAAATCGGCGTCGATCCGCTTGGCGGCTCCGGCATCGCCTACTGGCAGCGTATCGCGGAATATTACAATCTGGATCTGACTATCGTTAACGATTCGGTCGACCAGACGTTCCGCTTTATGCACCTGGATAAAGACGGCGTGATCCGTATGGACTGTTCATCCGAAAGCGCGATGGCGGGCCTGCTGGCGCTGCGTGATAAGTTCGATCTGGCGTTTGCCAACGACCCGGACTATGACCGCCACGGCATCGTTACGCCTGCGGGCCTGATGAACCCTAACCACTACCTGGCCGTTGCTATTAACTATCTGTTCCAGCACCGTCCGCAGTGGGGCAAAGAGGTTGCCGTCGGCAAAACGCTGGTCTCCAGCGCGATGATCGACCGCGTGGTCAACGACATCGGCCGTAAGCTGGTGGAAGTGCCGGTAGGGTTTAAATGGTTCGTTGATGGCCTGTTCGACGGCAGTTTCGGCTTCGGCGGCGAAGAGAGCGCGGGCGCTTCCTTCCTGCGCTTTGACGGTACGCCTTGGTCAACGGACAAAGACGGTATCATCATGTGCCTGCTGGCCGCCGAGATCACCGCTGTGACCGGTAAAAATCCGCAGCAGCACTATAACGAGCTGGCGGAGCGCTTTGGCGCACCAAGCTATAACCGTCTGCAGGCTTCTGCGACCTCCGCGCAAAAAGCGGCGCTGTCGAAGCTGTCGCCGGAAATGGTCAGCGCCGATACGCTGGCGGGCGATCCTATCACCGCTCGCCTGACGGCGGCGCCAGGCAACGGCGCATCAATCGGTGGCCTGAAGGTGATGACCGAGAACGGCTGGTTCGCAGCGCGTCCGTCCGGTACGGAAGACGCCTACAAAATCTATTGCGAAAGCTTCCTGGGTGCCGAGCACCGCGAGAAGATTGAAAAAGAAGCGGTAGAAATTGTTAGCGAAGTACTGAAAAACGCCTGATATCAGGGCTGAAAATAAAAGGCGCTAATTTATTAGCGCCTTTTTTATATTCCAATTTTGCCTGTTTCAGCATGTCCCGAATAATTCAGCCGATTTTAAAGCTGTGAACTTCCCTTATTCGTATACCCAAGCCGTCTGTTCCGGGAGTGGCTGCAACAAACAGGGCGCAGTGATAAAACAGCATCAAGCTTAAACAGTTGAACAATAATGCATTTACCCTGTACAAAACTGCTTAAACCCCTTCAGGCAGTGGCCATGCGGCTACAGGCTTGCTGCAACGGCGCGGGGCGGTGGTTATGGCCATATTTAAACAGATGCAATGTAACGCAGTTGTTATTTATTTAATTTAAATTAACTTTAATTTAACTTATTGCCTTTGCCCGGATAATTTTTAATTTAATCTGGTCGGATGAGTGGTAAATATATCGCCAGATCGGTATTATTTTAGCCAGACTTTTACTTTTCCGGAGGGCGTATGAATCTCTATCATCAATACTCGCTGCCTCATCTTCTACTGCGTCGGCTGGCAACGCTTGCGGTCGGTGTTGTCGCGCTGCCTTTTATGCTTTTTTATCGCGACCGCTCGCGCTTTTACAGCTACCTGCATCGCTGCTGGTGCAAAACCAGTACGCAGCCCGTGTGGCTGGCGCAGGCGGAAAGGGCCGCTGCCGATTTTTATTAATCGCGCCCGCATGCTTTAACGCCGCCTTATCCTCATGCTTTAGATTTTTCTTAATGCTCCGGTTTCGGGGCATGCTTCTTATCTTTCCACCGCCTTCAGACCGCTGTTAATGCCCCGTTTTAGGGGCATTTTTCTTTTCTTCCTGCCGCTTTGCCTTGTTCCGTAAGGTTTTTCGTGGGCCGGCCTTTTTTCGATAAATCACCGGTAGCAATTCTTTCCATAAAGTTGTACAACTTATTTTGTCTTGTACAGATTTAACCGCTACACTTAATGATGAAAGTAGCGAAGGGGAGAAAGGTATGAGTGAGAAAATTCCGGTAGGCATCAGCGCCTGCCTGCTTGGCGACAGTGTCCGCTTTGATGGCGGCCACAAACGTTGCGCCTTTGCCGCCGAAGATCTGGCGCCTTTTATGCGTTATGAACCGGTTTGCCCGGAAATGGCGATTGGTCTGCCCACGCCGCGTCCGGCCCTGCGCCTGACCGAAACGGCCGAAAATAGCGTTGAGCTTTGCTTCAGCAACGGGAAAGGCGATCCGCTGACCCAGGAAATGCAAAGCTTTTCCGAGAAAAAAATCGCCAGCCTGCATCACCTTTGCGGCTACATCGTCTGCGCCAAATCGCCCAGCTGCGGCATGGAGCGGGTGCGCGTCTACCAGCCAGAAAATAACAACAACCGTAAAGAAGGCGTTGGCATCTTTACGCGTGAACTGATGAAGCAAATGCCGTGGCTGCCGGTCGAAGAAGACGGCAGGCTGCACGATCCCGTGCTGCGCGAGAACTTTGTTGAGCGCATTTACACGCTGCATGAATTTAACCAGCTGTGGCGCAGCGGCCTGACGCGCGGCAAGCTTATTGCCTTTCACAGCCGCTATAAGCTAACGCTGCTGGCGCATTCACAGCCGGAATATCGCGAGATTGGTCGCTTTGTGGCGGCTATTGAGCAGTGGCCTTCACTGGAAGCCTTTGCTTTTGAGTATCGTCAGCGCCTGATGGATCTGCTGAAGCATAAAGCCACGCGCGGCAACCACACTAATGTGATGATGCACGTACAGGGCTATTTCCGACCGCAGCTGAACGCCAAACAGCGCGAGGAGCTGACCTCGCTGATCGATCACTATCGTCAGGGCTTACAACCGCTGCTGGCACCGATGACGCTGCTCAAACACTATATGTTGGAATATCCCGATCCTTACCTTACCCAGCAACGCTATTTTGAGCCTTATCCGGAAGCGCTTCGCCTGCGTTACGGCCATTAATTACAGGGAAAGCTATGGCCACCCATCTGGTCTGGATGCGCAACGATCTGCGCATCCACGATAATTACGCGCTTTATGCAGCCTGCAGCGAGGTTAATGCAGAAGTGCTCGTCCTCTATATTGCCACGCCAAAACAGTGGCAATCGCATGATATGTCACCGAAGCAGGCCGCTTTTATTTATCAAAGCCTGCACGATGTCCAGGGCGCTTTGGCAGAAAAAGGCATCCCGCTGCACTATTTACAGCGCGATGATTTTTCCGCCTCCGTTGAAGCGCTGAAAGATTTCTGCCGTGAGCATCATGTCGACAGCCTGTTTTATAACTATCAGCACGAAGTCAACGAGCGCCAGCGCGATGCGCAAGCGGAACGCGAACTGAGCGAGCTGGATATAGTTGTGCAGGGCTTCGATGACGGTCTGCTGCCGCCCGGCAGCGTGCTGACAGGCAATCGGGAAATGTTTAAAGTCTTTACGCCATTCAGCAAAGCTTTTGTTCGCCGACTGCATGAAGGGATGCCGGAATGCGCGCCCGCGCCCAAACCGCGCGCTCAGGCGCCGCTGGAAAAACTACCCGCTCTGGAACCATTTGATTATCCGCAGGAAGATTTTAATACCGACCTTTTTCCCGTAGGGGAGAAAACGGCTATCCAACGTCTGCGCGAGTTCTGTCAGCAGCCGGTCGCGGAGTATGCGGCCAGGCGAGACACGCCGGCCATTGACGGCACAAGCCGCCTGTCCGTTTATCTGGTTACCGGGGTGCTGTCGCCGCGCCAGTGCCTGCATCGCCTGCTGCGCGAGCATCCCGACGCGTTAGAAAACGACAAAATATTCAGCTGGTTTAACGAGCTTATCTGGCGCGAGTTCTACCGGCACCTGATTGTCGCCTGGCCCGCGCTGTGCAAACATCAGCCCTTTATCAGCTGGACAAAAAAGGTGCAATGGCAGCGCAATGATGACCAGCTGGCCGCCTGGCAGCAGGGCAAAACCGGTTATCCGATAGTGGATGCCGCTATGCGGCAGCTGAACAGTCTTGGCTGGATGCATAATCGCCTGCGGATGATTACCGCCAGCTTCCTGATTAAAGATCTGCTGATCGACTGGCGGATCGGCGAACGCTATTTTATGTCACAGCTGATCGACGGCGATCTGGCGGCGAACAATGGCGGCTGGCAGTGGGCCGCTTCCAGCGGCAACGACGCGGCGCCTTACTTTCGCATCTTCAATCCCACTACGCAGGGCGAACGTTTTGATAAAAAAGGCGAATTCATTCGGCAATGGCTACCGGAACTGAAGGCGGTGCCCGTTCAGCATATTCACCAGCCGCATGAATGGGCGCGGAAAAACGGCGTTCAGCTCGATTATCCTCACCCCATCGTTGACCACAAAGAGGCCCGCAAACGTGCGCTGGCGGCCTACGAGGCGGCAAGGAAATAGCCGCGCGTTTTGCCGCCCTCTGTTAAAGTAGCCGCATTGAGAACGGCAAAAGAGTGTACGCCCTATGCAAAACAGTGAATTAGAAAACATCGTTAACCAGCAGCTGAATACCGCGAGCTTCAGCGACTATGCGCCGAACGGTCTTCAGGTAGAAGGGCGCGAGCAGGTACAGAAAATCGTTACCGGCGTGACCGCCTGTCAGGCGCTACTGGATGAGGCCGTACGTTTACAGGCGGACGCGGTGCTGGTGCATCACGGCTATTTCTGGAAAAGCGAAGCGCCGGTGATTAAGGGCATGAAGCGCAACCGGCTGAAAACGCTGCTGGCGAACGATATCAACCTTTACGGCTGGCATCTGCCGCTGGACGCGCATCCCGAGCTGGGCAATAACGCGCAGCTGGCGAAACTGTTTGGGATTGAGGTCAAAGGCGAAGTGATGCCGCTGGTGTTCTGGGGCGAGCTGCAGGAGCCGCTGACGGGCGAGCAGCTTGCCGCACGCATTGGCCAGACCCTGCATCGCGACCCGCTGCACTGCGGCGATAACGCGCCAGCGCTGATCCGCAAAGTGGCGTGGTGCTCCGGCGGCGGCCAGGGTTTTATCGACGCGGCGGCGGCATTCGGCGTGGACGCGTTTATCTCCGGCGAGGTTTCCGAGCAAACCATTCACAGCGCGCGCGAGCAGGGCCTGCACTTTTTTGCGGCCGGACATCATGCTACCGAGCGCGGCGGTATCAAGGCGCTGGGTGAATGGCTGGCGGCACAGCATGGCCTGGACGTCACCTTTATCGATATCGACAACCCCGCCTGACAGCAGACAGGCGGCCCCGGTGGCCGCCTGTTAACCTCAACGCACGCTTAAGGGTAGGGCGCGACTGAGATCACCGTAAACTCTGCCGCGCCGTGATGCTTCGCAATATCCTGGCGCACCGCGTCCTGTACGGCTTCCTCTGTCGGTTCGCCCTCGCTTTCCAACAGCACTTCTTCGGAATGCAGATGGCCTTCGGCCTGATGTTCGTAATGAATTTTGAATGTCGTGCTCATCGCTACCTCCTTTATGCAGAAACCGTAATAGTAGCCACTGTGTCGCGCCTGGCTAATCGATTATTGACACTTCTCTGACATTTCCGCATAACTGTTTCTTCTTTCTGGAAAACGGTGGCCTTATCAACGGGCCGGGAGAGTGTTTTGCAACGAGCACGTTGTTACCTTTCAGGTGAGCGCGCGGTAGTGCTTGAGCTGGAACCCCCTGTCTCTCTCAGCAGCCAGCAGCGTATCTGGGACCTGTCAGCGCGCCTGACCGGCCGGCCGGAAGTCACGGAAGTCATTCCCGGCATGAACAATATCACGGTGATTTTAAGCAACCCGCAACAGCACGCGCTGGACGCCATCGAGTGGCTCCAGGGCTGGTGGGAAACAAGCGAAGCGCTGGTGCTGGAAACGCGGGATATCGCCATTCCCGTTATCTACGGCGGCGCAGCAGGGCCGGATCTGGACGAGGTGGCGCGTCAAAGCGGACTGACGCCGCAGCAGGTGGTGGAAGCCCACGCGGCGGGGCGCTATACCGTTTATTTTATCGGCTTCCAGCCCGGTTTCCCTTACCTGGCGGGCCTGGACGAGCGGCTGCATACGCCCCGGCGGGCGGAGCCGCGCCTGAAGGTGCCGGCCGGATCCGTGGGCATCGGCGGTAGCCAGACGGGCGTTTATCCGCTTGCCGCGCCGGGCGGCTGGCAGCTAATTGGCCAGACGAGTATCGCTCTGTTTACGCCTGAACAGCAGCCGCCGACGCTTTTACGTCCCGGCGACCAGGTACGCTTTATTCCGCAAAAGGAGGGCCTGTGCTGAATATTATTCGGGCTGGCATGAGTACCACCTTACAGGACGCAGGCCGTATCGGCTGGCGTCAGTTCGGCGTCAGCAGCGGCGGCGCGCTGGACTATCCGGCAATGGCGACGGCCAACCTGCTGGTCGGCAATGAGCAGAACAGCCCGGTGCTGGAAATTACGCTCGGCCAGTTCTGCGCGGAGTTTACCCGGGACGGCTGGATGGCGCTGACGGGCGCGGGCTGTAGCGCCGAGCTGGACGGCAAACCGGTGTGGACGGGCTGGCGCCTCGCCGTACGCAAAGGATCGCGCCTGACGTTGAAAATGCCGCAGCGCGGGATGCGCAGCTACCTGGCGCTGGCTGGCGGTTTTGCCGCCGTGCCCGTGCTCGGCTCCTGCAGCACCGATTTGAAAACGGGCCTGGGCGGCTTTGCGGGACGGCAGATTGAAGACGGCGACAGGCTGCCGCTGGGCGAACCCGCGCGCACATTCAGCAAACCGGCGGGCGTGCGCCAGCTGCTGTTTGGCAACCGCGTTCGCGCGATGGCCGGCCCGGAATACCACGAATTCAGCCGCGAAAGCCGGGAGCTGTTCTGGCGGACGGGATGGCAGCTCAGCCCGCAGAGCAACCGTATGGGCTATCGCTTACAGGGCCGCGCGCTGGTGCGCGAAGCCGGGCGCGATATGCTGTCGCACGGGCTGATCCCCGGCGTGGTGCAGGTGCCGCCTAACGGCCAGCCGATTGTGCTGATGGCGGATGCGCAAACCACCGGCGGCTACCCGCGTATCGCCTGCGTGATTGAAGCCGATCTCTATCATCTGGCGCAGATCCGTCTGGGCGAGCCGATCCATTTTGTGCACTGCACACTGGAAGAAGCGCTGCAGGCGAAGCGCGAGCGCGATCGGGTACTGGAACAAATGGCATGGGGATTAGCGCATGAAAATTGATTTAAACGCCGATTTGGGTGAGGGCTGCGGCAACGATCGCGCCTTATTACAGCTGGTTTCCTCGGCCAATATCGCCTGTGGTTTTCACGCGGGCGACGCGGAAACCATGCGGCAGTGCGTGCGCTGGGCGCTGGAGTATGGCGTGGCGATTGGGGCGCATCCCGGCTTTCCCGATCGCGAAAACTTTGGCCGCACGCGTATGGCACTGCCTGCTGAAACGGTTTATGCGCAGACGCTTTATCAGATTGGCGCGCTCCAGGCTATTGCCCGCAGCGAAGGTGGCAAGGTAACGCACGTGAAGCCGCACGGGATGCTTTACAACCAGGCCGCTGAGGACGCCTCGCTGGCGGAAGCTATCGCGCAGGCGGTCAGGGCTGCCGATCCGCACCTGATCCTGGTGGGGCTGGCGGGCAGCGAATCTGTTCGCGCCGCTAAATCAGCGGGCCTGACCACCAGAGAGGAGGTTTTTGCCGATCGCGGCTATCAGGCGGACGGTTCGCTGGTGCCTCGCTCGCAGCCCGGCGCGCTGATAGAGAGCGACGAGCAGGCTATTGCACAAACGCTCGCGATGGTGCAGCGGGGGAAAGTGCGGGCCGTCAGCGGCGAATGGGTCAGCGTCAATGCCCAAACCGTATGCCTGCACGGCGACGGTGCCCATGCGCTGGCCTTTGCCCGCCAGCTCCGTGAGGCGTTCGCCGCACGAGATATTGCAGTCAGCTACGGCTGACGTATCGCTACGGACGGCCCGCTTGCCTGGCCGTCTCCCTTATTGCTCCTGCACGCAGCGGGAAGCTTCAGCCTTTATCAGGAGGATAAATGGATCCTGTCGTTAATCTCTGGCCGCTGGCCGGCATCGCTGCCATCGTGGTTGGTTTTCTACTGCGCTTTAACCCGGTGCTGGTGGTGCTGGCCGCCGGTTTAATCACCGGGCTGGCGGCAAAAATGCCGATCGGCGATATTCTGGAAAAACTGGGCTCTGGCTTTCTCAATACCCGCAACCTGCCGCTGATCCTGCTGTTGCCTTTAGTGGTGATAGGCCTGCTGGAGCGCCACGGGCTGAAAGAGCGCGCCCAGGCCTGGATTGCGCAGATCAAAAGCGCTACGGCGGGAAGATTGCTTATTGTCTACCTGCTGGTGCGTGAGCTGACGGCGGCGATGGGGCTGACCAGCCTGGGCGGCCATCCGCAAATGGTGCGTCCGCTGCTGGCGCCGATGGCGGAAGGCGCTACCGAAAATCGTTACGGTGAGCTGCCGCCGGAAGTGCGTCATCGCCTGCGCGCTATGGCGGCGGCGACCGATAACGTCGGGCTGTTTTTCGGCGAGGATATCTTTGTCGCTTTTGGCGCCATCATCTTTATGCATAATTTTATGCAGCAGTCGGCGGGCATCCAGACCGATCCGCTACAGATAGCGCTCTGGGGCATCCCGACCGCCGTTTGCGCTTTTCTGATCCACGCCTTTCGCCTGCGTCGCCTGGATAAAACCCTGGCGGCAGAGCTTGCCGCGCTGAATGCGCAGGCGCAGAAAGCCAAAGGAGGGCGCTGATGTTTCAGCAACAGTATCTTTACTGGCTGGCGGGTTTGATCCTGCTGGTGGTCGCCGTGATGTCCTGGCGAGACAAAGCTAATCCGCGTCGTCTGACTACCGGCCTGTTCTGGGCGCTCTACGGCCTGGTTTTTCTGGTCAGCGACGGGGCATCGGCATGGTTCGGCGCGCGTTCGCTCCATATTGCTATCGGCGTGGTGGTGGTGATTATGGCGCTGATTGCCGGTCTGGGCGGCGTAAAGCTGGGCTCCTACCATCAGCGCAGCCATCAGGAGCGCGAGGCGAGCGCCAAACGCCTGCGCAACCGGCTGTTTCTGCCTGCGCTGGCCATCCCGGTGGTTACGGTTGTCGGCGTGCTGCTGTTTAATAATTTGCCGGGCGCACGGGTAGCGCTGTTTGGGGAAGGCAATCAGGCCACGCTGGTCACGCTTTTCTCTATGATGGTTGGCTGCGTGGTGGGCTGGCTGATCGCGCTGAAAATGACGCATGAAGCGCCCGCGCAGTCCGTACAGGAAGCGCGCCGCCTGCTTGATGCTATCGGCTGGGCCTTTATTCTGCCGCAGATCCTCGCCACGCTGGGCCTGCTGTTTACCACCGCCGGGGTGGGCACGGCGATTGCGCATCTGACGGAAACTTACCTTGCCGTGGACAACCGTTTTATCGCCGTAGCGGCCTACGCTACAGGCATGGCGCTGCTGACCATGATTATGGGCAACGCCTTTGCGGCTTTCCCTATCGTCACTGCCGGTATCGGCATCCCGATCCTGGTCTTGCAGCACCACGGCAACCCGGCCGTGATGGCGGCGATCGGCATGTTCTCCGGCTATTGCGGCTCGCTGATGACGCCAATGGCCGCCAACTTCAATATCGTACCCGCCCGGCTGTTGGAGCTGCCCGATCGTAATGCGGTGATCAAGGCTCAGATACCGACCGGCGTGCTATTGTTAATAACCAATATTTTTCTTCTCTGGTTTCTGATGTTTCGGTGAGGCGGCAATGAAAACAGTATTAATGGCGGCGTTTGAGCCATTCGAGGGCGAGCTGGTCAACGCCTCCTGGGAAGCGGTCAGCCAGCTGCATGAAAGAATGATCTGCGGCGCGCACGTGGTGGCGAAACAGCTGCCTTGCGTATTTGGTGAATCGCTTCAGGTATTAAACGACGCGATGGATGAGCTGGAGCCGGAGCTGGTGATCGTGGTCGGCCAGGCGAACGGGCGGCCCAATATCACGGTCGAGCGCGTGGCAATTAATATTGACGACGCGCGTATTCCCGATAATGCGGGCAGACAGCCGATTGATGAACGCATCGTTGCGGACGGCCCGGCCGCTTATTTCGCCACGCTGCCGATTAAGGCGATCGTCGAAGGTATCCGCGAGGCGGATATCCCCGCGGCGGTATCCCAAACGGCCGGGACTTTCGTTTGCAATCATGTGCTTTACGGTTTGCTGCATCGCCAGGCGCAGCAGGGCGGTCGCGGTGGGTTTATCCACGTGCCGTATTTGCCGCAGCAGGCGGTAAGGCATCCGGGCGCGGCCAGTATGCCGCTTCAGACGGTGGTGCTGGCGCTGGAGATGGCGCTGAGTATCGCGCTGACCGTGGAAGAGGACAAAAAGCTGGAAGGCGGCGCCACACAATAACAAGGAGGCACCATGCCGGAAGGGCCTGAGATCCGCCGCGCGGCGGACAAGCTGGAAAAAGCCATCAAGGGTAAAACGCTGACCGACGTCTGGTTTGCTTTTCCCCAACTGAAAACCTACGAATCCTCGCTGATTGGCGAAAGGGTAGAGGCGATCGAAACGCGCGGCAAAGCGATACTGACGCATTTCTCCAACGGATTGATCCTCTACAGCCATAACCAGCTTTACGGCGTCTGGCGCGTGATTAAAAGCGGCACCGAGCCGCAAAGCAATCGGGTGCTGCGCGTGAAGCTGGCGGCAGAAGATAAAACGCTGCTGCTGTATAGCGCCTCTGATATTGAACTGCTGACGCAGGATACGCTGGCCGCCCATCCTTTTTTGCTGCGCGTCGGCCCGGACGTGCTGGATATGACGCTGACGGTGGAAGAGGTCAAGGCGCGCCTGCTGTCACCGCGCTTCCGGCGGCGCCAGTTCAGCGGCCTGCTGCTGGATCAGGCTTTCCTGGCGGGTTTAGGCAACTATCTGCGGGTAGAGATCCTCTGGCACGCCGGTCTGGCGCCGCAGCATAAGGCACAGGATTTAGACGAGGCGCAGCTGGACAAGCTGGCGGAAGCGCTGCTGGCCATCCCCCGGCTTTCTTACCAGACGCGTGGCGTGGCAAAAGAAAACAAGCATCATGGCGCGCTGTTCAGCTTTAAAGTTTTTCATCGGGCGGGCAAACCGTGCGAGCGCTGCGGTGGCATCATTGAGAAAACCTCGCTCTCTTCACGGCCTTTTTACTGGTGTCCGGGCTGTCAGACATAAAAAAAGCGCCGCATTGCGGCGCTTCTCATAGCAACGTTAGCCTTATTTGGTCAACGAGTTAAAATCGCGCTGATCGTAGCCGGTGTAAAGCTGACGCGGACGGGCAATTTTAATGCCGTCGTCGTGCATCTCTTTCCAGTGGGCGATCCAGCCGACCGTACGCGCCATGGCGAAGATAACGGTAAACATAGAGGAAGGGATACCCATCGCTTTCAGGATCAGGCCTGAATAGAAATCGACGTTCGGATAGAGTTTGCGCTCGATAAAGTACGGGTCGTTCAGCGCAATATGCTCCAGCTCCATGGCCACTTCCAGCAGGTCATCCTTCATGCCCAGCTCTTTCAGCACTTCGTGACAGGTTTCACGCATTACCGTGGCACGCGGATCGTAGTTCTTATACACGCGATGGCCGAAGCCCATCAGGCGGAAAGAGTCGTTCTTGTCTTTCGCACGACGCAGGAATTCCGGGATATGCTCAACCGTTTTGATCTCTTCCAGCATACGCAGGCAGGCTTCGTTGGCGCCGCCGTGCGCCGGTCCCCACAGGGAAGCGATGCCCGCAGCGATACAGGCGAACGGGTTAGCGCCGGAAGAACCAGCTGTACGCACGGTAGAAGTGGAGGCGTTCTGCTCGTGATCCGCGTGCAGGATCAGAATACGATCCATGGCGCGTTCCAGCACAGGGTTGACCACGTACTCTTCGCAAGGCGTAGAGAACATCATGTTCAGGAAGTTACCGGCATAGGAAAGGTCGTTGCGCGGATAGACGAACGGCTGGCCGATGGAATACTTGTAGCACATGGCGGCCACGGTCGGCATTTTCGACAGCAGACGGAAAGCGGCGATTTCGCGGTGACGCTCGATATTCACGTCCATCGCATCGTGATAGAAAGCCGCCAGCGCGCCGGTTACGCCGCACATGACCGCCATCGGATGGGAATCACGACGGAAGCCGCGGAACAGATGGTGGATCTGCTCGTGGATCATGGTGTGGCGGGTAACGATAGTGCTGAACTCTTCAAACTGCTCTTTGGTTGGCGCTTCGCCATTCAGCAGGATATAGCACACTTCCAGGTAGTTAGAGTGCAGCGCCAGCTGGTCGATAGGGTATCCACGGTGCAGCAGAACGCCTTCGTCGCCGTCGATATAGGTAATTTTGGATTCGCAAGAGGCGGTGGAGGTAAAGCCCGGGTCAAAAGTGAAATAACCTTTAGAACCGAGGCTACGGACATCGATCTCTTCCTGGCCTAGCGTGCCGCTCAGTACGTCGAGTTCGATAGCGTCTTCGCCGGGCAGGTTAAGCGTTGCTTTTTTATCAGCCATTTAAGTCTCCTTAGCGCCTTGTCGATGAATCTATGACATCTGAAACGCCGTTATGTCCACCGCTGCGGGTAAGCAGTATCAACTCTGTGGCATCTTATTACGTGCAGGGTACAGAGTGACGGCGCCTATGGGCCGGAAGGGCACAATCAGGCTTTGTTTAGCAGTTGTTAAAGATTCGGTATGGTCGTAACTTGTTAACCTGATGCTTAATAAGTTTAGCTCACCAATGTTACATAACTTGTGCTTAGGGGAAAGTGTATCCCCATAACTTTTGTGCATCATAGAACTTTTCGCGCTCAGTTTGTAACAAAAATGTTGAAGTTTTGTCAAATCAGATAATTAAATTTGTACAATTTGTGAAAAACGTGAGTGAGATCACTGTTCCATCTATTTTTCACCAAGATGTTTGTAGGGGAATTGTAATGAGATTGTGATCGACCTATACTGCCGCCAGGTCTCCGGAATACCCTGACACCAGGAGCCACCCAGCGTTTTAGCGCCACAATTAACACTGGATGTTGCTGTTTTGGTGCCGGTTCACAGTCCGAATGCTTATGTATTTGGCTGTCACCTTCAGGACCGGAGGAAGCAAAATAAGAAAGGCTCTGTGGGCAAAACCGTGAAAAAACAAAGACCTGTCAACCTGGATCTCTCAACGATCCGGTTTCCCGTTACCGCAATCGCGTCCATTCTCCACCGCGTGTCCGGCGTCATTACGTTTGTTGCCTTGGGCATACTGCTTTGGTTATTGGGCCTGTCGCTGTCGTCGCCCGAAGGCTTTTTGCAGGCGTCTGCCGTTATGCAAAGCTTCTTCGTTAAATTCATCATGTGGGGCATTCTCACCGCGCTGGCGTACCATACCGTCGGCGGGATACGTCATATGTTAATGGATTTTGGCTACCTGGCAGAGACGCAGGTGGTGGGAACGCGTTCGGCGCAAATCTGCTTTGGTATCACCGTCGTGCTTTCAATTCTGGCTGGAGTCCTCGTATGTTAAGCAACGCTTCCGCATTAGGACGCAACGGCGTTCACGACTGGCTGCTGGTGCGCGCCACATCTATTGTGATGACGCTCTACATCCTTTACATCCTCGGCTTTATCGTAATGACGGACACGCTGACTTACGACATCTGGCGCGGTTTTTTTGCCTCCTCCGTAACGAAAGTGTTCACGCTGCTGACGCTGTTCTCCATTCTGATGCATGGCTGGATAGGGATGTGGCAGGTGCTGACAGACTACATCAAACATCTGGCGACGCGTCTGCTGTTGCAGATGGCGATTGTGGTAGTGCTGTTTGTCTATGCGATTTATGGAACCGTCGTTGTGTGGGGTGTGTAAAAAATGAAGTTGCCAGTCAGAGAATTTGATGCCGTCGTAGTCGGCGCAGGTGGTGCAGGTATGCGTGCCGCACTGCAAATTTCCCAATCGGGCCAGACCTGTGCCCTGTTATCTAAAGTATTCCCGACCCGTTCCCACACCGTGTCCGCGCAGGGCGGTATTACCGTCGCGCTGGGCAACAGTCATGAAGACAACTGGGAATGGCATATGTACGACACGGTGAAAGGTTCCGACTATATCGGTGACCAGGACGCCATTGAATATATGTGCAAAACCGGCCCGGAAGCGATTCTGGAGCTGGAGCATATGGGCCTGCCGTTCTCCCGTCTGGACGATGGCCGTATCTATCAGCGTCCGTTCGGCGGCCAGTCGAAAAATTTCGGCGGCGAGCAGGCGGCACGTACCGCGGCAGCGGCTGACCGTACCGGCCACGCGCTGCTGCATACGCTCTATCAGCAGAACCTGAAAAACAAGACCACCATCTTCTCCGAGTGGTATGCGCTGGATCTGGTGAAAAACGCCGACGGCGCGGTGGTCGGCTGTACCGCACTGAATATCGAAGATGGCGAAGTCGTCTACTTTAAAGCAAAAGCCACCGTGCTGGCGACCGGCGGCGCAGGCCGTATCTATCAGTCCACCACCAACGCACACATCAATACCGGTGACGGCGTGGGCATGGCGCTGCGCGCCGGCGTGCCGGTGCAGGATATGGAAATGTGGCAGTTCCACCCGACCGGCATTGCTGGCGCGGGCGTGCTGGTGACGGAAGGCTGTCGCGGCGAAGGCGGCTACCTGCTGAACAAGCACGGCGAGCGCTTTATGGAACGCTACGCGCCTAACGCCAAAGATCTGGCCGGACGCGACGTGGTTGCCCGCTCGATGATGATCGAAATCCGCGAAGGCCGCGGCTGCGAAGGCCCGTGGGGCCCGCATATCAAGCTGAAGCTCGATCATCTGGGTAAAGATGTGCTGGAAGCGCGTCTGCCGGGTATCCTGGAGCTTTCCCGCACCTTTGCCCACGTCGATCCGGTCAAAGAGCCTATCCCGGTTATCCCGACCTGCCACTATATGATGGGCGGCATTCCGACCAAAGTGACCGGCCAGGCGATAACGCTGAACGAGCAGGGCGAAGACGTCGTGGTGCCGGGTCTGTTTGCCGTAGGCGAAATCGCCTGCGTATCCGTACACGGCTCTAACCGTCTCGGCGGCAACTCGCTGCTGGATCTGGTGGTATTTGGCCGCGCGGCTGGCCTGCATTTACAGCAGTCGATGCTGGAGCAGGGCGAGCTGCTGGACGCTACCGATGAAGAGATCGACGCCTCGCTGGCGCGCCTGAACCGCTGGAACAATAACGAAACCGGCGAAGATCCTGCCGAGCTGCGTAAAGCGCTGCAAACCTGCATGCAGAACAACTTCTCGGTATTCCGCGAAGGCGACGCGATGGCAAAAGGTCTGGAAGAGCTGAAAGTCCTGCGCGAGCGGCTGAAAAGCGCCCGTCTGGACGACCGTTCGCCTGACTTCAATACCCAGCGTATTGAGTGTCTGGAGCTGGATAACCTGATGGAAACGGCTTACGCCACCGCGGTTGCCGCCAACTACCGTACGGAAAGCCGTGGCGCGCACAGCCGCTTCGATTACCCGGAACGTGACGACGCAAACTGGCTGTGCCACAGCGTCTATCTGCCGCAGAGCGAAAGCATGACTCGCCGTGAGGTGAACATGGAGCCGAAACTGCGCGCGGCTTTCCCGCCGAAAGCCCGTACCTACTAGTTCGCGGAGCATATGATGAGAATCGAATTTTCAGTTTATCGTTATAACCCGGACGTCGATGACGCGCCGCGGATGCAGGACTACAGCCTGGAGTCGGAAGAAGGGCGCGATATGATGCTGCTGGATGCGCTAATCCGTCTGAAAGAGAAAGATCCGACGCTGGCTTTCCGTCGCTCCTGCCGCGAAGGCGTCTGCGGCTCCGACGGCATCAATATGAACGGTAAGAACGGCCTGGCCTGCATTACGCCGGTTTCCGCGCTCGGCGCGGGAAAACGTAAAATTGTGATCCGTCCCCTGCCTGGATTGCCGGTCATCCGCGATTTGGTAGTAGACATGGGCCAGTTCTACACTCAATATGAGAAAATTAAGCCTTACCTGTTGAATAATGGGCAAAATCCACCGGCTCGCGAGCACCTGCAGCAGCCGGAACAGCGGGAAAAACTGGACGGCCTGTACGAGTGTATTCTTTGTGCGTGCTGTTCCACTTCCTGCCCGTCGTTCTGGTGGAACCCGGACAAGTTTATCGGGCCGGCGGGGCTGCTGGCGGCCTACCGTTTCCTGATCGACAGTCGCGATACGGAAACCGGTGCACGCCTGGATGACCTTAACGATGCGTTCAGCGTATTCCGCTGCCACAGCATTATGAACTGCGTCAGCGTTTGTCCGAAAGGGCTGAACCCGACGCGCGCCATCGGCCATATCAAGTCGATGCTGCTGGCGCGAAGCGCTTAAGCGCAGACCGTCCGGGAGCCTGGCTCCCGGTCGTTTTATCAGGCCGGGTTTTGCTTAAGCGGAACACGGCCGAGGGCAAGCCGCTGACGCGGCGCGGGGCTTAGCTGTTCCGTTACATAATCACGGCAACAAAAAAGCGTAATGCTTTAAGGGATCACAATGCAGAACAGCGCGATGAAACCCTGGCTGGACTCCTCCTGGCTGGCCGGCGCGAATCAGACCTATATAGAGCAGCTCTATGAGGACTATCTGACCGATCCTGACTCTGTCGATGCGGCCTGGAAAACGCTGTTTCAGCAGCTTCCGGGTCACGGAGTCAGGCCAGAGCAATTCCACTCCACCACTCGCGAATATTTCAAGCGTCTGGCGAAAGATGCCTCTCGCTATACCTCTTCCGTCAGCGATCCCGACACCAACGCCAAGCAGGTGAAGGTGCTCCAGCTGATTAACGCCTTCCGCTTCCGTGGCCATCAGCAGGCCAATCTCGATCCGCTGGGCCTGTGGAAACAGGAGCCGGTGCCGGATCTGGATCCCGCGTTTCACGATCTGACCGAGGCCGATTTCCAGGAAACCTTTAACGTAGGTTCCTTCGCCTTCGGCAAAGATACGATGAAGCTGGCCGATCTGTTCAGCCTGCTGCAGCAAACCTACTGCGGCTCGATCGGCGCGGAATATATGCATATCACCAACACCGAAGAGAAACGCTGGATCCAGCAGCGCATTGAATCGGTGGCGGGCCAGGCCTCTTTCTCTACGGATGAGAAAAAAGGCTTTCTGAAACAGCTGACCGCTGCGGAAGGGCTGGAGCGCTATCTGGGCGCGAAATTCCCCGGCGCGAAACGCTTCTCGCTGGAAGGCGGCGATGCGCTGGTGCCGATGCTGAACGAGATGATCCGTCACGCGGGCAAAAGCGGCACGCGCGAAGTGGTGCTGGGTATGGCGCACCGTGGTCGTCTGAACGTGCTGATCAACGTGCTGGGCAAAAAGCCGCAGGACCTGTTCGACGAGTTCTCCGGCAAGCATAAAGAGCATCTCGGCACCGGCGACGTGAAATACCATATGGGCTTCTCGTCCGACGTGGAAACCGAAGGCGGCATGGTGCATCTGGCGCTGGCGTTTAACCCGTCGCACCTGGAAATCGTCAGCCCGGTAGTCATGGGATCGGTTCGCGCCCGTCTGGATCGTCTGGACGAGCCGCGCAGCAGCAAAGTGCTGCCGATCACCATCCACGGCGACGCGGCCGTTACCGGCCAGGGCGTGGTGCAGGAAACCCTGAACATGTCGCAGGCACGCGGCTATGAAGTTGGCGGCACCGTGCGCATCGTGATCAACAACCAGATTGGTTTCACCACGTCTAATCCGCAGGATGCGCGCTCCACGCAGTACTGTACCGACATCGGTAAAATGGTGCTGGCGCCGATCTTCCACGTCAACGCTGACGATCCGGAAGCGGTGGCGTTTGTTACCCGCCTGGCGCTTGATTTCCGTAACACCTTCAAGCGCGACGTCTTTATCGATCTGGTTTGCTACCGCCGCCACGGCCACAACGAAGCCGACGAGCCAAGCGCAACGCAGCCGGTGATGTACCAGAAAATCAAAAAGCATCCGACGCCGCGTAAGCTTTACGCCGACCGTCTGGAAGCGGAACAGGTCGCCAGCCTGGAAGACGCGACGGAGATGGTCAATCTCTATCGCGACGCGCTGGATGCCGGTGAATGCGTGGTGCCGGAATGGCGTCCGATGAGCCTGCACTCCTTTACCTGGTCGCCTTACCTGAACCACGAGTGGGACGAAAGCTATCCGGCGACGCTGGATCTGAAACGCCTGCAGGCGCTGGCCAAACGCATCAGCACCGTGCCGGAAGCGATTGAAATGCAGTCGCGCGTGGCCAAGATCTACAACGACCGCGCCGCGATGGCCGCAGGCGAGAAGCCATTTGACTGGGGCGCAGCGGAAAACCTGGCCTACGCCACGCTGGTAGACGAAGGCATTCCGTGCCGTCTGTCCGGCGAAGATATGGGCCGCGGCACCTTCTTCCATCGTCACGCGGTGATCCATAACCAGGCCAACGGCTCTACCTATACGCCGTTACAGCATATCCATAACGGTCAGGGCACGTTCCGCGTCTGGGATTCCGTGCTCTCTGAAGAAGCGGTGCTGGCGTTTGAATATGGTTACGCCACGGCGGAACCGCGCACGCTGACTATCTGGGAAGCGCAGTTCGGCGACTTCGCCAACGGCGCGCAGGTGGTTATCGACCAGTTCATCAGCTCCGGCGAGCAGAAATGGGGCCGCATGTGCGGTCTGGTGATGCTGCTGCCGCACGGCTATGAAGGGCAGGGGCCGGAGCACTCCTCCGCGCGTCTGGAACGCTATCTGCAACTCTGCGCCGAGCAGAACATGCAGGTTTGCGTGCCTTCCACGCCGGCGCAGGTTTACCACATGCTGCGTCGTCAGGCGCTGCGCGGGATGCGTCGTCCGCTGGTGGTGATGTCGCCGAAATCGCTGCTGCGTCATCCGCTGGCGGTCTCTTCGCTGGAAGAGCTGGCTAACGGCAGCTTCCAGCCGGCGATTGGCGAAGTCGACGATCTCGATCCAAAAGGCGTTAAGCGCGTGGTGCTCTGCTCCGGCAAAGTCTATTACGATCTGCTGGAAAAGCGGCGTAAAAACGAGCAGACCGACGTGGCTATCGTCCGCATTGAACAGCTCTATCCGTTCCCGCACAAAGCGGTGCAGGAAAAACTCCAGCAGTACGCGCACGTGCATGATTTTGTCTGGTGTCAGGAAGAGCCGCTGAATCAGGGTGCCTGGTACTGTAGCCAGCATCATTTCCGTGAGGTAGTGCCGTTTGGTGCTTCATTACGTTACGCCGGTCGTCCCGCTTCGGCCTCGCCGGCAGTTGGCTATATGTCCGTTCACCAGCAGCAGCAGCAAGATCTGGTTAATGACGCGCTGAACGTTAATTAATTAAAGGAAAAATAATGAGTAGCGTAGATATTCTCGTTCCCGACCTGCCTGAATCCGTCGCCGACGCCACCGTAGCGACCTGGCACAAAAAACCTGGCGACGCGGTCAGCCGTGACGAAGTGCTGGTAGAAATCGAAACCGACAAAGTGGTGCTGGAAGTGCCTGCTTCCGCCGACGGCGTGCTGGAAGCGATTCTGGAAGACGAAGGTGCCACCGTAACTTCTCGTCAGGCGCTGGGTCGCCTGAAAGAAGGCAACAGCGGCGGCAAAGAAAGCTCCGCCAAAACGGAAGAGAAAGAGTCTACTCCGGCGCAGCGCCAGAGCGCCTCGCTGGAAGAAGAGAGCAACGACGCGCTCAGCCCGGCTATCCGTCGCCTGATTGCCGAACACGGTCTGGAGCCGTCGGCGATCAAAGGCACCGGCGTGGGCGGACGTCTGACCCGTGAAGACGTAGAGAAACACCTGGCGAAAGCGCCAGCTGCCAAAGCCGCCGAGCCGAAAGCGGCTGAAGCCGCGCCTTCGCTGGCTGGCCGCAGCGAAAAACGCGTGCCGATGACTCGTCTGCGTAAGCGTATCGCCGAGCGTCTGCTGGAAGCGAAAAACAGCACCGCGATGCTGACCACGTTTAACGAAGTCAACATGCAGCCGATCATGAACCTGCGCAAGCAGTACGGCGAAGCCTTCGAAAAACGTCACGGCATCCGTCTGGGCTTTATGTCCTTCTACCTGAAAGCGGTAGTGGAAGCCCTGAAGCGCTTCCCGGAAGTTAACGCCTCTATCGACGGCGAAGATGTGGTTTACCACAACTACTTCGACGTCAGCATCGCGGTATCCACGCCGCGCGGCCTGGTTACGCCGGTGCTGAAAGATATCGATGCGCTGGGCATGGCGGATATCGAGAAAAAAATCAAAGAGCTGGCGATCAAAGGCCGTGACGGCAAGCTGACCGTAGACGAACTGACCGGCGGTAACTTCACCATTACCAACGGCGGCGTCTTCGGCTCGCTGATGTCCACGCCGATCATCAACCCACCGCAGAGTGCCATTCTGGGGATGCACGCGATCAAAGATCGTCCGATGGCGGTCAATGGTCAGGTGGTGATCCTGCCAATGATGTATCTGGCGCTCTCTTACGATCATCGCCTGATCGACGGCAAAGAGTCCGTGAGCTTCCTGGTCGCGATCAAAGAGCTGCTGGAAGATCCGTCTCGTCTGCTGCTGGACGTTTAATTCCTGTCGGGCGCGGTGAAAGCCGCGCTCAACCCTATGTGTGGCCAAAGCGCTGGCATACTGCCGGATTTGGCCAAGTCTTTTCCGAACTGGATGGATTAACAACATGAACTTACATGAATATCAGGCAAAACAGCTGTTTGGCCGGTATGGTTTACCGGCACCTGTCGGCTATGCCTGCACCACTCCACGCGAAGCAGAAGAAGCCGCTTCTAAAATTGGCGCTGGCCCGTGGGTCGTGAAATGTCAGGTTCATGCCGGAGGCCGTGGTAAAGCGGGCGGCGTGAAGGTAGTAAAAAGCAAAGAAGAGATCCGCGCATTTGCCGAGCACTGGCTGGGCAAGCGTCTGACCACTTACCAGACCGACGCTAACGGTCAGCCGGTCAACCAGATCCTGGTGGAAGCGGCAACCGACATCGATCAGGAACTTTACCTGGGCGCGGTCGTGGATCGCGGCACCCGTCGCGTAGTCTTTATGGCCTCGACCGAAGGCGGCGTGGAAATTGAAAAAGTGGCGGAAGAGACGCCGCATCTGATCCACAAAATGGCGCTGGATCCGTTAACCGGCCCGCAGCCTTATCAGGGCCGCGAGCTGGCGTTCAAACTGGGCCTGACCGGCAAACAGGTTGGTCAGTTCACCAAAATCTTTATGGGTCTGGCGACCATGTTCCTGGAGCGCGATCTGGCGCTGGTCGAAATCAACCCGCTGGTGATCACTAAGCAGGGCGATCTGATCTGCCTGGACGGCAAGCTGGGCGCAGACGGCAACGCGCTGTTCCGCCAGCCGGAGCTGCGTGAAATGCGCGATCCAAGCCAGGAAGACTCCCGCGAAGCGCACGCTGCGCAGTGGGAACTGAACTACGTGGCGCTGGAAGGCAATATCGGCTGTATGGTTAACGGCGCAGGCCTGGCGATGGGCACCATGGACATCGTGAAGCTGAGCGGCGGCCAGCCGGCTAACTTCCTGGACGTTGGCGGCGGCGCCACCAAAGAGCGCGTGACCGAAGCGTTCAAAATCATCCTTTCTGACGACGCGGTGAAGGCCGTCTTCGTCAACATCTTCGGCGGCATCGTCCGCTGCGACCTGATTGCTGACGGCATCATCGGCGCGGTAGCGGAAGTGGGCGTTAACGTGCCGGTCGTGGTGCGTCTGGAAGGAAACAATGCCGAGCTGGGCGCGCAGAAACTGGCGGACAGCGGCCTGAATATTATTGCAGCAACCAGCCTGAGCGACGCGGCGCAGCGCGTTGTTGCCGCAGCGGAGGGTAAATAATGTCCATTCTGATCGATAAAAACACCAAGGTAATCTGCCAGGGCTTCACCGGCGGACAGGGCACTTTCCACTCCGAGCAGGCGCTGGCTTACGGCACCCAGCTGGTTGGCGGCGTAACGCCAGGCAAAGGCGGCACCGAACATCTGGGCCTGCCGGTTTTTAATACCGTGCGTGAAGCGGTAGAAGCCACTGGCGCCACCGCCTCCGTAATTTACGTTCCGGCGCCGTTCTGCAAAGACGGCATCCTGGAAGCGATCGACGCGGGCATCAAACTGATTATCACCATCACCGAAGGTATCCCGACGCTGGATATGCTGACCGTGAAGGTGAAGCTGGATGAAGCGGGCGTGCGTATGATTGGCCCGAACTGCCCTGGCGTTATCACCCCAGGCGAATGCAAAATCGGCATCATGCCGGGCCACATTCATAAGCCAGGCCGTATCGGCATCGTGTCCCGTTCCGGCACGCTGACCTATGAAGCCGTGAAGCAGACTACCGATATCGGTTACGGCCAGTCCACCTGCGTGGGCATCGGCGGCGACCCGATCCCTGGCTCTAACTTTATCGATATCCTGAAACTGTTCCAGGACGATCCGCAGACTGAAGCGATCGTCATGATCGGCGAGATCGGCGGCAGTGCGGAAGAAGAAGCCGCCGCCTTTATCAAAGAGCACGTGACCAAGCCGGTTGTCGGCTATATCGCAGGCGTTACCGCGCCGAAAGGCAAGCGTATGGGCCACGCGGGCGCGATTATCGCAGGCGGTAAAGGCACGGCGGACGAGAAGTTCGCGGCGCTGGAAGCGGCCGGCGTGAAAACCGTGCGCAGCCTGGCCGATATCGGCGATGCGGTGAAAGCGGTTCTGCCGCAGTAAGCCGGATCCATCTTCTCATCAGGGCTGCCTCAGGGCAGCCTTTTTTATTTTTGCATTCATGCCGGAATATTGGTTAAGCTTTCTTATTAATAAGCTAATATAATGCAAAGCTTCCTGTAAAATAACGCGATAAAATTAACCCCGCCGGTTAATATTACAAAATTGTTTTCTGTATTGAATATTAATTAAATTAAATCATCCTCTTTGTTAAAGTAATCCCTTTCATATTTACTTTATCGCAATTAATTAATCGCGATCAAAGAAACGCAAGTTATTTACGCTTCGGAGGCTGGCTAAAAATCAGCTTTGGGATTAAATTGCTCTGCGTCAAAAAATCAGCTTTACGCTTTTAATTATAAAAAGGGACTTCCTGTGTCGATCGCAAATTTTCCCGATCGCTATCCTGCAAAAACAGCAACGGCGCGGGCCCGCTGATTTTTTCTCATTAACATTATTCACTTACCTACAGGGTTACGTCACCCCGATGAGGAGCGATCCTGTTGCGCCATACGCTGGCCGCCCGGCGCATGGACAAAACTGAGCACGGAGCAAGGAGTCAACATGTTAGATGTGGTCGAACTGTCGCGTTTACAGTTTGCGCTAACGGCGATGTACCATTTTCTGTTTGTCCCTTTAACGCTGGGAATGGCGTTTTTGCTGGCAATAATGGAAACGGTTTATGTGCTGTCAGGCAAACAAATCTATAAAGATATGACGAAATTCTGGGGGAAACTCTTCGGTATTAACTTTGCGCTTGGCGTGGCCACCGGCCTGACGATGGAATTCCAGTTCGGCACCAACTGGTCTTATTATTCCCATTACGTCGGCGATATATTCGGGGCGCCGCTGGCTATTGAAGGCCTGATGGCTTTTTTCCTTGAATCCACCTTTGTCGGCATGTTCTTTTTCGGCTGGGATCGGCTGAGTAAAGTGCAGCACCTGACGTGCACCTGGCTGCTGGCGTTAGGCTCTAACCTGTCGGCGCTGTGGATCCTGGTGGCGAACGGCTGGATGCAGAATCCCGTCGGCTCAGAATTCAATTTTGAAACCATGCGCATGGAGATGGTTAGCTTTTCCGAACTGATCCTCAATCCGGTGGCGCAGGTCAAATTTGTGCATACCGTTGCGGCAGGCTACACCTGCGGCGCCATGTTCATTATGGGCATCAGCGCCTTCTATCTGCTGCGCGGTCGCGATATCGCTTTTGCTAAGCGCTCTTTCGCTATTGCCGCCAGCTTCGGCATGGCAGCCGTTCTGGCCGTGATCCTGCTGGGCGACGAGTCGGGCTATGTGGTCGGCGACGTGCAGAAAACCAAGCTTGCCGCTATCGAAGCGGAATGGGAAACGCAGCCCGCGCCGGCGGCCTTTACGCTGTTCGGCCTGCCCGATCAGCAGGCGCAGCAAAACCGCTACGCCATTCAGATCCCCTGGGCGCTGGGCCTGATCGCTACCCGCTCTGTGGATCAACAGGTTACCGGCATCAAAGATCTGATGGCGCAGCATGAGATCCGCATCCGCAACGGGATGCGCGCTTACCAGCTGCTGGAACAGCTACGGGAAGGCAACAGCGATCCGGCAGTGCGCGCCGCCTTTAACCAGGCGAAGCAGGATTTGGGTTACGGGCTGCTGCTGAAACGCTATACGCCGAACGTGGCCGACGCCAGCGAGGCGCAGATCCGTCAGGCCACGCAGGATTCCATCCCACGCGTCGCGCCGCTCTATTTCGCTTTCCGCATCATGGTGGCGTGCGGCGTGCTGATGCTGCTGGTTACCCTCTGCTGTTTCTGGAGCGTCATCTGTAACCGCATTGGTCAAAGCCGCTTCCTGCTGAAATGCGCGCTGTACGGCATCCCGCTGCCGTGGATTGCTGCGGAAGCCGGCTGGTTTGTTGCCGAATATGGCCGCCAGCCGTGGGCGATTGGCGAAGTGCTGCCGACGGCCGTTGCCAACTCATCGCTGACCACGGGTCAAATCCTGTTTTCGCTGCTGCTTATCTGCGGGCTTTACACGCTGTTTTTGCTTGCCGAGATGTACCTGATGTTTAAGTTCGGCAGGCGCGGGCCAAGCAGCCTGAAAACAGGGCGTTATCACTTTGAACAGGCCACCGGAACAGGAGTTTAACCATGATCACCTATGAACTGTTGCGTTTCGTCTGGTGGGTACTGATTGGCGTGCTGCTGATCGGCTTCGCGGTTACCGACGGGTTTGATATGGGCGTTGGGATGCTTGGCCGTCTGATTGGCCGCAACGACGTTGAGCGCCGTATTATGATCAACACCATCGCGCCGCACTGGGACGGCAATCAGGTATGGCTTATCACCGCAGGCGGCGCGCTGTTTGCCGCCTGGCCGATGGTCTACGCCGCCGCCTTTTCCGGCTTTTATGTGGCGATGATGCTGGTGCTGGCCTCGCTGTTTTTCCGGCCGGTAGGATTCGACTACCGCTCCAAAATAGAAAATCCGCGCTGGCGCGGCATGTGGGACTGGGGCATTTTTATCGGCAGCTTTGTGCCGCCGCTGGTTATTGGCGTGGCGTTTGGCAATCTGTTACAGGGCGTGCCTTTCTATGCCGATGAATATCTGCGTCTGTTCTACACCGGCAGCTTCTTCCAGCTGCTGAACCCGTTTGCGCTGCTGGCAGGCGTGGTCAGCGTCACCATGATCCTGACTCAGGGCGCCACTTACCTACAAATGCGCACCACGGGTGAGCTGTATCTCAGATCCAAAACGATCGCGCAGATCGCCACGCTGGTGATGATGGCGGGCTTCGTGCTGGCCGGTATTTGGGTGAAGTACGGCATTGAAGGCTATCAGCTGGTGTCCACGCTGGATCACAATGCGGCTTCCAATCCGCTGGCGAAAGAAGTGACCCGCGTAGCGGGCGGCTGGCTGGTAAACTTTACCCATCAGCCGCTGCTGTGGATTATCCCGGCGCTGGGCGTGCTGCTGCCGCTGTTTACCGTTATCTGTTCACGGATGAATAAAGGCGGCTGGGCGTTTCTTTGCTCTTCGCTGACGGTAGCCTGCGTGATCCTGACGGCGGGCGTGGCGATGTTCCCGTTTGTGATGCCTTCCAGCAGCATGATGAACCATAGCCTGACCATGTGGGACGCCACTTCCAGCCTGCTGACGCTGAAAATCATGACCGTTACGGCCGCGATCTTTGTGCCGCTTATTCTGATTTACACCAGCTGGTGCTACTACAAAATGTTTGGCCGCATCACGCGCGCGCAGATAGAAGCCAACACGCATTCCCTTTACTGATTAAGGAGCAGAACGATGTGGTATTTTGCCTGGATCCTCGGCACGCTGCTGGCCTGCGCCATCGGGGTGATTACCGCGCTGGCTATCGAACATCTCGATAAGCGCGCATAAAAGAATTTTACTGCCTGCCGTAATAAAAGCGGGATAATAACGGATCGGTTCGCCGGTCCGTTTTTCCTGCTCGTCGCCGCTGCTCTCCTTCGTTAACCCGGCTTTTTTCAGCCCTGGGTTATGTCAGTAAACGTTTAAGATTTCTCCCTAAATCCACATAATTGTTTCCGGAAGATAATTATTTTGTTTAGCCTCTGGCAATCCATTCCAAAGGCGTATGCTCTTGCGTATAGTAGCAACGTTTAAAAAGTTATACCGGGATGTAGAGTGAGTACAATGCTTTTTCGATGGCCGGTGCGTGTCTACTATGAAGACACCGACGCCGGTGGCGTGGTTTACCATGCCAGCTATGTCGCTTTTTATGAACGGGCACGAACCGAGATGCTGCGCCAGCACCATTTCAGTCAACAGACGCTGCTGGAACAGCAGGTCGGTTTTGTCGTGCGTCGTCTCACGGTTGATTACCTGGCCGCCGCGCGTCTTGATGAACTTCTTGAGGTGCAGAGCGAGGTCGTCAACATGACCAGAACGACCATGACATTCGCACAACGTATTGTTAATGCAGAAGGCCGGACGCTGAATGAAGCCGAAGTCCTGATCGCCTGCATCAATCCACATCTGATGAAGCCCATTGCGCTTCCCAAGTCTATTGTCGCGGAGTTCAAGCAGTGACTGACATGAACGTTCTTGATTTGTTCCTGAAGGCGAGCCTTCTGGTCAAACTTATCATGTTGATTTTGATTGGCTTTTCTGTTGCCTCCTGGGCAATCATTATTCAGCGCACCCGTATTCTGAATGCGGCGGGCCGTGAAGCCGACGCGTTTGAAGACAAATTCTGGTCGGGCATTGAGCTGTCGCGCCTGTATCAGGAAAGCCAGGCGCGCCGTGATGAGCTGGCCGGATCTGAACAAATTTTCTATGCCGGCTTTAAAGAGTTCGCCCGGTTGCATCGTGCCAACAACCACGCGCCGGAAGCGGTGGTGGAAGGCGCAACGCGCGCCATGCGCATCTCGCTGAACCGTGAGCTGGAAGCGCTGGAAAACCATATTCCTTTCCTGGGCACGGTTGGCTCGATCAGTCCTTACATCGGCCTGTTCGGTACGGTCTGGGGCATCATGCACGCCTTTATCGCGCTGGGCGCGGTAAAACAGGCCACGCTGCAGATGGTGGCGCCGGGGATTGCCGAAGCGCTGATCGCGACCGCTATCGGTCTGTTTGCCGCTATTCCGGCAGTTATGGCGTATAACCGCCTCAACCAGCGCGTGAACAAGCTGGAGCAGAATTACGATAACTTTATGGAAGAGTTCACCGCTATTCTGCACCGTCAGGCTTTCTCCAGCGAGAACAGCAGGTAGGAGTGACCTATGGCCAGAACGCGCGGTCGCCGTAAACGCGACCTGAAGTCCGAAATCAATATTGTTCCGCTGCTCGACGTTCTGCTGGTACTGCTGCTGATCTTTATGGCGACGGCGCCGATTATCACCCAGAGCGTAGAGGTGGATCTGCCGGACGCCACGGATTCCAAAACGGTGTCCAGCGACGATAATCCGCCGGTGATTGTTGAAGTGGCGGGCGTGGGACAATACACCCTGGTGGTCGATCACGATCGCATGGAACAGCTGCCGCCGGAGCAGGTCGTCGCTGAAGCGCAGCGCCGTATCGAAGCGAATCCGAAGACGGTGTTTCTGATCGGCGGCGCGAAAGAGGTGCCTTACGATGAGATCATCAAGGCGCTGAACCTGCTGCATCAGGCGGGCGTGAAGTCGGTTGGATTAATGACGCAGCCGATTTAATTTCGGACCGTTTTTGGGAATCGAAAGTGTCGAAGGTAACCGAACAGAACGATAAGTTAAAACGCGCCATCATCATTTCAGTGATCCTGCATATCTTTCTGATTGCGTTACTGATCTGGAGCTCGTTTGACGAACATATCGACGCCAGCAGCGGCGGCGGCGGGGGTAGCGACATTGATGCCGTCATGGTGGATCCTGGCGCTATCGTCGAGCAGTACAACCGCCAGCAGAATCAGCAGAGCGACAGCCAGCGCGCCGAGCAGCAGCGTCAAAAGCAGGCGAAGCAGCAGGCGGAAGAGCTACAGCAGAAGCAGGCTGCGGAACAGCAGCGTCTGAAAGCGCTGGAAAAAGAGCGGCTGGAGGCGAAGCAGGAAGCGGCGCAGGCGGCGGAACAGAAGAAAGCGGAAGAGGCCGCGAAGCAGGCCGCAGAACAGCAAAAAGCTGAGGAAGCGGCGAAGCAGGCGGCCGAGCAGCAGGCCGCGGCGCAGGCAGAGGCGAAAGCCAAAGCCCAGGCGGATGCCAAAGCGGCCGCGACAGCAGAAGCGAAAGCCAAAGCCCAGGCGGATGCCAAAGCGCAGGCCGATACGCAGGCGAAAGCCGCGGCGGACGCGCAGAAGAAAGCGGAAGCCGAAGCGAAAAAAGCCGCGGCGGATGCAAAAAAAGAAGCGGAAGAAAAAGCGGCCGCGGCGGCGCAGGCGGCTAAAGTGAAAGCGGCGCAGGAGGCAAAAGCCAAAGCGCAGGCCGATGCGAAAGCCCAGGCTGCCGCCGAAGCGAAGGCGGCGAAAGAAAAAGCCGCCGAAGAAGCCAAAGAGAAAGCGGCGCAGCAGGCGAAAGAAGCCAAAGAAAAAGCGGCCGAGGCGGCGAAGGCAAAAGCGGCTGAGGAAGCAAAAGAGAAAGCCGAAGCGGCGGCGAAAGCGAAGGCCGAAGCGGCGGCAAAAGCCAAAGCGGACGCAGCCGCAAAAGCGAAAGCGGCGGCCGATGCGAAGAAGAAAGCCGCGGCGGAAGCGGCTAAAGAGAGCAGCGACGTCGACGACCTGCTGGGCGGCCTGACCTCCGGCAAGAACGCGCCAAAAGAGGGTAAAACCGGCGGCGCGGGCGCGGCGGGGCAGGGCAACCAGAAGAAATCGGGTGCCTCCGGCGCCGCTATCGACAGCTACCTTGGCCAGGTACAGAGCGCTATCCAGAGCAAGTTTTATGACGCGGATACGTTTAAAGGACGCACCTGTAACGTGCATATCAAGCTGGCGCCGGACGGGATGTTGATTTCGGCCACCCCGGCAGGCGGCGATCCGGCGCTGTGTCAGGCGGCTATTAACGCTGCCCGCATGGCGAGGATCCCGAAACCGCCAAGCACGGATGTGTATCAGGCGGTGAAAGAGGCGACGTTAATCTTCAAACCGTAAGATTAGCTGTAAGAAGATGCCAGGACGCGGCAGGTTGAACTATGGTCAACTTGCCGTACTCTATAAATGCACCATTGGTTTGTTGAAACACTGCTAATTATCGTGGACGTAGCGTTCAGGTAAGGGAGAGAAGATGAAGCAGGCATTACGAGTAGCACTAAGTTTCCTGATGCTGTTTGTCGCTATGGCGCATGCAGAAGTTCGCATTGAGATTACCCAGGGCGTTAACACCGCACGTCCTATCGGCGTAGTCCCGTTTAAATGGGCTGGCCCGGGCGCAGCCCCGGAAGATATTGGCGGCATCGTGGCGGCGGATTTACGCAACAGCGGCAAATTCAATCCGCTGGATCGCGCTCGTCTGCCACAGCAGCCAGGCACCGCAGCGGAAGTGCAGCCTGCTGCATGGACCGCGCTGGGTATTGATGCGGTGGTGGTCGGGCAAATCCAGCCTGGCGCCGACGGCAGCTATACCGTTTCTTATCAGCTGGTGGATACCTCCGGTAATCCGGGCACCGTGCTGGCGCAGAATCAGTACAAGGTGACTAAACAATGGTTGCGCTACGCGGCGCATACGGCCAGCGATGAAAGCTTTGAAAAGCTGACCGGCATCAAAGGCGCGTTCCGTACCCGTATCGCCTATGTGGTGCAGACCAACGGCGGCCAGTTCCCGTATGAGCTGCGCGTATCCGACTATGACGGCTATAACCAGTTTGTGGTGCACCGTTCGCCTGAGCCGCTGATGTCTCCGGCCTGGTCGAAAGATGGCAGCAAGCTGGCCTATGTGACCTTTGAAAGCGGCAAATCGGCGCTGGTGATCCAGACGCTGGCCAACGGCGCTATCCGCCAGGTTGCTTCTTTCCCTCGTCATAACGGCGCGCCTGCGTTCTCGCCTGACGGCAGCAAGCTGGCGTTCACCCTGTCGAAATCCGGCAGCATGAATCTTTACGTGATGGACTTAGGTTCAGGCCAGATGCGTCAGATCACCGACGGCCGCTATAACAGCACTGAACCTACCTGGTTCCCGGACAGCCAGACGCTGGCCTATACCTCGGATCAGGCCGGTCGTCCACAAATCTATAAAATTGGTGTAAACGGCGGCGCGCCGCAGCGTCTGACCTGGGAAGGCTCTCAGAACCAGAACGCCGATGTCAGCACCGATGGAAAATCTCTGGTGATGGTAAGCACCAACGGCGGTGCGCAACATATCGCCAGACAAGATCTGGAAACGGGAGCCGTTCAACAATTAACGGACACGTTCCTGGATGAAACGCCGAGCCTCGCGCCAAACGGCACTATGGTTATCTACAGCGCTACTCAAGGCATGGGATCCGTACTGCAGCTGGTGTCGACCGACGGTCGTTTCAAAGCGCGTCTTCCGGCTACTGATGGACAGGTAAAATCACCTGCCTGGTCGCCGTATCTGTGATGCATATAAATATGTATGGCAAACAATAATAGGATTGTAGAAATGCAACTGAATAAAGTGCTGAAAGGCTTAATGCTGGCACTGCCAGTTATCGCAGTGGCTGCATGTAGCTCACACAAAAACAACAACAACGACCAGACCAGCGGTATGGGTATGGGCGATGACGCAAACGGCGGCATGAACAGCGGCATGAACGGCGGCAATATGTCCTCCGACGAGCAGGCGCGCCTGCAGATGCAGCAGCTGCAACGCAACAACATCGTGTACTTCGGTCTGGACAAGTATGACATCCAGTCTGAATTCGCTCAGATGCTGGACGCGCACGCTACTTTCCTGCGTAACAACCCGTCTTACAAAGTGACTGTAGAAGGTCATGCGGATGAGCGTGGTACGCCAGAGTACAACATCGCCCTGGGCGAGCGTCGTGCTACTGCCGTTAAAATGTACCTGCAGGGCAAAGGCGTTTCTGCTGACCAGATCTCTATCGTTTCTTACGGTAAAGAGAAGCCAGCCGTACTGGGCCACGACGAATCGGCTTACGCCAAAAACCGTCGTGCCGTACTGGTATACTAAGAGAATCATATGATTAGTAACTTCAGACTTCACTTGCTGGGTCTGTCGTTACTGGTTGGCGTAGCGGCCCCCTGGGCCGCTAATGCCCAGGCGTCAATCAGTAACGTAGGTTCAGGCTCGGTCGAAGACCGCGTCACCTCGCTTGAGCGTATCTCTAACGCGCAGGCACAGCTTCTTCAGCAATTTCAGCAGCAGCTTGCCGACAACCAGCGTGACATTGATTCGCTGCGTGGTCAGATTCAGGAAAACCAGTATCAGCTTAACCAGATCACCGAACGCCAGAAGAATCTCTATCAGCAGATAGATACGCTGAGCAGCGGCGCGTCTGCGCAGCCTCAGGCGTCTTCAGGCGCTACGGCTCCGGCAGCGGCCGCAGAAGGCGCTACAGCCAGCGACAGCGCTTCTGCTGCGCCGACGCAGGGTGGCGACGCCAACAGCGACTACAACGCGGCTGTGGCGCTGGTATTGGAGAAAAAGCAGAACGAGCAGGCTATCGCTGCGTTCCAGGCTTTTATCAAGAAGTATCCGGATTCAACCTACCAGCCGAATGCTAACTACTGGCTGGGACAGCTGAATTACAACAAGGGTAAAAAAGACGACGCGGCCTACTATTTCGCCACCGTAGTGAAAAATTACCCTAAATCGCCGAAAAGCGCGGATGCGCTGTATAAAGTGGGTGTGATCATGCAGGAGAAGGGCGACAGCGCGAAAGCGAAAGCCGTCTACCAGCAGGTGATCAAACAGTATCCAAACACCGACGTGGCGAAACAAGCGCAAAAACGTGCGGCTGCGCTGTAATTAACCGCTTACGAACGGGTTTAGCCTAATTTATGGCCCGGTCGGGTGAAACTCAGGCAGTTGAACAAGTTATCTGAAAATAGTGGTTGCGCTGAAACGGTAAATCAGTAATATATGCCGCCGTTGCCGGGACATATGTTAAAACGTTCTGACAGCGTAAAAGTGGGTCGTTAGCTCAGTTGGTAGAGCAGTTGACTTTTAATCAATTGGTCGCAGGTTCGAATCCTGCACGACCCACCACTAATTAAGTAGTGACAAAAGGTAAGCGTGAAGGATTTGAACCTGCAGCAGGTTCGGTTAAGCGAAGCGAAACAACGTTGCGTTAAGCAACGGGCCGACAGGCCGAGGGACGCCGAGTCATCCTGCACGACCCACCACTAATTAAGTAGTAAGCAGTACCGCATGATGCGGGTCGTTAGCTCAGTTGGTAGAGCAGTTGACTTTTAATCAATTGGTCGCAGGTTCGAATCCTGCACGACCCACCATTACTAAATGGTAACCGCTGTAAAACGTGAAGGATGTGAACCTGCAGCAGGTTCGGTTGAGCGAAGCGAAACAACGTTGCGTTAAGCAACGGGCCAGCAGGCCGAGGAACGCCGAGTCATCCTGCACGACCCACCATTACTAAAATGGTAACCGCTGTAAAACGTGAAGGATTATCTTTCACGAAAAGAAGTACCGAAGTGGGTGATTAGCTCAGTTGGTAGAGCATCTCCTTTACACGGAGGGGGTCGGCGGTTCGAGCCCGTCATCACCCACCACTTCGGGTCGTTAGCTCAGTTGGTAGAGCAGTTGACTTTTAATCAATTGGTCGCAGGTTCGAATCCTGCACGACCCACCAATGTAGAAAGGCGCCCTAAAGGCGCCTTTTTGCCGTTTGTAATTCGGGCAGGGTTCGAACCTGGCTAACTGGCCTGAAGCAGCAGTATTATTATTCTGTCGCGATAAGATCGGAGAATGGCGGCTGAGGCAGCTCGGAACACGGACGCGCCGTCCCCCAGGCTCGTTTCGCGCGTCCATACGCGCCCAGCTCCGGTCGCTCTACTGCCGTGCTACTTCAGCGGCGTCAGGTTTTTCCAGATATGCATCACCGCGTAGCTGCGCCACGGCCGCCAGGCTTCTGCCAGCCGTTCCGCTTCTTTTGCCGTCACGCTACCCAAATTTTTTCGCACCACGATATCCGCCGCCGGAAACGCATCGGGCCAGCGTAAGGCGCGCATAGCTATGTAATGTGCCGTCCACTCGCCGATGCCCGGCAAGGCGGTCAGCCTGGCTATCATCAGCTCCGGCTGCGCGGCTGTTTCTGGCATGCCTTGCGCGCAGGCATCTGCCAGCGCCAGCAGCGTTCTGGCTCGCGTACGTACGATGCCAAGGCTGGCTATTGCTTCAGGCGTGCTGCACGCAACTGTAGACGCCTCAGGCGACAGATGCGTCAGACCGGGAACAGATGTGGTAATAACCTCGCCAAAAGCGTCAGCAAAGCGCCCGCCAAGCGTTGTGGCTGCCTTTACCGTAATCTGCTGGCCCAGTACGGCCCGCACCATCATTTCAAAGCTATCGAAAGCGCCAGGCACGCGCAGGCCGGGGTTTTTCAGCAGGCTTTCGCTCAATAAAGGATCCTGACCAAGATGCTCCGCAACGATCTGCGGATGCGCATCCAAATCGAATAAATTTCGCAGCCGCAGAAGCAAAGCAGACAAAACCGGCGCGAGTGAATGCGTAAAGGTTACCTGAAGCGAGTTTCCTGTGTGGATGACGCGGATCCAGCCCCGATGCGCGCCCAGACGCACCGTACGGGCATAGCTGACGTCATCGACCGCTTCCACGCCTTTTAGCGCGCGCAGGCGAAGAAAATCCAGCAGGGCCACCCAGTCAAAAGGGGGGCGGTAATGCAGTAACAGCGTCGAGGTATCGCTATCCGCAGGTATCTGTTTGCGCAGGCGGCCGGGCGGCATCCGGTAGCGCTTGCTAAAGGCATCGTTGAAGCGGCGCAGGCTGGCAAAACCGCTGGCCAGCGCAATTTCCGTCACCGGCAGCGCGGTTTCAGTCAGCAGCTGTTTTGCCAGCAGCAGCCGGCGAGTCTGCTTTAGCTCCAGCGGCGATACGCCCAGTTCTTTATGCACAATGCGCCGCAGCTGCCGCAGGCTGACAGAATAACGGGCCGCCAGCGTTTCCAGACTGGCGTCTTCTTCCAGCACGCCCTCGGCAATATGCTGGATAAGGCTGTCCGCAATACGTCTGCCGTTATCAATAGGCGCATTGCCGGGTGCCAGTTCAGGCCGACAGCGCAGGCAAGGGCGGAAATGCGCTTTTTCGGCGGCGGCAGCGCTGTCAAAGAACAGACAATTTTTCGCCAGCGGCGCCTTTACGGGACAGACCGGGCGACAGTAAATCCCCGTCGAGATCACGCCTACATAGAACACGCCATCGAAACGGCTGTCGCGCGAGGTAAGCGCAAGGTACGCGATTTTTGCATCAATCATCATCTTTTCCCGTCAGGCAACCTGTCTGGCAGAGTAGGCCGCTTTTCGATGCCGTGCCAGCCATTTTCGGACAGCTAACTATTTCAGATCGATGACCGAAAACGGCTGGCAACTCGGGCCGTTACGCGGATAATTACTGTCCGTAGCACGGAGGAGGAGGAAATAAGATGAGTCATTTTTACACGCTTATGCCGTCGCCGGTCGGCACGTTAAAACTGATTGCCAGCGATAAAGGGCTTGCAGCCGTACTGTGGGAAAACGAAGATCCCAGGCGTTACCGACTTCCCGAGCTGTTGCGGGAAGGATCGCATCCGATTTTGCTGGAAACGGCGCGCCAGCTTTCGGAATATTTTGCTGGCAAACGCAGGCAGTTCGCGCTGCCGCTTGATTTTGTCGGCACGGAATTTCAGAAAAAAGTCTGGGCCGCGCTGGTGGCGATCCCCTTTGGCGAAACCCGCAGCTATCGGGAGATTGCCTGCGAGATTGGGCATCCAGCCGCAGTACGCGCGGTAGGCGCGGCTAACGGCAAAAATCCCGTATCGATTATTGCGCCCTGCCATCGGGTGATCGGCGCCAACGGCAAGCTGACCGGTTTTGCCGGTGGGCTTGAGGTTAAGGCTTATTTACTGAAGCTGGAGGCGACGGATAACTTCCAGCTTCGTTAAGGGCAGCAAATAATCCGCGACAGCGGTGAAAGTTTCGGCTATCTTGTTTAGCATATAAAACAAGCCGGGCGGATAAGCGCGTAACGAACGTTATGGCCGCCACTCTGGTTAAGTGCACAAAACGAGAGCCGTGTGATGAGCCTGATGTTCGATCCCGAAACCGCTGTCTATCCTTTTCCGCCTAAGCCTGCCCGCTTAACGCCTGATGAAAAGCAATTTTATCGCAGCAAAATCAAAAGGCTGCTGAAAGAACGCGATGCAGTGATGGTCGCGCATTACTATACCGATCCGGAAATCCAGGCGCTGGCGGAAGAGACCGGCGGCTGCGTGGCGGATTCGCTGGAGATGGCGCGCTTTGGCAGCCAGCATCCTGCCTCCACGCTGCTGGTGGCGGGCGTACGTTTTATGGGCGAAACCGCAAAAATACTCAGCCCGGAAAAAACCATTCTGATGCCGACGCTTCAGGCGGAATGCTCGCTGGATTTGGGCTGTCCGATTGACGAATTCACCCGGTTTTGCGATGCGCATCCCGATCGTACCGTTGTCGTGTATGCCAACACTTCCGCAGCGGTAAAAGCGCGCGCGGACTGGGTAGTGACCTCCAGCATCGCCGTTGAACTGATTGAACACCTTGACGGTCTGGGGGAAAAAATTATTTGGGCGCCGGATCGCCATCTTGGCCGCTACGTTACCCGCCAGACCGGCGCGGATATTCTGTGCTGGCAAGGGGCCTGTATCGTCCATGACGAATTCAAAACCCAGGCGCTGGCGCGGATGAAAGCGCTCTATCCCGATGCGGCGGTACTGGTGCACCCTGAGTCGCCGCAGGCCATTGTCGAGCTGGCCGATGCAGTAGGCTCAACCAGCCAGCTGATTCAGGCGGCGAAAACGCTGCCGCAGCGGCAAATGATTGTGGCAACCGATCGCGGTATCTTTTACAAAATGCAGCAGGCCTGCCCGGACAAAGAGCTGCTGGAAGCGCCAACGGCGGGCGAGGGCGCAACCTGCCGCACCTGCGCGCACTGTCCGTGGATGGCGATGAACGGGCTACAGGCTATTGCAGAAGGGCTGGAGCACGGCGGCAGCGAACATGAAATTAACGTTGATGCGGCGCTGCGCGAAGGCGCGTTACGGCCGCTGGATCGTATGCTAACCTTTGCTGCATCATTAAAATAACGCCCGTTTTCAGCTACAAGGTGCCAATATGGATTTTTTCAGCACGCAAAATATTCTGGTTCACATCCCTGTAGGGGCGGGCGGCTACGACCTCTCCTGGATTGAAGCGATCGGCACGCTGGCGGGTTTGCTCTGTATCTGGCTCGCCAGCCTTGAAAAAAACATCAACTACGTTTTTGGTTTGATCAACGTCACGCTCTTCGCGGCGATCTTTTTCCAGATCCAGCTTTATGCCAGCCTGCTGCTGCAGCTCTTTTTCTTCGGCGCTAACGTTTACGGCTGGTATGCATGGACGCGGCAGACCACCGACAACCAGCAGGCGCTGCAAATTCGCTGGCTGGGCCTGCCAAAAGCCCTTGGCTGGGCGCTGTTCAGCGTGGTGGCGATTGCCCTGATGACCCTGTATATCAACCCGGTTTTTGGCTGGCTGACGGAAGTCGCCGTTAAGCTGATGCAGACGCTGGGACTGGCGGTGGCGATGCCGCAGCTTCAGCCGGACGCTTTCCCGTTCTGGGATTCCTGTCTGCTGGTGCTGTCGGTGGTGGCGATGATTTTAATGACGCGGAAATATGTCGAAAACTGGCTGCTGTGGGTGGTGATTGATGTGATTAGCGTGATGATCTTCGCTCGTCAGGGGGTTTATGCAATGTCGCTGGAATATGCCATTCTGACGTTAATTGCGCTGAACGGCTCGTGGCTCTGGATTAAAAGCGCCCGCAGGCAGGCGCTGGCTTAATCAGTGATGATGGTGGGCATGGTCGTGCCCGCTTTTTCCCCATGACAGCTCGCAGTCGCCATCGTCACAGCTCTGGTATTCCATCTGCACCGTGGCGTGCTCGATCTGATAGTGCTCGTGCAGGTAGTCATGAATACGGTGCAGCAGGGCGTCGTGATCGTAAGGCGGGATCACCTGCGTATGCAGCGTGATCACCGGCTTTTCGCCCACCAGCCACAGGTGAACGTGGTGCACGTTGCGTACCTCAGGAATATCACGCGTTAACGCCCGCTTCAGCTTCTCCACGTCCAGCTGCGGCGGCGTCCCTTCCAGCAGTTCATGAAAACTCTCTTTCAGCAGCGCCCAGGCGCTGCGCAGCACCAGCACCGCCACCAGCAGCGACAGGATCGGGTCGATGGGCGTCCAGCCGGTAAACATAATAATCAGCGCGGCAGCAATGGCGCCGACGGAACCCAGCAGATCGCCCAGCACGTGCAGCGCGGCGGCGCGAACGTTAATGTTCTTCTCTTCACTACCGTGATGCAGTAGCCAGAAAGAGAGCAGGTTCGCCAGCAGGCCCGCTACGGCAATGCCCAGCATAAAGCCACCGGCCACGGGTTCGGGATGCATAAAGCGCTGGACGGCTTCCCAGACGATCAGCGCGGTAATCACGATCAAAGCGATAGCATTGATAAACGCGGCCAGCGTAGTCAGCCGCAGCAGACCGAAAGTGTGGCGTGCGTTTGGCTTGCGGCTGGCGAACTGCACGGCCAGCAGCGCCATCAGCAGCGCGGCGGCGTCCGTGAGCATGTGTCCGGCATCGGCCAGCAGCGCCAGCGAGCCGGAAAGCAGGCCGCCAACAACTTCCGCGACCATAAAAACAGCCGTGACCAGAAAGGCGGCCAGTAAACGATTGCGGTTTCCGCCGCTATGAGAATGCGAATGCGCCATAAGTATCCATCTTTTCAATAAACCTGCTTTATCATAACAAGGAATGGAGCATGCCCGTGACGGGCTTTTTTATTGTGAATGCGCTGGGGCGGCCAATAAAAAAAGGAGAGCCTCAGCTCTCCTTTTGTCATCCGCGGCTAACTTACTGCGAGGTGCCGTCGGTTTTTCTGTCAGTGCCCGGGCCTACTTTCTGGTTAATGTCAGGACATTTACCGTCTTTGCACTGGGTATTTTTATCGATCTCATCCGCGGTCATTTTCTTTTTAGCGTGATGGGTCGTTTTGTGCGTGGTATCGGCAGTGGCGTCGCCGGTATTATTGATATGGCTGTTATCAACGTTGTTCGGCGCAATATTCTGTTTTGCGCTGCCCGCTGCGGCCCCGGCGTCTGCCGCCTGGTTAGCGGTACCGTTGTTGCTGCCCGCCGCCATGGCGGAAGCGCTACCCAGAGTCATTGCTGCTGTCAGGAAAACGATTGCAAACTTTTTCATCATCTTACTCCGTTAATTTTTTTTGCGTCTTGGCGAACCAAACCCTGCTAAAAAAGCGGTTTGCATAAAGTGGAAGAGGCAACCTCTCCTTACGCAAGCGATACGCGGCGATAAAGCAGGCGATCCCTGTGCGTTTTTTTTAAGTATTAACAAGTTAAAGTGTAGTAAAAAGCGCGAAAACGGCAACTCCTACTGATAATAATTTGTGCAAAGTCGATTTACAGGCTGGGGTTCACGCGATAAATTGGTCTGGATGCGCCTGGTGTGCAGTACGGCTCAGTAACTATTTGGAAATATTATGAATTATCAGAATGATGACTTAAGAATTAAAGAAATAAAAGAACTTTTACCTCCCGTTGCGCTGCTTGAAAAATTTCCTGCCACGGAGACGGCGGTTAAAACTGTCGCTGATACCCGCCAGGCCATTCACCGTATCCTGCAAAAAAATGACGATCGCCTGCTGGTGGTGATCGGCCCTTGCTCAATTCACGATACCGAGGCCGCAAAGGAGTATGCTGCCCGTCTGCTGAAGCTGCGCGCAGAGCTGAGCGACTCGCTGGAAGTGGTCATGCGCGTTTACTTTGAAAAACCGCGCACCACGGTTGGCTGGAAAGGGCTGATCAACGATCCGCATATGGATAACAGCTATCAGATCAACGACGGTCTGCGCATTGCGCGCAAGCTGCTGGTGGACATCAACGATACCGGCCTGCCGGCGGCGGGCGAATTTCTGGATATGATCACGCCGCAGTACGTGGCCGATCTGATGAGCTGGGGCGCGATTGGCGCGCGCACTACCGAATCTCAGGTGCACCGCGAGCTTTCCTCCGGGCTTTCCTGTCCGGTCGGCTTCAAAAACGGCACCGACGGCACCATTAAAGTGGCTATTGATGCGATCAATGCCGCCAGCGCGCCGCACTGCTTCCTGTCGGTGACCAAATATGGACACTCCGCCATTGTGGAAACCAGCGGCAACGGCGACTGCCATATCATTCTGCGCGGCGGCAAAGAGCCGAACTACAGCGCGCAGCATGTGGAAGAAGTGAAGACAGGCCTGGCGAAAGCGGGCCTGGAGCCGCAAATTATGATCGACTTCAGCCATGCCAACAGCAGCAAGCAGTTTAAAAAGCAGCTGACCGTGGCGGACGACGTGGCGCAGCAGATTGCGGGCGGCGAAAAAGCGATTATCGGCGTAATGATCGAGAGCCATCTGGTTGAAGGCAATCAGAGCCTGGAAAGCGGCGAGCCGCTGGTCTACGGCAAGAGCGTGACCGATGGCTGCATCGGCTGGGAAGATACTGAAACCGTGCTGCGCCAGCTGGCAGAGGCGGTGAAAGCGCGTCGCGGATAAGTTTCCCGTACGCGACATAAAAAAATCCGCCTTTCGGCGGATTTTTTTATTGGCTCTTACTTCGCTTTACCCTGATTCGCTACGGCGGCGGCTTTAGCCGCGATCTCGTCCGCATCGCCCAGATAGTAGTGCTTGATTGGCTTGAAGTTTTCGTCGAACTCATACACCAGCGGCACGCCGGTTGGGATGTTCAGCTCAAGGATCTCTTCTTCGCTCATGTCGTCCAGGTATTTCACCAGCGCGCGCAGCGAGTTGCCGTGTGCAGCAATGATCACTTTCTCGCCTTTCTTCATGCGCGGCAGAATAGACTCGTTCCAGTAAGGCAGCACGCGATCGATGGTCAGCGCCAGGCTTTCGGTAGTCGGCAGCTGCTCGGCAGTCAGCGCGGCGTAGCGCGGGTCGTGGCCAGGGAAACGTTCGTCAGCGCGATCCAGCTCCGGCGGCGTGACGGCAAAGCCGCGACGCCACTGTTTAACCTGCTCGTCGCCATATTTCTGCGCGGTTTCCGCTTTATCCAGACCCTGCAGCGCACCGTAGTGACGCTCGTTCAGACGCCAGGATTTTTCAACCGGCAGCCAGGCCTGATCCACTTCGTCAAGAATGTTCCACAGCGTGTGGATGGCACGTTTCAGCACGGAGGTATAAGCGAAATCGAAGGTAAAGCCTTCTTTTTTCAGCAGCTGACCCGCCGCTTTCGCTTCGGTACGCCCTTTATCGGACAGATCGACATCGTACCATCCGGTAAAGCGGTTTTCGTTGTTCCACTGGCTTTCGCCGTGACGTACCAGAACCAGCTTAGTTACAGCCATAGCTTAACTCCTTAATAATCTGACGTTTCTAAGATAACGGAAAGCGAAAATTGCCGACGCAATTTTAACTGGTCATTACCATAGCGGAAATCTGCGCGCCACGTAAGCCTGCCGCAGGCGCGATGCACGTTTTTCATGCGCTTAATCAAAGCGGCGTCAGGCGATAACGCGTTTCTGACTGATACGATTCACCTGGCTGCAGCCAGCAGTCGGGCTGCGGCCATTCCGGATGATTAGGCGAGTCGGGTAAAAACTCGCTCTCCAGCGCAATGCCCTGAAAGGCAGTATAGACGTCCTGCTCGCGAGCCGGAGTGCCTTCCAGATAATTTCCCGAATAGAACTGTAGCGCAGGCGCGGTGGTAAACACGCTGAGCTTCAGCCTGCCGTCGGCCGACCACAGCTCCGCGTCCGGCTGCGTATCGTCGCCGCCGTTCAGCAGAAACGCGTGATCGTAGCCTTTGACCGCGCGCTGATCGTCATCCAGCAGGAAGTCCTGCGCCACCGTTTTGATCTCTCTGAAATCAAAGCCGGTATCGGTGACGTCGGTCAGCAGGCGGTTGGGAATGCCTTCGCTGTCGACCGGCAAATAATGGTCGGCACGCAGGCGCAGGCGATGATGGCGCGCGTCGCCGTGCTGCGCATCCAGATTGAAATAGGCGTGGTTGGTCAGATTAACCGGACAGGCCTGGTCCACCGTGGCGTGATAGCGGATCGTGAGCGTATTGTCCTCTTCCAGCCGATAGCGCAGGGTAACCTGGAGATGGCCGGGATAGCCCTGATCGCCGTCAGGGGAATCCAGCTGATATTCGACTTCCTGGCCGGTCTGGCTGACGATGTGCCAGCGACGGGCGTGAAAGCCCTGTGGCCCGCCGTGCAGCTGATGTTTCCCCTGATTGGCCGCCAGCTGCCAGCGCTGCTCGCCTGCACTGATAGCGGCGTTAGCGATACGGTTGGCGTAGCGGCCAACCGTTGCGCCCAGATAGGCGGTCTGATTAAGGTAGTCGGCCGGCGTGGCACAGCCCAGCAGCGCTTCGCGCACGCTGCCGTCTTTCATCGGCACGCGCGCGGAAAGCCAGGTGGCGCCCCAGTCCATAAAGGTCGCTACCATGCCGCCCGCGTTGCGCAGCGTTGTGATGCGCCACGGCTGGCCGTCTGGCGCATGCGAGTGACTCAGCATGGGCCCGCTCCTTCAGAGGCTTTGCAGACGTAGAAAGTTTCTTTAATGCCGGACTGCGCCTCGTACTGCTCCGCCACGGCCGCTTTCACGCTGTCGACCAGATCCAACGGCATCAGCGCCACCACGCAGCCGCCAAAGCCGCCGCCGGTCATGCGCACGCCGCCGCGATCGCCCAGGCTGTTTTTCACAATGGTTACCAGGGTATCGATTGGCGGCACGGTGATTTCAAAATCGTCGCGCATGGAAGCGTGAGATTCCGCCATCAGCACGGCGATGCGCGCCAGATCGCCCTTCGCCAGCGCATCCGCCGCTTCCAGCGTGCGGGCGTTTTCGGTCAGCACGTGGCGCACGCGTTTGGCGACCAGCGGGTCAAGCTCATGCTCCATCGCTGCAAACTGCGCCAGATCGACATCGCGCAGCGAACTTTTGTTAAAGAATTTTGCGCCCGCTTCGCACTGCTGACGGCGAGTGTTGTACTCACTGCCCACCAGGTTACGGCGGAAGTTAGAGTTGATGATCACTACTGCGATATCTTCCGGCATCGGCACCGGACGCGTGCCCAGCGTGCGGCAGTCGAGCAGCATCGCATGATCTTTCTCGCCCAGCGCCGAGATCAGCTGATCCATGATGCCGCAGTTACAGCCGACAAACTGGTTTTCCGCTTCCTGGCCGTTTACGGCAATCTGCGCGCCGTCCAGCGGCAGCGCATACAGATGACGGAACACGGTGCCGACCGCCACTTCCAGCGAGGCAGAAGAGCTGAGGCCCGCGCCCTGCGGCACGTTGCCTGCAATCACCATATCCACGCCGTTGAAGTCAGGAATGCGTTTTTGCAGGTGCTTGACCACGCCGCGCACGTAGTTTGACCACATCTGCGTGTCATGCGGAGTAATCGCCTCGTCCAGCGAAAAAATATCTTCCTGATTTTCATAGTCGGCGGCGATGACGCGTACCTGGCGATCGTCGCGTTTGGCGCAGGCGATCACGGTCTGATAATCAATAGCGCAGGGCAGCACAAAACCATCGTTATAGTCGGTGTGCTCGCCAATCAGGTTAACGCGGCCCGGCGCCTGGATAGTTTGCGGCGCGGCATAGCCAAATTTTTCGCTGAAAATCTGTTGGGTCAGGGTTTTTAAACTCATGGTTATGCTCCGGTCTCGCGGAAATGAATATCGCTGACGGCACGCAGCCGTTCAGCCGCCTGTTCCGCCGTTAAATCACGTTGGGTTTCGGCCAGCATTTCATAGCCAACCATAAACTTGCGCACCGTGGCGGAACGCAGCAGCGGCGGGTAAAAATGCGCGTGAAGCTGCCAGTGGTCGTTGGCGTCGTCGTTGAACGGCGCGCCGTGCCAGCCCATAGAGTAGGGGAAGGAGCACTGGAACAGGTTGTCATAGCGGCTGGTCAGCTTTTTCAGCGCCACGGCCAGATCGGCCCGCTGCGCGTCCGTTAAGTCGGTCAGGCGCTTGACGTGCGCTTTCGGCAGCAGCAGCGTCTCGAACGGCCAGGCGGCCCACCAGGGCACCACGGCCAGCCAGTGGTCGGTTTCCACCACCGTGCGGCTGCCGTCATTCAGCTCGCGACTGGCGTAATCCACCAGCATCGGCGACTGCTTTTTCGCAAAATAAGCGCGCTGGAGATCGTCCTCGCGTTTGGCTTCGTTAGGCAGGAAGCTGTTGGCCCACACCTGGCCGTGAGGATGCGGATTGGAGCAGCCCATCGCTGCGCCTTTGTTCTCAAACACCTGTACCCACGGGTAGTGCTGACCCAGATCGGCAGTCTGCTCTTGCCAGGTGCGAACCACGTCTTCCAGCGCGGAAACCGACAGCTCCGGCAGCGTTTTGCTGTGATCCGGTGAAAAGCAGATCACCCGGCTGGTGCCGCGCGCGCTTTCGCAGCGCATCAGCAGGTCGTCGCTCTCCGGCGCGTCCGGCGTATCGGTCATCAGCGCGGCAAAGTCGTTGGTAAACACATAGGTGCTGGTGTAATCGGGATTTTTATCGCCGGTTACGCGCGTGTTGCCGGGGCAAAGAAAGCAGTCCGGATCGTGCGCAGGCAGCTTCTCCTGAGAAGGCGTCTCCTGTGCGCCCTGCCAGGGGCGTTTGGCACGATGCGGAGAAACCAGAATCCACTGATCGGACAGTGGGTTATAGCGGCGATGCGGATGATCGACCGGATTAAATTTCTGCATATTGAGTCCTGATTACTTTGTAATGCCTGCAAGCCTGAAAGAAAAATAGCACAGCGCGAAACGATAAAGCGTGATCGAGTGTGAATAAATGGAATCGTTTACACAAGATGAAAATTCCTAAGAGGCAGGTTTCAAGGCTGTTTAATCCCTAAATTCCTTTCCCGCTACGGTTGAAAGTGGTAGCGGTTACACAGGGCGTGCCGCCTGTCGACAGGGCAGGGGAAATCTATGGCGGGTAAATATCAGATTAATCGGATGACGCTCTGACACCGGCATCTTAAAACCATCGTTGGTGTTTAGTGCCAACATACTAAGGCTGCGCGAACTATTAGTGCCAACATACTAAAAGAACGAAAAGAGTAGCGCTAACATCCAGGCAGGCGAACGTTCGCCGCTTGTCAGGACGTATAGACCAGGCCCGACCGTCGAACACAGGGATACGCGTGCCGAGGCTCCAGGAACGGACTTACGCCATGTCTACGTCATGCATGGCGCAGTTGGTATATACCAAAAAGTGTAGCGGTACTATACGCGGTTATTCAGGCCGTACAGGGGCAGATAATCATGGCTTTACTCGGTAGAATAATGTCGAAATCTACGAACCAGATATGAGCGACTGTGTTACTGGCCATTATGGGAGTGCGCCTTTTTTTAAAGGCACTAAGTGTTGGGGATGAAATAGACGGTCTGTTATTAATTCAGGCTACAATCACAAGAAAACAATCATTATAAAAATACAGTATATTTTGGGTTGTCGAAGGTACTCATATGTCGTATAAAACATGCGTAAGGACTGATTTGTCAGATAAGTAAAGCATAGTGGAACGCACGTTTTAAAATTTCTTTGGTACTCAACAAGGCGAGGGTTTCTGATATTAACGCTCAGTTTTATTGAGCAGCATAGAGAAATAAATGGAGATTTTTTATATGGATATGCGTAACTTTGAACAATGCAGGAAGATGACAAAATCCCCTTCATGGACTTTCCTTGATGTATTCCGTTGGAAAATACTTCCTGAAAGATTCGGCGGTGGCAGATCTTATGCCAGAGGTTTTAAAGATACCTGGGTCAAAAAACAGAGTTTGCTTATCAGATCGGCTGCTCTTCGCTATAAACTGCCCCCAGAATTACTTGCTGGTGTCTGCTGGATTGAGGTAGGCGGTGATCCAGATATTATAGATCGTTTTGCTTTTGAAGTTCGCTTCATAGACTGGAGCGGCCCAGTCTGTATCGATCGTAATCTTACTGTAACCTCTCCGCCGGCTAAAACCTCGTTTGGCTTTGTCAGCATGCAACTGCGTACAGCAGCTAAAACTATGGGCCTTAATGCAGACAAGATGAGTACATCAGAACTCCGCTCGCTATCACGGTGTCTTGAAAAAGATGCCTATAACATTACCCTCGCGGCTATGCACTTACGCCAGCTTGCTGACTATGACAAGTTACCCTCTCGGCTCAGTATGAATGATGTGAGAATTATTGGAGCCAGATATAACCGGGGCACCAATCCGAGTCTGGAAAGCATCAAAAAAGATACGCGATATGGTGATTTTATTGTCAAAAACTGGCAGCATTTTACCAGACTGGTCTCGTAACAGGGTCATGATTTTATGAATAAGTTTTTTAGAATTGCATTTATTCTTTTTTATCTGGTTTGCATGGTGCTGATTTATTTATCTATGGTTGATAAATACGATGTTATCTACGATATGGATTCGACTATCCCGCAAGGTTCATTAAATAATAACAGGGGTAATGGAAACGTTTTTGGTGGGCTGGCACTATCATTTATATTCATACTTTACATGGTCTTTTTTTACGTTGAAAAATCCAAAAAATGGAAATGTTTAACAGGCATCATGACGGCACTGATATGTCTGTTTTTCTTCATCAGATAAGCCTTATATAGATTTTTGCAAAATTTTAGCAGGCTTCAGATTTACATATTCATCCCGCGCCCACGCCAGCCAGACTGGCCCTACATACTATGCAAGAGTTGCCCACGTACATCACGCCATGCCGTTACTTCGATGCGCTATCCTTTCTTTGAACAGGCAGCCTGAGCCAGCCTGACGGCTGGCCCTGAGCTCGCCTCAGAGCCTGTCCTGCTGATAGCGATAGCCGTCACCGTCCGGCACGAACGTCAGGCGATGGGTGATGCACTGTGGCGCATCTTCAGCATGGTGCGAAACGAAAAGAAGCTGCGTGGCGCCTTCGCCAATCAGCACGTCAACAAAGCGGCGCACGAGCTGGCGGTTGATCGAATCCAGCCCCTGTAGCGGCTCGTCCAGGATCAGCAGAGCCGGATGCTTGACCAGCGCGCGGGCTATCAGCACCAGCCGCTGCTGCCCCCATGACAGACTCTGAAAAGGCGCGTCCGCCACGGCACGCATCCCCAGCAGCTGTAGCCACTGCTCCGCCAGCTTTTGCTGCCGATCGGAAACGGCCTGATAAATACCGATAGAGTCAAAATAGCCGGAAAGGATCACGTTGCGCACGCTGCTGCTGACGCGGTAATCCAGATGCAGGCTGCTGCTGACGTAGCCAATATGCTGTTTGATATCCCAGATGGTTTCGCCGCTGCCGCGACGGCGGCCAAACAGCGTTAAGTCATTGCTGTAGCCCTGGGGATGATCGCCCGTTACCAGGCTCAGCAACGTTGATTTTCCCGCGCCGTTCGGGCCGACGATCTGCCAGTGCTCGCCCGCCTGCACCGTCCAGTCAAGATGGTTAAGAACAGGGCGATCGTTATAAGAGACTACGCCGTCCCGCAGCACCACTAGCGGCGTCTGCGATGACAGCGCCGTTTTTGCCGATGCGTCGTCCGCTTCCGGTAGCGCCATCCCCTGCAGGTTTTCACTGTGTGCCAGCTGGGCGACCAGCGCCTCGGCCAGGATTGCTTCGCGTGCGCCTACATGCGTCAGCTCACATTCGGCCAGCACGCCAACCCGTTCGACAAAGTCGGGAATATCGTCAAAACGGTTCAGCACCAGCACCAGCGTGTGCCCCTGCTGGTGGAGCTGCGCCAGAACCTGGGCCAGATTGGCGCGCGACGCAACGTCCAGCCCGTCAAAAGGCTCGTCGAGGATCAGCAGGTCCGGCTCGGCCATCAGCGCCTGGCAGAGCAGCGTCTTGCGGGTTTCCCCGGTCGAGAGATATTTAAAACGACGATCGAGCAACGAAGCGATGCCAAAGGTTTCCGCCAGCTGACGACAGCGTGCCTCATCGCGCACCTCCTGCTGAATAATGTCGGCAGCGGTGCGGCCGGTATCTTCTTCATCCGGGCTGAGCATATCGGTGTTGTTACGCTGCCATTCCTCGGAAACCAACTTTTGTAACTGCTCAAGCGAAAGACGAGTGGGGCGGAAAGTGTTGACGACTTCGCCTCGTGCGGCGGCAAGCTCGCCCGCAAGGGCGCGCGCGAGGGAAGATTTGCCGCTGGCGTTAGCGCCCACAAAAGCCCAGCTTTCGCCAGCCCGGATCGTCAGCGACGGCAGCATCAGGTTACGGGTCGCGCTAAGATGAAACGTGCCTTGCGAAATTTGCAACGTAGACATTGTTTATTCCATTTTATGCATTATTCCCTTCACTATCGACGCTGAGCGGCGGCGCTGTCAAATGGTGCCGCCGTTTTCAGAGCAGCGTGGCGATAATCACGCGATCGGCATTAAAATGTGCTGTTACCGCCGCGCCAGGCTGAAGATTTTGCTCCTGCGCGCGCTGGTTGGTTAAGGTAGCGCACAGCGTTTCGCCGCCCGGCAGCGCGATCAGCGCTTCACTGTGGGTCTCGCCCTTAATCAACTCGCTCAGTACGCCGTCGAGCTGGTTATCGGCCTTGCTCGCGGATTGGGTCACGTCTATCCACGGCGCTTTTATCAGCACCAGCACCTCTTTGCCCGGCGTGAGTTCAAGGCGATTGGCGCTCTGTTCAGTCAGCGCGGCTTTGATGCGCGTCTCGCCGTTGGCCAGCAGGATCTCAACATGCTGCTGCACCGTCTGCGCGTCGCGCTGCACCAGCGTGCCGAAAAGCTGGTTGCGGGCGCTGGTTTGCAGCGAAAACCGGGCGATGGCGCCCAGCAGGCTGCCCAGCGGCACGTCATCCTGCAATACATCGAACGCTTTCTGCTGAATCTGCTCCAGCAGCGCGAAAAGCTGAATCAGTCTGTCACCGTAGGCGGTGACCTGCGCGCCGCCACCGCCTTTGCCGCCCGTGGCGCGCTCTACCAGCGTGCGGTCGGCCAGCGTGTTCATCTCGTTAATTGCATCCCAGGCGCTTTTATAGCTGATCCCGGCCATTTTCGCGCCCTGGCTGATGGAGCCGGTCGCGGCGATCTGTTTAAGCAGTTCGATACGGCGGGGATCGGCGAAAAGCCGCTGCTGTAATTTCAGGATCAGGGAAAGCTCAGCCTGCATGGTCGCTCCTGGCAAAAAAGGGTTTCCGGAATTGTACACTGTTGCGCAGGCGGGGCGTAAAAACAGGTAAAACGCACAAAAGGTCAGTGCACTTTTATCCGCTACGGATACAATAACTTCTTTTATTCAGTGAGGAAAAATACCATGCTGGAATTACTCATCGGTCTTGCAGAAGCGATCCTCATGGTTCCCGTGGTGATGGCGATAATCCTTGGCCTGATCTATGGCCTTGGCGAAGTCTTTAACGTCATTTCAAAGTTTGGTCATCGCAACGAGCAGCCTGCGAAAGAACGCCGCTAGATCCCTGCCCGATACGCCCGGCGACACCGGGCGCTATTTTTTGCGAGCCGCCTCAACTTCTCTCCGTTTATGCCGATAATCTTTATGACACCGGTTGTTAAATCGTTATAGTGAAGGCTACATAACGAGACCTTCGGAGAAGACCATGTCTGTGAAATTACGCCATTTCTTGATCGGTGCCGTGGTAACGGCAAGCCTGACCGGCCAGGCCGTAGCGGCTGAAAAAATTACCGTTTTTGCCGCCGCCTCCTTAACCAACGCGTTGCAGGATATCGCTAATCGCTACCAGCAGGGAAAAGAGGTAAAAATTGTCTCCTCTTTTGCCTCTTCTTCTACGCTGGCGCGGCAGATAGAGCAGGGCGCGCCCGCCGATCTTTTTATCTCTGCCGATCAGCAGTGGATGGATTACGCGGCGCAGAAAAAAAGCATTGAAGAAGCCAGCCGCTATACGCTGTTAGGCAACGAGCTGGTGCTGGTAGCGCCGAAAGAAGCGAAATCGCCGCGAGTCACGCTGTCGAAAAACACCGACTGGAAAAGCCTGTTGCAGGGCCAGCGTCTGTCCGTAGGCGATCCCGATCATGTTCCGGCAGGGCTCTACGCCAAGGAAGCATTGCAGTCGCTGGGCGCCTGGTCAACGCTGGAGCCGATGCTGGCGAGAGGCAACAGCGTGCGCGCCGCGCTGGCACTGGTGGAGCGCAATGAAACGCCTTACGGCATCGTGTATGGCTCCGATGCGGTAGCCAGCAGCAAAGTGGCCGTGGTTGGCGTTTTCCCGGCAGACAGCCACAAGCCGGTGGAATATCCAATGGCGAAAGTGAAAGGGCATGATACCGCCGGCGTCGCCGCGTTTTATCATTATCTGAAAGGGCCGGAAGCTGCGGCCGTGTTTAAACACTACGGATTTACGCCTCTGTGATATTAAGCGATCCCGAATGGCAGGCGGTTCTGCTCAGCCTGAAAGTCTCCAGCGTGGCGGTGCTGTTCAGCCTGCCGTTGGGCATAGCAGCGGCCTGGGTGCTGGTACGCTGCCGGTTTCCCGGCAAGACGCTGCTCGACAGCCTGATCCACCTGCCGCTGGTGCTGCCGCCGGTGGTGGTCGGCTATCTGCTGCTGATTGGATTCGGCAGGCGCGGCTTTATCGGCCAGTATCTCTACGACTGGTTCGGCTTTACCTTCGCCTTTAGCTGGCGCGGCGCGGCGCTGGCCTCCGCCGTGGTCGCTTTTCCGCTGATGGTACGGGCAATCCGCCTGGCGCTGGAAGGCGTTGACGGTCGGCTGGAGCTGGCGGCGCGCACGCTGGGCGCAGGCCGCTGGCGGGTGTTTTTCACCATCACCTTGCCGCTGACGCTGCCCGGCATTATCGCCGGCACGGTGCTCGCCTTCGCCCGTTCGCTGGGCGAATTCGGCGCGACCATCACCTTTGTGTCCAATATTCCTGGCGAAACCCGCACGCTTCCTTCCGCCATGTATACGCTGATTGAAACGCCGGGCGCGGAAAACGCGGCGGCCAGGCTTTGCCTGATCGCTATTGCGCTGGCGCTTTGTTCGCTGTGGCTGGCGGAATGGCTGGCGCGTCGGGGACGCAAAAAGTTGGGGATGCCATGTTAGAGCTTGATATTGTCCAGCGCCTTGGCGACCACACTTTGCAGGTAAACGCAAACATACCGGCGCAAGGCATCACGGCTGTTTTCGGCGTCTCTGGCGCCGGCAAGACGTCACTTATTAACGCTATCGGCGGCCTGACCACGCCGCAGGAAGGGCATATTTCCCTGAACGACAGGGTGCTGTTCGATGCTCAGACCAGCGTGAACCTGCCGCCGGAAAAGCGCCGTATCGGCTATGTTTTTCAGGATGCGCGCCTCTTTCCGCACTACAAGGTGAAAGGCAACCTGGAATACGGCATGGCGAAAACGATGCGCTCGCAGTTCGATGAACTGGTAGCGCTGCTAGGCATCGGCGAGCTGCTGTCGCGTTTTCCTTTTTCGCTGTCCGGCGGAGAAAAACAGCGGGTGGCGATAGGCCGCGCTCTGCTCAGCGCGCCGGAAATTTTGCTGATGGATGAGCCGCTGGCCTCGTTGGATCTGCCGCGCAAGCGTGAGCTGCTGCCCTATTTGCAGGCGCTGGCGAAACAGGTGGCCATTCCGGTGCTGTACGTCAGCCACAGCCTTGAAGAGATTATCCAGCTGGCGGATAACGTGCTGGTGCTGGATAAAGGCGAAGTGAAAGCGCTGGGCGCGCTGGAAAAAGTCTGGGCCAGCAGCGCCATGCGGCCGTGGCTGCCGCGCGCGGAGCAAAGCAGCGTGCTGCGCGTTCAGGTGCTGGAGCAGCATCCGCACTATGCGATGACGGCCCTTTCGCTGGGCGATCAGCATATCTGGGTTAACCGCATCGACGCGCCGCTGAAAACGCCGCTGCGCATTCGCATTCAGGCCGCCGACGTCTCGCTGGTGCTGCAGCCGCCGCTGAACAGCACTATCCGCAACGTCATTCCGGCGCAGGTCGGCGAGCTGCTGGATATCGATAATCAGGTCGAGGTGAAGCTGCTGATAGGGCAAAGCGAACTCTGGGCGCGCATTACGCCCTGGGCGCGGGATGAGCTGATGATTAAACCGGGCATGTGGCTCTACGCCCAGATCAAAAGCGTGGCGATCGCCGCCTGACGGGGACAGTTGCCGTGTGATCGTTTCGTTGACGCAGGTATCGCTTTTCGCCCGCGTCAACAGGCGGACACTATGAGCAAAGCCGCTAAAGCACTTCCTGATAAATAGTCTGTGCGATACCCAGCGCCAGACTGCTGCCGATCGCCTGCCATCGGCAAGGCCGCTACAGCACTTCCTGATAAATAGTCTGTGCGATACCCGGCTGCAGACTGCTGCCGATCGCCTGCCACCGGCAAAGCCGCTACAGCACTTCCTGATAAATAGTATGTGCGATACCCGGTTCCAGACTGCTGCCGATCGCCTGCCACCGGCAAAGCCGCTACAGCACTTCCTGATAAATAGTCTGTGCGATACCCGGCTCCAGATTGGTGCCGATCGTCCGATGCGCGCGCGCCTTGATGGCATCGTCGGCGTTGCCCATCGCCACGCCCAGCCCGACTTTTTCCAGCATGCTCAGGTCATTATAGTTATCGCCAAAGGCCAGCACATCGCTCATCCGATAGCCTTCAGATTCAACCCACTCCGCCAGCCGTTTGCCTTTGCTGTTGCCCGCTTTGGCAATATCGACCTGATCGTGCCAGGACCATTCGCAGGCCAGGCCCATTTCCTGCTCCACGCTGTCGGCAAACTGTTGCAGCGCGCGGGTATCGGGATGGGATATGGCAAATTTCCAGATCGATTCCGCTTCTTCTGCCGCCTTGCTCAGGCTCGGCACCTTAATAAACACCGGACGCTGATGTTCCGGCAGCGACAGCCCCCAGTTAATGGTGCGGGTTACATGGCCGGTTTCGGCCTGGTAAAGCATCGCGTTATCAACATACAGCAGGCCATGAATGGCGGCCTCGTCCAGCATCTCAATCACCCGCAGCGCCTGATCCTGCGGCAGCGGATCGGCAGATATCACCTTTTTTGCTTGATAATCATACAAATAGGTGCCATTACAGCAGATTGCAGGTGTGTCGAGCGCCAGCGCCTGATAAAAAGGGTGGATAGCGACGTGATGGCGGCCGGTCACTATCACAATTTTTACGCCAGCCTGCCGGGCCTTTTGCAGCGCTTCCAGCGATTCAGGAAGAATGGTCTTACGCGGCGTCAGCAGCGTACCGTCCAGATCTAAAGCAATAACGCGATAACTCATAAATCGTTCCGAATGTGGTTTGAAAACGAATTTTTGAGTCTACACCCTGTGGCGGCGCTGACAAAATCGTCCGGCACAAATCCGCCTGCGTGGCCTGCGAAAACGCGCTACGCTGAAGCAGACCCGATTGACCTGAAAAAGGAGCATTTATGAAACAAGTCGTTTATACCGCCAGCCCGGAAAGCGGGCAGATCCATGCCTGGCAGCTTGACCCGCAGGGCGCGCTGACGCTGCTGCAGGTGGTCGATCTGCCAGGCCAGGTTCAGCCAATGGTGGTCAGCCCGAATAAAGCTTTTCTGTATGTCGGTATCCGTCCTGATTTCCGCGTTATCGCTTTTCATATCGACAGCGAAGGCAAGCTGACCAAAGCGGCAGAAGCGCCGCTGCCGGGCAGCCCGACCCATATTTCTACCGATCGTCAGGGACGCTTTATTTTTACCGGTTCCTATAACGACGCCTGCGTCAGCGTCACGCCGATCGATGCGCAAGGCCTGCCGGGCGAACCGTTGCAGGTGATTAAAGGGCTGGATGGCTGCCACTCGGCTAACATCGATCTTAAAAACGAAACGCTGTTCGTCCCGGCGCTAAAACAGGATCGCATCTGTCTGTTTGATTTACAGGAAGACGGTCAGCTGCTGCCGCACGCGCAGCCTCAGGTCAATACGGTTGAGGGCGCTGGCCCGCGCCATATGGTGTTTCATCCGAACCAGCAGTACGCCTACTGCGTAAACGAACTGGACAGTACGGTCGACGTCTGGCAGCTGAATAACGCGCATGGCGAAGTCGAACGCGTGCAGAGCCTGGATATGATGCCCGCAGGCTTCAGCGACACGCGCTGGGCGGCGGATATTCGCCTGACCCCGAACGGTCGTCACCTTTACGCCTGCGACCGTACCGCCAGCGTACTGACCACGTTCAGCGTCAGCGAGGACGGCGGACTGTTGACGATTGAGGGCCATCAGCCAACGGAAACGCAGCCGCGCGGCTTTAACATCGACGCCAGCGGTCGCTACCTGATTGCGGCGGGACAGAAGTCGCACCATATTGCAGTCTATAGCATTGCGGAAGAGAGAGGGCTGCTGACGCCGCTGGGACGTTATGCGGTAGGGCAGGGGCCGATGTGGGTGACCATCACGGAAATTTAAAGGACAGGCGGCGATAAGGCCGCCTGTTTTTTATCAGCTGTAGATAGCGGTAAGCGAAGCGCTCGCCAGCTGATGGAAATGCACGTTAAAGCCCAGCATCGCGCCGCTCGCCTGCTCGTCCACGTCCAGCTTTTCCACGTCCAGCGCATAGACGGTGAAAATGTAGCGATGGCTTTCGCCTTTTGGCGGTGCCGCGCCGCCATAGCCCGCTTTGCCGAAATCCGTGCGGGTCTGCACCGCACCGGAAGGCAGTTCGGCCACGCCGGAGCCTGCGCCCTGCGGCAGCACGCGCGTGTCGGCAGGCAGGTTGGCCACGCCCCAGTGCCACCAGCCGGAGCCAGTTGGCGCATCGGGATCAAAACAGGTGACGACAAAACTTTTGGTGCCGGCGGGCACGTCATCCCAGGTCAGATGCGGCGACAGGTTATCGCCTTCGTAGCCCATCCCGTTAAAAACCTGGCGCGCCGGTAGCTTGTCGCCGTCGTTAAAATCCTGACTAAAGAGTTTCATTTCCCCTCCTGGCATTATTGATGAAGCAGTTTCAGCAGCTCCTCGGCTGCGGCGACGGAGGATGCGGGATTCTGGCCGGTCACCAGGTGACCGTCCGTAATGGCGAAACTGCCCCAGTCATGGGTTTTTTCATAGTTGCCGCCCAGCCCTCTCAGCGCATCCTCAACCAGGAAAGGTACCACATTCGTCAGCCCGACGGCGCTTTCTTCACTGTTGCTGAAGCCCGTCACGCGTTTTCCGGCCACCAGTGGCGAACCGTCCGGCTTTTTCGCCCGCTTCAGCACGCCCGGCGCGTGGCAGACCGCGCCGACCGGTTTGCCGTTAGCGTAAAAACTCTCAATCAGTTCAATGCTCTGCCGATCCTCCGCCAGATCCCAGAGCGGGCCGTGGCCGCCGGCATAAAACACCGCGTCGAATTTGCTGCTGTCGATGTTGCCCAGCTGCTGGGTATTGGCCAGCGCCTGCTGAGCGGCAATATCTTTACGGAAGCGTTCGGTATCGGCGCTTTGCGCATCCGGCTCGTCGCTTTTGGGATCCAGCGGCGGGTGTCCGCCAGCGGGCGACGCCAGCACCACGTTGATGCCCGCATCGCGGAAAATGTAATAAGGCGCTGCGAACTCCTCCAGCCAGAAACCGGTTTTTTTGCCGGTTTCGCCAAGTCGGTCATGCGAAGTCAGCACCATTAAAATTTTCATTTCAGGCTCCTGTTGGCGTGTCGCCAGCCACTTTAATCAGCACTTTACCGAAGTTTTTACCTTCGAGCATGCCGATAAAGGTTTCCGGCGCGTTGTCCAGACCCTCTACTATGTCTTCGCGGAAAACAAAACGATCTTCCGCGACCCACTGGCTCATCTGCTGGAAAAATTCGTTAAAGCGATGACCGTAATCCTGATTGATGATAAAGCCCTGAACGTGCAGGCGTTTACGCAGGATGGCGCTCTGGAAAAGCGGCAGGCGATTTGGCCCTTCCGGCGCATCCTTGCTGTTGTAGTCGGCGATCAGGCCGCAGACCGGGATACGGCCTTTGGTATTCATCAGCGGCAGGACGGCGTCAAATACCGGGCCGCCGACGCTTTCAAAATAGACGTCGATACCGTCGCGGCAGTAGCGTTTAAGCGATTCTGATAAGTCGCCTGACCGATGGTTGAGGCAGCGGTCAAAGCCCAGCACATCTTCGGCGTAGCGGCATTTTTCTTCGCCACCGGCAATACCCACCACGTAACAGCCTTTCAGCTTCGCTATCTGGCCTACCATAGAGCCGACCGCGCCGGTTGCCGCCGCCACGACCACGGTTTCGCCCGGCTGCGGATTACCAATATCCAACAGGCCCATATAGGCGGTAAAACCGGTCATCCCCAGCATGCCGAGCGCCCACGAAGGGTGTTTCAGCACGGGGCCGCTGAGCTTAAACAGATCTTTGCCGTCCGACAGGGCAAAATCCTGCCAGCCGCTCTGGCTGACTACCCAGTCGCCAGGCTGGTAATCTTCATGATTTGATTGTTCAACGATGGCGACGGTGCCCGCGCCCATGACGTCGTTAACGGCGATCGGCGGCACATAGGAAGGCGCGTCGCTCATCCGGCCACGCATATAAGGATCCAGCGAGAGCCAGATCGTCCGAAGTAGAATCTGGCCTTTCCCTGGCGTTGGTACGTGCTGTGACTCCAGACGAAAGTTAGCTTCAGTCGGTGCGCCATGCGGGCGCGAGGCGAGCACGATACGGCGATTTGTCTGTTTGTCTTGCGGCATAGTTTTTCTCCTTTACAAAATACAACCCGTAAAAAGCGTAGTGCATATGTCTCGTGCTCGCTTTGCTCTGGGCCGTAAAACAGGTAAAACAGCGCCACTGAAATTTAGTGAGGCTTTTTAATCTTTTTCTGCTTGCCTGTGGGTTAAAACCGGGGCGGCAACGCAATTATTATTAACAATTTTTAAAAGCTTTATCGCGCAATCAATGTAAAAGCGTTCATATAATTAACGCAAAAATAGAGCTTGTATTGGGATGTAAATAGGTTAGTTATTGCGTATTTCCTGATGAAGATGTGCGTTTCATTAACAATGTTTTAATTATTGTCCGGGCGAGAAATTCAGAATTTTAGGTATAAATTATGAATCTTCTGACAAAACTTAGTTTAACTTAAGAGTATTGTTAGTTAATTAATGTATTTATATTTATTTTTATCGTTACCCTTAACATAATTTACTATTTATCTAAACAATAGCTAAGCTTTTTGATGGGACTGTTTAATTAGATTTGTCCTAAAAACTATTTACAAGAAATTAGAAATAGGGCGATAATAAGGCTCGGGGCCTTCTTAAGGAATGCTATATTCCTGAGCTGGAATGTTCCTGATGAATTTATATCTAAAAAGTCAGCCACATAAACATGTGAAGTAGAGGGAATTTATGGAAGAATTTAAAAAATTATTATTAGCTACCGCTATGGCGGGTACCCTTTTTACTGGCAGCGTATATGCAGCAACCGGCACCTCTGTCGCCGGGGGCACTATTACCTTTAACGGCGCGGTCAGCGACACAACCTGTAATGTCACCACGAATAGCGGGTCGGACTTTACCGTTAACGTGTCGCCTGTCACTAAAGAAGACATGGGCACCACGCCAGGCGTGATCGGCAGCAGCGCCACGCCTTTTACGATTACCGTTTCGGGCTGTAGCGGTTTTGATGACGCCAGCACGGCTGCACAGTCGTTGAATATTGTCTTCACCGGCGCCAATGTTTCGGATGATATGAATTACCTGAAAAACGAATCGGGTTCAGCCGAAGGTGTCGGTATCGCCATCACTAAAAACGGTAGCGATCTGGTAAAAATGAACGAGGCTCTGGCAACAGGACTGGCTACAAGCCAATCCGCTGCCAGTGGGAATTACGATACGGCTGCGGCAGGCGACATTAATCTTTACGCGCATTATTACAACTACGGCGGCAGCAACGTTTCTACTGGTTCAGTAGTGACTACCGCAACTTATACGTTCAGCTACGAATAATCTACCTTGCACCCGGACAGGAGAGCGTCGGCTTTCCTGTCTCTTCCGGACGGCATTTCAGGAGTGTTTGTGAAAAAGTTTTTGCTTATTATCGTCTGTTATGTCTTCAGCTGTGCCGCCAGCGCCAATGTTATTATTAATTCAACCCGCGTGATCTTTCCTGCCGACGCTAAAAGTGTTTCAGTGCAGCTAATCAATAAAAGTAAAGAACAGCATCTGGTGCAGGCATGGATAGATGACGGCAGACAAAACGAAAAGCCTGAAAATATCTCAACGCCCTTTATGGTGGTTCCCCCGGTGGTAAAAATTCAGGGTAACGATGGCCAGGTTTTAAGGATTAATCACAACGATCAGGTCAGAACCCTGGCCAAAGATCGCGAGTCGCTGTACTGGCTGAACGTGCTGGATATTCCTCCTGTACCGAAAAAGCTGGATGCGGCGGCTAACTATATGCAGGTCGCTATACGCAGCCGGATAAAAATTTTTTGGCGTCCGACAGGACTAAAGATCTCGCCTGAAAATATTGGTCGGTACCTGAGCCTGAAAAGGAAAAACCAGAATGTCTGCATCAATAATGCATCGCCTTTTTATCTGACTGCCATACAGCTGATGAGATGGGACGGAAAAAGCACGCGCGTTCAGCAAGGAAAAAAACAGGATAATCTGATTAGTAAAACCGTTTCGGTACCGCCTTTTACCTGTCAGCCTCTTGATGCAGGAAAAGTATCCGCTTCAGGCGGCAAGTATCAGCTGACTTATATTGACGACTATGGCAGCAGAGTCCCTGTTACAATTGATTTAGTAAAATAAAAGGAATTATTCAGGAGCAAATAATGAAGGCGACAGTAAATTTGCTTGCCCCAACAGGCTATGGAAAGCTATTTTATCTCACCTGTATTATTCTGAACTGCTCTGTAGTCAACGCGGCTGAAACATTCAATACCAGTTTGATGGTAGGGGATTCTTCTCAGGCTGACTGGAATAATCAGGGGCAGACCATTTTATCCGGAGTTTACGATCTGGATATTTATATTAACGGCAGCTGGAGCGGTAATTTTCCGGTGAAAGTGGATTCAGGGGAAGCTTTCTGGCTGTCAGGCGCAACGCTTAAAGCTCTGCCAATTAAATATATTGATAAAAAAGCGATAACTAAAAAAGAGTGGGTGCCGGTAGCCGAAATACTTTACGGCGGACAGGCCACGCTTAACAGAGGAATGCTGCGCCTGAATCTGACTATTCCTCAGGCCAGGATAGATAAAAAAGATCGCCGCTGGATCGCGCCGGAACTGTGGGATGCAGGGATTAATGGCGCTTTTACCAATTACAGCCTCAGCTATAATAACCTCCAACAGCATAACAACGATGGCAATGCGGATAACGTTTTTCTTTCGCTCAGCAGCGGCATTAATTTAGCCCACTGGCAGTTGGTCGATAACAGCCAGTTTCAACGTACGCGTAGTCGCCAGGGAGAATGGAATACGCAATCCCGCTATGTCGAACGCGCGCTGCCAGCTATTAATTCGTTATTCAGGATAGGGGACAGCTATACCAATTCGCCCTGGTTCGATAACGTACGTTTTCGCGGCATCACCTTAAAACAAGACCAGCGCATGTATCCCGATTCTTATCGTACCTATATGCCGGTTATTCGCGGTAACGCCACGGCGAACGCCGTAGTCAGCGTTTATCAAAACGGCAGCGCCATTTATCAAACAAACGTGCCGCCGGGCCCTTTTGTTATTGACGATCTTATGCCTGGCGGATCGCGCAGCGATCTCACGGTAGAAGTTGCCAACGCTGGCGGCATCACCGAGCGTTTTACCGTCCCTTACTCTACCGTTTCCGATATGTTGAGAAGCGGCTCGTCAGAGTGGCTGTTAACGGCGGGTAACGTTCAGCTGCATGACGTGGATTTACACCCGGCCTTTGTTCAGGGCAATGGCTCACACGGCATTAATAACTATCTGACGCTCTATAGCGGCGCCACGCTAAGCCAGGATTATGCTTCTTTTCTGCTGGGCGGCGCGTTCAGTTTGCCACGGGTCGGATCATTTTCAACCAATGTGGACATGGCCCGCGCGCATCTGAACAGTGGGGAATCGATGCAGGGAGAGCGCTGGAAATTAGCTTACAGCCGCTTCTTTATGACCAAAACCAACCTGACGCTGGCGACTTACTATTACAATACGGCGCGCTATCTTTCCCTGTATGACACGGTACAAACCAATGCGCTAGCGCGTGAGGAGAACGGTAAGCAATACCTGCGAAGCAAACAGAGCTTCAGCGTTAACCTCGATCAGACCCTGCCGCCGGGCTGGGGACGGATTGTGATTGACGGCTTGTGGCGTCAGTACTGGAACAGCGATCGCATGCTAAAGCAATACAGCCTGACCTACAGCAACCTGTACAAAAAAGCGACGTGGAGCCTGGCCTTTCGCCGCAATCATTATGAATATGACGGCAGCGAAGAAGAGCGGCGTTACAGCAGCAAAAGCTACGATGAGCAGCGGATCGACCTGGCCGTTACTATTCCACTCTCTCTGTCCGGCAACCGCCACAGCGTCACGCTGCGTACCTCGTCGCAGGACGGTAAATATAGCGGTATGGAAGCCGGGGTCAACAGCTCGCTGGAAAGCCTGGACTACAGCCTTAACTTCAGCCATGACCGTACCGGACACAGCGCAAAGTTTGGTGCCTACAGCGCCTGGCGCACGCCTTATGCAAAGTTAACGGGTCAGTACAGCGAGGCGAGCGATTTCCGTCAGCTTGGCATAGGCGCCAGCGGCAGCGCCGTACTCTGGCGCGATGGCGTGCTGGCTTCAGGCAACACGGGCAATACTTTTGTGATCCTGGACGCGCCGGGTATTGCTCAGGCCACGGTCAACGGCAATCCCAATATGAGAACCAACCGCGCAGGCCGGGTTCTGGTGCCTTCCGTCACGCCTTACCGTATGAACACTTATCTGTTGGATAACCCTCGCGGTGAAAGCGAGGGCGAACTGCTGGGCAATATCGGACGCGTGACGCCCTGGGCAGGCAGCATTAACTATGTGCAATATAAAACCGACACGCGTGCCGTGTTTACCTTCAAAGCGCTGTTTGATAACGGGCAGCCTTTGCCTTTTGGGGCCGGCGTCACCGATGCAGAAGGCAACTCGCTGGGCTACGTAGCGCAGGGCAGCCTGATTTATCTCAAAGCGAAGCAGCTCCCCGAATGGCTGCACGTGCAGCTGACGGAAGGGCAGGAAAGTAAAACGTGCCGGATCCATTTAGCCAACGCGGCGCAGACCTCTTTTTGCGTGCGCTAAGCCGAAAAGGCGCCGCATTCATTTTCAGGGAGTCATCATGAAAAAATACTGGATAGCGTTACTGCTCGGGTTGTGCGCTGTTTCCGCAGGCGTGCAGGCGGGCTGTACCCTTATAAGCGGTTCGACGGTAAAGGCCAACGACAGCCTGAACCTTTCAGGTTTGCTGACCGCGCAGGATAGCCACAGCGAAACCCGAACGGCAACCTGGTCAGTGCCGGTAACATGCTATCTTATTTTCAATAGCAACGCGGTGCACTTTGTCAGCCCGATACAAAATGGCTTTTGGGTGAAGTTTGTTAACGCAGCGGGCACGGCACGCTGGATAAAACTTCAGACCAGTGGATTTATCGAAAAGATAGATTATGAAAACGGCGACAGAACGCTGCAAGGCTCGGATTTTAGCTATCAGCTTACCGCCACCTTACTGGACAGCGATCCGGGCGTAACCGACAGCAAATTTTACAAGGTGACCGACGCCGGGAGCGCGGAGATCGTGACCATGGTGATGCATAACGCCAACTTTATTGGCTCCACGCCTACGGTGGAGCAGGCGGCTGAAGTGGCGGCTTCGGGCAACTGGAACAATGATTACCTGGGCTATCAGTCCCTGACGGTGACCTTTAACCCGGCGGAAACCACCTGTGAAATGCCAGACCAGCAGGTGACGTTACCCAGGGTGTCGTTGAATATGCTGCGTAACGGCATTGCCACCGACAGTACCTCTTTTACGCTGCCGATCAGCTGCTCTGCAACCCTGGCGGGTGGCGCTACGCGTTCGGTTAATGCCTGGCTCTATAGCGCCGACCTGGTGGAGAACAGCCAGCAGATTATGCGTAACAGCCGCTCCAGCTCGCAGGGCGTCGGCATCGTCTTGAGCGACAGCGCCGGTAAGGCCGTTTCTCTGTCAGGCGGGACGGCGGCAGGCGAAGCCACTTCGCTGCTGTCGATTACCAAAGGCGCCGACATTCATGCCAGCGCCATTAACCTGAACGCTGCCTATAAGGTGTTCGATCCGGCTAATCTCAGTCCAGGGTCGGTCGTTGCCACCGCGACTATTTATTTTGACTATGACTGATCGCCGTCGTCAGGATAAAAACAGCGTGGGGCAGGCAACCGCCGCCGCTATCGCTGTCGTCAGCTTTTGCAGCGCTTCCGGCTCGATAACGTAAGGCGGCATCAAATAGATAAGCCTGCCGAAAGGACGGATCCAGACGCCGCGCTCAACGAAAAAGCGCTGCAGCGCCGCCATATTCACCGGTCGACGAGTTTCGATAACGCCAATCGCACCCAGTACCCTGGCATCCGCCACTTCCGGCTGCGCTTTTAGCGGCAGCAGCGCGGCTTTCAGCTGCGCTTCAATCGCGCTTACCTGCTGCTGCCAGCGATTTTCCTGCAGCATCGCCAGGCTTTCGCTGGCCACCGCGCAGGCCAGCGGATTGCCCATAAACGTCGGGCCGTGCATAAAACAGCCCGCCTCGCCGTTGCTGATGGTATTGGCAACCTCGCGCGTGGTCAGCGTGGCGGAAAGCGTCATGGTGCCGCCGGTCAGCGCTTTGCCAACGCACAGAATATCAGGCGATATCCCGGCGTGATCGCAGGCGAAAAGCTTGCCGGTACGGCCAAAGCCGGTCGCGATTTCATCGGCTATCAGCAGCACGTTGTGGCGATCGCACAGCTCGCGCACGCCTTGCAGATAGCGCGGATGATAGAAGCGCATTCCGCCCGCGCCCTGCACGATGGGTTCCAGGATCACCGCGGCCAGCTCGTGCGCCTGTTCGCCAATCAGACGGGCAAAATCGGCGATATCGCTTTCCTGCCACTCATCGTCGAACCCGCAGCCCGGCGCGGCGGCGAACAGGTGGTTCGGCAGATAGCCCTGATAGAGCGAATGCATGGAGTTCTGCGGATCGCATACCGACATCGCGGCAAAGGTATCGCCGTGATAGCCGTTGCGCAGCGTCAGAAAGCGCTGACGCCTTTCGCCGCGCGCCTGACAATATTGCAGCGCCATTTTCATGGCAACCTCAACGGCTACCGAGCCCGAATCCGCCAGAAAAACGCACTCCAGCCCCTGCGGCGTCATCTCTACCAGACGACGACAGAGCGCCACGGCCGCAGGATGGGTGATCCCGCCAAACATCACGTGCGACATCTGCTCGATCTGCGCGTGCATCGCCTGGTTCAGGCGCGGATGGTTATAGCCGTGGATAGCTGCCCACCAGGAAGACATGCCGTCCACCAGCTCGCGGCCGTCAGCCAGCTGCAGCGAGGTGCCAGAGGCCGCGACCACCGGATACACCGGCAGCGGTTTGCTCATTGACGTGTAGGGATGCCAGATATGGTCGCGGTCAAAAGCGAGGTCGAGAGGGGTCATAAAATACTTGTAAACCAAAATTAAAAAATTTAGTTTACAAGTATAACCGTAAAATGAACATGAGATCTTTTCTTTTGGAGCAAGCAATGGCAAATCGCTGGACAGTCGCCCAGGCCCAGGCCCTTTTCGACAAGCCTTTTCTGGAGCTGATGTTTGAAGCACAGCAGGTGCATCGTCAACATTTCGATCCGCGTCAGGTGCAGGTCAGCACGCTGCTGTCGATCAAAACCGGCGCCTGTCCGGAAGACTGTAAATATTGTCCGCAGAGCGCCCGCTATAAAACCGGCCTGGAAGCGGAGCGCCTGATGGAAGTGGAAGAGGTGCTGACCTCTGCCCGCAAAGCCAAAGCCGCAGGATCTGACCGCTTCTGCATGGGCGCGGCGTGGAAAAACCCGCACGAACGCGATATGCCTTATCTGGAGCAGATGGTCAAAGGCGTTAAAGCAATGGGGCTGGAAACCTGTATGACGCTGGGCACGCTGAGCGATGAGCAGGCGCAGCGGCTGGCGCACGCCGGGCTGGATTTCTACAACCATAACCTGGATACCTCGCCGGAATTCTACGGCAGCATTATCACCACCCGCAGCTATCAGGAGCGCCTGGACACCCTGGGCAAGGTACGCGACGCGGGCATTAAAGTCTGCTCCGGCGGCATCGTCGGCCTGGGCGAAACCGTTAACGATCGGGCCGGTCTGCTGGTGCAGCTGGCTAACCTGCCGGTGCCGCCGGAAAGCGTGCCGATCAACATGCTGGTCAAGGTCAAAGGCACGCCGCTGGCCGACAACGACGATGTCGATCCTTTCGATTTTATCCGCACCATCGCCGTGGCGCGCATTATGATGCCGACCTCCCACGTGCGTCTTTCCGCCGGCCGCGAGCAGATGAGCGAGCAGACGCAGGCGATGTGCTTTATGGCTGGCGCCAACTCGATTTTCTACGGCTGCAAGCTGCTGACCACGCCGAACCCGGAAGAGGATAAGGATCTGATCCTGTTCCGCAAGCTGGGCCTGAATCCGGCGCACACCACCACGGAAGCGGGCGACAACGAGCAGCAGCAGGCGCTGGCGGGTCAGCTGCTGAATGCCGATACCGACCAGTTCTATAACGCGGCCGTGTAAATGGGCTGGCAACAACGCATCAGCCTGGCGCTTGCGGAGCGCCGGGAGAAGCAGCAGTTTCGCCAGCGCCGCGTCAGCCAGCACGACGACGTGCGCACCCTGTGCGTGAACGACCGTCGCTACCTGAACTTCTCCGCTAATGACTATCTGGGGCTGAGCCGGGATCGGAACGTTATCGCCGCCTGGCAGCAGGGGGCCGAACGCTACGGCGTCGGCGCAGGCGGATCGGGTCACGTTACCGGCTATGGCGCGCCTCATCAGGCGTTTGAGCAGCAGCTGGCCGACTGGCTGGGCTATCCGCGCGCGCTGCTGTTTATTTCAGGCTTTGCGGCGAATCAGGCAATCATTGCCGCAATGCTGCAGAAAAACGATCGCATCTTAGCCGATCGCCTGGCGCACGCTTCGCTGCTGGAAGCGGCCTCGCTCAGTCCGGCTACGCTGCGCCGCTTTGCGCACAATCAGCCGGAAGCGCTGGCGAAACTTTTCAGCCCTGCCGACGGCGGCGAAACGCTGGTGGTGACGGAAGGCGTTTTCAGCATGGATGGCGACAGCGCGCCGCTGCAAGAGCTGCATCAGCTTACCGCTCTGCACAACGGCTGGCTGCTGGTGGACGATGCGCACGGCATCGGCGTAACGGGCGAGCAGGGGCGCGGCAGCTGCTGGCAGCAGAACGTGCGTCCGGAGCTGCTGATCGTGACTTTCGGCAAGGCATTTGGGCTGAGCGGCGCGGCAGTGCTCTGTAGCGAAGAGACGGCGGACTACCTGTTGCAGTTCGCGCGTCATCTGATCTACAGCACGGCGATGCCGCCCGCGCAGGCTTTCGCGCTCCAGACGGCTTTACGCGCCGTACAGCAGGGCGACGACCTGCGCGCGCGGCTGCAAAAGAATATCCGCCTGTTTCGCGAAGGCGCAGCGGCTGGCGGGCTGGCGATCCTGCCTTCTTCAACGGCTATTCAGCCGCTGCTGGTAGGTGAAGAGCAGGCGGCGCTGCGGCTGGCGGAACGGCTGCGGGAAAAGGGATGCTGGGTAACGGCTATCCGCCCGCCCACCGTGCCGCCGGGAACGGCGAGGCTGCGCATCACGCTGAGCGCGGCGCATCAGGAAGAAGATATTCAACGACTGCTGGAGGCGCTGCATGACGCAAACGGTCAATAAAGCGGCGATCGCCAGAGCCTTCGGCCGGGCGGCGCAGAGCTACAACCGGCACGCGGAGCTGCAGCGGCTGAGCGGCGAAGCACTCTTTTCGCTGGCGCGCGGCTGTGAGCAAAAGCAGGTGCTGGATGCGGGCTGCGGGCCGGGCTGGTTCAGCAAGCGCTGGCGCAGTGCGGGCAACAAGGTCACCGCGCTGGATCTTTCTCCGGCCATGCTGAACGAGGCGCGGCTTGGCGACACGGCCGATGCCTATCAGCTGGGCGATATCGAAGCGCTGCCTTTTACCGATGCCGCCTTCGACGTGTGCTGGAGCAACCTTGCCGTGCAGTGGTGCAGCGACTTACGGCTGGCGCTGGCCGAAATGCGCCGCGTGACCCGGCCTGGCGGCCAGGTGCTGTTTTCAACGCTGGCCGCCGGCTCGCTGAACGAGCTTAACCAGGCCTGGCAGGCGCTGGATCTGCCCGCGCCCGTTAACCGTTTTCTGAGCGAGGCGCAAATAGCGGACGCGGGAAGCTCGCTCGGGCTTCGGCTAATCCCGCAGACGCAGACGCTGGCTTTCCCGGACGTGCTCGGCGCGCTGCGTTCGCTGAAGGGCATCGGCGCCACGCATCTGCATCAGGGCCGCCGTGACGGCCTGCTGAGCCGTCATCATCTGAGTCAGCTGGCGCAGAGCTGGCCGCGCGACGAGCGCGGTTTCCTGCTCAGCTATCATCTGCTGTATGGAGTGATTGATTGTGAGTAGCTGGTTTATTACCGGAACGGATACGGAAGTAGGGAAAACGGTCGCCAGTACCGCGCTGTTGCAGGCTGCCCGCGCCGCCGGATTGCGCAGCGTAGGCTATAAGCCCGTTGCTTCCGGCTGTGAAATGACGGCGGAAGGTATCCGCAACAGCGACGCGCTGGCTTTACAGCGCAACAGCGTGCTGACGCTGCCTTATGAGCAGATCAATCCGCTGGCCTTTCTGGAGCCGACGTCTCCGCATATCGTCAGCGCGGAAGAGGGCAGGCCCATTGAGTTTACTCAGCTTTCGGCTGGCCTGGCGGCATTGCGCGAGCAGGCGGAGTGGGTGCTGACCGAAGGCGCGGGCGGCTGGTTTACGCCGCTTTCAGCCACGACGACCTTCGCGGAGTGGGTGACGCTGGAACAGCTGCCCGTGGTGCTGGTGGTCGGCGTCAAGCTGGGCTGCATCAATCACGCCATGCTGACGGCGCAGGCCGTCACGGCCAGCGGTCTGCGTCTGGCTGGCTGGATAGCCAATACGGTGCAGCCGCCGGGCAGGCGTCATGCGGAATACATGGCGACGCTGCAACAGCGGCTGCCCGCGCCGCTGCTGGGTGAAATCCCTTATCTCACCGACAGCGCCGATTTTGACCGGCTTGGTCACTACGTGCGCCTGCCGGAATAAGGCGATGCCCTCTGGCAGCGCGCCGGAGGGCATGACTAAACGGTCAGCCAGGTGTTGACTATTCTCTCATCCAGCTGCGCCACGCTGCCGTGGGCCACGTTGCGCCCACGATGCAGCAGCAGGAAATAGTCCGCCACCTTACGGATAAAAGAGATCCGCTGCTCAAGTAGCAGAATGGTCAAGCCGAAATCGTGATTCAACCGATGGATCAAATTCCCCATCTCCTCTTCCAGCCAGGGCGACATGCCCTCCGTCGGCTCGTCCAGGATCAGCAGCTTCGGCTGGAGCACCAGCGCTCTGGCCAGCGCCAGCTGCTGCTGCTGATCGAGCGGCAGTTCGCCGCTGCGCCGGTGACGAAGCGAATAAAGCGCGGGAAAAAGATCGAAAACCATCGGCGGAATGGCCGGATGGCGCTGTTGTCCTGCGCCCGCCAGCAGCGCTATCTGCAAGTTCTCCTCGACGCTGAGCTGTGAGAAAATATGCCGCCCCTGAGGCACATAGCCGATGCCGAGCGCCGCGCGTTTTTCTACCGGCTGCTGCAGCAGATTTTGCGGCGGCAGATTGCCTTCCTGCCACATAATGGTGCCGCTGTTAATCGGCAGGTGGCCCATGATGCAGTTGACCAGCGTGGTTTTCCCCATTCCCGGCCTTCCCAGCACGCCCGTACAGGTGCCCGGCGGCAGTTCCAGATCCACATCCCATAAAATATGATCCTGCCCGTAAAACTGATTTATCGCATGTAAGCTCAGCATCTGACACTCTCCTCCAGACAGTTTTCGAGCGCGCCTTCGTAGCGTGACGAAGGATTGACCATGGACGCAGCGTCCATGGCTTGGGCTTCTCGCTCTGGTATGTTGAAAGCGTGAGGCGGTCAACAGGAACTGCAATTCGCAGGCCAGGTTTTAAAATGCAGAAAAAAACGACCGGCAAATCAGGAAAGCAGGGCGGGTAATTGGTCAGAAAAGGTTAACAATTGCCGACGGAAATTTCCGACTGCACTTTGATGGTGCCCTAAACCCAACATTTATGGTGCAGGCGCCTGCCTGTAAGGCAGATCGGCCGCCCGACCCGCTGAAAAAAAAGCCTTAATGGGGATAGCCCTGAAGGCAGAAGTATGCTTCAGGTCGGACAAGACCGCGCAGGACAGGTAAAAAATTTAAGGAAAAAATTTTTTTTGCGTACCCGCTCACAGGACGCTGCGTTTTATACACAGCAGACGGGTTGGGCGTTGAAATCAGTTATCCACCATTCCTGTGGATAACCATGTGTATGAATGACTGAAAACCTGTAAAAGGCGAGAGCCGGCGCGGCTTAAGCTTGAGTTGGTGCTAAACTCGGCTGAAATAACATTGCATTAAATTTCAAGGCGTTAGTGAAAATCAAGCGGGGAAGGATCGCAGCATATTTTGCCCGCGCCATTTTGTCAGGATGTCTTGACAAATGTTAAAGTTTCAGTCCGGCTGGGGATAACCCCTTCACTTTCTTGCCGCTTAAGCATCCGTTCAACGCTGTTGGCCCACACGCGCGCTGCCTTCCCTTTGTTCTAATCGATAACTGGAGATATATCCAGTATTTTTTGCTGGCAAAATCGTCATAGCAGAGTAAAATTACCACCCTGTCCGCGCTTTTCATCATCAGGTAGCCATGCAATGAGCAAAGTCTTTAAACTTAATTCCGCCTTTCAACCTTCCGGCGATCAGCCTGAAGCCATTCGCCGCCTTGAAGAAGGGCTGCAGGATGGACTGGCGCATCAGACGCTGCTCGGCGTAACGGGGTCGGGCAAAACGTTTACCGTTGCCAACGTCATCGCCGATCTCAATCGGCCTACGATGGTGCTGGCGCCGAATAAAACCTTAGCGGCGCAACTTTACGGGGAGATGAAGGAATTCTTTCCGGAAAACGCCGTGGAGTATTTCGTCTCCTACTACGACTACTATCAGCCGGAAGCCTACGTGCCCAGTTCGGATACCTTTATCGAAAAGGACGCCTCCGTTAACGAGCATATTGAACAGATGCGTCTGTCGGCGACCAAAGCGCTGCTGGAGCGTCGGGATGTCATCGTGGTGGCGTCGGTGTCGGCGATTTACGGCCTGGGCGATCCGGATTCCTATCTGAAAATGATGCTGCATTTGACGCGCGGCATGGTTATCGATCAGCGCGCCATTCTGCGGCGTCTGGCGGAGCTGCAATACAGCCGCAACGACCAGGCTTTTCAGCGCGGGACTTTCCGCGTACGCGGCGAAGTGATCGATATCTTCCCGGCGGAATCGGACGACTATGCGCTGCGCGTCGAGCTGTTTGACGAAGAGGTCGAACGGCTGTCGATTTTCGACCCGCTGACGGGCCAGATCACCTCGGTGATCCCGCGCTATACCATCTATCCAAAGACGCACTACGTGACGCCGCGCGAGCGCATCATACAGGCGATGGAAGACATTAAAGTCGAGCTGGCCGATCGCCGTAAAACGCTGCTGGCGAACAATAAGCTGCTGGAAGAGCAGCGTATTTCCCAGCGCACGCAGTTCGATTTAGAAATGATGAACGAGCTGGGCTACTGCTCGGGCATTGAGAACTACTCGCGCTACCTTTCCGGCCGTGGGCCTGGCGAGGCGCCGCCGACGCTGTTTGACTATCTGCCGGCGGATGGCCTGTTGGTGATTGACGAATCGCACGTCACCATCCCGCAGATCGGCGGCATGTATCGCGGCGACCGGGCGCGTAAAGAAACGCTGGTGGAGTACGGCTTCCGCCTACCGTCGGCGCTGGATAACCGTCCGATGAAGTTTGAAGAGTTCGAGGCGCTGGCGCCGCAGACCATCTACGTTTCCGCTACGCCAGGCAAGTACGAGCTGGAAAAATCGGGCGGCGAAGTGGTGGATCAGGTGGTGCGTCCGACCGGCCTGTTGGATCCGCTGATCGAAGTGCGTCCGGTCGCTACTCAGGTTGACGATCTGCTGTCGGAAATCCGCAAGCGCGTGGCGATTGACGAGCGTGTGCTGGTGACGGTGCTGACCAAGCGTATGGCGGAAGACCTGACCGAGTACCTCACCGAACACGGCGAGCGGGTGCGCTATCTGCACTCGGATATCGACACCGTAGAGCGTGTGGAGATCATTCGCGACCTCCGCCTCGGCAAGTTTGACGTGCTGGTCGGCATCAACCTGCTGCGTGAGGGTCTGGATATGCCGGAAGTTTCGCTGGTGGCGATCCTGGATGCCGACAAAGAGGGCTTCCTGCGTTCCGAACGCTCGCTGATCCAGACTATCGGTCGCGCCGCGCGTAACGTTAACGGCAAGGCTATTCTCTACGGCGATAAAATTACGCCGTCGATGGAAAGGGCGATTGGCGAAACTGAACGTCGCCGCGAGAAGCAGGAGATCTACAACAAGGAAAAAGGCATTGTGCCGCAGGCGCTCAACAAGAAGATCGCCGACATTCTGGAGCTGGGCCAGGGCATCAACAAAAATAAACCGAAACGCCTTAAATCGCCTCGCGATGTGGTGGAGGACGATGCGGCGGTGGTCGATTTATCGCCAAAAGGGTTGCAGAAGCGTATCCGCGAGCTGGAAACGAAAATGCAGGAGCACGCCAAAAACCTGGAGTTCGAAGAGGCCGCCAACGTACGCGATCAGCTGCATCAGGTACGCGAGCTGTTTATTGCCGCTTCCTGAGACGCGGCACCAGGCCGTCGCCGTCTCGTCCTGGGAGCAAGGGTTTCGGCGCGCTAGCCCAGTCGCTGGATCGCGTGCTCCAGCGCGCTGTGCAGCAGCTGGCGGTCGTGGCGGTATTTGATATCCGCCGCCTCCAGCGGCTCCTGCACGATCAGGCGTTCGCTGACGCCCGTAGTATCCACATGCGGGCCGACCACGACGGCATCAATCACCTTCCTGCCGATATATTTTTCCATGACGGTCAGCTTATCCGCCAGCGTCAGCTGTGCCGCCGCCGGGCTAAGCTCTTTGCCCAGATTACCGATAAACACCATCGGCGCGGGCGTGCGTCTGAGCGCCTGCGCCATATCCGGCAGCAGCAGCACCGGCATCAGGCTGGTATAGAAACTGCCTGGCCCAATCAGGATCAGGTCGGCCTCGTGGATTGCCTCAACCGCTTCTTTGGTCGCGTTGGCTCTGGCCGAAAGCAGCAGCTCGCGCGGCGGCATGGCAAGCTTGTCGATCGCCGTTTCGCCGTAAACCTGCTGACCCCGATCGTCAAGGGCTATCAGGTCGACCGGCTGTTCGGACATGGGGATCAGAAAAGCATCCACCTTCAGCAAACTGCGGATCAGATTGATCGCCTCGATCGGCCGCACGCTCAGGTGATCCAGCGCTTTCAGCATCAGATTACCCAGGTTATGTCCGGCCAGCTCGCCCTGGCCACCGAAGCGATACTCGAACATGGCGGAGGCCACGCTGGGTTCGGTAATCAGCTGGTTCAGGCAGTTGCGCATATCACCCCAGGCGATGCCGCCTTCCGCATGACGAATACGTCCCGTGGAGCCGCCGTTATCGGTGGTCGTGACAATGCCGGTCAGGCGTGAGCCGAGCGACGACAGCGCGGATAAAACACGGCCCAGGCCATGCCCGCCGCCAAGCGCCACGACGCGATCGAGATCGGCCAGAGTACGGTTACGCATAAAATTCCTTCAATATGTTAACAGTGCAGCCAGCCTGTCAGTGGTTTTTGCCTTATTTTACGCTAAGGTGCCGTAAAACGGCGGTAAAAAAACGTTATATATCAAAATACATAGCGAAATTCCTTACTGGCAACCGCGCTTCGTTAGCAGTAGACTTTTACTACCATGGCTTACCATACCGGTAAGTCACACTTAGCCCTGGCGCCTAAGTCTTCGGATAGGGTGCTTTGGCCGCAACTTTACGTTGCCAGGGTGCAGAAAGAAATGCCTGCATCTCCCGATATTTGGAAAGGTGTTCTGGTGTCACAATTTACTGATAATTTCGACCGCAGCTTTTACTATCTGCGCCTGTCGATCACAGACGTTTGTAATTTCCGCTGTACCTATTGCCTGCCGGATGGCTACAAGCCGCAGGGCGTCACCAACAAAAGCTTCCTCTCGCTGGATGAAATCCGGCGCGTCACCCGTGCCTTTGCGGCGGCGGGCACGGAAAAGGTGCGCCTGACGGGCGGTGAACCTTCGCTGCGTCGCGATTTTACCGACATTATCGCCGCGGTGCGCGAAAACAGCGCTATTCGTCAGCTGGCGGTCACCACTAACGGCTACCGGCTGGCGCGTGACGTGGCGTCCTGGCGTGAAGCGGGGCTGACGGCGCTGAACGTCAGCATCGACAGCCTTGATGCCCGTCAGTTTCACGCTATCACCGGTCAGGACAAATTCCATCAGGTCATGGCGGGTATTGACGCGGCCTTTGACGCAGGCTTCAGCAAGGTCAAAGTCAACACCGTGCTGATGCGCGACGTTAACCATCACAGCCTGCAAACCTTCCTTGACTGGATCCGCGACCGGCCAATCCAGCTACGCTTTATTGAGCTGATGGAAACCGGCGAAGGCGGCGATCTGTTCCGTAATCACCACGTATCAGGCGAGGTGATCCGCGACCAGCTGCTCCAGCAGGGCTGGGTTCGCCAGCTACGCGGGCGCAGCGACGGCCCGGCGCAGGTGTTCTGCCATCCGGACTATGCCGGTGAAATCGGCCTGATCATGCCCTACGAGAAAAATTTCTGCGCCAGCTGTAACCGCCTGCGCGTGTCGGCCGTCGGCAAGCTGCACCTCTGTCTGTTTGGCGATGGTGGCGTGTCGCTGCGCGATCTGCTGCAAAGCGACGATCAGCAGGCAGAGTTGCAGGCGCGCATTGCCGCCAGCCTGAAAACCAAAAAGCAGACGCATTTTCTGCATCAGGGCAACACCGGCATCACGCAGAATCTCTCTTTTATCGGCGGCTAACGCATGGAGTCTACAATGGCAAAATCGACGGCGGAATTTATCCCGCTTAACGTGGCGGTGTTGACCGTCTCCGACAGCCGCGACGCGGCGGAAGATACCTCGGGCGACTATCTGCGTGAAGCGCTGGCGGAAGCCGGGCATCAGGTGCTGGATCACGCGCTGGTGAAAGACAACCGCTACCGCATTCGCGCCGTGGTCTCCAGCTGGATCGCCAGCGCGGATGTCCAGGTGGTGATCGTGAACGGCGGGACGGGCTTTAACAGCAAAAACAGCACGCCGGAAGCGCTGCTGCCGCTGTTCGATCGTGAAATCGACGGCTTTGGCGAGCTGTTCCGCATGGTTTCCTGGGAAGATGTCGGCAGCGCGACCATTCAGTCGCGCGCCGTCGCGGGCATGGCCAACCAGACGGTGATTTTTGCCGTTCCCGGCTCCACCCGCGCCTGTCAAAGCGCCTGGGAAAGCATTATCCGCGATCAGCTCGACGCCCGCACTCGCCCCTGTAATTTTGTCTCGCACCTGAAGAAGCCCTGAACTATGTCCCAACTGACCCATATTAACGCCTCCGGCGAGGCGCACATGGTAGATGTCTCCGCCAAAAACGACACCGTACGTGAAGCGCGTGCGGAAGCCTTTGTGGTGATGCATCCCGATACGCTCCAGATGATCCTGGACGGCAGCCATCACAAGGGCGATGTCTTCGCCACGGCGCGCATTGCGGGTATTCAGGCCGCCAAGCGTACCTGGGAGCTGATCCCGCTGTGCCATCCGCTGCTGCTAAGCAAGGTCGAAGTGACGCTGAGCGCCGATACCGCCAACAGCCGCGTGCGTATCGAATCGCTGTGCCGTCTGACCGGCAAAACCGGCGTAGAGATGGAGGCGCTGACGGCGGCCTCGGTGGCCGCGCTGACCATTTACGACATGTGCAAAGCGGTGCAGAAAGATATCAGCATTGAACAGTGCCGACTGCTGAGCAAAAGCGGCGGCAAATCCGGCGATTTTAAGGCGGATAAGCATGATTAACGTCCTTTTTTTTGCGCAGGTGCGCGAGCTGGTCGGCACCGACAGCATCAGCGTTACCGAAGACTACGCCACCGTGGAAGCGCTGCGTGCGGCACTGGCGCAGCGAGGCGATCGCTGGTCGCTGGCGCTCTCGTCAGACAAGCTGCTGGCGGCGGTCAATCAGACTTTGGTTTCCGCCCAGCATCCGCTGAAAGCGGGCGACGAGGTCGCGTTTTTCCCACCGGTAACCGGAGGCTAAAATGGAAACCCGGATCAGAGTAGGGCAGGCGCCGTTTGAGATGGCCGAAGAGTACCGCTGGCTGGCCGCCTGTGATGAAGATGGCGCGGTGGTGACCTTTACCGGCAAAGTGCGCAATCACAACCTGGGCGATAACGTTTCTGCGCTGACGCTGGAGCATTATCCGGGGATGACCGAAAAGGCGCTGGCGGAGATTGTGGCCGAAGCGCGCGAACGCTGGCCGATGCAGCGCGTGACGGTGATCCATCGTATCGGCGAGCTGTTTCCCGGCGATGAAATCGTGCTGGTTGGCGTCAGCGGCGCACATCGAGGCGCGGCTTTTGCGGCGGCGGAATTTATTATGGATTATCTGAAAACCCGCGCGCCGTTCTGGAAAAGAGAAGCCACGCCGGAAGGCGAGCGCTGGGTTGATGCCCGCGACAGCGATAAAGAAGCCGCCTCGCGCTGGGCATAGCGGTTCTTTGCCGCCGGTCGGCAAGGGCGGGCCGTTCCGGGGCTGTTTTAGCCCGCTCTGATGGATTAATCATGTTTCGCTGTGTAACCTTGAGGTAAATTTTTTTTACTCAGGGAAAGTCATGGTTTACTCCGCCGTTAAACGTCTGTCGCTGCTGGCCTTGCTGGTGCTGGCAGGCTGTAGCACTCAGCCTGAAAAGAAGCTGCCCGAGCGGCGCCCGGCCGATGTAAAAGCGCAGATCACCCGGCTGCTGCCGTCCAAAGTCAGCGATCGTCAGGGCTGGACCGACGACATCTTCGCCGCGTTCACCAGCCAGAAGCTCGATCCTTCCGTCAGCAACGTCTGCGCCGTTATTGCCGTCGCCGATCAGGAAACCACCTTTAATGCTAACGCCAGCGTGCCGGGCCTGCCGAAAATCGCCTGGGGCGAAATCGACCGCCGCGCGGGCAAGCTGCATATTCCCTCCTTCGTGGTGCGTACCGCGCTGCGGATCAAATCGCCGAACGGCGAGAGCTATACCGACAGGCTGGACAAGGTGCGCAGCGAAAAAGAGCTGAGCGCCATTTTTGATGATTTTATCAATATGGTGCCGATGGGGCAGACGCTGTTTGGCAACCTCAACCCTATCCACACCGGCGGCCCGATGCAGGTCAGCATTGCCTTTGCCGAGGCCCATGCCGATGGCTACCCTTACCCAATCGATGGCACTATTCGTCGGGAAGTGTTCAGCCGTCGCGGCGGCGTCTGGTTCGGCACCCGCCATCTGCTTGGCTATCCGGCTAACTACAGCAAAACGCTTTACCGCTTCGCGGATTTTAACGCGGGCTGGTATGCCAGCCGCAACGCGGCGTTTCAGGCTGCCGTGGCGCGGCTTAGCGGCATTAAACTGGCGCTGGACGGCGATTTGATCCAGTACGGTTCGGATGCGGCCGGCTCCACCGAGCTGGCGGTACGGGCGTTGCACTTAGGGTTAAGCGACGGCGCCATCCGCAGCGCGCTGGAGAAAGGCGAAACGCTGGCGTTTGAAAAAACCGACTTATGGCAGCAGGTGTTTGCCCGGGCGGATAAAAATGCCGGCAGGCGTCAGCCGCGCGAGATGCTGCCCGGTATTAAGCTGGAAAGCCCGAAAATTACCCGCAGTCTGACTACCGCCTGGTTCGCGCAGCGCGTGGACGGACGTTATCAAAGCTGTCTGGGACGGGCAAACTAAGTCGATATGGTTAAATATTGCGCTTTGCTACTGTCCTTAGTACGGTAGCATAAGCGCTGTCAGAGGCAGGAAGCACTGACCGCAGGAAAAATGCGAGAGGTTAAATTTGATGGTTGACCATTTAATGGACTTACAGGAAATCGCCCACGACTTTCATGAAGTCGGCGGCGTTTCTGCTGAAACCGTGCACTACATTGATGCCCGTGTTCGATTGCAGGAGCTACGCCAGCGTCTTCCGGCGGTGCAGGATATGCCCGGCCAGGCGATACGGCAGCTGCGCGAGCGTTTCGATCTCAGCCAGGCGATGCTGGCCGAATACGTCAATATGTCGGTGGTAACCATTTCCAAATGGGAGCGGGGCGAAAAGAAACCTAACGGCGCGGCGTTAAGGGTACTGAATACGCTGGCGCGCAAAGGCCCGGATGCTTTTGCCTGACGTTATCCTGAGCGATTAAGGCAGCCTCACTAAGAGGCTGCCATCTTCCGTTATGCCGATTCCAGCCTGAAAATTTGTACCGTTTGCGCCAGCTGTTTCGCCTGATCTTCCAGCGAAGCGGCGGCGGCGGACATCTGCTGAACTAAAGCGGAGTTCTGCTGCGTCGCGCCGTCCATCTGGTTGACGGCCACCGTCACCTGGCCAATGCCCTGCGACTGCTCGTCGGAAGCGTGCACGATCTCGCCGATAATCGTCTTCACGGAATTCACGGCGGTATTCATCTCCTGCATGGTTCTGCCCGCGTCCTGCACCAGCGAAACCCCGGTATTCACGCGCTGCGTTGATTCGCCAATCAGCGCCGAGATGTCTTTTACCGCGTTGGCGCTGCGCTGCGCCAGACTGCGTACTTCCGACGCCACCACGGCGAAACCACGGCCCTGTTCGCCAGCCCGAGCGGCTTCCACCGCGGCGTTAAGCGCCAGAATATTGGTCTGGAAAGCAATGCCGTTAATGATGCTGGTGATCGCACCGATTTTCTGCGAGCTTTCGTCAATCTGCTGCATGATTTCCACCACCTGCTGCACCAGCTGCTCGCCTCGCTGTGCGATAGCGGTGGCGTTATCGGTCAGCTCGGTGGCGCTGTGCGCGTTATCGGCATTGTGCTTCACCGTGGCGGTAAGCTGTTCCATGCTGGCGGCGGTCTCTTCCAGCGCGGCGGCCTGCTGTTCGGTACGTGATGCCAGATCGAGGTTGCCGGAAGCGATCTCTTCTGCGCCCTGGCGGACGGAATCGCTGGCGGAAATGATCTCGCCAACCATCGTGCGCAGCTGCTGCTGCATGGTCTGCATGGCGAAGAAAATGCTTTGCCTGTCCTGCGCGCCAACCGGAATATCCGCGCTGAGGTTGCCTTCCGCCACGCCAAGCGCGATTTCTGCGGCCTGAGAAGGTTCGCCGCCCACCGGCCGGGAGATTTTTCGGCTGAACAGCACACCCAGCACGGCGCAAACAATCACAATGCTCAGCACCATCATAATCAGCGCATGGATCAGCTGACGGTTAGCCTCCGCCATGACCGCGCTGACCGGCGCTACCACGCCCAGATACCAGGGCTGCTGGCTGTTGCCGATGGTCACAGGGCGCCAGGTTTCCAGCACATCCTCGCCCAGCACGTGGTCAAAATGCTGCACCACATCCTGGGTAAAGCCGTTGGTTTCGCCTTTATAGGCCTTGCCCGCTTCCGCTTTGTCAGGGCTGGACACCACCAGGCCTTTGTTGGAAAGCAGCAGCGCATAGCCGGTGCCGCTCCAGGGCTTCACCGCGCCCACGCTTTTTTGCAACGAGGCGAGCGAGATATCGGACGTGGCGACCGCTTTCAGCTGGCCGTTATCCATAATCACCGCCGCCACCGAGGTCAGCAGCGTCGGCACGCCGTTATAGGCGTAGCTGTAAGGTTCAATCAACACATCCTTTTGCAGCTTTTGCGGGATCAGATAGTAGTCGCCCTGGCCGGGCGTGAAGATGGATTCCAGATTATGCATGGCGAAATTGCCTGCGCTGTCGCGATCGACAAAGCGCGCGAAACGTCCCTGCGGCGGCGTACCAGGCTGGGCGGCGAATTCCGCATCTTTGCCGTCAAAGGCATTGGCTTCAAAGGTGATCGACAGCGACAGATAGTTCGGATTCTGCTTCATGGCTGCCTTCATTAACTCTTCCGCGACTTTGCGGTCGGGCACGCCAGCGGCGGGCAGGGCGAGAATGCTCTGGCCCATATCTCTGGCTACCGTGCGGGCGTAATCAAGGCTTTGCTGCACGCTGAGCGCGTTGCTTTGGGCAATTTGTCCCAGATACTGCTCGGCGATTTTGCGCTGTTGCTGGCTGGACTGCCAGCTGAGCAGGCCAATAGTGATGGTAAAACCGAGCGTGATAGTTAACGCGCCGGTCAGGAGCATCATGGTGCGCGTGCTCATTTTTCGCTTCTGGTGTGGCTTGTTCATCAGGAACCCCTGGAGTGAATTAAATTGTTCTCAGACTTCCCGGTAAGCGTTCTCCCTGTGTTCACTCTATCGGCAAAAAATGGTTGACCTTTATACAGTCGCGGGGCGTCAGGCCAGGTTTGTGGTGCAAGGGAAATTTTTGTCACGAAAAAGCTACAGGCGCTGCTGGCCCAACCCGGCCGGACTGTGCCAGACTTAGCAGTAAATTCACCTTAAAGGAGAGCATCATGGAAAGATATCCTCGTTCCAACGGTTCTATTGTTTCCGGCGCCACCACGGGCCTGCAAACCTACATGGCGCAGGTCTACGGCTGGATGACCTGCGGTCTGCTGCTGACCGCTTTCGTGTCCTGGTTTGCGGCCAACACCCCTGCGGTCATGCAGCTGGTTTTTGCCAATAAAATTACCTTTTACGGGCTGATTATCGCCCAGCTGGCCGTGGTCTTTGTGCTGTCCGGCATGGTGCACAAGCTGAGCGGCGCGGTCGCGACCGGTCTGTTTATGCTCTATTCGGCGCTGACCGGGCTGACGCTGGCCAGCATCTTTTTGCTATACACCTATTCGTCTATCGCCAGCACTTTTGTGGTCACGGGCGGGATGTTCGGCGTAATGAGCTTCTGGGGCTATACCACTAAGCGCGATCTGAGCCGGATGGGCAGCATCCTGTTTATGGCGCTGATCGGTATTCTGCTGGCGTCGCTGGTTAACTTCTGGCTGAAAAGCACCGCGCTGATGTGGGCCGTTACCTATATCGGCGTGCTGGTGTTCGTCGGGCTGACCGCGTATGACACGCAGAAGCTGAAAAATATCGGCGAGAATATTGATGTGCGGGATAAAGAGAATCTGCGCCGCCACTCGATTATGGGCGCGCTGACGTTGTATCTGGACTTTATTAACCTGTTCCTGATGCTGCTGCGGATTTTCGGCAACCGCCGTTAATGAACAAGGGGCGTTTACCGCCCCTTTTTTTACGCCTGCTTTTGCATATCCTGCTGGTTTTTATGCCTCAGGCTTTTCGCCCGGCTCTCCAGCCACAGATAAAGCACCAGCGCCAACAGCAGCGGCGCGATAAAGTAGATGACGCGATAGGCCAATAGCCCGGCGATAATGGCGCCGTGCGACAGATGCTCGCCGCTCAACAGCGCCAGGAATACCGCTTCCAGCACGCCAATCCCGGCAGGGATATGAATAATCACGCCCGCAATACTGCTGATCAGCAGCACGCCCAGCACCTGAGGATAATCAACCTGCTGCGCAAACAGCAGCCAGATAATCATCCCCATCACCAGCCAGTTAGCGCTGGACACCGCAAACTGCAGCATCGCCATGCGGAAAGAGGGCAAAGCCAGCTTGTGGCCTTTTACCGTCCAGCGGCGACGTTTGGAGAAGGCGCAGAGCGCAAGATAAAACACCACAAAGGCCAGCAGCCCCACGCCGATCGCGCGCAGCGTGCCTTCGCCAATAAACCAGCCTTTGGGGATCGGCACCGCGCCGCTGCTGAAAACGATACCGGCCACCAGCACGTAGCCCAGCCAGTTGGTGGCGATACTGAGCGAAAAAATACGCGTAATGGTGCTGCCGCTCAGGCCGAGCCGCGAATAGAGCCGGTAGCGCATCGCCACGCCGCCTACCCAGGTACTGAGCGTCAGGTTAAAGGCGTAGCAGATAAACGACACCAGCATCACCTGCCGCTTTTGCAGCTTGTGGCCGCAGTAGGCCTGGCCGATTAAATCGTAGAGGCCATAGGTCAGATAGCTGACCACCACCAGAGCTACGGAGGCGAGAATAGCCGTGCGGTTATAGTTGGTAATAACGTTAAGCACGTCATGCCAGTTAACCTTGCGGGCGTAAATCACCAGCAGCACGATTACCGCGATAAAAAACAGGCCGGTCAGCCCTTTTTTTATCCATTTCCAGCGAGCATGTGACTGAGACATCAGGATTTAGCCCTCTCTTTTTCACTGTCAGATTCGACGCGATCCTGGGTTTCCATTTCAGGCTGCACCGGCGGCGCGATCTGCGCCAGCTTAGGCGTATGCGCGGGCAGCCAGCCGGCAATCGCCGGGAAATGCCGCAGGAAGTGGAAGACCACAATGCTTTTCCCCAGCTGCCACCAGTTTTGAGGAGGGAGCTTATCTTCATCCACCCGTACGCAATCTTCGGCCAGCAAACGCGCCAGTTCGGTGCGCAGGGTCTGGTTGAATGCGCGATCGTGAATGATCAGATTCGCCTCCAGATTCAGCGACAGGCTAAGCGGATCGAGATTGCTGGAGCCAACCGTTGACCAGAATTTATCCTGGATGGCAATTTTGGCATGGAGCGGACGCCGGATATATTCGTATACCTCCACGCCGCCGCCGACCAGATAGTTATACAGCAGCTCTGCGCCGACCTTGACGATCGGCATATCGGGCTTGCCCTGCACGATCAATTTCACCGATACGCCGCGCTGGGCCGCCGAGCGCATTTCGCGCAGCAGACGATAGCCGGGGAAGAAATAGGCGTTGGCGATAATCACCTCTTCTTTGGCCTCGCGCAGCATATCGATATAGTGTTGCTCGATATCGTCGCGGTGCTCGTCGTTATCTCGCCAGACAAACAGCACCTGCGCATCGCCCGGCGCACGGTTGCGCACGGCGCGGTGCGACCGTCCGTTCCACCAGCGCCTGACAGGCTGTTCGCTGTTGATCGCCTCCTTGACGTAGCGGGCAATATCTTCCACCACCGGGCCTTTGACCTCGACGGTGTAGTCCTGCTTCGCTTCCTCGCCGTAGCTGGAATTATGCTCGGCGGAATAGTTAATGCCGCCGACAAAAGCGATTTCACCGTCGCAAACCACGGTTTTACGGTGCATGCGGCGGAAAACGTTGGTTCTCATGCCAAGCACCAGCGGGCGCGGATCGTAAAAGATAAAGCGCACGCCAGCGGAGGTGAGACTGCGGATAAATTCCGGCGAAAGGTCGTTAGAGCCATAGCCGTCCAGCAGCATTTCAACCTTTACGCCGCGCGTGGCGGCATCCAGAATAACTTCCTGCAGGGCTTTCCCGACTTCATCCTCAAAAAGAATAAAAGTTTCCAGCAGCACGCTCTCTTTTGCGCGGCGGATCGCCTCGAAGACGCGGGGAAAATATTGTTCGCCATTGGCCAACAGGCGCAGGCGATTACCGTCACGCCATTCCGTTTTCATAAGTGTATCTCCACAGCCAGAGGCGCGTGATCGGACAGGTGCGACCAGGGTCGCAGCGGTATTTTTTGCGGATGACTGACGGCGGCATTACGAACGTAAATTCGATCCAGTCGTAACAGAGGAAAGCGGGCAGGGAAGGTACGTGCCGGGCGGCCGTTTTTCTGGCTGAATACCTCTTCCATCCCCGCTCCTCGTTGTAATATTTTATTGGCTTTTTGCTGCCAGTCGTTGAAGTCGCCCGCCACCACCACGGGTTCATCCGGCGGCAGACTATTAAGCAGCTCGCAGAGCATGGTTAGCTGAGCGGCGCGATGCGCGTCCCGCAGGCCCAGATGCACGCAGACGGTATGCAAAATCTTGTCGCTGTCGGGGAGCGTTATTTTACAGTACAGGAGGCCCCGCTTTTCCGTGCCCTCTACGGAGATATCCCGGTTTTCATAGGACAAAATGGGAAAACGGGACAGCAGCGCGTTGCCATGATGGCCTTCAGGATAGACGGCGTTGCGCCCATAGGCGAAATCTTGCCACATCATCTCGGCAAGAAATTCGTAATGGGGCGTGTCGGGCCAGTTCTGCACCTTAATAGAGTGCAGATCGTGAGAGCCCATGACCTCCTGCAAAAAGACAATATCGGCCGAGGTATCTCTGACCGCATCCCTTAATTCCGGCAAAATAAAACGCTTATTGGTCGCGCTGAAACCCATGTGCGTATTGATCGTCAGGACTTTTAATGAAAATCCTTGCGGTTTTTGTGACATACTGTGCGCGCTCTCCTCTTCGGATCAGGAAGAGTAAAGTGTAGTCCTTGTCACAAAAGTGTGCCGCTAAGTGCAGAAATTTACGGCATTAATTAAGAACTACGGTAGTCTGATGAAATGCGTTGTCACTTACTGTGACAGCCAGGCTTGGGCAGACCTCAGTCAGGTCTGTCGGGAGATAAAATAATGAAATGGTCCAATCGTGTTCAGATTGTTACCGGACAAACCTGTGTCCATATCACGCTGCACCTGCTGCTGATTGCCGCCCTTGTCTGGGGCTGGCAGCATCATGCGCTGTTCCAGGTCAGCTCGGTGTTACTGGCGATGTACGCCAGCGTCTTTATCGTCATGCTGCCGGCCCAGCGCCTGCCGCGTTTACGTCGCCTGGGCGACTTCCTGGAAGACGTCACCACCACTTACTATTTTGGCGCCGCGATGCTGGTGCTGTATCTGCTGTCCCGCGTAGTGCATAACAACCTGCTGCTGGGCTGCGTTGGCGTGGTCATGCTGACCGGGCCCGCCGTGGTTTCGCTGCTGGCTAAAGAGCCGGTGCGCGTTCGCCGTTAACGCCGGGCGGGCCGCGACGGCCCGCCATCCTGCAGCTTCCCGGCCCCTGTTCCCGTGATAAACCCGCCGCTTTTTTGACCGTGAAAGAATATTTCGCGCCGGGCGTGGAACATCTGTTATAATCCGGCCCTTACGCACCGTGGTTTGTGCCCCCTTTCAAGCGTCAGGCTGAGCCTGGCGTCATATTCTCCCCCTGGAAACTACACCGCTTGTCGCGGTCAGGGCGGAACCGGAGTCAGTCAACTTTATGTCATTTGATTCTCTCGGCCTTAATGCCGATATTTTGCGTGCAGTTAACGAACAGGGCTATAACGAGCCAACCCCTATTCAGCGTCAGGCGATCCCTGTCGTACTGGGCGGGCGCGACCTGATGGCCAGCGCCCAGACCGGTACCGGTAAAACCGCTGGTTTTACGCTGCCGCTGCTGCAGCTGCTGAGCAGCTCAAGCCCGCATCCAAAAGGTCGCCGCCCCGTTCGCGCGCTGATCTTAACCCCAACCCGCGAGCTGGCCGCGCAGGTTGGCGAAAACGTGCGCGATTACAGTAAATATCTGGATCTGCGCTCGCTGGTCGTCTTTGGCGGCGTCAGCATCAACCCGCAGATGATGAAGCTGCGCGGCGGCGTTGACGTGCTGGTGGCAACACCGGGCCGTCTGCTGGATCTGGAGCATCAGAACGCGCTGGATCTGTCACAGGTTGAAATCCTGGTGCTGGACGAAGCGGACCGTATGCTGGATATGGGCTTTATCCACGATATCCGTCGCGTGCTGTCCAAGCTGCCGGCTAAGCGTCAAAACCTGCTGTTTTCCGCTACCTTCTCCGACGAGATCAAAACCCTGGCGGAAAAACTGCTGCATAACCCGGAGCAGGTGGAAGTGGCTCGCCGCAACACCGCTTCCGAGCAGATTACCCAGCACGTGCACTTTGTGGACAAAAAGCGCAAGCGGGAACTGCTTTCTTTCCTGATTGGTCGCGACAACTGGCAGCAGGTGCTGGTGTTTACCCGCACCAAGCACGGCGCTAACCATCTGGCTGAACAGCTGAATAAAGATGGCATCACCGCCGCCGCCATCCACGGCAACAAGAGCCAGGGCGCGCGTACCCGTGCGCTGAGCGACTTTAAAGACGGCAACATTCGCGTACTGGTGGCGACCGACATCGCTGCGCGCGGTATCGATATTTCCGAACTGCCGCACGTAGTTAACTACGAGCTGCCGAACGTGCCGGAAGATTATGTGCACCGTATCGGCCGTACGGGTCGTGCTGCCGCCACCGGCGAAGCGCTGTCGCTGGTCTGCGTGGACGAGCACAAGCTGCTACGCGATATCGAGCGCGTGCTGAAGCGTGAGATCCCGCGTATCGCTATTGAAGGCTACGAGCCGGATCCGAGCATCAAAGCGGAGCCGATTCAGAACGGTCGTCAGCAGCGTGGCGGCGGTGGCGGCGGTGCAGGCCGTGGTCGCGGCGCGCCGCAGGGCAATCGCGGCGGCGAACGCGGTCGTAGCGGTAACGGCGGTGGCCGTAGCCAGGCAGCCAGCGGCGAGCGTAGCCAGTCGGAGCGTCAGGGCAGCGGCCCACGTCGTCAGGGCGAAAGCGCTGGCGCACCGCGCACCAACAAAACCCGTCAGCGTCGTTCTAATCCGGCGTAACGGTAAATAAAGGGGATCGCCCGATCCCCTTGTTTTCGCTGGCGGTTAAGCCAGCCTCCTCTTTCCTTTATCAGCAACGGTTTGTGACATGCGCGTTTTACTTGCCCCGATGGAGGGCGTGCTTGATTCACTGGTGCGCGAACTGCTCACCGACGTCAACGATTACGATCTCTGTATCACCGAGTTTCTGCGGGTGGTCGATCAGCTTTTGCCTGCCAAATCCTTTTACCGGCTCTGTCCGGAGCTGCTTCACGCCAGCCGTACGCCTTCCGGCACGCTGGTGCGTATTCAGCTGCTGGGTCAGTATCCTGAATGGCTGGCGGAAAACGCGGCGCGCGCGGTGGAGCTGGGCTCCTGGGGCGTCGATCTGAACTGCGGCTGTCCTTCCAAAACCGTTAACGGCAGCGGCGGCGGCGCCACCCTGCTGAAAGATCCCGAGCTGATTTATCGCGGCGCGAAAGCGATGCGCGCAGCCGTTCCTGCGCATTTGCCGGTGACGGTGAAGGTGCGGCTGGGATGGGAGTCAGGCGCGCGACAGTTTGAAATCGCGGATGCGGTAGAGCAGGCCGGCGCCAGCGAACTGGTGGTGCACGGGCGAACCAAAGAAGATGGTTACAAGCCGGAGCGGATTAACTGGCAGGCGATTGGCGAGATCCGCCAGCGTCTGACTATCCCGGTTATCGCCAACGGTGAAATCTGGGACTGGCAAAGCGCTCAGGATTGTCTGCGGGTAACGGGCTGCGACGCCGTGATGATCGGGCGCGGCGCGCTTAATGTGCCCAATCTGAGCCGGGTGATTAAATATAACGAACCGCCTTTGCCCTGGCCGCAGGTGGTGACGCTGCTACAGCGCTACGTGCAGCTGGAAAAACAGGGTGATACCGGGCTTTATCATGTTGCCAGGATCAAACAGTGGCTGGGCTATCTGCGCAAAGCCTATCAGGAAGCCAGCGATCTGTTTAGCCAGGTACGCGCGTTGAAAACCTCAGGCGAGATCGCGCTGGCGGTGGATCGCTATGCGTTAACGGTGAGATAACTCGCCGTTCCTATTACAAATTTGTAACATTTAGCCGCAGGATCTCACCTTGTGCTAAGGGTATGATGTGAGGCTTATCATACTTATTTTCCGGCTCTGACATGTCTGCGATCCCAGCCTTATCCAGCGCTCAGCTCAACAAGCGCATTATTTCCGTGGTGATTTTCACCTTCTTTTGCTACCTCTCTATCGGTCTGCCGCTGGCGGTTCTGCCTGGCTACGTGCATAACCAGTTGGGCTACAGCACCTTTATCGCTGGCTTAATTATCAGCCTGCAATACTTCGCTACCCTGATCAGCCGTCCACAGGCCGGGCGCTATGCCGATCTGCTCGGCCCGAAAAAAGTGGTGCTGATGGGCCTGGTGCTGTGCGGCGCCAGCGGTTTGTTCAGCATCCTGGCGGTGATGTTTAGCACGCCGCTAACCAGCCTGATTTTATTGGCTATCGGGCGCGTTATGTTAGGGCTGGGCGAAAGCCTGACCGCCACCGGCTCCATTCTCTGGGGCATTAATATTGTCGGCACCACGCAAAGCGCGCGGGTAATCTCCTGGAACGGCGTGGCGACCTATCTGGCGATGGCGATGGGCGCGCCGCTGGGCGTGATGCTTAACGCCGCCTTCGGCATCCCTGGTTTTGCCGGATTGATTGTGCTGATGGCGGTTTTTGGTTTCTGGCTGGCGTCTCGCCGTGCGGCGGTGGTGGTCACTACAGGCCAGCGCATTCCGTTTAACCAGGTGTTTTCCCGTATCTGGCCGTACGGACTCTGTCTGGGGTTGGGCACTATCGGCTTCGGCGTTATCGCCACCTTTATCACGCTCTATTTTGCCAGCCACGGCTGGCGCGGCGCGGCCTTTTCGCTGACGCTGTTCAGCGCGGGTTTTGTGGCGATGCGTCTGGTGTTCAGCAACTTTATCAGCCGGTTTGGCGGCCTGCGCGTTTCCGCCTGCTCTTTCGCTATCGAGTGCGTTGGCCTGCTGATTATCTGGCAGGCGCACTCGTCGCTGGTGGTGGATATCGGCGCGTTTCTGACCGGCTCCGGCTTTTCGCTGATCTTTCCGGCGCTGGGCGTGGAGGCTATCAGGCAGGTGGCGCCGCAAAACCAGGGATCGGCGCTCGGCCTCTATTCTGCCTTTCTGGATTTTGGCCTGGGCATCACCGGGCCGGTGGCGGGACTGCTGATAGGGCGCTGGGGTATTGATACCGTTTATCTGGCAGCGGCTGTGGTGGTGGCTTTTGCGCTGGTGGTGATTATGCGGTTACGCCTGCGGGCGGGCGCAGCGTTAGAAAACTAAGGCTGCATCAAGGTGATGCAGCCTGAAGCGGCGGTTAAAAGCGGGTAAAAAGCCAGTAAAGCGAGGCGGAAAGCAGGATCGACACCGGCAGCGTTAATATCCAGGCCATGGCCAGGTTGCGCAGCGTGGCAAGCTGTAGCCCGGAACGGTTAGCGGCCATGGTGCCCGCCACGCCGGAAGAGAGCACGTGCGTGGTGGAAACCGGCAGTCCAAAACCATCTGCGGCGCCGATAGTCGCCATTGCCACCAGCTCCGCGCTGGCGCCCTGGGCGTAACTCAGGTGCGTTTTGCCGATTTTTTCACCCACCGTTACCACGATCCTGCGCCAGCCCACCATCGTCCCCAGACCCAGCGCGATAGCGACCACCACCTTCACCCACCAGGGAATAAAGCGCGTGGCGTTATCCAGCTCTGCCTTCAGCGCATCCAGATCCCGCTGCGTCTGCGCGGGCAGCCTGAACTGCGGTTCGCTCTTCAGATGCTTGATGGTTTCCGAAGCCAGATACATAGTATTGCGGGTATTAGAAACGGCCTGCGCCGGGATCTTATCCACGGTGCCGTATTGTCGGATCTGATCGCCAATAGCGCCGGTTAGCTGCGCCAGCGCGGGAAGAACCTGCGGCGTCAGCGTGGTGGTGCGCACGTAGGCCGTCAGCACGTCGTAGGGCGAAGCGGGCATCGGCACGCCGGACGACTGGCGCAGCAGCTCCTGTTGCGTCACGGTAGCCAGCGCCGCCACGCGCGGGCTTTGTTCAGCAGGGATAGAACGGTTCAGCGCGTAGGCCATCGGCATGGTGCCGACCAGGATCAGCATTATCAGCCCCATGCCTTTCTGACCGTCGTTGGAACCGTGCGCGAAAGAGACGCCGGTACAGGTTAAAATCAGCAGCCCGCGTATCCACACCGGCGGCTTGCGGTTGCCCTGCGGCGCGCTATACAGGCGACGATTTTTCACCACGCGCTTCATCACCAGCAGCAGCAGGCCCGCGCAGACAAAGCCCACTACCGGCGACAGCAGCAGCGCATAGCCCACTTTCAGCGCCTGATCCCAGTCCACGCCGCTGGTGCCGGTACGGCCGTGGATCAGCGCGTTCGCCACGCCGACGCCGATAATAGAGCCGATAAGCGTATGGGAAGAGGAGGCGGGCAGGCCAAACCACCAGGTGCCCAGGTTCCAGAGAATAGCGGAAAACAGCAGCGCATAAACCATCGCGAAGCCGCCGCCGCTGCTCGCCTGTAAAATCAGCTCCACGGGCAGCAGCGAAATAATGCCGAAGGCGACCACGCCGCTGGAAAGCAGCACGCCCAGGAAGTTAAAAAATCCCGACCAAATCACCGCCACGGTTGGCGTCAGCGAGTGGGTATAGATCACCGTCGCCACGGCGTTGGCCGTATCGTGAAAGCCGTTGACGAACTCAAAGCCCAGCGCAATCAGCAGCGCCATGCCGAGCAGCAGATAGGGAACGTAGCTGGTGCTGGCGCCGCCCGCGTCGCTGACGTCACGAAAGAGGTTCACGCCGGCGAAGGCGATGCCCAGCACCAGCAGCAGAATAAACAGCAGCACGGAGAGCCGACTGTTCTTTTGGAAAACGGGGCGACTGCTGGCCGCCGGATAGTGCGGTACTGCGCTATTGTCGCTCATAAATCCTCTCAGCCGTCAGCGAAAAAGAGACACCTGTCTGAAGATGTACGCAGGCTTGATGACAGTAAGATGACCGAAATAGCATCTGATAACGCCTACTAACGCAGCATATAACGTTAATCGCCTTATTTATCAGATATATTCCCGTGCTTAGCGCCCGCGTTATCAACCAGGATATAAAGACACTCGTCCACCGTTTCAGAGGATTCTGTTCACGCCTATGTCTTATTCTTTATTTCGCCCGCGGCTTACCGGCCTGCTATTACTGCCCGTGCTGGCGACGGGGGCTGCCCGCGCCGATACGGTCTGGATGAAAAATGGCGATCGCCTCAGCGGTACCATCCGCTCGTTAAGCGACGGCAAACTGGTGATGGACAGCAGCTACGGCGGTACGCTTTCGCTGGACTGGGGGGCGGTCAGCACGCTTTCCAGTGAAAAGGCGATAGATCTGCGCAGCGGCGATACGGTGTTTAAAGCGCAGCTGGAAGCCGCCGATCGGGGCTATATTGTGGTGCGGCGCGGCGATGACGAGCAGCGCGTTCAGGTTGCGAAGTTCGACGAATTTATGAAGCCTAAACCCAAAACCGACGCGCTGACCTGGACCGGCAATATCGATGTGGGCGTCAGCCTGAAAAAAGCCTCTACCCATACTCAGGACTCGCATTTCGCTTACAACAACAAGGTCAACGTGGGCAAATGGCGTAACGATTTCGGCGGCACCTATACGCGCGAAAAAGAAGACGACAGCATGAACACCGAAAACTACAGCCTTCGCTATGCGCTGGACTATAAGTTTCAGGATCGGCTGTTCTGGCAGGGCAGGGCCAGCTACAAGCGCGACTGGGTGGAGGATCTTTCCGAACAGGCGCTGCTGGGCACCGGCCCTGGCTATCAGTTCTGGGATGACGAGCTGGGTTCTTTCTCGCTGGCCCTGCTGGGCGGCGCGTTTACCTATGGCTATAGCGACGGCAGTTATGACAGTCATTTAGGCGCGTCGCTGCGCTGGGACTATCAGCGCTTTCTTGAGGGCAGAAAGATTGCGCTGTTCAGCCACGGCGACGCGGGGCATTCGCTGGATGGCAACATCTTTACGCTGGATGCGGAAGTCGGCCTGCGTTACCAGCTGACCAGCTGGTCTTCGCTGAACGTCAGCTACGGCCATAACCTGGTCAGCGGCACGCGCGATACGCTCAACGAGCGTAACTTTACTACCGGTTTGGGCCTGAAATGGTAGCGCCCGGAGGTCTTCGCCGCAGACGGACTAACGCTCCGTCATTTTTAGCGGCCTTTTCTCAGACTACCAGCAGCTTGCCGGCGGCCTGTTTGCGTTTGTAAATCGCCATCGTAAGCAGCAGCGGAATAACAATAGCGACGACCATCGCCATGCCAAACACGGCCCAATATTGCGTTTTAACCGACAAAATAGCCGGCAGCCCGCCAACGCCAATCCCGTTCGCCATCACGCCGGAAAGCCCGCAGATAAGACCGGCGCAGGCCGATCCCACCATGCCGCACAGCATGGGAAAACGGTATTTCATGTTGATCCCGTACATGGCCGGTTCGGTTACGCCCAGATAAGCGGAGATAGCCGCTGGTACGGAGATTTCACGCTCGTTCACTTTTTTGCTCATAAAGATGATGCCGAGCACCGCTGACCCCTGCGCCATGTTCGACAGGGCGATAATGGGCCAGACCGGTGTGCCGCCAAGATTCTGGATCAGCTGTAAATCTACCGCCAGCGTGGTCTGATGCACGCCGGTGATAACCAGCGGGGCATACAAAAAGCCAAACAGCGCGGAGCCGACAGGGGCAAAAGGCCCGGTCATCAGGTGGCTAACACCCCAGGCGATGCCGTTACCGACAATGCGGCCAAAAGGCCCAATAAGGGTATGCGCCAGAAACACCGCGACCAGCAGCGACACCACTGGTACCACCACCAGCGTTAAATAATCCGGCACGATACGCTTCAGCTTAAGCTCAATCCATGCCAGCGTCAGGCCAGCCAGAATTGAAGGGATAACCTGAGACTGATAGCCAACCTTATCGATAGTGAACCAGCCAAAGTTCCAGGACTCAGGCACCTGCTGGCCCAACAGGTAAGCATTCATCAGCTGCGGCGACACCAGGGTAATACCCAGCACGATCCCTAAAATCGGGGTGCCGCCCATTTTTTTAACCACCGACCAGCACAGACCTACCGGAATATAAAAGAAGATCGCCTCGCCGATTAACCACAGGAAATCGTAAACGCTTTTCCATACTACCGACGCGGCGGTAAGCGGAGCATCGTTATAAAGCGGTAAATCCCCAATCAGATTACGGAAGCCTAATATTAACCCTCCGCTGATAAGCGCCGGCAGCAGCGGGAAAAAGATTTCGGCAAAGTGCGAGATCAGGCTTTCGTGCCATTTCATATTCTGCCTGGCGACCCGCTTGGCGCTTTCTTTATCGGTGCCGCTAAGCTGTGTTTGTTTGAGCAGCACCTGATACCAGTCATCGACATCCGTGCCGATAACCACCTGAAACTGACCGGCATTGGTAAAACAGCCTTTTACCATCGGCAGCGTTTCAATCTCTTTGGGCCTGGCTTTCGCCGGATCGTTAAGCACAAATCTGAGCCTTGTAATACAATGGCTCACCGTTGCTATATTTTCTTTTCCGCCCACCAGTTCGATCAGTTTATCAATATCCTGAGCATTACTTTTTTTCGCCATTTTGCCTTCCAGAGATGAAAGATAAGTTTTGCTGGCCATTGTTGTTTTAATGGAATGACGTTGCGTTTTTAAAACGTAGCCGTTAAAAAAATAATCTCTGGCAGGAATGTATTAATTATTGAAAACGATCACAGAACAGGTTCAGAAAAAATTGAAAGTTGCGGGAGAGAACGGTAAGAAAGCCCACGGTGTTCAATAAAAAACGGGCCATAAGCCCGTTTTTGCTGGTCAGTAAAGTCTGGCGTTGCGTTCGCTTACAGCGGTGCTGGCGCAGCGGCTTTCGCTGCCGGTTTGGTGGTCTTATCGTAAACCGGGCCAGGCTGCGCCGGCACGACAAAGCCGTTGTCGCCTGCCGCCGGCGCCTGCGGCGCGTCGGTTGCGCCTTCGCCGGTGGCCTGACCGTCTACGGTCGCAGGTGCGGGCTGGCCGTCTACCGTAGCCGCCGGGGCCGCCTCGCCGCCCACGTTAGCGCCCTGCGGCGTAACTGGCGTGGTTGGCTGCTCTGTTGGCTGCGCACTGTTGTTCTCCTGAACAGGGATCGGGGCCGCATAGCCGTTGCCGGACGCACCGTTGACCTTGGTCGGCATGCCGGTACGGGCTTTCAGCGCGGCTTCGAGGCTTGCGCTGTCCACGCTGGCGTCGCCAACCACTTTATTCACGGCGGCGGTCAGCGTCAGCGGCACCGGCTCGCGAGAGTTGAACTGCTCTTCGGTCTGCGACAGCGGGTTGTGCACCTCGATATAGCGGGTGCCGTCCGGCTCCACGCTCGCCTTCACCGGCTGGTCGATAAACTGTACGCGCGTACCCACAGGCACGTTGTCGAACAGCCATTTGATATCGTCGGCGCGCAGGCGCACGCAGCCGTGGCTGACGCGCAGGCCGATGCCAAAGTTAGCGTTGGTGCCGTGGATAGCGTACAGGCGGCCGATATAGAGCGCGTAAAGGCCCATCGGGTTGTCCGGGCCGGCCGGGAAGATCGGCGGCAGCGGCGAACCGGCCGCTGCGGCGTCTTCATGCATCTTTTTCGTCGGCGTCCAGGTTGGGCCGTCTTTCTTGCTTTGTACCGTTGTCGTCCAGTTTACCGGCGTATCTTTACCCAGTTCGCCCACGCCGACCGGCAGCACGACCACGGTCTTACCGCCTTTCGGATAGTAATAAAGACGCATTTCAGCGCTGTTGATCACCACCCCTTCGCGCGGCGCGTCGGGCAGGATCAGCTGCTGAGGCACGATCAGTTTTGAGCCTGCTTTCGGCAGATAGACATCCACGCCGGGATTGGCTTCGAGCATATTGCTCAGGCCCATCTGATACTGTGCGGCAAACGCCTCCAGCGGCAGTTTGCTGTCCTGAGGCACGGTAATTTCAATGTTTTCGCCAATAAGACGGCTGTTGGCGGCGGGCAGATTATAAACCACGGCAAAAGCAGACTGGCTGTAAGCGGTGGCGGCCAGCAGTAAAGTGGCTAACGCGCGGATGCTTTTTTTCATATTCTTCAAGGTATTGCGCCATGTAAACTGTGGATAAAGGAGCCTGTGCAGGTCAGCTGTGACCGGCTGCACATTATATGGTCATAACTCAGCAGGAATAAACCTGCATTTGCGGCCAAAGGCCAGCTTTACGTAAATTTAGCCGCAGAGCGTTCTCTGCGGCACGCCGCGTCAGGGCTGCCATAGCGGATCGTCGCCGTTCAGCTTGCGGTTCAGGAAAAAGGCCGCGCTGATCAGCGCCAGATGGCTGAGCGCCTGCGGCGTATTGCCTAACGCATAGCCCTGGTGATCGAACTCCTCGGCATAAAGCCCGAGCGGATTGGCATAGCTTAGCAGTTTTTCAAATTCAAAATGGGCTTCGTAAACCCGCCCGGCGCGCGCAAGGCACTCTACGTACCAGAACGAACAGGCGGTAAAGGAGCCTTCCGTGCCTTCCAGCCCGTCAGCCGGCGTTTCGGTTCGGTTATAGCGTTTAACCAGGCCGTCACTGACCAGCTTATCTTTAATGACGTCGAGCGTCGCCAGCCAGTCAGGATCGGTCGCGCCGACGAACCTCACCAGCGGCATCAGCAGCATTGAGGCGTCAACAAAGTCGCCGTGGCGTGTGGCAACGAAATGGCCCTGTTCTTCATTCCAGAAGTTTGTCCAGATATCTTCGCGGATCTCGTCGCGGATGCGTAGCCAGCGCTCATAGGGAAACGACAGCGAGCGCTTCTGGCCCAGCCGTATCGCCCGATCCAGCGCGACCCAGCACATCAGGCGCGAATGCAGAAAATGTTCCGGTTCACCGCGCATTTCCCAAATCCCCGCATCGGGCTTGTTCCAGTTTTCGCCGACGTGATCGATCATTTTACTGACGTGTAGCCAGCCGCGATGGGAGATGGCCTCGCCATATTTATTAGCCAGGTAAACGGCGTCCATCAGCTCGCCATAGATATCCAGCTGCGTCTGATTCCAGGCGTCGTTGCCGATGCGTACCGGCGTGGAGTTCGCGTAGCCGGAAAGATTAAGCAGCTCGCTTTCGTGCAGCTCGGTACCGCTGTCGATGCGATACATTACCTGGAGTTTTTCCACGTCGTGATGGCTGTTTTCGACGCAGCGCCCAACCCAATGCGTAAAGTGGCGGGCTTCATCGACGTAGCCCAGCCGCATCAGCGCGTACATGCTGAAAGAGGCGTCGCGCAGCCACGAGGCGCGATAGTCCCAGTTGCGTTCACCGCCCAGCTCCTCCGGCAGGCCGAAGGTGGCGGCGGCGGCGATCGAGCCGTGCTTCCACGAGGTCAGCAGCTTCAGGGTCAGCGCCGAACGGGTCACCATTTCCTGCCAGCGGCCGCGATAGGTGCTTTTCGCGCTCCAGTCGCGCCAGAAACGCAGCGTATCCTGGAAACACAGGGCGGTCTTTTCCTCATCCACCTTCTCGTCGTCCGCGCAGCCCAGCACGAACTCGCGGTGTTCGCCAGCCTGTAAGGTAAAAGTAGAATTTGCCGCGTTGTGCGCCAGCTGGAAGTCAGCTTTACCGCTCAACCGCAGCGTGGGCTGGTTCTCCGCGCTGAAGAGTACGTCGCCCTCGCTCAGGCTGGCCGTAGTCTCCGCGCGGGCATAGTCATGAACCGGCGCGCAGCGCAGCGTAAACGTTGCTTCGCCATGAATGACCTTAACCCGTCGGATCAGGCGTGGCTGCCGGTCTTCCGGCTGGCAGAGCGGCATATAGTCGGTAATTTCCGCCACGCCTTTGCGATCCAGCCAGCGGGTTTGCAGAATATTGGTATCAGGCAGATAAAGCTGCTGGCGGCGCGCCTCCGGCCAGTCAGGCTCAATGCTGAACAGGCCCGCTTCGTCGCCGTCCAGCAGCGCGGTAAACACGGACGGGCTGTCCAGATCCGGCCAGCAAAAGTAGTCGATTGCGCCATCGTTGGCGACTAAAGCACAGGTGCGTAAATCCCCGATAACGCCATGATCCTCGATCTTTCTTTTTATCTTGCTCATGCCCCTTCCTCGGGTAGCCGGTTGTTTTTTAACTATAGCCAGCGTCCGGCGGGACGGGCGTCAGGAAGCGCAAGCAAGTGTAAATGCCGCTGAATCTCCCTCATCTATACTTAGCTTTTTTACAGCGACCGAGGAGAAACCCATGAGTAAAGCAGAGCAGAAAGTTGCCGTTGTTACCGCTTCCGATTCCGGGATAGGCAAGGCCAGCGCGATTATGTTAGCGGAGCAGGGGTACGATATCGGCATTACCTGGCGCTCGGATGAAAAGGGCGCGCAGGATACGGCGGAACGGGTGCGTGCACTGGGCAGGAGAGCGGAAATTCAGCATCTTGACCTGGCGGATCCGCAGGAGGGCGGCAAGGCGCTGGAGGCGTTAATCAGTAAACTCGGCCGCATTGACGCCCTGGTCAATAACGCCGGCACCAACGATAAATCTCCTTTTCTGGAAACCTCGTTTGATTCGTGGCGGAAAGTCTTTACCGTGGACGTGGACGGCGCTTTTATCTGTGGGCAAATTGCCGCGCGCCATATGGTTGAACAGGGCGAGGGCGGCAGGATTGTCAATATTACCTCTGTACACGAGCACACGCCGCTGCCGGATTCGACGGCCTACACCGCTGCCAAACATGCGCTGGGCGGCCTGACCAAATCGATGGCGCTGAGCCTGATGCCGCATAACATTCTGGTAAATTCGGTAGCGCCCGGCGCGATCGCCACGCCGATGAACGACATGAGCGATGATGATGCCCGTAACGTTTCTATTCCGGAGATCCCGGCAGGCCGACCGGGCGATCCGCGTGAAATAGCCAGCATGGTCGCCTGGCTCTGTTCCGAATGGGCCAGCTACACTACCGGGCAGTCTTTTGTGATAGACGGCGGCTTTACGCTGGCGAACCCGCAGTTCTATATTCAGAAGTAGCCGATGACAAAGGGCGACCTCGCCCTTTGTCTGTCAGCATTACTCTTCATCCGTCTGGTGCGCCGCGCGGCGCTTAAACCAAATCCTTACTCCCCAGACCAGCGCCACAATCAGCACCACCCAGAAAATCTGCTTGAGGTGGCGATCCAGCGTATGCAGCCACGGCGCGATAACCTGGCCGCCGATATAGCCCAGCGAAACGAAAATCAGCGCCCACAGCACCGCGCCAATCACGTTCAGCAGCATAAATTTTTGTGGCTTCAGGCGGCTGGAACCGATGATAATCGGGCCGACAATTCTCAGGCCGTACATAAAGCGTACGCCGATCACAAACAGTACCGGCCGCTTACGGATTAACGAGTTGGCTTTTTTGATCTGCTTCTGATGTTTTGTAAATTTTTTAAGGATATTTGCGCCGTAGTAACGGCCGAGGAAAAAGAGCGCGGTATCGCCCAGAATGCCGCCCGCCATCGCCACCAGCACCACCAGACCGTAGTGCAGCAGGCCTTCATGCGCCGCCACGCCGCCCAGCAGCGTGAAGGTTTCCCCTTCGGCAATACAGCCTAAAAACAGCGCCACGTAACCGTACTGCGTGATCAGTTGATTGATATCCATTTGCCTTTGCTCCTGCGGTTAATGCGCTAAAAGCTCTTAGTCTAAACGTTGATGACCAAAGCGGGACAAAAGTTGCCGTAAAGCGCACTTTTTTTCGTAACAAACAGAACCGCTTAGCCTGCGGACGCGGCGTTTAAAAAATAAACAGTTTACGATCGTTTATACTTTATCCTGACCCGCCAGTCCGCTGCGGCCTCTCAAAGCTAAAGGAGTGAAGATATGAACCATGTCTGGGGACTTCTTGCGCATCCTGACCGTGAAATGCGCGATATCCGGCAAGAAAACGAAACCGTTTCGCATCACTATACCCATCACGTTTTATTGATGGCGCTGATCCCGGTGATTTGTGCGTTTATCGGCACCACCCGACTGGGTTGGGACTTTGGCGCGCAGCGTACCGTTCAGCTGTCACTGATGACTGCTTTTGCCCTTGCCATTATGTTTTATGGCCTGATTTTAGGCGGCGTTGCGGTGATGGGCCGGGTGATCCACTGGATGGCGCGGAACTATCCGCAACGTCCCAGCCTGCAACGCTGTACCGTTTTTGCGGGCTATGTCGCTACGCCGCTGTTTATCAGCGGGCTGGTCGCGCTTTATCCGCTGGTCTGGCTTTGCGTTTTTGTCGGCGCGCTGGCGCTGGCCTATACCGGCTATCTGCTGTACCTCGGCATCCCTATGTTTCTGAATATCGACCGGGAAGAAAGCCTGCGCTTTTCCGGCTCGACGCTGGCGATTGGCGTGCTGGTCTTTGAAGTGCTGCTGGCCATGACCGTGGTTCTTTGGGGCTACGGCTATCGCCTGTTCTGACTGTCGCCGCCGTCGGGTCGCCGACGGCGGATTCGTTACGCCCGGATACGAATATCCCTTAGGAAAAAGATGAGTCACCATCGTATGATGACGCCGCCAGCCCCCGCGTGGCGTGCATTTCGCGGCGGCGGCGTATGGCCTGGCCATACCTGAATCACTACCCGATTAAGTTTTCAATAATGCCTGCAAAAATTCGCTTGTCTCTTTTAAGTTTGGCCCTGCTTTTTTCCGGACAGGTTGCTGTGCATCAGGCCGCTGCCAGCCCGCACGAGGTCTCGCTGGCGCAACCGCAGATTGCCTCCGGCAGCGCGATGATTGTCGATCTCAATACAAATAAAGTGATCTACGAAAGCCATCCCGATCTGGTGCGGCCGATGGCCTCTATCACCAAACTGATGACGGTGATGGTGGCGCTCGATGCGCATCTGCCGATGAACGAGATGCTGAAAGTGGATATCAGCCATACGCCGGAAATGCGCGGCGTCTTTTCCCGCGTGCGTTTAAACAGCGAAATCAGCCGCAAAGATATGATGCTGCTGGCGCTGATGTCCTCGGAAAACCGGGCGGCCGCCAGCCTGGCGCATCACTATCCCGGCGGCTACGACGCCTTTATCCGGGCGATGAACGCGAAAGCGCGCGAGCTGGGCATGACCCATACCCGTTACGTAGAGCCTACCGGGCTGTCGATTCAGAACGTGTCGACCGCGCGCGATCTCACTAAGCTGCTGATCGCCAGCAAGCGCTATCCGCTGCTTGGGCAGCTGAGCACCACCCATGAAGAGATGGCAACCTTCGCCAATCCACCCTATACGCTGCCGTTCCGTAACACTAACCATCTGGTTTACCGGCCTGACTGGAATATCCAGCTGACCAAAACCGGCTTCACCAATCAGGCGGGCCACTGCCTGGTAATGCGCACCGTCATCAAACAGCGTCCGGTGGCGCTGGTGGTACTGGACGCTTTTGGAAAATATACCCACTTTGCCGACGCTAATCGTCTGCGCAGCTGGCTGGAAACGGGGAAAGTTTCGCCGGTTCCCGCCGCCGCCCTGAGCTATAAAAAGCAGCGCGCGGCGGAAATGGTCAGCAATGGCGGTAACGGCGACGTTACTGAATAGTTAAGCATCTGCTGGTTTTCAGGCGGGCAAACCCCTAAAATAGCGCGCGTTTGCCCGCCCGATTGTCTGATATCTGGAACTTTTCATGTCTACCATAGTGACTTTTTTACGCGCCTGTCTGTTTGCGCTGATCGCGTTTTCGCCCGCGCTGAGCTGGGCCGCTGACGATGATGCCAGCCAGCAAACCGCCGAGGCACCGGCCAAACTCAACGCCGCCGTTGAGCTGCCTAAAATGCAGAAGGTGCTGGATAAAATCAAACAGCAGGTTTCCGGCGAAACCAACGACAGCAAGCTTAGCGCGCTGAACGAGATGGCGCAGGAGCTGTCCGGCGACGCCGACACGCTGGTGCAGGCCATTACGCCGCAGCGTGCTCAGCTTCAGGCCCAGCTTGACGTGCTCGGCCCGCCGCCGAAGCCGGAAAGCGGTGTTAAAGAGACTTCGGAAGTCACCAGCAAGCGTAAAAATCTGCAAAACCAGAAGGCAAAAATCGACGATCAGATTAGCCAGGCGGAAGCGATTAAAAGCGGCGCGACCAACCTGTCTACGCAGATCGTCAGCCTGCGCCGCGATGCGTTAAAGACCCAGCTGGCCCTGAACGCGGGCAGTATTTTCGGGCCACGCTTCTGGTCGCCGCTGTACAACAGCCAGAGCAACGACAATGAGAAAGTGAAAGGCTTTCTTGACGAGCTGGCCGATACGGCGGTGCTGGCCTGGCAGCCGGACTGGCGCATGGGCACGGTGGTGTGGATAGTGTTAGCGGGCCTGGTGGCGACGTTCGGACGCCGCTATATGGAAGAGTTTCTTGCGTGGGTGGGTATCCACCGTCTGCCGGAAGGACGTTTGCGCCGCAGTTTTCTTGCCGCCGCGATTGCGCTGACCACGCTGGCCGCCGTGGTGCTGGCCTTTAACTTCCTCAACCTGGCCTTTACCCGTCATCCTGACGTGACGGACGACGTGCGCGCCTTTGCCGATAAGCTGGTCGGCCTGAGCATCTTCTGCGGTCTGATTGCGGGCCTGGGCCGGGCGTTTCTCTCCACGCGTCGGCCTTCCTGGCGTCTGCCGACGATTTCCAACGAAGTAGCGCTGGCGTTAAAACCCTTCCCGCCGCTGATGGCGGGACTGGTGTTTGTGTTTCAGGCGCTGGAAAACCTTAACAGCAGCGCCAATACCAGCGTCGCCACCACGGTGATGGCAAACGGCATCACCGCGCTGCTGATCGGCGCGGCGGCGCTCTCTATCAGTTTCCGCACCAATCGCGTGCGCCGCAAACTGGCGCTGGAAGGCGCGCAGCCGGAAGCCAAATCGACGCTGGTTGGCCTGATCCAGATGGCGATCACGCTGACCGGCGTGGCGATTATGGCGGCGCTGGTGATCGGCTACGTCACGCTGGCGCGCTTTCTGAGCTACGAGCTGGTTTGGGCGGGGATCGTCTGCGGCTCGTTTTATATTCTCAGCCACCTGGTGGCCGACGCCAGCGAATCGCTGTTTTCTACCAGCAACGCCACCGGCAAAGGCATTCAGCGCTCGCTGAATATCGACGAGCGCCACCTTTCCCAGGTCGCTGCGCTGCTGGGCGCGCTGGGTAAAACCGTGCTGGTGCTGATCGCCGCGATAGCCTTGCTGAACGGCACATTCAGCAGCGCCACGCCGATTGAGCTGGTGCAAAAAGCCATTGAGTTCTGGGGCGGCAAAGGGCTGGAGTCGCTGAACATCGTGCCGGCGCACGTGCTGAACGCGCTGCTGTGCCTGATTGTCGGCATCTACGTGCTGCGTTCGGCTCGCCGCTGGCTGGATCAGGATTTCCTGCCGAAAACCACTATGGACACCGGGATGCGGGTGTCGCTGATTACGCTGTTCAGTAACCTGGGCTATGTGTTGGTGATCCTGCTGGCGCTGTCGGTGATGGGGCTGCAATGGAACAAGCTGGCCTGGATCGTCAGCGCCCTGTCGGTCGGTATCGGTTTCGGCCTGCAGGAAATCGTTAAAAACTTTATCTCTGGTCTGATCCTGCTGACCGAACGGCCGGTAAAAGTGGGCGATCTGGTCAGTATCAGCGGCATTGAAGGGGATATCCGTCGTATTAACGTGCGCGCCACCGAGATCCAGCTGGGCGATAAATCCACGGTGATCGTGCCGAACTCGCAGTTTATCTCGCAGAACGTGCGTAACGCGACAATGGGTAACGCGCAGGGCGTGGCGACCATTACGCTGACGTTCCCGCTGGATATCGATCCGGTCAAGGTGCGCCAGCTGCTGCTGGACGTTTATGTCGATAACGAGCGCATTCTGGATACGCCGGAGCCTTCCGTCACCTTTAAGGATCTTACCCCGGCCGGCATTGTGCTGTCGGTGACCGGCAACGTCACCAGTCCGCGCCAGGTTTCCGGCGCGAAGAGCGATCTGCTGTTTGATATTCTGACGCGGCTGCGCAAAGAAGGCATCGTGCTTTCCACGCCGCAGACGATGATCGTCGAGCAGCGTAACGGTCAGAAAGTGGTGGTGCAGGACGGCGAGGCGTAAACGCCAGGCGGCATATGCCGCAGGAGATTACTGACAAACTCATATGCTGTCACCAGGTCGCGTTCGGGCCGGTGAAAAGCAGCAGAGGCAGATCGGAACACGGACGCGCACGTCCCTCCAGGCTCGTTTGGCGCGTCCATGCGCCAAAACGGTCCGCTTATCCGCTCAGCCTCTGCTGCTGCGGGGCTGCGGTTTCGCTGCAAAAAGTCCGGTTCGCACGTATTCTTTATCTTTGTCAGCAGTCTGAGGCGGCATGCCTATCGGTCATGCCGCTATCTGGCTTAGCGTTCCGCTTTCCCTGTACAGCCACACTCCGCCCAGTTTTTCGCCCGGGTGGTTTTGCCGATGCCGGGGTTAAAACTGTTGGTGGGATCGAGCTGCTGATAAAAAGCTTTCAGCTGCGGTTTGGCCTGGTAAAGATGGCCTACGTTATGTTCGGCAGGATATTCCGCGCCGCGCTCGCTGAGGATCTGCAACATCTTCTCCTTCAGGGCATGCGCGTCAACGCCCTTTTTCACGATGTAATCCTGATGGAAGACGTGGCAGAAAAAGTGGCCGTAATAGAGACGATGCACCAGCGCGTCGTCAAATTCCGGCGGCAGCTTTTCAAACCAGTCTCGATCGTTGCGGCGCAGGGCGATATCCAGCGCCAGAATATCCTCCACTTCCTGCTGATGCACCGCATGATAGCGAACGGCCGCGCCCGCTGCGGCAAAGCGATGCAAAAAGGCCTTGCCGCCTTCTTCCGGCGTGCACTCAAAATAGTCGCCGTCCGCCTGCTGAAAATAATCTTTCAGGTACTGGCGCGCTTCCTCCACGCCCGGCCCGGCCATTTTCAACATCAGATGATGCTCGAAACGATCGCGGTAAGCTTTCAGCCTGGCGGGAAGGTGTGAAGGCAGCAGGCCGCTGATTTTTTGCATCACGCGGTCGGTAAGGTTGGGCTTAATAAACGAGAAGCGCTTCAGCAGCGCGTCGGTATGGCCTTTCAGCGCGAAAAACAGCGGCATTTTATCGGTGCCGAGTTTATCGATCATCACAAAGGTGTCTTTACCGTAAGTTTCGGCAATATCAAACATATCGCGGTGCAGATATTCGCCTGCCACCGGCAGTTCGTTAAAGTGTTGCAGGATATGGCGGCGCAGCTCGTCCAGCACGGCAGGCTGATTGGTGCCGATATAAAAAACCTGCTGGGCTTTTTCGCTGGTGAAGGTATCCAGCCGCACGGCGAAGACGGCCAGCTTGCCCGCACAGCCGGAAGCCTCAAACAGCCGCCGCGCATCGGCGTTAAAGCGGGAGGGCGTATCCGCCTCGACTTCGCGCACGCGTTCCGCGTAGTCGTGATCCGACGCGTGTCGCCTGTCGTAGCGCACATCTTCAGGCCGCCAGGTTTCATCATCAAGCCGGCTGAGAATTTGCTCCGGCGTGCTGCCCAGCTCAATACCAAGATGGTTTACCAGCACCAGCCTGCCGCTGGCATCTTTTTGCGCATAGAGCGCCATTTCGCTGTAGGCCGGGCCGCGCTTAATCAGCGAACCGCCGGAGTTGTTGCAGATGCCGCCCAGCACCGACGCGCCAATGCAGGAGGAGCCAATCACCGAATGCGGTTCGCGCCCCAGCGGCTTAAGGATTTTTTCCAGCTGATAAAGCGTGCTGCCGGGAAACGCCAGCACCTGTTTGCCGTCATCCAGCAGCTGAATTTTATCCATCCGGCGGGTGCTGACAATCACGATGTCGCGATCGTAATCGTTGCCGTTTGGCGTCGAGCCTTCGGTAAGGCCGGTATTGGCCGCCTGCATCAGCACGATGACATCTGCCGCCACGCAGGCCTGTAAAATGCGCCACTGTTCCAGCAGCGTGCCGGGAAACACCACGGCCAGCGCTTCGCCTTCGCCAGAGCGGAAGCCTTTGCGGTAGCGTTCGGTTTTTTGCGGATCGGTCAGCAAGTGGGCGCGGCCGACGATGCGGCCCAGTTCCGAAACCAGCCTGCTGCCGGTTGATGAGGGTCTGTTCATATCCTTGTGTCCTTTTTTATCGCACGCCCTAACTTTAGCACCGCTGAACTAAAGCAGGCTCAACCGGCTTGAAAACTACCTGCTATCCTCAACTTATGGCACACTCGCCGCACGATTTTCTGTCGTTTACCTGAGAGAAACTACCCTGATGAAATGGATTTGTTCTGTTAGCTTCGCCGTTGCGCTGGCGCTACAGCCTGCCTTTGCCGACGATAACCACGGGCAGCACCCGCTGACGCCCGAAGCTCGCGATGCCTTTGTGAGCAACCTCCTGCAGAAAATGACGCTGGATGAAAAAATCGGCCAGCTCCGGTTAATCAGCGTCGGCCCGGATAACCCGAAAGAGGCTATCCGGGAAATGATCAAGCAAGAGCAGGTCGGCGCGATCTTTAATACCGTCACGCGCCACGATATCCGCGCGATGCAGGATCAGGCGATGCAGCTCAGCCGCCTGAAAATTCCGCTGTTCTTTGCCTATGACGTGGTGCACGGTCAGCGTACCGTTTTCCCTATTCCGCTGGCGCTGGCGGCAAGCTGGGATCTGGATGCTATCGCAACCGTGGGGCGCGTGTCGGCTTATGAAGCGGCGGACGACGGCCTGAACATGACCTGGGCGCCGATGGTGGACGTCACGCGCGAACCGCGCTGGGGCAGGGTATCGGAAGGGTTCGGCGAGGATACCTGGCTGACCTCGGAGATGGGCCGCATGCTGGTGGAATCCATGCAGGGCAAAAGCCCGGCGGATCGCTATTCGGTGATGACCAGCGTGAAGCACTTCGCCGCCTATGGTGCGGTAGAGGGCGGTCGCGATTACAACACGGTGGATATGAGCCCGCAGCGGCTGGCGCAGGACTATCTGCCGCCTTACAAAGCGGCGCTGGACGCGGGCAGCGGCGGCGTGATGGTCTCACTGAATTCAATCAACGGCGTGCCTGCCACTTCCAATAGCTGGCTGCTGAAAGATTTGCTGCGGGATGACTGGAAGTTCAAAGGTATCACCATCAGCGATCACGGCGCGATCAAAGAGCTGATGAAGCACGGCGTGGCCAGCGATCCGCAGGATGCCGTACGTGTCGCCATCCAGTCCGGCGTGAATATGAGCATGAGCGACGAATACTACAGCAAGTATCTGCCGAACCTGGTAAAAAGCGGCGCGGTCAGCATGGCGGATATCGACGATGCCACGCGCCATGTGCTTAACGTCAAATATGATATGGGACTGTTTAACGATCCCTACAGTCATCTTGGCCCGGCGGAGAGCGATCCCAAAGACACCAATGCCGAAAGCCGCTTACACCGGCCGGAAGCGCGTGATGTCGCTCGCAAAAGCATCGTGCTGCTGAAAAACCGCAATGACACGCTGCCGCTGAAAAAAGCGGGCACTATCGCGCTGATCGGCCCGCTGGCCGACAGCCAGCGCGATATTATGGGCAGCTGGTCGGCGGCAGGCGTCGCCTCGCAGTCCGTTACCGTCATGCAAGGCATTAAAAACGCTACCGCAGGCAAAGCCACGCTGCTTTACGCCAAAGGCGCTAACGTCAGCGACAACAAGGGCATTCAGGACTTTCTGAACCTCTATGAAAAAGCGGTCACGGTAGATGCGCGCACCCCGCAGCAGCTGTTGGACGAAGCGGTAGAGACGGCGAAAAAAGCGGATGTGGTGGTTGCCGTCGTGGGCGAAGCGCAGGGCATGGCACATGAAGCGTCCAGCCGCAGCGATATCACCATTCCGCCTTCGCAGCAGGCGCTGATTAGCGCGCTGAAGGCGACCGGCAAGCCGCTGGTGCTGGTGCTGATGAACGGGCGCCCGCTGGCTATCGTTAAAGAGAGCCGCGAAGCGGATGCGCTGCTGGAAACCTGGTTCAGCGGCACCGAAGGCGGCAACGCCATCGCGGACGTGCTGTTCGGCGATTACAATCCGTCCGGCAAGCTGCCGATGTCTTTCCCTCGTTCGGTAGGGCAGATCCCAATCTACTACAACCACCTGAACACGGGGCGGCCTTACGATCCGGCAAGGCCGAACAAATATACCTCGCATTACTATGATGCAGAGAATGGCCCGCTTTATCCGTTTGGCTACGGGCTGAGCTATACCAGCTTTACGGTATCGCCGGTCACGCTTTCGGCTAAAACCATGCCGCGTAACGGTCAGGTTTCGGCTTCGGTCACGGTGACCAACACCGGCAAGCTTGACGGCGCGACCGTGGTGCAGCTTTACCTGCGTGACCAGGTCGCCAGCGTTAGCCGCCCGGTGAAGGAGCTGAAGGGCTTTAAGCGCATTATGCTGAAAGCGGGCGAGTCGCAGACCGTGACCTTCCCTGTTGACGTGAAGGCGCTTAAATTCTGGAACGCCAAAATGCAGCAGGTGGCGGAACCGGGTAAATTCAGCGTGATGATCGGGCTGGATTCTGTTCACACCAGCGATGTGGAATTTGATTACCTGTAAAAACCGGGCGTGAAGGCCCGGCTGTAGACATCAGGAGGCGAATATTCGCCTCCTTTTCACTTTCCTGCTTCGGCAAATTTCAGCAGCGCGTCGCCGTCCAGGCGATAACGCACCCATTCGCTTTGCGCCACGGCGCCAATGCTTAAATAGAAGTCGATAGCGGGCTGATTCCAGTCCAGCACGCTCCACTCCAGACGACCGCAGCGGCGCTGCACGGCCAGCTGCGCAATATGCTTAATCAGCGCTTTGCCCGCGCCGTTGCCGCGCGCATCGGGCGAAATATAGAGATCTTCCAGATAAATGCCGTTGCGGCCAAGCCAGGTTGAGTAGCTGGTAAAAAACACCGCATAGCCGACGGCGGTGCCGTCCACTTCGCAAATCAGCGCTTCGGTTTTGCTTTCTGCGCCAAACAGCGTCTCGCGAATTTCCTCCGGCGTGGTCACAACTTCTTCCGGCGCTTTTTCATAAACGGCCAGTTCATAAATCATCGCGTAAATGGTTTGCGCGTCTGCCGGACGGGCCTGGCGGATAGTGATACTCATGGCTTTTCCTTTTCCCTGCGGGTTAAAGCGGATAAGCATAAAGGTTATTGCGTGCGGAATTAAGCGCAATCAAACTTTTTACCTGCGCCCGACTCTCCCTGTGATGCGAAGTTTCCGCACCGATATGGTGGATTTTTCAGTCAGGAACCACGCGTGACCTTTTTACATAATCTGGATAACAGCTGGAAAGCTTTCGCCGCCGCTACGATCGCCAGCTTGCCGCTGCAGAGGGCATTTGTGCATTTCGTCGTGGTATGGCCGCCGATTTGCTACCGTAGACGGCGTTTGTACATTCCTGCCCCCTGGCGGCAAGAAAATCCGGGCAACTAACGGTGAGCATACCGGCTGGCGTGGCTTGTACTGGTTAAATATTGGCTATCATTTCTGCCAGCTCCGTGACTCTTTTTTCCGACATATCAGTAACACATTGATTAATTGCCGCGGTATGACGCTGGTTATTTTCGTCGATCTGAAAGGCATAAATATCACAAGTAGCGTGCATATAATTAAGCCATGCTACCTGAGATTTTTTAATTTTAGCCAGAAGATCCTCACCAATATTTTTATGCTCAGTGTAGCTATGAGTAACTTCAGTTAAATACTTACTGTAAACAGCATCCAGCCTTTTGGTAGCGGCCTCCTTTTTGATATATGAGCAGTTATAGTACTGCTCGCTATTGGTGATCGTCGCGCAATTCTCCTGAGCAAAGCTCGCCTGGCAGATAAGTAATACGAACGCGAGAGATTTTTTCATCGCGACTCCAGTAAATAGTTTACTCTTTGTCTGGCAGGCTCATCATCACGAAGGGCCGGCGTATTTCTTATATAATTAATAAGTTCCTGTGGATTGTTATGTGCACCAGCCAGCATAGGGCGCGCGCTTTTGGTATATTTACTATTGCTGCCTTCAGCTCTGAAGGTTAATAATCCTTTTTCTGGTTCAAGCATATTCCCTTATCCTTTTGATATCTGATTTAAAGGCTGAGTAAGCTACTCGAGAAATATAACGAAGTATCATCTTGCTTGCAAAGTCTAAAAAAGAACAAAGGAATATTATATAATTTATTACATCGGCAAGGCCGGATGTCACGTTGGCACGAAGATGAACTGCCCGAAAACGCAGCCTGGGCTGTATCAGACGTCATTAACGCCCCAAAATCAGGAAAATAATGCTTTCACTCAGAGACAGGATCCAGCAGCAGGTCTTTCGCCTGAACGGGCTGGCGATGAACGACTTCGACCTCAGCCAGCCGCCTGGCGATCCCGGTCTTTACGGGCCGGACAGCGTTATCTGGCAGGTGCACGGCGATTTCTCGTCGATGCTGTGCGGCGGTATCTCCGCGCTGCTGATGCAGATGCTGCATCCGCAGGCGCTGGCAGGCGTCTGGGATCACTCAACCTTTCGTGAGGATATGTCAGGCAGACTGCGGCGCACCAGCCAGTTTATCGCCGTGACCACCTTTGGCAACACGGCGGACGCCCACACGTTAATCGAGCGCGTAAAGCGGATCCATCTGCGGGTAACGGGCGTGGACGGCCAGGGCAACGCCTATGCGGCCAGCGATCCGGCGCTGTTGACCTGGGTGCACGTCGCAGAGACCAGCCGCTTTCTGGCTGCCCATCTGCGCTATAAAAATCCGCTGCTCAGCAGAGAAGATCAGGATCGCTATTATGCGGAGGCCGCCGTGGTGGCCGAAGCGCTGGGTGCGAAGCAGGTGCCGAAAACGGTACAGGAAGTTGAGGCTTATCTGACGGCGATGCGGCCGCAGCTGCGCTGTGACGAGCGCACCAGAGCGGTGCTCGCCGTGCTGCTGACCATGCCCGCGCCGAGCTGGCAGGCGCGTCCGGCCATGCGCACTATGATGATGGCGGGCATTGAGCTTTTGCCCGAATGGACGCAGCAGCAGTTTGGCTTTCGCTTTTCCGGCTGGCGGCGGGCGCTAATCCGCCAGCGGATGAAATGGCTGGCGTCCGGGCTGCGCTGGTGCGTGCGTCGCGGCGGCTATTATCGTGCCATGCAGCGCATGGGGCGCGAAATTTGAGATTATTACCCTTGTTGTGACATGGCGCGCACGGGCATCCTGCTCTATTCTCCGGGAAATTCCGGGAAAAGGGATGACCCTGAACCCTTGTCGAGGCGCTATGACACAGACGTACCGGCTGGCTGAAGTCTTTAATCAGCAACAAACCCTTATTGCCACGGTTGAGCAGGATGAGCGCACCGCCTATTTTTACATTCGTCCGGCCGAGCCGTTTCGCGGCCAGTTTGCCGTGCGCGGCTGTTGGCTGAGAAACCTGCTGCCTGCGCCCGCGCAGGAAGACAGCGAGGCGATGGCGCAGGGCATTCCGCCGCTGCTCAGCGCCGAATACTGCCGCACGCTGGAAGCGGAGCCGATATTGCATCCGGCAGGCCTGCAGGTTATCTGGACGCCCGGCGATGACGGTGCGGCGCTCTGGTATCAGGGGCAGCTGCTGGCGGTTATTCCCGGCTGGAGCCTGTATCAGGATAAACAGGTCAGCTTTTCCGCTGGCTGCATCAAAGAGAACCGGCTGACCGCGCCGCTGGGTTCCGCCTCTACCAACAGCTGGTACGCGCGGGCGGAGAAAGATCGTCTTTTCTGGCGCGACTGGCAGGATGCCCAGCCGTGGGAAGGCATTCAGCGAGAAATGCTGCGCTGCTACGAGGCGCAATATGGCGAGTCGCTAAAGTACTACGCTATCGACCAGGGCAGCTGGCCGCCAATGGCCATCTCGCAGCACTATCATCAGGGCAACTGGTATTTTCTGACGCTGGGTATGAGCATCCGGCCCATGCCGTGGATCGATTTCCTCTATAAGGATAAAGACGCTGCCGATCATCGCCGTATCGAGCTGGCGATGGCGATCGACGGCGAGGTGATGAGCGAAGAGAACGCGGTGCAGATGGCCAGCGCGCTGGCAAGCTTTGCGCATTTTCCCTGGGCGCGCCTCAGCTGGCTGGGCGAAGGGCACACGCTCTCTTCCGCCGTCGCGCCGATAGGTTTTGAAGGCTTTTTGCTTTCGGCCTCGCTGGGCGACAGTTTCACACTGCCGCCGCGCGAAGGAGAAAAAGTGACGCTGTTATGGGCCACGCCGGTGACGGCCGCCGAGCAGGAATTCGTCGAACAGGAACCACAAGGCGGCCTGCAATTAGTGGAACGCTTAACCGAGGCGGGGTGTAATCCTGTCTTCCGGGCGCGGCCCGAGCTGGTGGATCCGCCGGCTGGCTAAGCCGTCATACTTTCGCACGATTTTACCCAGCCACGGCCGCCAAAGATATGCCACAATTATCTGAGATAATTCTTAAGAGGTGTGCATGTCTGCAATCGAAGTTATCCTGGTCGATGACCAGGATCGCGCCATCGGTCGAATGGAAAAGCTTGAGGTTCATCAGAAAGGATTGCTGCATCGCGCGGTCACCGTTTACGTGTTTAACTCCCACCATCAGCTGCTGCTGCAACAGCGCGCCAGCGGTAAATACCACTGCGGCGGGCTGTGGAGCAACACCACCTGCGGCCATCCTTACCCGGAAGAGTCGACGCGACACGCGGCCGAGCGACGCCTCAATGAAGAAATGGGGTTATCGCTGAGGCTACAGCCCATGTTTGAGCTGAGCTATTACCTGCCGCTGGCAAATGGCCTGATCGAACATGAATATGGTCACGTCCTGTTTACCCTGAGCGATGAGCTGCCGCAGCCTAATCCGGAAGAAGCAGACGACTGGCGCTACGCTTCGCTGCCGGAAATTCAGCAGGAAATGGCGGCGCACCCCGAGCGTTTTACGCCGTGGTTTCTGCATACCTTTGCCCGCATCCCCGCCGAATTTGCCCGCTTTACTGCGGCCGCGCTGGCGGTTCAGCCGTAAAATCCTCGGCGTCCACGTCGTAGCCTGACGGCTCCCAGCGTACCAGCAGCAGCGCCAGCAGGCCCGCCAGCGGCGCAAAGCCGATAACCCAGAATACGTTAGTACCCAGCGCCGCCGACAGCAGCGGAAACAGAAACAGCGACAGGGTAGAGCTGCCGCGCATCAGCGTCTGGTTCATACCCACGCCCACGCCGCGTAGCGAGGTTGGATAGCTAAGCGAGGCAAAAGTCATGGTATGCGAGCCTGGCCCAAAGCCCTGGCCCAGCAGAAACAGCGCCAGCATGGCGACAGACACCGCCGCCTGCGTGCCGTCGTCCGGCCTGCCTACCAGCGCCAGGCCGAGCAGCGCCACAAACTGGCAGCCGTAGCCGGCTACCGTCATCCGCCAGGCGCCCAGACGCGGCACTAAACGTACCGCCAGCAGCCCGCCAACAAAGGCGAACAGCAGATTCAGCGCCAGCGAGACCAGGATGGTGGTCAGCATCGACTGCGCCAGAAAGCTGGAGAGGATCACCGGCAATCCAAACGCAACGGCGTTATAGGCGAAAGCCGAAGCGACGGCGGTAACGGTAGCGAGCAGCGTACGACGCAGGTAAATGCCCTTAAACAGTTCGCCATAGTTGCGCCAGCTGGCGCGACGAACCGGCACGGCGGGCGTCAGATCGGCTTCTTTCGCCACCTGCGCATTGATGCCGTAAGAGCGCCGTAAAATAGCGGCCGCACCATGCAAATCGCCCTGGTTAGCGGCCCAGACGGGCGATTCGCTCATATAGCGGCTGCGAACGGCGATAATCAGCAGCGCGGGTACCGCGCCAAAGCCCAGGATAATCCGCCACAGCCAGCCCGCCTGTGCTTCCGGTAGCACCGAGTAAAAAAACAGCACCAGCAGATAAGAGACAGAAATAGCGGCATACCAGGTAGGGCACCACATGGCAATGCTGGCCGCCTTGTTGCCTCGTCCTTTCAGCTTCGAGAACTCCGCTAAAAAAGCCATCGCTACCGGCAGATCGATGCCCACGCCCAGCCCCATCACAAAACGCGCGCCCGCCAGTACGTATTCGTTTGGCGCAAAAGCGCAGGCCAGCGCGGCCACCACAAAGAAAAACATATCGGCCATAAACACGCGGTAGCGGCCAATTTTATCGGTGAGATAGCCGCCAATCAGCGCGCCGACGATAGCGCCAAAGGCAATAGCGGAAGCCACCATGCCTGCGCCCGCAGGCGTCAGGCCAAACTCTTTGGTTACGTCCTTCATGCCAAACGCCAGCGCGCCCAGATCGTAGGCGTCCAGAAACACGCCACCCAGCGCAATCGCGATCACGATATGCGCATTGCTACGCGCCTGGGTACTGTTGTTGACCAGCGTTGCAACGTCCGCAGCCTGACGGATAAACAACGTTTCGCCCGTTGGCTCGCTCCCTGCCGTGGCGACATGCGATTCAGCCGTTAAGTCAGTCATGAGGTTATATTCAGTTTTAGTGGTGTGGTTTGTGAGCATACTCCCGGCGCTGGCAGAGTTAAATTCCCGCTCGTTATAAGTTACAACCAAACGGTGCAATGTAATTTAGTTGTAAGGCGGCGGTTTTAAGTGGTTAATTCTTCAGCTACTCTTGAAGCTGAGTCGATAACAGGGAAACGCGAAATGGCTAAAAGCATAAGATTGGGCGGCGCGCTGGCGCTGGCGGTTTGGCTGGCGATGGCGGGCGGCGCGCAGGCGGCGGAGGCGGTAAAGGTCGGGTCGAAAATTGATACGGAAGGTTCGCTGCTGGGCAACCTGATTTTACAGGTGCTGGATAAACACGGCGTAAAAACCGTGAACAAAATTCAGCTGGGAAATACGCAGGTCGTCAGGGGCGCCATCACGGCGGGCGAACTGGATATCTATCCGGAATATACCGGCAACGGCGCTTTCTTCTTCCACGACGAGAAAAACCCCGCCTGGAAAAATGCCCAGGCAGGCTATCAGCTGGTTAAGAAGCTCGACGGCGAGAAAAATCATCTGATCTGGCTGACGCCGTCGCCCGCTAACAATACATGGACCATCGCGGTACGCGGCGATGTGGCGCAGAAAAACAAGCTCGCCACGCTGGCCGATCTCAGTGCCTGGCTGAAAAGCGGCGGCGAATTTAAGCTGGCGGCCTCGGCGGAGTTTATCGAAAGGCCCGACGCGCTGCCCGCTTTTGAGCGTGCCTATCAGTTTAAGCTGGATCAGGATCAGCTGCTGTCGCTGGCGGGCGGCGATACGGCCGTTACGCTGAAAGCGGCAGCGCAGCAAACCTCCGGCGTTAACGCGGCGATGGCTTACGGCACCGACGGCCCGGTAGCGGCGCTTGGCCTGCAAACGCTGAGCGATCCCAAGGGCGTGCAGCCCGTATACGCGCCGACGCCGGTTATCCGCGAAGCGGTGCTGAAAGCGTATCCGCAAATCGGCGACTGGCTGAAGCCGGTTTTCGCCTCGCTGGATGAAAAAACGCTGCAGCAGCTTAATGCCAAAATTGCGGTAGAAGGGATGGACGCGAAAAAAGTGGCCGCCGACTATCTGCAACAGAAAAATCTGTAGCCACGCGCGGCAAAATGACTATTCGGGTACATAACCGCGTTACGTTGACGCTGGCGCTGCTGCTGACGGCAGCGCTGACGGCGCTGCCGTTTCTCAACTGGGCGCCGAACCGGCTTGTTTCCGGTCAGCCGCTTGGGCTGCAACAGGTAGCCAACGGCCTGGGCTGGTGGCTGTTGCTGCCCGCATTGTTACTGATGCTGCTCGCTTTTTGGCCGCAGAAGCGCACCAGCCTGGCCTTAACGCTGCTCTGTAGCGAAACGCTGTTTATCGCGCTGATCGCCGCTGGCGGTTATGCGGCCGCCTCGCTGGCGCAGCAGGGCCATCCGCTGGCAAGAACCTCTCTGGGCAGCGGCTTCTGGCTGGCAGCCGCGCTGGCGCTGCTGATGGCGACAGATGCCATCAGCCGTTTGACCCGACAGGCGTTATGGCGTTTGCTGCTGAACGCGCAGATCTGGCTGCCGGCGATCTTTTTGCTGCTGAGCGGCCAGCTCGACGCGCTTTCCCTGCTGAAAGAGTATGCCAACCGGCGCGATGTCTTCGACCAGGCGCTGTCACGACACCTGCTGATTTTGGGCGGCACGCTTTTGCCGGCGCTGCTGATGGGCGTGCCGCTGGGCTGGTACTGCTGTCGTCGTCCGGCCATACAGTCATCGGTTTTCGCCACGCTGAATATCATTCAGACCGTGCCTTCCGTCGCGCTGTTTGGCCTGCTTATCGCCCCGCTCAGCGGGCTGGCGCGCGAGTTTCCGGCACTGACCACGTTAGGTATCAGCGGCATCGGTATGGCGCCCGCGCTAATCGCGCTGGTGCTCTATGCGCTGCTGCCGCTGGTGCGTAGCGTCGTCAGCGGGTTGCAGAACGTGCCGCAAGCGGTGATTGAAACCGCGCGGGGCATGGGCATGAGCGGCGGCCAGATATTCCGCCAGGTCGAGGTGCCGCTGGCGCTGCCGGTACTACTTGCCGGTCTGCGCGTCACGGCGGTGCAAACCATCGGCATGGCGGTTATCGCCGCGCTGATCGGGGCGGGCGGCTTCGGGGCCGTCATTTTTCAGGGCCTGCTCAGCAGCGCGCTGGATCTGGTCATGTTGGGGGTGATCCCTGTTATCGCCCTGGCGGTGGCGGTGGATACGTTATTTAAGCTGTTGCTCTCCGGGATACAACGCCAGTGATTGAATTCAAAGAGGTGAGTAAATATTTTGCGGGCAAGGCGGCGGTCAGCGATTTGACGCTGCATATCGCCAAAGGCGAATTTACCGTGCTGATCGGCACGTCCGGCTGCGGTAAATCGACCACGCTGAAGATGATTAATCGTTTGATCGAACACGATAAGGGCGCGATACGTTTTGGCGGCGAAGAGATCCGTCGCTTCGACCCGCAGGCGCTGCGGCGGCGAATGGGCTACGTTATCCAGTCCACCGGGCTTTTCCCGCACTGGACGGTAGAAAAAAATATCGCCACCGTGCCGAAACTGCTGGGCTGGAGCAAGCCGCAAATCGACGCGCGCGTCAGTGAACTGCTGGCCTTGCTGAATATGGAAGAGACGTTTCGCCATCGCTATCCGCATCAGCTTTCCGGCGGGCAGCAGCAGCGTATTGGCGTGGCGAGAGCGCTGGCAGCCGATCCGGAAGTGCTGCTGATGGATGAGCCTTTCGGCGCGCTCGATCCGGTGACTCGCGCCACGCTTCAGCAGGAAATTGCCCGTATTCATCGCCTTTCCGGCAAGACGATAGTGCTGGTAACGCACGATATCGACGAGGCGCTGGCGCTGGCAGACCGGCTGGTCTTAATGGACGGCGGCAAAGTGGTGCAGCAGGGCACGCCGACGGCGCTGCTGACAAAACCCGTTAATGACTTTGTGCGTCGCTTTTTCGGCCAGAGCGAATGGGGTATTCGCCTGCTTTCGCTGGGGCTGGCCGGTGAGGCGGCGCGGCGCGGCGAGTGGCTGGAGGAGGAAAGCATTGCGGAAACGCTGACGCTGCGCGAAGCCCTGTCGCTGTTTATCGCACGTGGAACCGACCGGCTGGCGGTACGGGACAGCAATCAGCAGCCGCTCGGCGTGCTGCATTTTGCCGATTTACTGCGACAGAAGAAGCCATAATATGCGCCTGCTTCGCGATCCGCTCCTCTGGCTGATTTTACTGTTTGTAGCGCTGCTGCTGCTGATGCCCTATAGCGGCCCGCTGTTCGCGCGCGCTTTTCCCCAGCTCGACAGGCCGCTTTACCAGCAGGAAAGCTTTATCCGGCTGGCGCTGGCGCATATCCGGCTGGTGGCGTTCTCTAGCTTCGCTGCGGTGATAGTGGGTTTGGGCGCCGGTATTGCGGTAACGCGCCGGGCGGGAAAGGCGTTTCGCTCGGTAGTAGAAACGCTGGTGGCCGCAGGCCAGACCTTCCCGCCGGTGGCCGTGCTGGCGCTGGCGGTGCCGGTTATCGGCTTTGGCGAACAGCCTGCAATGGTCGCGCTGCTGTTGTATGGGCTGCTGCCGATCTTACAGGGCACGCTGGCCGGTATTGACGCGGTGCCGCCGACTTTGCGCGAGGTGGCGGCGGGCGTCGGTATGAGTCCGCGTCAAATACTGTTTAAGGTAGAGCTGCCGCTGGCCGCGCCGGTGATCCTGGCCGGGATCCGCACTTCGGTGATTATTAATATCGGCACGGCCACCATCGCTTCAACGGTGGGCGCTAACACGCTGGGATCGCCGGTGATTATCGGGCTGAGCGGCTTTAATACCGCCTATATCTTACAGGGAGCCTGCCTGGTAGCGCTGCTGGCGATCGTGACGGACCGCCTTTTCGAGCGCCTGCTACGGCGGTTTAAGCGCGAATAAGGATGGTGTAGCCGGTCAGCATGACGCCGCCGATACCGCCCAGCGCCATCATTAAGAAGATAAAAATTACGCCGATTTTCTGCCAGTTCATACCGTTATCCGCCTGCCGTAAAAAAGAGAGCAAAGTATATCGCTTTTACTGAGCGGACGTTAAGCCTTTGCTGGTTTTTAGCAGGAGAAAGCAGACGAGGCCAGCAGGGCGCTGGCGACGATGACCATAAAGCTAAGCGGCCTGATGCGCCACGGCGTAGCCCTGTTCCTGCCAGTGGGCGATCTGCTCCTGCTGGCGGCGCGTCAGAGGTTTCCCGGTGAAAATAAACAGCTGCTGGCCGGGAAAAAGTTCAGGACGCGGCATCTCCAGCGGTTCGGCCAGCACTTCCATACGCCAGCCCTGCTGCGACAGACGCCAGGCCTCCAGCCAGATGCGCGTACGATCTTCCGTGCCCCAGCCGATAATCAGCGCATCCTTGCCGGGCTTCTTGCGGCTGCCTGCAAGGCAGAAGGTCACGTAATCGATCAGGATGCCGTCAAGCAGGCTGCACATCGTTCTGGCCGTATTTTGATCCAGGTTCAGTCGCTGGCGGATAGGAATAAAAACATGGTCAATCAGCGCCGCCGCCGGATGTTCCCGACCGGCCGTTGCCACTTTTGCTCTGAGCTTAGCGGGCCTGACGTGACGCAATACCGTCATCATCTCTTCCTGTAGCGTCATCCAGCCGTCGTGCGCGTTAACGCTTTCGCCTTCCAGCAGCGCTTTAACTTTGCCTACCGGTACGCCGCTCTCTATCCAGCGTTTAATCTCTTCAATACGCTGTATATCTTCATCATCAAACTGACGATGGCCGCCTTCGGTGCGCTGCGGTTTCAGCAAACCGTAGCGGCGCTGCCACGCACGAAGCGTAACAGGATTTATCCGACAGCGTTCGGCGACGTCACCAATACTGTATAAAGCCATGCCTTTCCTTAAACCTGTTTGACTCCCCTGAGCCTAACCAACTCTCTATTGTTGTACAACTATTATTTAATTGTACAACTTGCCGGGCGAGGCGCCACGTCGTATATCTTGTTGAAACGTGGCGGGAAACCCTCAGTCTCCGTCACGCACGATAACGGTAGTCTACCCGTTAATCCACGTGTCGCCAAAGCACGATTTACAGGACGATCTGCTACTTATGACCACTATCACTTATTCGCTTCTTACCGCAGAAGAGGCCGCTAAAGGCCAAGATGAATTATACAATGTATTGAGCGCTTGTGTTGCGCTGGGCGCCAGTATCGGCTTTGTCAGTAACGAACCTGCACCTATGAAACAGTTCTGGACAGGGGTAATCGCCAGCCTCGCCAGCGGCGAAAAGCGGCTGCTGGTTGCACGTCGACAGCAGGAGATTGTCGGCACGGTCATCGTAGAATTTTGCGGCAAGCCAAACGGCTCTCATCGCGCAGAAATCGCCAAATTGCTGGTACATCCTGATGCCAGACGGCAGGGCATCGCTCGTGAGCTGTTAGGCCGCGCTGAACGGCTGGCGGAGCAGGAGGGCAAAACGCTGCTGGTGCTTGATACGCGCTCCGGCGATGCGGCCGAGCAGCTTTACCTTGCGCAGGGCTGGCAGGTTTGCGGGCAGATCCCGTATTTTGCTCTCTCGACCCGTGGCGAACCGGAAGCGACTACCGTTATGTACAAACAGGTCACGGCGGGTGTATAGCTACAGCCCTCGCAGTCCCGGATACAATAGCCGTCGCCAGTTTTTATAGATAAAAACACGACGTAGTTCTATTTTTATGTTGTTCTCATAGAATATAATATCTATATTTATCGAGTTTGATAAGGATGTATCCTCTAAAAGGTGGGCAAGGAATGCCGGAACTGAAATGGCGCAAAGCAGCGCGGAAACAACTTCTTGCTATCAAAAGCAAAAGCGACAGAGAAGCGATTAACGCAGCGGTGAATGAGTTAAAAAATTTTCCGCTGCACACGCCAAATCTGGACGTAAAGCCCTTGACGGCAGGTGAAGCCGATTACCGGCTAAGATGGGGTAACTATCGGGTATTATTCGACTATGTAAAAGACGGGGAACCCAAAATCATTGCCATCCAGCAAATTGCGAGGCGTACCAGCAAAACTTATTGAATAAAATTCGATTTGCCGAATTTGTCTTAAATAACTTCATTATTGCCGGTCTACTACAATGAGAAACGATATGATTGAATTCATCACTGACAGCGCCGGAAATCGCAAGGCGGCAATAGTGCCAATAGCGCTATTTGAAAAACTAACGCAAAGCGCCGATCTGGCTGAATTATGGGAATCAGTACCCTATGTTGCGGGAAAAAATGATGATGCTTTTATCCCCGGCGAGGTAGTCGATATTTCTGTGCAAAAAGGCGTAACGCTTCATGCGGCGTGGCGTCTTTATCGTGGCCTGACCCAAAAGCAGGTCGCTGAGGCGCTGAACATTACTCAGGCTTCTGTATCAGCCATGGAAAAAAGCGAGAGACCACGCAATTTTAATTTGCACAAGCTGGCGGAGCTGTACGGTTGCCAGCCAGAGCAATTAACTGACGAATAACTAAAAGGCCGGGCAACCGGCCGGTTTTTGTGAATTTTACTCACGACGGCATGCGGTGGACAAAGATTGAATGCCGCGCCGGTTTTCAGTAATGTGATTCTGCTCACACCTTAAGCGACAGCATGCTGCTCGCTGATGTTATCCCACTCTCTGATCCGACCCGCAGCTGCGGGCAGCCAAAGGTATTATGTTCCTTGTAAAAGTGATAGGTATCAGTTTTATCTGTATGCTGCTGCTCTCTTTCGCGCAGAGCTACGTTAAGGCGACCCACAGCGGCGTCGCCATCAATGGCCAACATTGGTCCACAGCCAGACGTGATTCGGCAGAGATGGCGCCCGATCCGCAGAAGTTTATCGATACGGCCATCGTGCAGGTTTATACCGCGCCGACCTTTGGCTGGCGTGGACTGTTCGCCGTCCATCCGTGGATCATTTTTAAAAAGGCCGGCGAGAGCCAGTATCACCGCTACGAGGTGGTCAGCTGGGGCAGCAGCAACGTTATTCGCCATAATTACGCTTTGCCCGACGGCTACTGGTTTGGCGCTAAGCCCAGACTGCTGGTCGATCATCGCGGCGAACGCGCGGCGGCGATGATCCCGTCGATCGAAGCCGCTATCGGCAGCTATCCCTGGCCGCACAGCTATCGGGTCTGGCCCGGCCCCAACAGCAATACTTTTCTGGCCCATATCGGCAGAGAAGTGCCGGAGCTGAAGCTCGATCTGCCTGCGAACGCCATCGGTAAAGATTTCCGCCCGCTGAGCCGTCCGGTGGGGCTGCCCGCCTCAGGCAAAGGCTTGCAGGTTTCACTGCTGGGCGTGCTTGGGCTGACGCTGGGTGCGGAGGAAGGCGTAGAGTTTAACGTGCTGGCCTTTAATTTCGGCATCGATTTTAAGCATCCGGCGCTGCGGCTGCCTTTTACCGGCAGGCTGGGCACCCATAAAATCGAAACGGACAGCGGCGAGTAAATTCGGCCCGTCAGCAGGCGCGGACAGCACCAGGTTGCGAGCCGTGCCGCAGGATTAACCTTCAGGGACTATTGCTGAACGAAATACTGTGTAAAAATACAGGCCGTTTCAATAAAAAGTGATTGATATGGCGCTAACTGCCGCGTTAAAAGCGCAAATTGCCGGCTGGTATAAGGCTCTCCAGCAGCAAATCCCCGATTTTATTTCCCGAGCGCCGCAGCGGCAGATGATTGCCGAAGTGGCGAAAACGCTGGCGGGCGACGAAGGGCGCCATCTGGCGATTGAAGCCCCGACCGGCGTCGGCAAAACGCTCTCCTATCTGATCCCCGGTATCGCCGTCAGCCGTGCGGAAGATAAGCCGCTGGTGGTCAGCACCGCCAACGTGGCGCTGCAGGATCAGATCTTCACGAAAGATCTGCCGCTGTTGCAGAAGATCATCCCCGATCTGCGTTTTACCGCCGCGTTTGGCCGGGGTCGCTACGTCTGCCCGCGCAACCTGTCCGCGCTGGGCGGCGATGAAGAAAAGCAGGGCGATTTGCTGCTGTTTCTTGATGATGAAATGACCGCCAGCAAGGATGAGCGGGCGCTCTGTACTACGCTGGCGAAAAACCTCGATCGCCATCAGTGGGACGGCCTGCGCGACCACTGCGAAGAGACGATTGAAGATTCGCTCTGGCAGCGCATCAGTACCGATAAAGCCAACTGTCTGGGCAGCAACTGTCACTGGTTCCGTGAATGCCCGTTCTACCTGGCCCGGCGGGAAATCGAAAACGCCGACGTGGTGGTGGCTAACCATGCGCTGGTCATGGCGGCGCTGGAAACGGAATCGGTGCTGCCGCCGCCGAAAAATCTGCTGCTGGTACTTGATGAAGGACACCACCTGCCGGACGTGGCGCGCGACGCGCTGGAAATGAGCGGGGATATCACGCCCGCCTGGAGCACGTTACAGCTCGACCTTTTCTGTCGTCTGGTTGAACAGTGTATGGCGCAGTTCCGGCCGAAAAAGCCGCCGCATCTTGGCAATCCGGAGCGGCTTAAAGCCCACTGTGAAGAGGTGCGCGAGCAGCTGCAACAGCTGTCGCAAATCCTGGTGCAGCTGTTGCCGCCCGGCAATCAGGAAGGCGAATACCGTTTCGAGATGGGCCAGCTGCCGGAAGAGGTGATGACGCTGTGCGCGCGCCTGTTCAAACTCAGCGACGGGCTGCGCGGGCTGGCAGAGGCGCTGCTGAACGATCTCAGTGAAAAAACGGGGCAGTTCGACGTAGTGCGCCTGCACCGTACGCTGATCCAGATGAACCGCGCACTGGGCTGGTTCGAGGCCAGCAGCAAGCTGTGGCGGCTCGCCTCAATGGCGCAGGCCTCCGGCGCGCCGGTGTCCAAATGGGTGACGCGCGAGCTGCGTGAAGGTAACCCGCACTTACTGTTTCACTGCGCCGGTATCCGCGTCAGCGAGCAGCTGGAAAAACTGCTGTGGCGTAAAATCCCGCACGTGGTGCTGACCTCGGCCACGCTACGCTCGCTGAACAGCTTTCAGCGCCTGCAGGAAATGGCGGGCCTGAGCGAAAAGCCGGGCGATCGCTTTGTCGCGCTGGATTCGCCTTTTAACCACGTTGAGCAGGGCAAGCTGATTATCCCGCAGATGCGCTACGAGCCGATGCTGGCTAACGAAGTGGAACACCTGGCGGAAATGGCGCACTTTTTCCGCCAGCAGATTAAAGAAGGCAAACACAAAGGGCTGCTGGTGCTGTTTGCCAGCGGGCGGGCGATGCAGCAGTTTATCTCTTACCTGCCGGAGCTGCGGCTGATGCTGCTGGTGCAGGGCGACAGGCCGCGTCCGGCGCTGGTGGCGCTACATCGTAAAAAGGTGGAGCAGGGCGAAACCAGCGTGCTGGTGGGCCTGCAATCCTTTGCCGAAGGGCTGGATCTGAAGGGTGACCTGCTGTCGCAGGTGCATATCCATAAAATTGCCTTTCCGCCGGTGGACAGTCCGGTTATTTTGACGGAGGGCGAATGGCTGAAAAGCCTGAAGCGCTATCCTTTTGAAGTACAAAGCCTGCCGAGCGCCTCCTTTAACCTGATCCAGCAGGTGGGCAGGCTGATCCGCAGCCACGACTGTTTCGGCGAGATAGTGATTTACGATCGTCGTTTGCTGACCAAAAGCTATGGCGCGCGCCTGCTAGGCGCGCTACCGGTTTTCCCCATTGAGCAGCCGCCTATGCCGCCGGGGGAGCCGCCAAAAGCCGTTGCGGCCGTACCGGGTAAGAAAACCGTACGTCGCCGCCGTCGCTAACCACCCAACAGAGCAGAAGCATGGACTATACAAAAATTATTAAAGAGATCGGCCGAGGGAAAAATCATGCCCGCGACCTAGATTTCGCTACCGCCAGCGAGCTTTACAGCCGGATGCTGGCGGACAAGGTGTCGCCGCTTGAGATGGGCGCGATCCTGATTGCGCTGCGAATCAAAGGCGAGGGCGAGGAGGAGATGCTCGGCTTTTATCAGGCCGTACAGGCGCACGTGCTGAAACTACAGCCGCCCGCCAGCCTGCCTATGCCGGTGGTGATCCCAAGCTATAACGGCGCGCGTAAACAGGCGAACCTGACGCCGCTGCTGGCGCTACTGCTCTCCCTGCTTGGTTTTCCTGTGGTGGTGCACGGCGTTAGCGATGACCCGACTCGCGTTACCAGTGAGGCGGTGTTTGCCGCGCTGGGCGTTAAGGCGGTATCGGACATGCAGGAAGCGCAGCAGCGGCTGGAAGAGGGCAAACTGGTCTTCGTGTCGGTTGAAACGCTTTGCGCGCCGCTGGCGCGGCAGCTCTCGCTGCGCTGGCAGCTGGGCGTACGCAACAGCGCGCATACGCTGGCGAAGCTGCTGACGCCGTTTGGCGAAGATGCGGCGCTGCGGCTTTCCAGCGTGTCGCACCCGGAATATATCCCGCGCGTGGGCAAATTCTTCCAGGCCATCGGCGGCCGCGCGCTGCTGCTTAACGGTACGGAAGGCGAGGTTTATGCCAATCCGCAGCGCTGCCCGGCGCTGAACCTGATTGCCGGAGAGGAGCCAGAGGTGCTGTTACCACGCCAGCCGGAAAGCCATATCGCCCGCGACGCGCTGCCTGCGGGTAAAGAGGCTGAAACAACGGCTGAATGGATCAGGCGTTGCCTCAACCGCGAAGTAGCGGTACCGCAGTCGCTGCGTCAGCAGATCGCCTGCTGTTACGTCGCTACGGGCCGCGCGGTGGACGTAGAGAGCGCGCTGGAGCAAATCGCGAAGGCCGGATACTGAGGCGGACCGAGCGTTTTAGCCAAGGCGGCGATAAGCTGTTTATCGGGGAAACGATTTTGCCGGGCTGAGGCTGAACGTTTCGCCTGACTGAGATTGAACGCTTCGCCGGGCTGAGGCTGAACGTTTCGCCTGACTGAGATTGAACGCTTCGCCGGGCTGAGGTTGAACGTTTTGCCGGATGGATGGCTTCGCCGGGCAGGTAAGCGTTCGAAAGGTAAGGCTTTGCAAGCCTTACCTGGCGGTTACGCATCCGGCCTGAAAAAAATAACGGATGCGCTGCGCTTTTTGTCCTGCTTCTGAAAGTGCTCATAAACAGCTTTCATCCGCCGGGCTTTAAGCGCGATGGCCTCTTCCAGCGTCAGCGGCCTGGTGGGTTTATCTGAGTTTAACGGCATAACCCCTCCTGTGAGGATCAAGGTTTGGGTAAACGGCGGCTATCCGCTGCGGCTGGCTTCTGCTGAGCTGTAGTATTCGCAAGCGATAAGCTCGTGAAAGCAGTTCGTCAAAAGCCAAAAACGTATAGCAATAAGGCCGGTACGCAGTGTAGTGCTTGTCGATTATATAATCAATAATGCAGTTCAGAGCCTGCGCGCGCTGACCCCTAAATCGCCTTTTAAAAAAGGGCGTGTCGGCTTCGATATTATCCAGGCTGTCAAAAGCGATATCATAACAGCCGCCCTTCAACGTTAGCCTGTGCGGTCGTTTACCTGTCAGTAGCCCCTGCGGCAAATTAATAAGTGAATCCTCAACCGTAACAATTTCCGTTAACTGCACCAGGTAAACGCCCGCTTCGCCTGCCTCAACCCGATATAACATGGCGTGTCTGCCATCCGGCAGTACGCTTCGCGTTCTGTGCATAAATCCCGCCTTCCCTGAAAAATCTGCCGTCAGGATAAAGCGGTTTGGCCGTGAAGTCAGCGACGTTTTCATGAAGCGGAACAGGTCACGCAAAGTTTTTTACGTGCCTGCCTGCTTCTTGCATTCTTTTTTGAAGTGGATCTAAAAAGCGAGGCAGCCTTCCCGTCGGGCCGGAAAGCGCATGGCGCTTATCCGAGCGGCAGAAGCTTTTCCGCCAGCGCCGTCCAGAACGTAACGCCTTCCGGGATAACATCATCGTTAAAATCGTAGCGGGCGTTATGCAGCGGAGCAGAAGGCACCTCGCCGTCTGCACCTATCCAGAAATAGGCACCGGGGCAGGCTTCCAGCATGCAGGCAAAATCTTCCGACGCCATTGATGGGCTGGTTTCCCAGTGCACCTGTTCTGTCGGCAGTAATGCCAGCGCGCAGTCGCGAACCTGCTGTGCGGCGGCGGCGTGATTGCAGGTCACCGGGTAATCGGTCAGGTAGTCAATGCTGCCGTCAATGCCCAGCGGCGCGGTAAAAGTAGTGACAAAGTCGTCAATCATGCCGCGCACCCGGCTACGCACATCGGCCTGCAGGCATCTTAGCGTGCCGCGAAGCACCACGCTTTCCGGGATAACGTTAATGGCTTCGCCGCCATTAATTTGCGTGATGCTGACTACCGCAGAGGAGAGCGGCGACAGGCGTCGGGCCGGGATAGTTTGCAGCGCAAGAATGAGCTGCGCGGCGGCTACGATCGGATCTGCGCCGTTTTCCGGCATCGCCGCGTGGCAGCTTTTCCCGCGCAGCGTAATTTCGAAAGCGTCCAGCGAAGCCATCATGGGGCCGCTGTTCACCGCCACATGACCGACCGGCAGGCCTGGCCAGTTATGCAGGCCGTAGATAGCGTCCATGGGAAACAGCGTAAACAGGCCGTCGGCGACCATTTTTCTGGCACCGCCCAGGTTTTCTTCCGCCGGCTGGAAAACAAAATGCAGCGTGCCGCTGAACCGCCGCGTGGCGCTGAGATGTTTCGCCGCCGCCAGCAGCATGGCCGTGTGGCCATCGTGTCCGCAGGCGTGCATCACGCCAGGCTGCGAGGAGCGCCACGGCGCATCGCCCAGCTCGGTGATGGGCAGGGCGTCCATATCCGCACGAAAACCGATAGCGGGACCGGGACCGTTCTCCAGCGTGCCCACCACGCCGGTGCCTGCCAGGCCCGTATGCACCTGCAAACCAAACTCGCGCAGCAGCGCCGCTACGCGCTGTGAAGTCTCATCTTCGTGATAGCCCAGCTCCGGCCTTAAGTGAAACTGTCTGCGCCATTCAATGGCTTCCTGAATCAGCGAAACGGGGATCATATCTTCTCCTTTGCGGACGATAAGCCGGAAGGCGAGCGCGGCACTGCTGCCTGACAGGTATTTTTCAAAAGTGAGGGAGCTCAGAGCAACAGGTTCTCTATTTCCTGCCAGTTTTTAACCCGCCTGTAGCCGGTTACCTGCAGGTTGTGCGGGGCGCTATAAAGGATGCCTTCTCCGCAAAACCCTGTGAAATTATGGGCGTTATCATCAATCATATAATCCGCATTGATAATGCTTTTGTTGCCGCAGAACACAATATTACTGGGTTTGATGGCCGGGAAATGGGTATTTAACCAGCGGAATTTTGCATTAAACGAAGAGGGCATCTGCATGGCGGCCGTGGTGATAAAGATCTCGTAACGATGGCTTAGCGCCTCAATCACGCGCTGGCTGTCGGCAATGACGCCCAGATCGCCAAAAAATTCCGCGTCTTCGCTGACCCGGCTAAAGATCTCCTGCAGCATCTCGGGCTTTTCCTCTGCCAGGCTGAACAGATTGAATTCGCTGTGCGCCAGTTCCAGCGAGAAATGGCGGTTAAACGTGGCGACCATTTTAGGATGGAAATCGGCAATGACCTCATCCATATCAATAGCAATTCTCTTCATTATCACTCCATGATGGCTTTCGGGATGCATAACATCATACCAAAAAAAGGTGCGCAGCAGGGTTTCCTGCTCGCGTTGAAAAGCAGAGCTGCGCGTCTAAAAACAGCGCGGGGCGTGGCCGTTCACTCAGGCTTTTCGTGGCTGCGGCCGCTTACGGCGCGGCCGCCAGCATATCTGCGCCAGGCTGCCCGGCGAGCTTGCCTGATAGCAATGCTGTATAAGCTAAAAGAAAGCGATCTAAGCCGCCCTGTACAAGGCGGCACAGAACGGCTCAGGACTGGCGCGCGTCCGGCCGTACCAAATCAAAACGTAAATCGTCGCTAATGGCGTAATAGGCGCTGGGGCCGCCCGCCCGCAATATAGGGTTGGCTTTCGCCGTCTGATAGATGCCGTTTTCCAGCAGCTTGTGATCGATATGTATCGCCACCGCTTCGCCCAGCACCAGCCACTGCTCCAGCTTGCCGCCGTCGGCGTCTTGCAGCTGGATAACCTGCGTCAGCTTGCATTCAAAATTCACCGGGCTTTCGACTACCATGCTGACCGCTACCTGCGTGCCGGGAATGGGCGTCACGCCGGAAAAAGCGAATTCATCCTCGCCGCGCGGCAGCGAAGCCGAACTTTCATTCATCGCCACGGCCAGCTCGCGGGTAGCCAGGTTCCAGACAAACTCGCCTGTTTCCACGATGTTCGCCACGCTGTCTTTCCAGCCCTGGCTGGAGAAACCAATAATAGGCGGCTTATAGTTAAAGCAGTTAAAAAAGCTGTAGGGCGCCAGATTGCGCTCGCCGCTGGCGCTTTGGGAACTGATCCAGCCGATGGGACGCGGGCCAATAATGGCGTTCAAAGGATCATGAGGCAGACCGTGGCCAAGACGCGGTTGATAAGTATGGCGGGAAGAGGACATCTGAACTCCTGATAAAGGGATAGTTATTACATAGTAGCCGCTTCGCCGTGGGAAAAAAGGCGGGAATTGTTTACGATCTTTACCGCAGCAGGTATCTTACGCGCCTGCAGATAAGAGAGCCGTTCATGAAAAAGATTGTCGAAAAAACCCAGCTTCATCCCCGTAACCGCCATCGTGGCCGCTATGATTTTCCTGCCCTGATTGCCAGTCATCCGCCGCTGGCGGAGTTTGTGGCGGTTAATCAGTACGGTGATGAATCGGTGAATTTCGCCGATCCGGCCGCGGTAAAAATGTTAAATCAGGCATTGCTGAAGCATTTCTATCAGGTTGAAGAGTGGGCGATCCCGGATGGTTTTCTTTGTCCGCCGGTGCCGGGCCGGGCTGACTATATTCATCATCTGGCCGACCTGCTGGCGGAAGATAACCGCGCCGTCGCGCCGCGCAATATTAACGTGCTCGATATCGGCTGCGGTGCCAACTGCATTTATCCGCTGATTGGCTATCGGGAATATGAGTGGCGCTTTACCGGCAGCGAAATCAATGAAGAGGCGATGCGCGCCGCTAACGCCATTATCGCCGCCAATCCGGGCCTGAATCGCGGTATTCGCCTGCGTCGTCAGAAAAATACGCAGGCGATTTTTCACGGCGTTATTCATAAAAACGAGCAGTATCATGCCGTGCTGTGCAACCCGCCGTTTCACGCGTCCGCCAGCGAAGCGCAGCAGGGCACCCAGCGCAAGGTGCGTAATCTCGGTCTGGATAAAAACGCGCCGTTAAATTTCGGCGGCCAGCAGGAGGAGCTGTGGTGTGAAGGCGGCGAAAAAGCCTTTATCAGCCGCATGATTAATGAAAGTGTGGATTTTGCGAAACAGTGCGTGTGGTTTACTTCGCTGGTGTCCCGCCGCGAAAACCTGCCCGAGCTGTGGCGTGCACTGGAGCAGGTCGATGCGGTGGCCGTACGCACCGTGGAAATGGCTCAGGGCCAAAAGCAGAGCCGTTTTATCGCCTGGACCTTTATGGAAAAGACGGCTCGCGAACGCCAGATGAGCCGTCTTTAATACCGCCAGTACGGCCGTCCGTTACTCCGGCGCAGGCAACGCAGGCACAGCGGCGGCGGCGTCCAGCCCGCTGCCGTTTTGCATGACCTGCACCGTTGGATGCGGCGCTTTGATCCCCGCCGCATCAAAATGCTTCTTCACCCTATTGTCGAGCGCGAAACGCACCGTCCACTGCTTCAGCGGTTGGGTAGTAAAGGAGACGCGCACGGTAAAGGCCTGGTTGGTCAGCCCGACCAGTCCGGCGAAATTAGGCTCGCCAATAACCATGCCGCGAATGGTTTCGTCCTGCATCAGTTCGTCCACCGCCTCGTGCAGCGCGGCATTCACCTTATCGCTGTCCTCACTGCGATCCACATCGTAATTCGCCACGAAAGAGCCAATGCCGCGCACGAAATTGGCGAAGGTGGTGATCGAAGACCAGGGGATAATATGGTAAGCGCCGGTATCCTGGCGGACGCCCACCGAGCGGATTGACATGCGCTCCACCGTGCCGGTAATGGCGCCGATAGTGACCAAATCGCCCGTGTTCATTCCGTTCTCAAACTGAATAAAAATACCGGTAATAATATCCTTAACCAGGGTTTGCGAACCAAAGGATACCGCCAGGCCCAGCGCGCCTGCGCCCGCCAGCAGCGGCGCGATATTCACGCCGATTTCCGACAACAGGATCATGATAGTGATGGTACTGATGACCACGGCCAGCGCGTTGCGAAACAGCGTCAGCAGCGTGCGGGTTCTGGCGCTGGGCATCGGCCTGCCGTGAGAATCGGAAGCGAGACGGCTCTCGATCAGACTGGCAAGCAGTGTCCAGCCCACCGCCGAGAAAAACAGGATCATGACAATACGGATGATCACATCTACCAGCTTCACGCCTGCGCCGACCGTCAGCCAATGCCAGAGGTCGAAAAGATTCCAGGCGTTCAGCAGCAGCAGGCAGACGGCAAACACCGTCAGCGTACGCGCCAGCTTTAACATCATGGAAACCCAGCCGTTCACTCTTTTTTGTAGCTCGGGATAGTTGCGACGCAGCTCTGGCGAGAGAATAATGGTTTTTGAGATCCAGCGGCTGAGAACGCCGGAAATCAGCGCGCCCAGCCCTATTATTGCCAGCGAACGCACGGTAGCGGACATCATAAATCTGAGGCTGTCGCCGGGGTTAAAGATCGAGAGCAGGAACAGCGCGATAAAATAGGCGCTGGCAAGCCAGTGCCAGATGACGGCGAAAGCGCGGATAAACAGTGAAAAAAAGCTCATCGAGCGGTCGGCCAGCTGAACCAGCGCCAGCTGCACGGGGCGGCGGTTGCGGAAAATCAGATAAAGCGCCCACCCGGTGATCAGACACATCAAAACCAGGTTAACCAGCGCCGCCGCTTGCACGTTAACCTGATTAGAAACAATAGGCACGATAACCAGCAGTCCGTAGCCGATAACGCTGCTCAGCCAGCTTAGCCGCGTATTCCAGTAGTTAGCGCGCTCGTCAGAAAGATGGAAAAAACGCAGCTGCGGATAGCGCGGGCAGAAAATCAGCCGCAGGATCGCCTTGAAGAATTCAATCAGTGCAAAAGCGCTTAAGAACAGGCCCTGCTGGCGGGCAATCGTCCTGCTACCGGCATTGAGCGTATCGCTGAGCATCTGGCCGACAAACAGCGCGATGCCCAGCAGCAGCAAATCAATGATAAACGCGCCCAGGATCATCGCCGGGAGGTGCAGCCAGCTGGTGCGCTCGCTATTTTTACGGCGGCCCCATGACCCCATGCGGCGATAAAGCGGCGTCGCCGCCCGGCAGAGCAGCCAGTAGAAAGTGAACAGTGCGATGGCCAGCATCGCAAAGTGGCTCAGCGCGTTATAAAAAGTTTTTGGGTTAAAGGTTTTATGAGGAGCGTTAACGATATTGCGGTGGAGTTTTTCTACTTTACCCAGCACCTCGCTGCCAAACTGACGGCTGACGTCGGTGACGCTTTCCAGCACCGTTTTATCTTCTTCTTCATCCGGCGGCGTCAGCACGGGATCTTCAGTTTTAGCAGTGCTTTCGGAAGCGCTCCGCAGCTGGTTAATCAGCTCGGTTCGCGATTGATCATTTTGCAAAATGTTGGCCAGCGCGGCGTAGGCGGCTTTTTTCTCTTCCAGGCTCGGTTCGCCGGAAGCATCGGCCGCGGGTTGCGACCGGGACGCCGCAACGGCGGCGACAGGCAGGCTGACGGCCTCAGCCTGACAGCAAAAAACAGCAGCGACTAACGGTAGCCATCTGAACATACAGCGCCAGAAGGGCGGGGTTCCCGACATCATATTCTCCTTTAACGGCGCAAAGAAGCGTCGAGCAGCAAGTATAGCCGGACAAAGAAAAGGAGAGAGGGGGGGAAGAGTTTTTTAAGAGCGGGCCGGGAAAGCGGGGCGGCCTGACCGCCCCAAAAAATTAGGAGACGTGCTGTAAGAATTCCTGCAGGCGTGCGCCCGGCGGGTTATCAATCAGCTCTGCCGGATCGCCGTCTTCCGCAATGCGGCCTTTATCGATAAAGATCAGGCGTGAAGCGACTTTCTTCGCAAAGCCCACTTCGTGCGTCACAATAACCATGGTCATGCCTTCTTCCGCCAGGTCCTGCATTACCTTCAGCACTTCATGACGCAGCTCCGGATCCAGCGCGGAGGTTGGCTCATCGAACAGCATCATCTTCGGCTTGACCGCCAGCGCGCGGGCAATGGCCACACGCTGCTGTTGGCCGCCGGAAAGCTCCGACGGGAAATGGTGCGCGCGTTCGGCCAGGCCGACCTTGCCCAGCAGCTCTTTTGCCAGACGCTGCGCATCGGCTTTGCTGGCGCCGCGTACGCGGATTGGGCCAAAAGCGACGTTATCCAGCGCGCTCATCTGCGGGAACAGATGGAACTGCTGGAACACCATGCCCGCTTCCTGGCGGATCAGGCGATCGTCTACTTTAGGATCGTTGACCTTCAGCCCGTCCACAATCAGCTCGCCGGTGGTGATCTCTTCCAGCTTGTTAATGCAGCGCAGCAGCGTGGATTTGCCGGAGCCGGACGGCCCGATAATCACCACGACCTCGCCCTGTTTAATAGTCAGATCGATATTATGCAGAACCTGCGTTTCGCCAAAATGTTTGGAGACGTTTTTAAATTCAATCACAGGATCTTCATCCTTTTTTCAATGCGACGCAGAACAAAGCTCAGCACCAGCGTAATAAACAGATAGATAACGGCTACGGCGCTCCAGATTTCCAGCGCGCGGAAGTTACCGGCAATGATTTCCTGGCCCTGGCGAGTCAGCTCCGCCACGCCGATAACGATAAACAGGGAGGTATCCTTGATGCTGACGATCCACTGGTTGCCCAGCGGCGGCAGCATACGGCGCAGCGCCAGCGGCATAATAACGTAGCGCAGCGTTTCGCGACTGGAAAGACCCAGCGCCAGACCGGCTTCACGAAAACCCTTATTGATTGACAGCACAGCGCCACGGGTAATTTCAGCGATATAAGCACCGGAGTTAATCATGATGGTGACCACTGCCGCGCTGAAAGGGTCGATGCGCAAATCGTTAAAGGCCATCGGCAGCGCAAAATAGATAAACATCACCTGTACGACAATCGGCGTGCCGCGGATCAGTTCAATAAAGACCAGGGCGATATTACGCGACAGCCAGCCGCCGTAAGCGCGGGCAAAACCCGCTATAAGGCCGATAATCAGGCCGCCGATCAGGCCGAGGACGGATATCCACAGCGTCAGGCGGGCGCCCTCAAGCAGGGCCGGAATAGATGGCCAGATGGCGCTCCAGTCAAACTGCATTCTTATTTCTCCGGATCAAAACCATATTTCGTTGGTGTGGAAAACGCAGGCGCACAGCGCGCCTGCGAAAAGTAAAAGCGATTATTTAGGCTCGGAACCGAACCATTTTTTATAAATTGTGTTGTAGGTACCGTTTGCACGCAGCGTTTTCAGCGCGCCGTTTACTTTTTCACGCAGCTCGTCGCTGCCTTTCGGGAAGGCGATACCGTAATCCTGCGCTTCGATCGATTCGCCTACGGCTTTGAACTGGCCTTTGCCTGCGGTGTTAATGAAGTAAAGGATGTTTGGCGTATCGTGCAGCACGGCGTCCGCACGGCCCGTGCCCAGCTCCATATAGGCATTATCGATATTAGGGAACTGGCGCAGATCTTTGGTTTTGATGTGCTGCTTAGCGTAATCCACGGAGCCGGTGCCGCTTTTCACCGCAACGACTTTGCCATCAAGATCTTTCAGACCCTGAATTTTGTCGTTATTGGCTTTGACCATCACCAGCAGACCGCTTTTATAGTAGCTGTCGGAGAAATCAATCGCCTGCTTGCGGGCGTCAGTGATAGTGATACCGGCCAGCGCCAGATCGACGTTACGCGTCTGCAGACCCGGAATGATACCGCTAAAATCCATTGGTTTAAGGGTATAGTCCAGCTTCAGTTCCTTCGCGATAGCCGCCCACAGCTCCACATCGAAGCCCACATATTGGTTACCCTGTTTGAACTCAAAAGGAACAAAGGCGGTATCGGTGGCGACAACCAGCTTTTTTTCTGCGGCGGTAGAAGAGACGGCAAACGCCAGCGTCAGCGCAGCCAGGGAAAACTTAACAAGTGACTTCATCTTTTTATCCTTATTGCAGTCGGACAAGCGCCTTGTCCGATTGAATGCCAGCAGCCATATGAAAAAACTATGCCAGGTTTTCAAAATATATTGAAAACAGCACGTTGAGTCAATTTAACAGGGATAATTACGCCTTAAGTAGCGCGATGCACCATAATGAGGCACCAAAACAGTGCGCTGGTTTCATTATGGTGCAATCCAGTTTTAACCTGGCGGAGGATAAAAAACAAAGTAAAAAAGGAAAGGGTGCGAGAGCGCTCGCGTGATTAACGCAGCTGGCTGTCTTTACTGCCGCGGCGATTAAAAAGCGTCGACTGCTGCTGTTTGTCTCGCTGTGCCTGGCATTGAATACAATATTGCACGCCGGGCAGGGCCAGACGGCGAGCTTCAGGAATGGCATCCCCGCACTCTTCGCAATATTTTGCGCTGGCGCCATGATGAATGGCGCGCCGGGCGCGATTAACGGCATCTTCTACCGTTGAGTCGATCTGTTCCTGTACGGCATCATCACGTGCCCAACCACTGGCCATCGCTTTCCTCCATATAAGAAGAGCAGATGAAAGGCCTCATCTGCTCGCAAAACCACGCTATGAAAAGGGGGGCTACTGAGCGCAGCCCGCATCGACTTACTCGATGTTAGATTCGATAAACCACAGGAATTTATCCAGGTCGCGGGAAGCGGCGGTAAAGATATCTGCGGTATCTTCGTCTTCAACTTCACTAATCGCTTTACGAGTATCGTTAGCGACAACGGCATAGCGTTCTGCCAGCGCTTTAAGGTGATCCTGAACGGTATGAATGTTCAGCGGATAGCTTTTCAGCGGAGTGCGATCGTTCACTACCTGAGTGGTGCCCAACGCCACGCCGCCCAGCTGTACTACGCGCTCTGCAATGGTGTCCTGATGATCGGTAATCGTAGTGCGGAAACCGTCCAGCATTTCGTGTACGCCAATAAAGTTAGCGCCGCGCATATTCCAGTGCGCCTGTTTGGTAATCAGGGACAAATCAATGAATTCCGTTACCAGACGATTCAACACCTCAATGGTGGCTTTCTTTTCCTCATCGGCCACGTTGTTGCGGGTGTAATGCAGATCGGTCGCAGTCGTTTTTACCAGTTTAGCGGTACTCATCATTAATATCCTCTTAATGGTCAGTTGTCCTGAATGTACCGAATAAGTATAGCAGCGCTTTTCAACATTGCCATCACGATACTGCCTATCGCACAAATAGTAGCGGCCTTAGGGTTTAACTGACTGGTATTAAAGAGGAATAATTTATCGAATGCGATTAATAAATATTCTCATTTAGATTGATAAAGATAAATGACTGATAAAAAATAGATTTTTAATTTATCGTTTCGTTACAAATTGCGTAAAAAACCCTGTTAAAAAGCCACGATTTATTAAATTGGCTCAGAATTATCCGAGCCATATATGACATATTCCTTTTTTAACAGACGCCTCTTTAAATTTGTCTGCCGGGATAAACTTTTCTGAATATAGCTATTCACGCAGCTCGCTAATCGGAACGACTTTTTGCTTAGCGGGACGCAGACTCAGCGTAGCGCCTGCCGAGGCGATAATAATCGACAGCAGGCCCAGCCATTGCGGCAGCGTCAGCAGCTCGCCCAGGAAAATCATGCCGGAAAGCGCGCCCATGGCCGGCTCCAGGCTCATCAGTGTGCCAAACGTCCTGGCCGGCAGCCGGGTCAGCGCGACCATCTCCAGCGTATAGGGGAACGCGCTGGAAAGAATGGCGACAATAAGCGCAACCGGTAAAACTGCCAGGTTCCAGACGCCGCTTTCGGCAAACGTAAAGCCAACAGGGACAAAGACCAGCGAAGCGATCAGCGATCCCATGGCGACGGTAGCAGGGCCGTGCTCCGCTCCTGCGCGTTGGCCGCTCAGAATATAGATGGCCCAGCAGGCACCAGCCAGCAGCGCAAAAAATGCGCCTTTGGGATCGATGCCCGACATGCTCTTGCCAAGAGGCAGCAAAAGCCACAGCCCAAGCAACGCCAGCGCCACCCAGAGAAAATCGCGAGGCTTTCTCGACCCCACCAGCGCCAGCGTCAGCGGACCGACAAATTCCAACGCAACGGCAATGCCCAGCGGGACGGTACGCAGCGCCAGATAAAACGTATAGTTCATGCCGCCCAGCGCCAGGCCATACAAAACCAGAGGTACTACGCGATCGCGGCTGAACCGCAGCCGCCAGGGTTTGAAGATAAGGCAAAGAATAAGCGTGCCCAGCCCAAGACGCAGGGCGGTGATCCCCGGTGCGCCGACTACCGGAAACAGGGTTTTTGCCAGCGCGGCCCCGCCCTGAATTGAGGTCATGGCGAGCAAGAGCAGTAAGACAGGAAACCAGATTGAAGAACCGCGTGAAGAGGGAGACATCCTTTTGACCAACCTTATTTGTCCATCGAACGGGAGAAAAGTTCCCCGAAGTGTACCAACAGATTGTGCAAACCAGGCAAAAATGGCCTGGGAAAACGTTAAAGAAATTCGAAAAATTCGTCGCCAGGCGCACGCAGACGGGTAAAGAAGTGTCAGTTTAATTAAGATTTATCTCAATGAACAAATTTTTACATTGCTGGTCAGGCGAAGCGGCAAAGAGAGAAACATAAGTAAAAAGAATGAGATAGAAAGAATCATTAACGTCCTGTTACACCAAACATTGTCTTGGACAACAAAAACGGGGCAGAGTTTCTGGCTGAGGTTTGTTATATTTTCAGCGTTGTCAGGAGATAAGTACTTTCACATTTGAGGTGGTTATGAAAAAAATTGCATGTCTTTCAGCACTGGCTTGTGTACTGGCAGTTTCTGCTGGTTCAGCGATGGCACAGAGCACAGTTTCCGGTGGTTACGCACAAAGCGATATGCAGGGCGTGGCTAACAAAGCTAACGGTTTCAACCTGAAATACCGCTACGAAAACGGCAGCGATCCACTGGGCTGGATCGGTTCTTTCACCTACACCGAGAAAGATCGTACCGACGCTGGCGTCTATAACAAAGGCCAGTACTACGGCATCACCGGTGGTCCTGCTTACCGTCTGAACGACTGGGCCAGCATCTATGGCGTGGTTGGTATCGGTTACGGTAAATTCCAGCAGAACGCACCAGCGCGTGACAAGTCTGACTCAAGCGACGTAGGTGTTTCCTACGGTGCGGGCCTGCAGTTCAACCCAGGCATCGAAAACGTTGCTCTGGACGTTGGCTACGAGCAGAGCCGCATCCGCAGCGTAGACGTTGGCACCTGGATTGCTGGCGTTGGCTACAGCTTCTAAGATTGCCTGAAACCAGCTTCGGTTGGTTGATAAAAAATCCGCCCACGTGGCGGATTTTTTTTATGGCTGAATCAGCCGCCGGACTTTTTTTCTGCTGTCAGCATCTCCAGCAGCATCAGCCGCAGCGTAAAAGGCGAACGACAGAGCAGCTGTAGTAAAAGTGGTTTTTTCATGGTCTCCTCCGTTCGCTTTATGTACAGGTATAGCACAGGCTATAATTCGTAGCCAGCGCTATTGCGCGAGATTTTGTGCTTCCGTGCGCTTCGTTTACAATGTGGCACCATCAGGCTGATGCGAGCGCCCGCACGCGCCAGAAATAATAATGAGGAAGCTGAATGAGTCGTCGCGCTAAAACCGCAGTGCCTGCGCCACTGAAAGAGATAGAAGAGCATGTCGAAGGCTTCCGTCAGGTCCGTGAAGCCCATCGGCGTGAATTAATTGATGACTATGTTGAGCTGATTTCCGATCTGATCCGTGAATTTGGCGAAGCCCGCCAGGTTGATATGGCGGCGCGGCTCGGCGTTTCCCAGCCTACCGTTGCCAAAATGTTGAAACGCCTGGCTACGGTTGGACTGGTCGAGCAGGTTCCCTATCGCGGCGTGTTCCTGACTGCTGAAGGAGAGGCGCTGGCGGAAGAAAGCCGCAAACGCCACCATATTGTGGAAACGTTTTTGCTGGCGCTGGGCATCAGCCCTGATACCGCCCGCCGCGATGCGGAAGGGCTGGAACATCACGTTAGTGACGAAACCCTGGCTATTTTTCAGCAATTCTACGAAAGCCGTCAGTAATTTCCTCTCAGGTGAGTCCGTATGGCAACGCTGCTCAGGCCTTTTTTGCACGATCGCTTTCTGCATCTGTTAATTTTACTGGGCCTGCTGCTGGCCTGCTTTGCGCCTTTCTCGCTGCGGCAGCTGCCTGCGGCGGTGGACTGGTCGACCATACTGACGCTGGGCGGGCTGTTGATGCTGACCAAAGGCATCGAAGCCAGCGGTTATTTCGACGTGTTGGGACGTCGCCTGGTGCAGCGCTTTCAGTCAGAGCGTTCGCTGGCGCTGTTTCTGACCGCTGCCGCCGCGCTGCTGTCCACTTTCCTGACCAACGATGTCGCACTCTTTATCCTGGTGCCGCTGACGCTGACGCTGCGTCGCTACTCCTCGCTGCCGATCGCCCGGCTGGTCATCTTTGAGGCGCTGGCGGTTAACGCCGGATCGCTGCTCACGCCCATAGGCAATCCGCAAAATATCCTGCTGTGGCAACACGGCCACGTCGGCTTCGCCGGTTTTATCGGCCAGATGCTGCCGCTGGGCGGGGCGCTGCTGGCCAGCCTGCTGCTGCTTACCGCCGTCAGTTTTTCGGCGAAACGGATCGAGCGCTCGTCACAGTCGCCGGAAACGCAATGGCAGCGCTCGTTGCTGATTGCCAGCGTCGTGCTCTATTTGCTGTTTATTATCGCGCTGGAGATGGGCTATGCGGGCTGGGGCGTTCTGCTGGTATTTGGCGTTTTCCTGCTGATGGCACGCCGCACGCTGCTGGCGATCGACTGGAGCCTGCTGGCGGTATTTATCGCCATGTTCGTGGATGTTTTTCTGTTAACCCGACTTCCCGCTTTACAGCATCTGCTCCAGCAAATTCCGCAGCTGCCGGAGGGCGGGAAATATCTGCTGGCGATCGGCCTGTCGCAGATTATCAGCAACGTGCCGGCTACTATTTTACTGCTGGCGAATCTGCCAGCCAGCACGCTGCTGGCCTGGGCGGTGAATATCGGCGGTTTCGGGCTGCTGCCCGGTTCGCTGGCAAACCTTATCGCGCTGCGGATGGCGAAAGATCGCTCTGTCTGGCTGCGTTTCCACTTCTACTCGCTGCCCATGCTGCTGTGGGCGATGGCGCTGGGCTGGGTGCTGCTTTTAGGCATTGATGCGCTGTAGCCTGAATCTTTTCTGACTTTGTAAAGAAACACTGGCATTTGTCAATTTAGGCCCTATGTTTATAACAGCGTGAATCTTGCGGGCTCGGCTTGAGCCCGCCGTAACCTGATGAGAACTATGGCTAATCAATCAAATTCTTCCTCAGATGATGACCAGCGTCATCCGCAGAATAATTCGCAGTCTGACGACCAAAACGACAAACCGCAGCAGGACGACCAGCAGCAGGACGAGGGCCAGGCGGAACGTAAACGCCCCGGCAAAAAGCCGCTGATTATTCTGGCGATTGTGGTGATCGTCATGATTATTGTCGGCTTTTACTTCTGGTTTACCGGCCGCAATATAGAAACGACGGACGACGCCTTTACGGAATCGGACGCCGTGACTATTGCGCCTAAAGCCTCCGGCTACGTCACTAAGCTGCTGGTTACCGATAACCAGCGGGTGAAAAAGGGCGATCTGCTGGTGGTTATCGATCCGCAGGATACCCAGGCGCAGCGCGATCAGGCTCAGGCCCAGCTTGGCCTGGCCGTGGCGCAGCTGCATCAGGCGCAGGCTTCTCTGGCGCTGTCTAAAGTGCAGTATCCGGCGCAGAAAGATCAGGCGCTGGCGCAGCAGGCCAAGGCGGAAGCTAACTTCCTTAACGCTCAGGAAGATTACAAACGCCAGCGCGGCGTCGATCCGCGTGCAACCTCGCAGCGTAATATTGATGCGGCCAGCGCGCAGTTAAGAAGCGCGAAGGCCGAGCTGGAAAGCGCGAAAGCGCAGGTAGAAGTTGCTTCGCAAATCCAGCTGCAAATTCGCCAGCAGGAAACCAACGTGGAAGCTCGTCAGCAGCAGGTCGAACAGGCCAAAGCGCAGCTGAACACGGCTAACCTCAACCTTTCCTATACAGAAGTGCGCGCGCCTTACGATGGCTTCGTCACTAAACGTAACGTGCAGGTCGGCACGCTGGTTCAGGCTGGCACCTCGCTGTTTTCGCTGGTTTCGCCAGATGTCTGGATCACCGCCAACTTTAAAGAGTCGCAGCTGGAAAGAATGAACCCTGGCGATAAAGTGCATATTTCCGTGGATGCCTGGCCGGATATGAAGCTGGAAGGGCACGTGGAAAGCATTCAGATGGGTTCAGGCTCCCGTTTCTCTACCTTCCCGTCGGAAAACGCGACCGGCAACTATGTGAAAATTGTCCAGCGCGTGCCGGTCAAGATCGTTATCGATAAGGGACTGGATCCGAACAAGCCGCTGCCGCTGGGGCTGTCGGTGGAGCCTGAGGTAACAGTGGAATGAGTCAAAGCCAGAGCTGGCAGCCGGCCAGTAACCCCTGGCTGGTCGCGATGACGGTGACGCTGGCGGTGTTTATGGAGATCCTGGACACCACCATCGTCAACGTGGCGCTGCCGCACGTTGCCGGTTCGCTCTCATCCAGCTATGACGAGTCAACCTGGGTGCTGACCTCCTATCTGGTAGCGAACGGCATCGTGCTGCCGATCTCCGCCTTCCTCAGCCGCGTATTTGGCCGCAAGCAGTTCTTTCTGATCTGTATTGTGATGTTTACCGTCTGCTCTTTCCTGTGCGGCATCGCTACTGAGCTGTGGCAGATCATTCTGTTCAGGATCCTGCAGGGCTTTTTCGGCGGCGGCCTGCAGCCGGTACAGCAATCGGTACTATTGGACTACTTTAAGCCGGAAGATCGCGGCAAGGCGTTTGGTCTTTCCTCTATCGCCATTATCGTCGCGCCGGTGCTTGGCCCGACGCTGGGCGGCTGGATCACCGATAACTACAGCTGGCGCTGGGTATTCTTTATCAATATCCCGGTCGGCATTCTGAGCGTGCTGGCTATCTATCAGCTGCTGGAAGATCCGCCCTGGGAGCGTAAATGGGCCAAAGGGAAACTGAATATTGACTATATCGGTATCGGTTTAATTACCCTGGGACTGGGCTGTTTGCAGGTCTTTCTCGATCGCGGCGAAGATGACGACTGGTTCAGCTCTAATTTCATTATGACCTTCGCCATACTGAGCGCTATCGGGCTGGTCGGCGCGGTTTACTGGCTGCTCTATGCCAAAAAGCCGGTGGTGGATCTGCACGTGCTGAAAGACCGCAACTTTGCCGTCGCCAGTATTCTGATGTCCGGCATGGCGGCTATTCTCTACGGCAGCTCGGTGGTGATCCCCCAGCTGGCGCAGCAGGATCTGGGCTATACCGCCACCTGGTCAGGGCTGGTGCTTTCGCCCGGAGCGGTGCTGATTGTGCTGACCATTCCGCTGGTGCTGAAGCTGATGCCTATCGTCCAGACGCGCTGGATTATCGCCTTCGGTTTTACCTGCCTGTTTGTCTCTTTCCTCTATTCAGCGAAGCTGACGCCCAATATCGATTTCACCACGCTGGTGATGATGCGCAGCGCGCAGACCATCGGGCTGGGTTTCCTGTTTGTGCCGTTAACGACTATTGCGTTCGTGACTATTCCACAAAAGCTAAATGCGGATGCGTCAGCGCTGTTCACCATGTGTCGTAACGTGGCGGGTTCGATAGGCATTTCGCTTTCTACTGCGATGATTACCGAGCGGGAGCAGGCGCGTAGCGCGCACATGGTGCATAACATGACGCCGCTTAACGAGCCGTTCAATCTGACGGTAGAACGCTGGGCGCAGGGGGTCAGAGACTTTACCTCAGCGGTGGGCGATCCGATTACGATAGCGACAGGGCAGGTCTATAAAGAGATGATCGTCCAGGCGCGTATTCTGGCCTATATCGACGTTTTTATGGGCCTGAGCATTGTCGCCCTGGTTCTTATTCCATTTTGTTTACTGCTGGCGCCGATTAAGAGCGAGGGCAGTGCAGGAGCACACTGACATGAACGTTTCTCCTTTATTTACGCGTTCGCGGCTCGGCGTGCTGCTGGTTGCGGCTATTACGCTGTCGGCCTGTAGCGTCGGGCCGGACTACCGGGCGCCGAAACCGTCCACGCCCGCCGCTTTCAATTCGCTGGCGTCGGATCGCGCGTCTCGTCCCCAGGCCACCGTCACCAATCCGGGCTGGTGGAAATCGTTTAACGATCCGCAGCTAAACAGCCTGATCGATCGCGCCATCGTCGGCAATCTGAGCCTGCAGCAGGCTGTTTTGCGCATCGCCGGTTCTCGTCAGCAGCTTAATCAGGCTCGCGGCGCATGGTTCCCCTCGATCAACGGTGCCGCCTCGGCACAGCGCCAGCAGCTGGGCCTGAAAGGCGAGCTGGAATCGAAAGGCGTCTACAGCCAGCTGGATGAGGTCAGCGGCGATACCGACGTTCGCTCGGCGCTGAACGGGCTGACCAAGCCGGTCGGGCTTTACCAGGGTAGCTTCGACGCCTCCTGGGAGCTGGATCTGTGGGGCAAAGTCCGTCGGCAGGTTGAGGCAGCAGGCGCGCAGCAGCAGGAGTCGCTGGAAAGCCGTAACGACGCGCTGGTTTCGCTTGAGGCCGAGGTGGCCCGCACCTATTTACAGCTGCGCGGCGCGCAGCTGATTAGCCAGACGCTACAAACGCAGATTGAAGTGGCGCAGCAAACGCTGGAGCTGACGCAAAGCCAGCAGCGCAACGGCCTCGCGCCTCAGATGGACGTGGAAAACGCTCGCGCCCAGCTGCATTCTCTGCGCGCGCAGCTACCGCAGTATGAATCGCAAATGCATCAGGCGATGAACGGGCTGGCGGTGCTGATCGGCAAGCCGCCGGGGGCGCTGGATGCCGAGCTGGCCGCGCCGAAAGCGATGCCGGCCTTGCCAAAAGCGGTATCGGTGGGTCTGCCGTCCACGCTGGCGCGCCGGCGTCCGGACGTGCGCCAGGCGGAAGCGAGACTGCATGAGGCGACAGCCAGTATTGGCGTTTCCGTCGCGCAGCTGTTCCCGGATTTCTCGCTGACCGGGCAGTTCGGGATGCGCAATACCGACGCCAGCTATCTGGATAACTGGAGCAGCCATTTTTACAGCTACGGCGCCTCGGTCTCGCTGCCGATTTTCCAGGGCGGCAGGCTGGTTTCTGGCGTAAAACTCGCCAGAGCGGAGCAGGCCAGCGCCGCGCTTGGCTATCGGCAGACGGTTCTGACTGCCTTGCAGGATGTGGAAAACGCGTTAGTCAGCTATCGCACCGATCAGCAGCAGGTGGAAGGGCTGGATCAAACGGTTGACGCGCTGCAAAACGCCTTCGATTTGGCTAACGACAGCTATGGCAAGGGGCTTTCTTCGTTTATCGACGCGCTAACCGCGCAGCGCCAGCTGGCTCAGGCGAAGCAGCAGGCCGCATCTGCCAGGGTGCAGAGCAGCCTGGATCTGGTCGCGCTCTATAAAGCGCTGGGCGGCGGCTGGGAGCTTTATCAAAACGTGCAGCTGCCGGACTACTCCGTTTTCGGCCCCGCAGAAAGCGGCGATACGCCTGCGGGCTGAGACCCTTTCCCAACCGGCGGTAACGCAACGTCGCCGCCGGTCGCCTTACCTGGCTTTGCCCGTTCCTGCCAGTGCCGCCTTTTATGAAAACATCTGCCTCGCCTGTTACAGCCGTTTTTCCCTCCACGATCGAAATGCTTAACGGTCATAAACCGCCCACGGCAAAATTATCCGATACTTTTTCATTAAAATGAAATAAAAGTTTTAGTTGGATAAGGGCGCGCTTTTCTGTTTTAACCCAGACAGGGTAGGGTGTGGCGACAGGTTGCGCCCCACTTATGATACTTGCGTCACAAAAGCAGCGATGCGGTGAGAGCTGTGCCGCAAAATTTAATTTTCATTGTTATTTCAAATGAAAGAAATGCACTAAATTAAGAGCCTGGAGAACACACCAGGCGCCACTTTATTTCTGGCGGCCTGACCTGCGAATAACGAAGAGGTCAACATAATGCCTAAAGAACAATATCTCACGCCCAATCGGGCCTCGGGGCCTAACAGCACGTCGCGAACGGAACCCTTCGTCAAAGTGATCGCCGTTATCGCCACGCTGGGCGGCCTGCTGTTTGGTTACGACACCGGGGTTATTTCCGGTGCGCTGCTGTTTATGGGCACGGAGCTGCATCTTACGCCATTCACTACCGGCCTGGTGACCAGTTCGCTGCTGTTCGGCGCCGCGTTCGGCGCGCTGATTTCCGGTCATTTCGCCGCGGCAGCCGGGCGGAAGAAAATCATTATCGTTCTCGCCGTCATTTTCGCCATCGGCGCACTGGGAACCTCACTGGCACCTGATGTGCACTGGATGATTTTCTTCCGCCTGGTATTAGGCGTGGCGGTAGGCGGCGCGGCGGCAACCGTGCCGGTCTACATTGCCGAAATCGCGCCTGCCAACAAGCGCGGACAGCTGGTTACGCTCCAGGAGCTAATGATCGTGTCCGGTCAGATGCTGGCCTATATTTCCAATGCCGGTTTTAACGCGGCCTGGGGCGGCGAGCAGACCTGGCGCTGGATGCTGGCGGTCGCTACCGTACCCGCCGTAGCGCTCTGGTTCGGCATGATGTTTATGCCCGATACGCCGCGCTGGTACGCGATGAAGGGACGTCTGGCGGAGGCGCGCAAGGTGCTGGAGAGAACCCGTGCCAAAAGTGACGTCGAGTGGGAGATGACGGAAATTGAGGAAACGCTCAGCGAAGAGGAAAACAAAAACAAGCCCAGCCTGAAAGAGCTGCGCAAGCCCTGGCTGTTTAAACTGTTTCTTATCGGGATCGGCGTAGCGGTGATCCAACAGCTTTCCGGCGTAAACACCATTATGTATTACGCGCCTACCATGCTGAAGGCGGTGGGTATGAGCACCGACGCTGCGCTGTTTGCCACTATCGCCAACGGCGTGATTTCAGTACTGATGACCTTTGTGGGGATCTGGCTGCTGGGCCGTTTGGGACGCCGCACCCTGACCATGATCGGTCAGTTCGGCTGCACCGCCTGCCTGCTGTTTATTGGCTGCATCAGCTATTTTATGCCGGAAACGGTCAATGGCCAGCCGGACATGATGCGTAGCTATCTGGTATTGCTGGGCATGCTGATGTTCCTTAGCTTCCAGCAGGGCGCGCTGTCGCCGGTCACCTGGCTGCTGCTTTCGGAAATCTTCCCGACTCGCCTGCGCGGGATTTTTATGGGCGGCGCGGTATTTGCTATGTGGATTGCCAACTTCATTATCTCGCTGGTTTTCCCGATGCTGCTGGCCACGGTAGGGCTTTCCGGCGCGTTCTTTATCTTCGCCTTTATTGGCCTGTTTGGCGCGGTCTTTGTTATCAAATGCGTGCCGGAAACGCGCAACCGCAGCCTGGAGCAGATCGAACATTATCTGCATGACTGGCTGAGTAACGACGTTGAGACACGAGCCGTACGATCGCCGGAACGTAAAGCGGAAAGTCATTAGCGAAATCGGGAAGCTTCAGCGGGCGGCGGTGTATTCGCCGCCCCTTTTTTTTGGCATACTATGCGCTGATTTATTCCCCCATCGTAAATGAAAGGCAATCCTGTGCTAGTTTCCAGCAACGTCACCATGCAGTTTGGCAGTAAGCCGCTGTTCGAAAACATCTCTGTCAAATTTGGCGGCGGCAACCGCTATGGCCTGATCGGTGCCAACGGTAGCGGCAAGTCCACCTTTATGAAAATTCTCGGCGGCGACCTGGTGCCGTCGGCGGGCAACGTGTCGCTCGATCCTAACGAGCGCATCGGTAAACTCCGTCAGGATCAGTTCGCCTTTGAGCAGTACTCGGTGCTGGATACGGTCATCATGGGCCACGGCGAGCTGTGGGAAGTGAAAGAAGAGCGTGACCGCATTTACGCGCTTCCGGAAATGAGCGAAGAAGACGGCTATAAAGTGGCCGATCTGGAAGAAAAATACGGCGAAATGGACGGTTACACCGCAGAATCGCGCGCTGGCGAACTGCTGCTGGGCGTGGGGATTCCGCTGGAGCAGCATTACGGCCCCATGAGCGAAGTTGCGCCGGGCTGGAAGCTGCGCGTGCTGCTGGCGCAGGCGCTGTTCTCTAATCCAGAGATCCTGCTGCTTGACGAACCAACCAACAACCTGGACATCGATACCATTCGCTGGCTGGAGCAGGTGCTGAACGAACGTAACAGCACCATGATTATTATTTCGCACGACCGTCACTTCCTGAATATGGTCTGCACCCATATGGCCGATCTGGATTACGGCGAGCTGCGCGTTTATCCGGGCAACTATGACGAATACATGACGGCGGCAACCCAGGCGCGCGAACGTCTGCTTGCCGATAACGCCAAGAAGAAAGCGCAGATTAACGAGCTGCAATCTTTCGTCAGCCGCTTTAGCGCCAACGCCTCTAAATCGCGTCAGGCAACTTCCCGCGCCAAGCAGATTGATAAAATCAAGCTGGATGAGGTGAAGGCCTCCAGCCGTCAGAACCCGTTTATTCGCTTCGAGCAGGATAAAAAGCTGTTCCGTAATGCGCTGGAGCTGGCAGGGCTGACCAAAGGCTTCGATCAGGGCCCGCTGTTTAAAAACGTTAACCTGCTGCTGGAAGTAGGCGAAAAGCTTGCGATTATCGGGCCGAACGGTATCGGTAAATCCACGCTGCTGAAAACGCTGGTGGGCGAACAGCAGCCGGATAACGGCACGGTTAAATGGTCAGAAAACGCCCGCATCGGCTATTATGCGCAGGATCACGCGCATGATTTTGCCAACGACCTGACGGTGTTCGACTGGATGAGCCAGTGGATGCAGGAAGGGGATGACGAGCAGGCGGTACGCAGCATTCTGGGTCGCCTGCTGTTCAGCCAGGACGATATCAAAAAGCCAGCGAAAGTCCTCTCCGGTGGCGAAAAGGGCCGTATGCTGTTTGGCAAGCTGATGATGGAAAAGCCGAACGTGCTGATTATGGATGAGCCGACCAACCACCTGGATATGGAATCCATCGAGGCGCTGAACATGGCGCTGGAGATGTACGAAGGCACGCTGATTTTCGTTTCGCACGACCGTGAGTTCGTCAGCTCGCTGGCGACCCGCGTGATTGAAATGATGCCGGGCAAAATCCACGACTTCACCGGTAATTACGAAGATTACCTGCGCAGCAAAGGTATCGCCTGAATTAAATAAAAAGGCGGGGCATCTGCTCCGCCTTATTGGCCCGGTAAGCTATCGGGTCAGATTTTCAGGATCGCGGTTTTAATAAACCACAGAAGAACGGCCACCAGCGCCGGGATCATCAGCGTCCAGGTGATCCTGCTGTTGATATCGTTAAACTTCTCAAACATTCGCTCGAATTTTTCATCTATTCGCTCGAATTTTTCGTCTATTCGCTCGAATTTTTCGTCTATTCGCTCGAATTTTTCATCAATCTTTTCAAATCTGATATTAGTGCGCGCTTCGCTGGCCGCTATCTCTTTTATCAACTCGGCTCTGAGTTCCGCCACGTCCGTTTTGGTGGCAAAATTTTCTGAACGAGCCGTAAGCACGGCAAGATCGAGTTTTATCTGTCGCGTATCTTCTTCAAGTCGCTCGACGCGCTGTTCCAGAATATCCATATTTTCTCCGTTTCCTTCGTCCTTATGCCAGACATCACTCATGTCAGACGGGCATAAATAGCTACCCATATCCCTGTTCCTTGTGTCCTGTAAGCTACGCCAGCGGGGCGAGATAAGCAAAGGGCTGGCTGGTATTGGCGCGTAAAGAATAAAGGATAACAGCGCAGAAAAAGGTGAAGGTGCGCAACTATTTGATGTTTTCTGGAAATTACTGGAATATTTCCACTCTATTCCTTCCGGCTAATTTTGCCTGATAAAGCGCTTTATCCGCCTGGCCTATCAGCGTCTGGCGATCTTCCGGCTGATTGCTCTGCATCACATGGAGACCTATGCTGATAGTCACTACTTTAGCCGCGCTTTCGCTGTTACGATGTGGGATCTCCAGCGCGGCAACGGCTTCTCTTATCCTTTCCGCCACTCTCATCGCCGCCTCCTGGCCGCAATCGGTAAGGATCACCGCAAATTCCTCGCCGCCGTAGCGTGCGATCAGGTCATCGGAGCGAAGCCCAATGTTCAACAGGGCGTTGCCGACGTATTTCAAACACTCGTCGCCAGCCAGATGGCCGTAGGTGTCGTTGAACCGCTTAAATGAATCCACATCTATCATCAGCAGCGCCATCGGCGAACGCAGCTTATTGGCGCGCTCCAGGCTGCGATCCAGATAGAGGTCGAACTGGCGGCGATTCGCCAGACCGGTAAGGCTGTCCACCAGCGCCAGCGTTTGTAGCGTACGGTTCATCGCCGTCAGCCGGTCGCGCGCCGTGGCCAGCTCCTCCTGATCGCGGATAGTATGACCAACATTACGCAGCAGCAGCCAGCCCAGCGCGGCAATCACCAGCAGCAGCAGCGCGCACAGCGACAAATAAACCACCAGCTCGGCCAGCCAGGCCTGCACCAGCTGCTTTTTGTCATAGCCGACGGTAATCACCAAGGGATAGCGTTTCAGGCTCGCATAGCCAAAAATACGTTCGACGCCGTCAAGCGCGGCTTTGTAGCTTGCCGTTCCGTTGGAGGAAGTTTTTAACAGATGCGTAAACAGCGGACTGTTGGCTATGTTGCGGTTAAGCAGATTATCGACAAAAGGACGAACGTAAAGAATATTGCCCGTATGGGTCATCAGCGCCAGCAGGCCTTTGTCACCCAGGCTGTAATAGCCAAAAATCTGCCGAAAATAGTCGATGCGCAGCGTAGCCAGCAGCACGCCGCGAAAAGTGCCGTCGCGGTTGTTCAGCCTCATTGAAACGGGAATAACCAGCTCGCCGGTGGTGCGGCTGCGAATGACCTCATCGATATGCAGATCCAAATCGCTATGCTGCTGATGATATTTAAAGTAGGCGCGATCGGCATTATTGCTGCGCTGGTTAAGCATTCCCTGAGAAGTCAGCACCCAGTTGCCTGCGCGGTCGTAGACAAACAGGCCGTGCAGCTGCGGCAGCGAAGCTTTCCGCTCCATTAACAGTGTGCGCAGGTAGTTCTGCCGCTCGGCGTCCAGACCGACCAGCGTAATACGATCGCGTAGATCCTGCAGCGTCAGTTCGACCGGCAGCAGCGTATCTTCGGCTTGTCGTGACAGCGATTGTGATAAATTCCGGGCGTTATTTTGAGTTTCATTCACAATGCGCTGCCAAATACTGTAAACCACCCATCCGTTCACCAGCACAACGGCACAGCCTATCACCAGCAAAAATACAACCAGCAGGCGACGCAGACTCTGCATGCTGACATCCGGTTGCGGGTGATGCTCCTCACTCATGCAATTCTCCCTGGCGCGACGTTCGCAGTGATCTAACTATAGCGGCAGCCGGGAGAATGGCTTGTTTTTACAGACTAAGCGGGCAAGGAATGAGCGCGCCGTTGCAAAAACAGGCGCGCAAAGAAGGTCAGCCGCTGCAAACCTCGCAGCAGGGGTCTTTGGCAAGCTTAAGCGTGCGGAACTGCAATGTCATCGCATCATACATCAGCAGTTTTCCCGCCACGCTGTCGCCATATTTGCTCAGCAGGCGGATGGTCTCCATCGCCTGGAGCGAGCCGATGACGCCGACCAGCGGCGCCATCACGCCCGCTTCCACACAGCTGAGCGCGGCATCGCCAAAGAGGCGGCTCAGGCAGCGATAGCAAGGCTCCGCTTCCTGCCAGGTAAAGACGCTAATCTGGCCTTCCATACGGATAGCCGCGCCGGAAACCAGCGGCGTTTTGCTGGCGAAGCAGAGCCGGTTTAGCTGCTCGCGAGTCGCCACGTTATCCGTACAGTCCAGCACCACGTCATGCCGGGCGATCAGATCGGCCAGTTCTGCCTCTTCAAGCTGGCGATCGATGCTTTCCAGCACGATATGCGGATTGATTTCACCTAGCTGACGGCGCGCGGAGTCAACCTTCGGCAGGCCAACCTGCGCATCGCGATGCAGGATCTGCCGCTGCAAATTAGAAACGGAGACGTGGTCAAAATCGAGCAGCGTCAGATGGCCCACGCCAGCGGAAGCCAGATAAGGGCTGGCGGCGCAGCCTAAACCACCCAGCCCAACGATTAATGCTTTTGCCGCCTTCAGCGCTTCCTGGCCGTCGAAATCGAAGCCGCGCAGCACAATTTGCCGGTTGTAGCGCAGCATCTCTTCGTCGCTCAGTTCCGGTTTCATTACCCCTCCAGCAGGCTGTTGAACGGCTCGACTTCCACCCATTCCCCGGCCTGCACGTTGCCGCGATCGCGCTCCAGCACGATAAAGCAGTTCGCCTGGCTGAAAGAGCTGAAGACGTGCGATCCCTGCGGGCCGGTGCTGCTGACTTCCAGCTCGCCCAGCGCGTTGCGCGACAGTTTGCCGCGCTGAAAATCGAGCCTGCCCGGCGTTTTTTTCAGGCTGCTGGCGCTTTTCACCCGCTGGCGAGGCGGCAGCGCGGCAGCGGTCAGGCCGCTAAGCTTCGCCAGCAGCGGCTGCACCAGCTGATAAAAGGTCAGCACCGCGGAAACGGGATTGCCCGGCAGGCCGCAGAACCAGCTGTTTTGCAGCCGGCCGAAAGCAAAAGGTTTGCCCGGCTTGATCGCCAGCTTCCAGAAGCCGATTTTGCCCAACTCTTCCAGCATCGCTTTGGTGTAGTCTGCTTCGCCCACCGAAACGCCGCCGCTGCTGATCACCACGTCGGCCCGGCTGTCCGCTTCAATAAAGGCGGCGCGCAGCGCGGCCTGATTATCGCGGATAATGCCAAGGTCAATCACCTCGCAGCCCAGCTTTTCCAGCATCAGGCGCACGGCAAAACGGTTAGTGTCGTAGATCTGACCAGCGGCCAGCGGTTCGCCGACCGGCTGAAGCTCATCACCGGTAGAGAATACCGCCACGCGCAGCCGACGTTTAACGGCCACTTTCGGCACGCCCAGCGAGGCCAGCAGCGGCAGCTCCGCCGTGCCCAGACGAATACCTGCGCTCAGCACGCTGGCGCCCTGAGCAATATCCTCACCGGCCAGGCGAATATTCTGCCCGGCGTTGACCGTGGCCAGAAACTTCACCGCTTCGCCAGCCTGTTCGGTTTCTTCCTGCATCACCACGGCCTCCGCACCTGCCGGTACAGGCGCGCCGGTCATAATGCGAATGCAGCTGCCGACCGGCCACTCGCCGCTAAAGGGCGTTCCGGCAAAGGCTTTCCCGGCGACGGGCAGCGGATTTCCCGTCGCCAGGTCGGCCAGGCGTACGGCGTAGCCATCCATAGCGGAGTTGGCAAAGGGGGGAACATCAACAGGAGAGATAACGGCGGCGGCGGTAATTCTGCCCGTGGCCGCGGTCAGCGGCACCGTTTCGGTTTCTGCAACCGGCGTGACGCGATCCAACATGGTAGACAGCGCGTCGTCAAGGGAGATAAGTCCCGCAGTAAAAGCTTCCATAACGTCCTCGGCATGCCCGACAGCCGGGCAGGCGTATACAATCAGATGGCAAATAGTATGGCGTGAATTATTGACGCGGTCACGTAAAGCTACCAACAGGTTATAAACCATAAGCTTTCGTTATTACCGCCGTACCCACTTTCCGCTTTACATCACTTTACAGCCTGCCTATAGTCAAAAACGGTCACAATTTGACAAAACCATTCTAACACAGTGTTTTTCTTGCCGATTTGGCACGCAGGGTAAAAGGATTATGAGCAGAGCAGCAATCGTCATCCATGGCGGCGCTGGCGCTATTGCCCGCGCCAGCCTGAGCGCGGAAAAAGAACGGCTTTATATCGAGGCGCTTTCCGACATCGTCGCCAGCGGACAGGCTATCCTGGCGCAGGACGGCAGCGCGCTGGATGCGGTAACGGAAGCCGTGCGTCTGCTGGAGGAGTGCCCGCTGTTCAATGCGGGAAAAGGCGCGGTCTTTACCCATCAGGGCACCCATGAGCTCGACGCCTGCGTGATGGACGGCAGATCGCTGGAAGCGGGCGCGGTCGCGGGGGTCAGGCAGGTACGCAATCCGGTGCTGGTCGCGCGTGCCGTGCTGGAGAAAAGCCCGCACGTGCTGTTTATTGGCGAGGGCGCGGAGCGGTTTGCCGTTGAGCAAGGCTTCGCGCCGGTGCCGCCCGACTTCTTTTCTACGCCGGAACGCTACGAGCAGTTACAGCGAGCCTTAAAGATGCAGCAAACCATGCTGGATCATGACGGCGCGGCGCAGGCGTCCGACGATCCGCTTGACCCCGATCGTAAATTCGGCACCGTAGGCGCGGTGGCGCTGGATCGGCACGGCAATCTGGCGGCGGCTACCTCAACAGGCGGCATGACCAACAAGCAGGCCGGACGCGTCGGCGACTCGCCAATCGTCGGCGCAGGCTGCTACGCCAATAACGCCAACGTAGCGGTTTCCTGCACCGGCAGCGGCGAAGTGTTTATGCGTACGCTGGCGGCCTATGACATCGCTGCCCTGATGGAGTACGGCGGCCTGTCGCTTAAGCAGGCCAGCGAGCGCGTGGTGATGGAAAAAATCAGCGTGCTGGGCGGCAGCGGCGGCGTGATAGCTATAGATCGCGAAGGCAACATTGCGCTGCCGTTTAACAGCGAAGGCATGTATCGGGGTTTTGGCTACGTGGGCGATGCGCCAAACGTGGGAATCTATCGCGAAGAATAGGGAGTCAGGATGGCCAGTGGATCCGATCTGTCCGCCGGACAGGTTTTGTCGGTCAAAAACTTGAGCGTCAGCTTTGCGCAGGAAGGCGACACCGTGCAGGCGGTGAAAAACCTTTCGCTTGAGGTGCAGCGTGGCGAAACGTTGGCGATAGTAGGCGAATCCGGCTCGGGAAAATCCGTTACCTCGCTGGCGCTGATGCGGCTGGTGGAGCAGGGCGGGGGACGCATCGACAGCGGCGAAATCTGGCTCCGGCGCCGCAACGGCGAAGCGATCGATCTGCTGCGCACGCCGCAGTCGGGGCTGCGCAGAGTACGCGGCGCGGATATGGCGATGATTTTTCAGGAACCGATGACCTCGCTTAACCCGGTCTTTCCCGTCGGCGATCAAATCGCGGAATCGATTGTTCTGCATCAGGGTAAAAGCCACCGCGAGGCGCTGAAGGAAGCCGAACGGATGCTGGATCTGGTGCGCATTCCGGAGGCCAAAAACGTGCTGGGCCGCTTTCCGCATCAGCTTTCCGGCGGCATGCGTCAGCGGGTGATGATTGCGATGGCGCTCTCCTGCCGTCCGGCGCTGCTGATTGCTGACGAACCCACCACGGCGCTGGACGTCACCATTCAGGCACAAATCTTACAGCTGATCCGCGTACTGCAAAAAGAGATGCAGATGGGCGTTATTTTCATCACCCATGATATGGGCGTGGTGGCGGAAATGGCCGATCGCGTGCAGGTGATGTATCGCGGCGACGTGGTAGAAACCGGGCCGGTTGAGGCCATTTTTCAGCATCCGCAGCAGGATTATACCAAAGCGCTACTGGCCGCGGTGCCTAAGCTGGGCGCGATGCGGGGCAGGCCTTTCCCGGCTCGTTTTCCATTGTTAACGGCCGACAGCGAAACGGCGCAGGAAAAACAGGATACCGTGGTGAACGACGCGCCTCCGGTGCTTCAGGTGCGGGATTTAGTGACGCGTTTCGATATACGCAGCGGCATTCTGAATCGCGTCACGCGGCGCGTTCATGCCGTGGAAAAGGTCAGTTTCGATCTGCGCGCGGGTGAAACGCTGGCGCTGGTTGGCGAATCGGGCTGTGGGAAATCCACCACCGGTCGTTCGCTGCTGCGGCTGGTCGCCAGCCAGGGCGGCACCATCACCTTTAACGGCCAGCGCATCGACAACCTTACCGGCGCGGCGCTTTCTCATCTGCGGCGCGATATTCAGTTTATCTTTCAGGATCCCTACGCTTCGCTCGATCCACGTCTGACGGTTGGCTTTTCTATTATGGAGCCGCTGCTGGTGCACGGCGTGGCGAAAGGCAAAGAGGCCGAGGCGCGCGTGGCCTGGCTGCTGGAGCGCGTCGGCCTGCTGCCGGAACATGCCCGGCGCTATCCGCACGAGTTTTCCGGCGGCCAGCGCCAGCGTATCTGCATTGCGCGAGCGCTGGCGCTCAATCCTAAAGTGGTGATTGCTGATGAATCCGTCTCGGCGCTGGACGTGTCGGTGCAGGCGCAAATCGTCAATCTGATGATGGATCTGCAACGGGAGTTTGGCATCGCCTTTCTGTTTATCTCTCACGATATGGCGGTAGTGGAACGGATCAGCCACCGCGTGGCGGTGATGTACCTCGGGCAGATCGTTGAGATAGGTTCGCGCCAGGCGGTATTCGAAAATCCCCAGCATCCCTATACGCGTAAATTAATGTCTGCCGTGCCGGTAGCCGATCCGCAGCATCGCCGTCGCGAACGGGCGCTGCTGGCGGATGAGATACCCAGCCCGATTCGGGCTATCGGCGAAGAGCCTGAAGTCGCGCCGCTGGTAGAAGTCGGCGCGGGGCACTATGTCGCCCGTCATGCCGTCGGCGGCGTCTGAATATGCTGCATAACAAAATCACTGGAGAAAAAGCATGATTATTGAACGCAAGCTGCTGTTGGCTGCCGGGATCCTGAGCAGCCTGACGGCGATCCCGGCCTGGGCGGCAAAAGATGCGGTGATCGCCGTTGGCTCTAATTTCACCACGCTCGATCCTTATGACGCCAACGACACGCTGTCGCAGGCGGTCGCCAAATCTTTCTATCAGGGCCTGTTCGGCTTTGATAAAGAGATGAAGCGGATTAACGTGCTGGCGGAGAGTTTTGACGCCAGCAAGGACGGCCTGACCTACACCATTAAACTGCGCAGCGGCATCAAGTTCCAGGACGGCACCGATTTCAACGCTGAAGCGGTGAAGGTGAATCTGGATCGCGCCAGCAACCCTGATAATCACCTCAAGCGCTACAACCTGTTTAAGTCGGTGGCGACCACGGAAGTGATCGATCCCACTACCGTGAAAATTACCCTGAAACAGCCGTTCTCCGCTTTTATCAACACGCTTGCCAGCCCGGCAGCGGCGATGATTTCACCGACTGCGCTGAAAAAATATGGCAAAGAGATCGGCTTCCACCCGGTGGGCACCGGCCCGTACGAGCTGGAAACCTGGAACCAGACCGATTTTGTAAAGGTGAAAAAATTTGCGGGCTACTGGCAGGCTGGCTATCCGAAGCTGGACAGCATTACCTGGCGGCCGGTAGTGGATAACAATACCCGTGCGGCAATGCTGCAAACCGGCGAGGCGAATCTGGCTTTCCCGGTGCCTTACGAGCAGGCCAAACTGCTGGAAAAAAACAGCAAATTAGATTTGGTGGCCACGCCTTCCATCATGCAGCGCTATATCAGTTTTAACGTCACGCAGAAGCCGTTTGATAATCCCAAAGTGCGCGAGGCCATCAACTACGCCATCAATCGCCAGGCGCTGGTGAAGGTCGCCTTTGCCGGTTACGCCACGCCGGCCACAGGCATCGTGCCGCCATCGATTCAGTATGCGCAAAGCTACCCGCCGCTGGCGTACAACCCGGCGAAAGCGCGCGAGCTGCTGAAAGAAGCGGGCTATCCGAACGGCTTCAGCACCACGCTGTGGTCTTCGCATAACCACAGCACGGCGCAGAAAGTGTTGCAGTTTACCCAGCAGCAGCTGGCGCAGGTAGGCATTAAAGTTACGGTCACCGCCATGGATGCCGGCCAGCGCGCGGCACAGGTTGAGGATAAAGGGCAGAAAGAGAGCGGCGTGAAAATGTTCTATACCGGCTGGAGCGCCTCGACGGGCGAAGCTAACTGGGCGCTGACGCCGCTGTTCGCCACGCAGTCCTGGCCGCCGACGATTTTCAATACCGCTTTCTACAGCAATCCGCAGGTGGATAAAGATTTGGCCGATGCGCTAAACACCACCGACGCTCAGAAGAAAGCCTCGCTCTATAAAGACGCGCAGGATCGCATCTGGAACGATCGCCCGTGGGCACCGCTGGTGGTGGAAAAGCTGGTTTCAGCCAATACCAAAAACCTGACGGGCTTTTATGTCATGCCGGATACTTCGTTCAGCTTTGAAGAGGCCGATCTGAAGTAACCGCTCCGGCGGCGCCAGGTGTGGTGGGCGCCGCCGTGAACGTGTCAGGAAACCTATGCTTAACTATTTTATTAAACGACTGCTGGGCCTGATCCCCACTTTGCTTATCGTGGCGGTGCTGGTCTTTCTGTTTGTGCATATGCTGCCGGGCGATCCGGCCAGGCTGGTGGCCGGGCCGGAAGCGGACGCCACCGTCGTGGCGCTGGTACGCCAGCAGCTGGGCCTGGATCAGCCGCTGATTCAGCAGTTCTGGCATTTTATCAGCCAGGCGATACGGGGCGATTTTGGTCAGTCGATGGTTTCCCGTCGGCCTGTTTCGGCGGAAATCGCCCAGCGTTTTCTGCCCACGCTGTGGCTGACGCTGAGCAGCATGGTCTGGTCAGTGATTTTCGGCATGACTATTGGCATCGTCTCGGCCGTCTGGCGCAATCGCTGGCCGGATCGTATCGGCATGACGCTGGCCGTTTCCGGCATCTCTTTTCCCGCCTTCGCGCTGGGCATGCTGCTGATGCAAATCTTCTCCGTGGAACTGGGCTGGCTGCCTACCGTCGGCGCGGATGGCTGGCGCAACTATATTCTGCCTTCCATCACTTTGGGTGCGGCCGTTGCCGCAGTGATGGCCCGTTTTACCCGCGCCTCTTTTGTGGAGGTGATGCAGGAAGATTACATGCGTACCGCGCGGGCGAAAGGCGTGCGCGAAACGTGGGTGGTGATCAAGCATGGCCTGCGCAACGCGATGATCCCGGTCGTTACCATGATGGGCCTACAGTTCGGCTTTTTGCTGGGCGGCTCGATTGTGGTGGAGGTGGTGTTCAACTGGCCGGGACTGGGGCGCCTGCTGGTGGATTCGGTAGAAATGCGCGACTACCCGGTGGTACAGGCCGAAGTATTGCTGTTTTCACTGGAATTTATTCTTATTAACCTGGTTGTCGATATGCTGTACGCGGCGATTAACCCGACTATTCGCTACAAATAAGGACGGGCGATGAAAAACTGGCGACGTAGCGCGGCCCTGGCCGCGATGCCAACGATAAAACAGCATCGCGTACGCACGCCGTGGCGGGAATTTTGGCGGCGCTTTCGTCGCCAGCCGGTGGCGATGACGGCCGGCCTCTTTATTATCCTGCTGATTGCGGTTGCCTTTGTGGCGCCCTGGCTGGCGCCCTTCGACGCGGAAAACTACTTTGATTACGATCGCCTGACGGAAGGGCCATCGGCGATGCACTGGTTCGGCGTCGATTCGCTGGGCCGCGATATTTTTAGCCGCGTGCTGCTGGGAACACGCTTATCGCTGATTTCCGGCTTTTTTTCGGTAGCGATCGGCGCGGCCATCGGTACGGTGCTGGGGTTGCTGGCGGGCTATTATGAAGGCTGGTGGGATCGCATTATTATGCGCATCAGCGACGTGCTGTTCGCTTTCCCCGGAATTTTATTGGCGATTGCCGTGGTCGCTATTATGGGCAGCGGCATGGCGAACGTGGTTATCGCCGTGGCTATTTTTAGTATTCCTGCCTTTGCGCGTCTGGTGCGCGGTAATACGCTGGTGCTGAAACAGATGACATACATTGAATCCGCCAGAAGCATTGGCGCTTCGGATGTCACTATTATCCTGCGCCATATTCTGCCGGGTACGCTCTCCTCTGTGGTGGTCTATTTCACCATGCGTATCGGCACCTCGATTATTACCGCCGCCAGCCTCTCTTTTCTGGGGCTGGGCGCGCAGCCGCCGACGCCGGAATGGGGCGCGATGCTGAACGAAGCGCGCGCGGATATGGTGATGGCGCCGCACGTGGCGATTTTCCCCAGCCTCGCCATCTTTTTGACCGTGCTGGCATTTAATCTGCTGGGCGACGGGCTGCGCGACGCGCTGGATCCTAAACTGAAAAACTGAGCCATGCTGGCGACTTTTTCGTTTCCTGTGCCAGGCTTACCTCTTTACCCAGAGGTGGGCCGTGAAGGAATTTGATTACGAGCAGGATTTTAAAACCATCGATTTTCGTCAGCACCCTGAGCTGTATCAGGTTGGGCGCGGAGAACAGGGCGTCCTGATGGTCGAGCCTTATAAAGGCGAAATATTACCGCACTGGCGTTTCAGAACGCCCGCCATTGCGGAAGCCTCGGCTAAGAAAATTATGGCGCTGTTCGAAGAGTACCGTGCAAAAGATGATTTTGTCGGTATGGACATGGCGCGAAAATTTATTCAGATGGGCTATACGCGAGCCAGGCGCTACGCCAATCATAAAGGCGGCCGCAAATATGACGAAGATCAGCAGGTGCTGCCTTATCACGTTAATGAAGAGAAAGCGGAAGCGGCGGCTATTTTTAAAGTCTGGTGGGATAAGATCCGTGAGGACGAAGATTACCTGAAACGTAAAAAAGCCCATCAGGCGAAATATGGCTAACGCGGTTAAACGTTAAAAGGCCGCAGTTAAGCGGCCTGAATACAGCATTATTTTTCCAGCGGAGCGCCCGGCTGGATCTGCTCTTTCTGCGCGCCGGAACCCGCTCTGGCCGGGCCAAGGATAGGTTCCTGCCCCAGGATGTCCGGTTTCTCTTTCGCGGTAAACTGCCCTACGCCGTCGTAGGCCGGGCCTTCACTCCAGCGGCCTTTCGGCAGCGGTTTATCCAGCGAGGTGTTCAGACAGTAATAAGAGTGCTCCTGCGCCTCCTCCGACTGCGGGAAGCTGTTCGGAACGGGCATAGACGCGCCGATACCGCCCATATCCTCAATTACCGCCAGCCACTGCTGCTGGTGCATGGTATCGCGGGCAATCAGGAAAGAGAGGAAATCCTTCATGCCTTTGTCTTCCGTCAGGTTATACAGGCGGGTTGCCAGTACGCGGCCGGTAGCCTCTGCGGTAACGTTAGCCAGCATATCCGCAGCAACGTTGCCGGAAGCGTAAATGTGACTCATATCAAAAGACATCCCGTTGGCGTTGACGGGCATGGCCGCCAGGCCTGACGACAGAATATGACGCGGATTCATGCCGCCCAGGATAGCGTTAACTACCGGATCCTTTGCCGACTCTTCCTGATAGGAGAGCGGTGCGCCTTCAAGGTTAAGCGCGACGGCGTGACCAAGCATTTCGATATGAGCCAGCTCTTCGGTAGCGGTGGAGATCAGCAAATCTTTAATGCGTGGATCGCCGCGAGTCCCCATCGCCTGGAAAAAATATTGCATAGCAACGCGTATTTCCCCTTCGACACCGCCGATGGCCTGCTGCAACAGCATGGCAAATTCTGGATCGGGCTTGTCGACTTTTACCGGATATTGCAGTTTCGATGAATGATGAAACATGTTTTCCTCCTGGTAGATTACGTTATTTAAGCAACGCAATAAGCCTGGTAGAAATTGGTAAAAATGGGAAGGCAAACACGATAAATTCTCATTTACCCGCACCGGATGCCCAGAAAACAAGCAGATACAGCGCACGTCAAAACGTGGCGGAAAGCAGGCGTGGCGCTGAAAAGCGCTTAAAACCGAACGGAATATTCCGGATAAACATCCCTCGCAAAAACAGACTTTTCTGAAGCCTGCAGCGCGTCACAAATCTTCAGGCGGGATGATTAACAGCGGTCAGCTACAACAGGCAACGAGTTTTATCCATATAACTAACTGCAGCCGGTTTCAGGCAGGAAACTGTCAGGCGGAAGGGATAGTCATAGCATAAACGATGGTTCTGAAAGCCGATTACCGGTACCGGGTTTAAGACAGGATATCAGACAGAATAACCGGTAATCAGGAGAGTTAGCCTCAGCATAAAAGACGGCTCTTAAAGCCGACCAACCGTACCGTGTTCCAGGAGGAATAACCGACAATCGGAAGGGTTAGTCTCCGCATAAACAACGGTTCTGAAAGCGGACGTGCTGCGGATTATTTTAGCCGAAACATCAGCCACCCGATCAGAGTGACAACATGCTATAACCCAGCCAGTCCATGGCCGATTACTGCTGTTACGCCGCTGCGCCTTTTGGCTGTGCAGCAAGATGCGCTGCCCACAGGTTAGTCACCCATTTCACGCCTTTAGCAGTAAAGCGAGCCTGTGAGAAGGCGTGCAGGTTCTCGCCTACGCTGGTGCGCACCGTAAAGTAGCCCGCCTGCACATAATGCTGCTGCGGCATCAGCGTGCCGTTGGCGCGGTACATAATATTGCGTTCAAACAGGAACTGACGGAATTCAGGTTCTTTCACCTTCAGCATTTTGCAGAGCTGGCGAAAACCCAGCGAATCTTCCACCTGCACAAAGCGGTCAAAAAACTCCGCCTTTGGGGCGAAAAGGGCAAGCTGCTGCTCGGCTGCCTGGCGCTGTTCAAACTGTTCGGCCCAGGCACGCGCCGCCGCTGCGGGATTGGTGAAATCCGGCAGGCGAGTACTTCTCTCGCGTTCCTGCCAGCTGTCCAGCGCCTGGGTGATAAACGCGGGCGCAAGACGCGCCACGGCCAGTAACGAATCGCGCTTGTTCAGGCAATACTCCTGACGCGTTTCGCCGTCACGCTCGTAAACACCAATCGTCAGCGGTTGAGAAAGACGCTGGGTGGTTTCCAGCGTTTTGATCAGCCGTTTTACTTCGCCGTGCGGAATACCAGCTAACTGAGCGATTTCCCGGCTGCTCATCGTGACCGATTGATTCAGCGAGCTGAGGTTTTCTGTCGAAATCATCATAGGTTTTACCCCCAAGCTTTTCAAAAGACACCCGAGCGGGCAGTAGAAATATTATACAGTTGCCTGTTTAAATATCCAGTACTTTTTTTAAGCGATCGAGTTAATTGAATCTGCTATCAATTTTGAATTTTTGTAAAGGTAGCCCGCCTGAAAAGCATCTCCACTAGAGTTATTTCAGCCCCTTTTATCTGGAGAAAAAGTATGTCCCGACTGCTGCAAACTTGCCTGCTGAGCGCCTCGCTTTTGACCATGGGAACGGCTGTGGCCGAAGAAGTTACCGTGACCGAACTCCAAAAAGGATTAGATCATCCCTGGGGCATCGCCTTCCTGCCGGAGGAGCAGGGATTGCTGATCACCGAACGCGGCGGGCAGCTGCGCCTGTGGCAGCAGGGAAAGGGGCTGTCGGCGCCGCTGACAGGCGTCCCCAAGGTCTGGGCCGAACGACAGGGCGGCCTGCTGGATATCGCGCTGGCGCCTGATTTTGCGCAAAGCCGTCGGGTCTGGCTCAGCTATACGGAAGCAGATAAAGAGGGACGTGCTGGCGCGGTTGTAGGTTATGGCAGGCTGAATACAGCCCATACCGGGCTTGAGAGTTTTCGCGTTGTACTGCGTCAGGAACCGAAACTCTCAGGTGGCGCCAACTTAGGTTCACGGCTGGCTTTTGATGACAAAGGCTATCTCTACATCAGCTTTGGCGATAATTTCCAGGCCGCGACGGCGCAGGATCTTAAAACGCTTACCGGCAAAATTGTGCGGCTGAAAGCGGATGGCAGCGTGCCTGAAGATAATCCATTTGTGCAGCAAAAGGACGCACGGCCTGAAATCTGGACATACGGCATGCGCAATCCGCAGGGACTGGCGCTGAATCCGACGACGCGGGAAATGTGGGAAAATGAGCACGGCCCGCGCGGCGGCGATGAGATTAATCTTCTGCGTAAGGGAGAAAACTACGGCTGGCCGCTGGCGACCTGGGGCATAGATTATGGCGGCGACAAAGTGCCCGGTTCTCAGGGCGGCGAAGCACCGAATACGGTTCAGCCGCAGCTTTACTGGAAGGTTTCGCCTGCGCTCAGCGGAATGGCGTTTTATCAGAGCGATCGCTTTCCGGCATGGAAAAACTCGCTCTTTATCGGCGCGCTGAAAGACAAAAGTCTTATCCATCTGACCGTGGACGGCGAAAAGGTGACGGAGCAAGCCCGCCTGCTTAAGGATCGCGGCGAGCGCATTCGGGACGTGCGCACCGGCCCTGACGGCTATTTGTACGTATTAACGGATGAAACAGACGGCAAACTGCTGCGCATTGCGCCGAAATAAAACCGGCCGAGGGGCCGGTTTACCAGGGAAAGCGAGGCCAGCCCGCTATTTTATCCAGCGGCATACTTCCCAGCCGCGCTGTAGCGCCACCTGATAAAGCGGCTCCGCTGGATTAATAACGTGGGCGCGATCGGCTCGTTCCAGCAACGGCAGATCATTGATGGAATCGCTGTAGGCCCAGATTTGCGTAAACCGGGCGTCATCCTGTAACGCCAGCCAGTCTGTCAGTCTCGCCGTCGCATCCCTGCCGTTTTTGCTTACGCCGCAGGGGCGGCCGCTGTAGCGATCGTTGACGATCTCCACGCCGACAGCCAGCGCGCCATCTGCGCCAAGCTGCTGCGCGATAGGCGTCGCCAGATGATCGCCGCCTGGCGACATCACCATCACTTTATCGCCACGCTGCTGGTGCCATGCCAGCTTTTCGCGCGCGGCAGGATAGAGGCGGGGCAGGATATCGCGCTGAATAAAGCGCCTGACCCAGCCGGCAACGGTAAGCGTACCCATTCCTGCCAGTGGCGTTAACGTCGCCTGCATATACTCCTCTGCCGACAGCAGGCCCTCACGATAACGAGCCATTAGCGCTCTTTCCTGCTCTACCAGCACGGCCGGCGCATACCCTTGCGAAACCAGCCAGCGGCACCACAGGCTGGCGCTGTCTTCGCAAATAAGCGTTTCATCAAGATCGAACAGGGCTAAATCCATCATGTTGACTCCACCAAGAGACTGAATTCAGATTAGCGGAGTTTTGTGACGGACTTAACAGCCTGCTGCAAAATCAGACTAACGCCCTGTGGCGCGGTGAGTTTCTCTAATAAATTTTAAAAAACTTTACTGAATCAAGGTTCTTTTTAACGGCCATAAGCGCTAGCGTAAAAGACCCTTCGCGCGTAAATGCGACAAGCTTTTATTTTTCATAAGGATAGCCAGAAACCGCCATGACCATGATGCGCCTCTCCGCCGGAATTCACGCTGCCACGCTCCCTGTTTTGTTGCTCGTGGCCTCTTTTAGCAGCCGCGCAGCGGAAGCCCCTGTGCCGCCACAGGTTGAGGCCAAAGCCTGGATCCTGATGGACTACTACAGCGGTAAGGTACTAACCGCATCCAATGCGGACGAGCGCCACGATCCGGCCAGCCTGACCAAAATCATGGCCAGCTATGTTATTGGACAGGCGATGAAAGCGGGAAAAATTCACGATGACGATCTGGTCACCATCGGCCAGGATGCCTGGGCTACCGGTAACCCTATACTGAAAGGCTCTTCGCTGATGTTTTTAAAGCCGGGCGATCGCATTCCCGTCGCCGAACTGAACAAAGGCGTGGTGATCCAGTCCGGCAACGATGCCAGCATCGCGCTGGCGGATTACGTGGCGGGAAGCCAGGACGCCTTTGTGGGGCTGATGAACAATTACGTCCAGGCGCTGGGGCTAAAAAACACGCATTTTAAAACCGTGCACGGGCTGGATGCAGACGGCCAGTACAGCACCGCCCGTGATATGGCGCTGCTTGGCCAGGCTTTGATCCGCGACGTGCCGGCGGAATACGCGCTGCATAAAGAGAAAGAATTCACGTTCAATAATATCAAACAGCACAATCGTAACCGTCTGCTGTGGAGCACAAATCTGCAGGTAGACGGCATCAAAACCGGCCATACCGCCGGGGCGGGAAACAACCTGGTCGCTTCAGCGACGCAAGGAGAACAGCGGCTGATCTCCGTGGTACTGGGCGCAGCAACCGACGCCATACGCTTTCGCGAAAGCGAAAAACTGCTGACGTGGGGTTTCCGTTTTTACGAAACTATCACGCCGATAAAAGCCGACAAACCCTTTGCTTCGCAGCGGGTCTGGTTCGGGGATCGGAAAGAGGTGCGTTTGGGCGTGGCGGAAGATGCAGCGATAACCTTGCCAAAAGATCGGGCAAAGGAGCTGAAAGCGAGCTTTACGCTCAACGAGCCGCAGCTGACGGCGCCGTTAAAGAAAAATCAGATCGTCGGCACCATTGATTTTCAGCTGAACGGTAAAACTATTGAGCAGCGTCCGCTGGTGGCGATGGATGAGGTGAAAGAGGGGGGCGTGTTTAGCCGGATGTGGGACTTTGTGCTGATGAAGCTGCAAGGCTGGTTCGGCAAATGGTTAGGCTAAGCGCTTAATATCGACATGCTACGGCGCCATCCGTGGCGCATCCCTGGTCAGAACAGGTCGTAAGCGATAGCCGAAATGGCGATCAGGCCTGTCAGCACCACAAATACGTTGCTGATTTTCCCGCTGTACTGGCGCATCGACGGCACCTTGTTAATCGCGTACATCGGCATCAGGAAAAGCAGCACGGCAATTACAGGCCCGCCCAGCGTTTCAATCATCCCCAGAATGCTGGGGTTTTTGGTTGCTACCAGCCAGGTGGTCAGAAACATAAAGACTGCCGTTATCCGGTTCAGTTTGTTTTCCGCCGGCGGCTGGCGGAAAGTCCTGGCGATCAGGCCGTTAAAGCCTTCGCGCGCGCCCAGATAGTGGCCCAGAAACGATTTGGTGATAGCGACCATCGCGATCAGCGGCGCAAGCCAGCCCATCAGCGGGGTATTAAAATGGTTAGCCAGATAAGAAAGAATAGAGATGTTCTGCTCTTTCGCTTCCGCCAGGTTTTCCGGCGACAGGCTAAGCACACAGCTGAAGACGAAAAACATCACCGTCACTACCATCATCAGATGACTGCGGGCCAGAATGCGCGCGCACTTTTTTGCCGCGTTATCGCCATATTCCTGACGCTTTGCTACCGCAAAAGCCGAAATAATCGGTGAATGATTAAAAGAAAACACCATGACCGGGATAGCCAGCCAGAGCGTCATCCACAGGCCCTTGCTGCTGCCTTCCGCATGATGAAAAATTGTGCTGTTCCAGTGTGGGATCAAAAATAGCGCCAGCGCCATCAGCACCAGGACAAAAGGATAAACCAGCACGCTCATGGTTTTAACAATGGTCTCTTTGCCGAAGCGCACGATAGCCATCAAACCCGCAATCAAAATCAGCGACAGCAGCGCTCTGGGCGGTGGCGACAAATGAAGCTGATGGGTGATAAAGCTCTCGACGGTGTTGGTGATAGCCACGCTATAAACCAGCAGGATAGGATAGATAGCAAAGAAATAGAGTAGGGTAAGCAGCGTGCCCGCGCCCGCGCCGAAATGTTCTTCCACCACGCCGGTAATATCCCGATCGCCGCGCCCGGAGAGCACAAAGCGACAGAGACCGCGATGAGCGAAAAAAGTCATAGGAAAAGCGAGAGCCGCCATAATAAGCAGAGGAATCAGCCCGCCGATACCGGCATTGATCGGTAAAAACAGCACGCCAGCGCCGATAGCCGTGCCGTACAGGCCGAGCATCCACGTGGTGTCGCTTTTGCGCCACTCTGTCGACGCGTCCGTTGACGGCAGCGTAGCCGTTTTAGTGGATTCCATTGACAATCTCCCGGTTGAAAATAGTGAGCTAAATAACCTGAACGTAAAGCAGGAAAACGGCGCTCGTCAGCGTAATTAACTACTCTGGCTGAGGCGAGCAACACTCTACCACCAGAAAAAGAAGAAGAAAGGGAAAATTAGAAGGCAGAGATCTCAGATAAAGGGATTACTTTGCGTCTTTATAGCGCGATCGTCTGAATGGAAAGGTTAGCACCATAAGAAGTGCTGAGTGGAAGCGGTTACTATAGTCATTAAAACCAAATCTGGCCGCTGCGCGATTGGTTAAATAATGCTCTCTCACGAGCATTTACAGTATTTATTAGTTTTATATATATAAATCAACAACTTAAAAATTAAGCTTCAATGCGTAGGGTTAATTTTATTCGTTTGCGCAACGGACGAATAAAAGGCGTTTATTATTTCGGCCTGTTGCGCAATATTGTGTCGATAATGTAAGCCGTTGCTTCGGCCTGATTATTACACTTAACCTGGCAAAGTATTATTCACGCACCCAGCCTTTGCGAATAGGGAAAGCAAACAAGAGTCGGTAAAGCGAAGAAATATTATGCAATAAGCGCCAGCCGCAAAAATGCCACGTAACCTGCGCCACCAGGCAGGAAAGCATCCCCAACAGCAGGCCGCCCAGCATATCCATTGGCCAGTGAACGCCCAGGAAGATGCGTGACCAGGCAATTGCCAGGCCGGCCGCCAGCAGCACTACGCCTGACCAGGCGCGATGCCAGCAGAAAAAGGCGATGGCAAAAGTGAAAATAATGGTGCCGTGATTGCTGGGATAGGATTCCGTCGCGTCGTGCGCAAGAAACTGATGGCCCAGTCCGATAACAAAGGGGCGTGGATGAGGATACAGGCTGCCAATCAGCCAGGATACGGTTAAGGCGCAGGCCAAAGCGATAGCGGTTTTCAGGACCAGCCGGCGCTGCGAGCCAACCTGACTTCTCGGCCCCCACAGCCACAGCGCGACAATAAGTACGGGCACAATGGTGATCAGATCGCGAGCCACCAGGGTAGCCAGCGATATCAACCAGGCGGGCGTGTCGGGCGTGGCGTTAATCCAGAGAAACAGCGACCGGTTTAGCGCTTCCAGCATGGTTATTTCCTCATCTCGTTCAGCGGTACCTGACGTACCTGAAAGTAAAAACGGGCCGGTGAGGCCTTAAAGTGTCGCAATCTGCTCAGAGGTTTGCGCGGCGGCCAGGCCGTCACGGCATCCCTGAAGGCAGCCGCATAAGGTAGAAGCGGCCCAATAAAAGTTAAATAGGCTCGCTCTTAATTCCGTTAGCGGTTGTGGTTTCGTTAAGGATTGAGGACAGAAAAAGGGGAACAGGCAGGAAACAGCGGAAAACAAAAAGAAAAAAACCCGTCAATCATAAGATTAACGGGCTCCACAATCTGGGGATTTCAAAGAAAAGCAGTGGCATTAATTATGACTGCGGGCACCAGCAAAAGTTCGCAAACAATCGGAAATTATTTTAGCCACCCATCATTGGCCAGATCAGCACGATTAACGTTCCGGCCAGCGTGAGCAGGACGTTAGCGATAGCGTAAGTTCCCGCATAGCCGAGGGCCGGAATATTGCTGCGGGCCGTGTCGCTGATAATTTCCATGGCTGGCGCGCAGGTGCGAGCGCCCATAATGGCGCCAAACAGCAAGGCGCGGTTCATTTTCAGTACCCAGGCGCCAAAAACAAAGCTGATCACCACCGGCAGCAGGCTGACCGTCAGGCCGGCCGCCAGCATCAGCAGACCGGTATCGCCCATGCCGTGCGAAAGACCGCTGCCCGCGCTTAATCCTACGCCGGCCATAAATACCATCAGGCCAAACTCTTTCACCATCGTTAAGGCGCCCTGCGGGATATAACCAAAGGTCGGATGGTTCGCCCGCAGAAAGCCCAGCATGATCCCGGCGAACAGCAGGCCAGCCGCGTTGCCCACGCTAAAGCTGAAGCGGCTGAACTGAAAGGTGACCATGCCCACCATCAGCCCGATAATAAAGAAGGCGCAAAAGGCCAGCAGATCGGTAACCTGGCTGTGAATAGAGATAAAGCCGATTTTGTCAGCCACCGACTTCACCCGCCGCGCTTCACCGCTGATTTGCAGCACGTCGCCTTTGTTTAAAATAATGCTGTCATCAATAGGCATTTCAATCTGGCTACGGATCACGCGGTTCAGAAAGCAGCCGTGATCCGTCAGCTTGAGCTGGCTGAGCCTTCTGTTCACGGCGTTATTGTTTTTGACCACGATCTCTTCGGTGATGATGCGCATATCCAACAGATCGCGATCGAACACCTCTTTGCCGTTGCGGAAGCTGGGGTCAAGACGGGAATGCGCATCCGGGTAACCCACTAATGAAATCTCGTCTCCCTGCTGCAGGACGGCATCGCCGTCAGGATTGGCAAGAATGCCGTTGCGGCGGATACGCTCTATATAGCAGCCGGTTTGCCGATAGATACCCAGCTCGCGCAGGTTCTTACCGTCAATCCAGGCGACCAGCTCCGGCCCTACGCGATAGGCGCGGATCACCGGCAGGTAAACCTTGCGCTGTTCGGCATCCAGGCCACGCTCGCGGGCAATCTGCTGCGCGCTGGTCGGCAGATCCTGGTGCTGAAGCCGGGGAAGATAGCGTGCGCCGAAAATCAGGCTGACCAGCCCGACCAGGTAGGTCAGCGCATAGCCCAGGCTGAGGTTGTTCTGCGCCTGGCTCAGCATCGCACCGCTGGGATAGGTATGGCGCAGCGTGTCGCCAGCCCCCACTAATACCGGCGTGGACGTCATTGAGCCTGCCAGCATACCGGCGGTCAGACCGATATCCCAGCCAAAGAGTTTGCCCAGCCCCAGCGCAATCAGCACCGCGCTGGAAACCATGACCAGCGCCAGCATCAGATAATTTTTGCCGTCGCGGAAGAAAATAGAGAAAAAATTCGGCCCGGCTTCCACACCCACACAAAAAATAAATAACATAAAACCGAGATTAAGGGCGTTGGGATTCATCGTAAAATGCTGCTGGCCAAGCAGAAGAGAAACAACTAAAACGCCAATAGAATTACCCAGTTGGACTGAACCCAAGCGTAATTTACCCAGACAGAGCCCGAGCGCCAGTACGACGAATAATAACAGAATGTCATTTCCACTTAACAAATCTGCGACGTTTATATTCACGGTTTAACTTCTTGTTTACTAGTAACATGTTGAATTAAAGGGTGTTTTACGCTAAATTTATTGCACTGCCATCAGAGCAGCGGCAACATTCAGGAATTTCCGCGAATTACAGCCCAGAGCCAAATAAAACGGTCGTCATTTTAATCGCTTCACGCTTTTTCAGCCAGTAAAAGCCATGGCTTTTGTTTATTTAGAACAGGGAAAATCAGTCCGGCGTCATTCCGGCCAGGTGATAACATCAATTACCGAGAGAAGATCCTATTATGTTTAAGGGTATGTCCTGGACAAGCGTAGCGTTTAGTTTTGTTCTCTACAGCATCGTTTTTCTGGCGGTACGTTACGGTATGGTCATAGAGGGGACGGCCTGGGCACAGGCGAGGCCGGGCCTGTTGATGTTTACTCTGCCGGGCGCTATCGCGGCGCTGACCTCAAAAGAGCACCCGCTGACGATAGCGTTATTGGGCGCTTTACTGGCTACGCCGCTTTGCCTGATTTTTCTGCACTACTATTCGCTGCACTATCACGCACCGTTGCAGGAGCTGGCTTTTGATACCAGCGCGATATTCTGGTGCGGTTCCGGCGCGCTGGCCGTTATGCTCTGCCGCACGCTGTTCTGGCATTCGCACAGCTAAGCGCGGCAGGCAAAAAAAAGAGGGCCGCATGGCGGCCCTCTTTTTTATCATCCCAACAAAAGTCAGGAACAGAAAGTCTTACTGGAACAGGCCCAGGTTTTCTTTGGCATAGGCTTCAAAATCGGTGCAGCCGCCAATGTGAGTCTGGTCGAGGAAAATCTGCGGTACGGTTTCCACCGGTTTGCCCACGGTTTTTTCCAGATCGGCTTTGGTGATGCCTTCAGCGTGGATGTCCACGTAGCGGAAGTTAAAATCTTCACGCTCTTCGGTCAGTTTTTCAGCCAGTTCTTTAGCGCGGACACAATAAGGACAGCCAGGACGTCCAAAAATTACGGCAAACATAGGGTTCTCCTCAAAGGTCAGATTTAGTGTGATGTACATCACAACTTATCATGTAATGGCGCTTATCATGCCCACTTCCGCAGGTGAAAGAAAGAAGGAATTACCTGTCGTTTCGATTCGTTTCATCTATATAGAGATAAACCGGTTACGCTGTATGAACGCTTAACACCCAGAGACGGAGGCGGTATGGGAGGTTTAACCTTCAGTAACATGCCTGAACCAGTGCTGATTGCCGAGGCGCTGGGCGGAATTATCCTGCTGCTCTCTTACTTAGCGCTGCATCAGGTGCTACCCTTGCCTGCATCTTTTTCCGGAGCCTTTGCTGCCACGATCCTGCTTATCGTTGGCCTTATGATGATGCTGCCCGCCGCCATTGTGATGATGTGGCGTACGGCGAAAGCAATGGCGCCGGAGCTGTTTAACTTGTCTGAAAAATCCTCACCAGGAGAGAAGCATGACGCCGACCATTGAGCTACTTTGCTCCCACCGTTCTATCCGATCTTTTACTGACCAGCCCATCGGCGAGGCTGAACGAGCGGCGATTATCGCGGCCGCGCAGGCGGCTTCCAGCTCCAGCTTTTTGCAGTGCTCTTCCATTATCCGCATCACCGACAAAGCGGTGCGTGAGAAGCTGGTCGAGCTGACCGGCGGACAAAAATATGTTGGCCAGGCCGCCGAGTTTTGGGTTTTTTGCGCCGATTTTAACCGTCATCAGCAGATCTGTCCGGAAGCGCAGCTGGGCCTGGCGGAGCAGCTGCTGCTGGGCTGCGTGGATACCGCGCTGATGGGGCAAAACGCGCTGGTGGCCGCAGAATCGCTGGGGCTGGGCGGCGTTTATATCGGCGGCATCCGTAACAGCATCGCCGAAGTCACCGAGCTGCTGGGCCTGCCGAAGTTCGTGCTGCCGCTGTTTGGGCTGTGCCTGGGCTGGCCTGAGCAGATCCCGCAGTTAAAACCCCGCATGCCGGCCGCTATGCTGGTTCACGAGAATCGCTATCAGCCGATCGACCCGGACACGCTGGCCGCTTATGACGCCCAGCACGAGGCGTATTATCTGACGCGTGAAAGCAACGCGCGGCGTGAAAGCTGGAGCGAACATATCCAGAAAACCATTATCAAAGAAAGTCGTCCGTTTATGCTTGATTACCTGCATAAGCAGGGATGGGCAACCCGTTAAAACCCTTTCGGAGAAATCGGGTGAAAATAGCGATTCTTTCCCGGGACGGCTCGCTCTATTCCTGCAAGCGGCTGCTGGCAGCCGCCCAGCTACGCGGTCACAGCGTTGAAGTTATCGATCCGCTGTCCTGCTATATGAATATCAATCCCGGATCGTCGGCCATTCATTACCAGGGCAGGCAGCTGAGCCATTATGATGCGGTTATCCCGCGTATTGGACCGGCTATCACCTTTTACGGCACGGCCGTTTTGCGGCAGTTTGAGGTTTGCGGCAGCTATCCGCTTAACGAATCGGTCGCTATCACCCGCGCGCGCGACAAGCTGCGTTCTTTGCAGCTGCTTGCCAGGGAAGGCATTCCCATGCCGATTACGGGCTTTGCGCATTCGCCGGACGATACCAGCGATCTGATCGAGATGGTGGGTGGCGCGCCGCTGGTCGTCAAGCTGGTGGAGGGCACGCAGGGCATCGGCGTGGTGCTGGCGGAGACGCGTCAGGCGGCCGAAAGCGTGATTGACGCTTTCCGCGGCCTTAACGCGCATATTCTGGTGCAGGAATTTATCAAGGAAGCCAGAGGCAAGGATATCCGCTGCCTGGTGATCGGCGGCAGGGTAGTGGCGGCTATTGAGCGGCAGGCCAAAGAAGGCGAGTTCCGCTCAAATCTGCATCGCGGCGGCAAAGCGCGCAGGGTGGAGATCACCGACAGCGAGCGGGAGATTGCCGTGCACGCGGCGGCGACGCTGGGTCTGGACGTGGCGGGCGTGGATATTTTACGCGCCGAGCGCGGGCCGCTGGTGATGGAGGTTAATGCCTCACCGGGTCTGGAAGGCATCGAAAAGACCACGGGGAGGGATATCGCCACGCAGATGATCGCCTGGATTGAGCAGCAGGCGAAGCCTGGTTTCTGTCTGAAAACCGGCGGTTGACCTGATATTTACTACACAGTCGTGGTGTTCAGGGGCTTTTTTACGTAAGCTAGGGCGCAATTTTAAGGCAGTAAGAGACCAATTACATGGATTCACTCGTCGTTCCCGATATCGAGCTTTTACGACGTTGGCTGGATCAGCAGAGCATCACCTGGTTTGAGTGCGATTCCTGTCAGGCGCTTCACCTGCCGCATATGCAGAATTTCGACGGGGTGTTTGATGCCAAGCTGGATCTGGTGGACAACGTTATTCTGTTTTCCGCGCTGGCGGAAGTCAAACCCACCGCACTGATCCCGCTGGTGGGCGATCTGTCACAGATCAACGCCAGTTCACTGACGGTGAAAGCTTTCGTTGATATTCAGGATGATAATCTGCCCAAGCTGATTGTCTGCCAGTCGCTTACCATCACGGCTGGCCTGACCTATGGGCAGTTCGTGCATTTTATGAAGCAGAGTGAAGAGCAGATCTCAATGGTAGTGATGGAAGCCTTTGCCAATCATCTGCTGATGATGAGCGAAGAGGAAGATCGCGGCGAAATCATCGCTTCACACTCTATGCTGCACTGATTTTCAGTCACTATTTCAGGGCCTGGCGGCCCTGACGGACGCATATCTCCCTGTTTAAGGCCGCATCCGGCCGTTTCCTTCATTTTTCCCCCGCGCTTTTCCCGCTTTTATGCTGGCTCAGGGCCGTTTTTCCCCTATTTTCTGCGCCGTTTTCCCGCTCCCGGCTCGCTTGCATAGAGTAAAACCAGGCGAATATCGATAAAAGGCGTTTTTTGCGCCCGGCTCTGGTCTGGCCTGCATTGTGGGACTATCCTTGCGAAACTGCATTTTGTGTGCAAGGTCGCAGCAGGTATAGGTTTTTTCTATTTAACAGCGCGGCGGCTAATCCTTACAGTAAGCGAAACGCCGTTGGCCCGCTTTTAGCCGTAATTATCTCTGTTCAGGAGGATGGAAAACATGTTCAACCAGCGTAAAAAATGGTTGTCAGGCTTGGTTGCTGGCATGGTGATGGCGGTTTCAGCTGGCGCCACGGCGGCGGATAAGACGCTGCACGTCTATAACTGGTCCGACTATATTGCGCCCAATACCGTGCCTGATTTTGAGAAGCAGAGCGGCATTAAAGTCGTCTATGACGTGTTCGACTCCAACGAGGTGCTGGAAGGCAAGCTGATGGCCGGCAGCACCGGCTACGATATCGTGGTGCCATCCTCCAGTTTTCTGGCTCGCCAGCTACAGTCCGGCGTCTTTCAGCCGCTGGATAAGAGCAAGCTGCCAAATTATAAAAACCTCGATCCTGATTTGCTGAAAAAGGTTGAGCAGCACGATCCGGGCAACAAATACGCCATTCCCTACCTTTGGGCCACCACCGGCATTGGTTATAACGTCGATAAGGTGAAAGCCGCACTGGGCAAAGATGCGCCGGTTAACAGCTGGGATCTGGTGCTGAAGCCGGAGAATCTGGAAAAACTCAAAAGCTGCGGCGTCTCTTTCCTGGACGCCCCGGAAGAGATTTTTGCTACCGTTCTGAACTACCTGGGCAAAGATCCTAACAGCAGTGATGCCAAAGATTATTCCGGCGCGGCGACCGATCTGCTGCTGAAGCTGCGTCCGAGCATCCGCTACTTCCACTCTTCGCAGTACATTAACGATCTGGCGAACGGCAATACCTGCGTGGCTATCGGCTGGGCGGGCGACGTGCTGCAGGCGAAGAATCGCGCTGCCGCCGCGAAAAACGGCGTGAACATCGCCTATAGCATTCCAAAAGAGGGCGCGCTGGCGTTCTTCGATATGCTGGCCATTCCTAAAGATGCGAAGAACATGGATGAGGCTTATCAGTTCCTGAACTATCTGATGGAGCCAGCCGTGATGGCGAATATCTCCAACAAGATTTTTTACGCCAGCGGCAATAAAGCGTCGGTGCCGTTAGTGGAGGCCAGCGTACGCGACAATCCGGGCATCTATCCCAACGCCGAGACGATGGCTAAATTGTTTGTGCTGAAAGTCCAGGATCCGAAACTCGATCGTGTGCGCACGCGGGCATGGACTAAAGTTAAAAGTGGCAAGTAGCTGAAGCCTCACTGAGTTATCACAGAGGCGACCCCGCCTCTGTTTTCTTTTTATACGGCATGACCGTTTAAAAGCGCCGGAGTGTAATGGAAGTGAACGACGCGATCCCTCGTCCGCAAAAAAAAGTCAGCAGGGCGGTTACGCCGCTGCTGGAAATTCGCAATCTGACCAAGTCCTTTGACGGACAGCACGCGGTTGACGACGTCAATCTGACAATTTACAAAGGTGAGATCTTCGCGCTGCTGGGCGCTTCCGGCTGCGGCAAATCCACGCTGCTGCGGATGCTGGCCGGGTTTGAAGCGCCTACCTCCGGGCAGATTATGCTGGATGGCCAGGATCTCTCCCACGTGCCGCCCTATCAACGCCCGGTCAATATGATGTTTCAGTCCTATGCGCTTTTTCCGCATATGACGGTGGAGCAAAATATCGCCTTCGGCCTGAAACAGGATCGGCTGCCCAAGGCTGAGATCGCCGAGCGCGTCAGTGAGATGCTGGCGCTGGTGCATATGCAGGAGTATGCAAAGCGCAAACCGCACCAGCTTTCCGGCGGACAACGGCAGCGCGTGGCGCTGGCCCGCAGCCTGGCTAAACGCCCTAAGCTGCTGCTGCTGGACGAGCCGATGGGCGCGCTGGATAAAAAACTGCGTGACCGGATGCAGCTGGAGGTGGTGGACATTCTGGAGCGCGTTGGCGCGACCTGCGTGATGGTTACTCACGATCAGGAAGAAGCGATGACGATGGCCGGACGTATCGCCATTATGAATCGCGGCAAGTTCGTGCAGATCGGCGAGCCGGAAGAGATTTACGAGCATCCCACTACGCGTTACAGCGCCGAGTTTATCGGTTCAGCAAATATTTTTCAGGGAATGCTGCGCGAGCGCCAGCCAGACGGTCTGATTATCGACAGTCCAGGCCTGATCCATCCGCTGAAGGTTGATTCCGACGCATCCATTGTGGACGGCGTGCCTGTACACGTGGCGCTGCGCCCGGAAAAAGTCATGCTGAGCGATGAAGTGCCCGCCGATGGCTGTAACTTTGCCGTGGGCGAAGTGGTGTATATTGCCTATCTGGGCGATCTCTCCATCTACCATGTGCGCCTGCACAGCGGCCAGATGATCAGCGCGCAGTTGCAGAATGGCTATCGCTTCCGTAAAGGGGCACCGACCTGGGGAGACGAAGTCCGCCTCTGCTGGGATACGGATAGCTGCGTCGTGCTGACGCAATAAGGGGAGGCGTTTATGACTCAAGTTACTGCGTCCAGACGTCCGGCATTGCTGAACAGGCTGCGCTCAAGCCGCAAGCTGGCGATCGCGCTGCCTTATCTCTGGCTGGTCCTGCTGTTTCTGCTGCCGTTTCTGATCGTGCTCAAGATAAGCTTCGCCGATATTGCGCGAGCTATCCCACCCTATACGGACCTGTTCAGCTGGGCGGATGGTCAGCTGACCGCGGTGATCAATTTTGGCAACTATCTGACGCTGACGGACGATCCGCTCTATATCGATGCCTATCTGCATTCGCTTCAGGTGGCGGCAATTTCTACCGTAGCCTGCCTGATTATCGGCTATCCGCTGGCGTGGGCCGTGGCGTACAGTTCGCCTTCTACCCGCAATATCCTGCTGCTGCTGGTGATCCTGCCTTCCTGGACCTCCTTTTTGGTGCGCGTTTATGCCTGGATGGGCATTCTGAACGATAACGGCGTGCTGAACCGTTTTCTGATGTGGAGCGGCATTATCGATCATCCGGTGGCAATCCTTTATACCAATCTCGCGGTCTATATCGGCATCGTCTACTGCTATCTGCCTTTTATGGTGTTGCCTATTTACACCGCGCTTACCCGTATCGACTATTCGCTGGTGGAAGCCTCGCTGGATTTAGGTGCCCGTCCGCTGAAAACGTTCTTTAGCGTAATAGTGCCGCTGACCAAAGGCGGCATTATCGCCGGCTCCATGCTGGTGTTTATTCCGGCAGTCGGCGAATACGTTATCCCGGAACTGCTCGGCGGTCCGGACAGCATCATGATCGGCCGCGTGCTGTGGCAGGAGTTCTTTAACAACCGCGACTGGCCGGTCGCCTCGGCGCTGGCGGTAATTATCCTGCTGATCCTGATCCTGCCTATCATCTGGTTTCATAAGCATCAGAACAAAGAGCTGGGAGAAAAAGCATGAGTGCTTTGCCGACCGTGCGCTCCCCGTGGCGTATTGCAATCCTGATAGTCTGCTTTTTCTTCCTGTACGCGCCGATGGTGCTGCTGGTGGTCTATTCCTTTAACTCATCGCAGCTGGCCGCCTGGGAAAGCTTCTCGCTGCACTGGTACAACGTGCTGTTCCACGATGGCGCGATGATAAGCGCGGTCACGCTGAGTCTGACCATCGCCGCGCTGTCGGCAACGGCCGCGGTGATTTTGGGCACGATGGCGGCGGTAGCGATCGTCCGCTTCGGCCGCTTTAAGGGATCAACCGGCTTCGCCTTTATGCTTACCGCGCCGCTGGTGATGCCGGACGTGATCACCGGGCTGTCGCTGCTGCTGCTGTTTGTGGCAATGGGCAATACCTTTGGCTGGCCTGGCGATCGCGGCATGCTCACTATCTGGCTGGCGCACGTCACTTTCTGTACCGCCTATGTAGCGGTAGTGATCAACGCCCGTCTGCGCGAGCTGGACCGCTCTATTGAGGAAGCGGCAATGGATTTAGGTGCCACGCCGCTGAAGGTCTTCTTCGTGATCACCGTACCGATGATCGCGCCCGCGATCGTCACCGGCTGGCTGCTGGCCTTTACGCTGTCGCTGGACGATCTGGTGATTGCCAGCTTCGTTACCGGGCCGGGCGCGACCACGCTGCCGATGCAGATTTTCGCCACCGTGCGGCGCGGCGTTAATCCGGAGATTAACGCGCTGGCGTCGCTGATCCTGTTTGTGGTGGGCATTGTCGGCTTTATTGCCTGGCGGTTTATGGCGCACGAAGAGAAACAACGCATTCGGGATGCGCAGCGCGCGCAAAAAGGTCACTAACGGCAGGCCGATCAGGGACGATCGGCCTGGCGGCGCAGTCAGCCTGAATGGCGGCGCGGCTAGCCTAGAATCTTTATCACGCAGGCCTTAAAGATTTTCACCCCCACCGGCAGCGCATCCAGGTCAAAACGCATATCCGGATGGTGCAAACCCGGCGTCAGGCCGGTGCCCAGCCCCCAAAACCCTGCTTTGATTGCCGGACGCTGCACGGGATAGTGGAAGAAATCTTCACTGCCCGGCGTTGAGCGTACCGGCATCAGCGCCGCTTCACCCAGCACCTCTTTGATCACTTCCGCCACCAGCGCCGTCATCTCCGCATCGATCTCAGCGGCGGGCATTGCTTTCAGCACTGCAATTTTAGCGGTAGCGCCGTAGGCCGCCGCGCTTTGCGTTATCGCTCGCTCCACCCGACTTTGCAGCTGCGTCATATCCTCGTTTTCCGCCGCGCGCAGGTCAAACACTACGCGGGCCGTGTCGGGAACGGAGTTAGTGACGCCCGCATCGCATAAAAACCGGGTGGCCTTGGCGCTCCAGCTTTTACCCGGCGCCATATGCACGGCGTTAACAGCCTGTACGGCGCTGACAGCGGCATCCAGCGCGTTGATGCCCAAATGCGGCCGCGCGGCGTGAGCGGTTTGCCCACCTATGGTGGCTTCAAGAGTGACGCAGGCGGAATAGTACATGGCGGGGATCGCGGTGCCGACGGCGCACTCCTCCGCCGGACGAAGATGAAAGCCCAGCAGCATATCCACATCCTCGACCGCGCCGCCAGCTACCATTGCCAGCGCGCCGGTGCCCAACTCTTCCGCTGGCTGGAAAATGAGCTTCAGGCGGCCTCGTTTAACTGCGTTCTCTGCTTTTAGCTCCTGCGCGGCGGTCAGCACCACGGAAGAGTGCGCGTCGTGCCCGCAGGTATGGCGCGCGCAGGCCTCGCCGTCGATGATATGCCCCAGCGCGTCCATATCGGCGCGCAGCGCCAGCGTTGGGCCGGGTACGCCGCTGTCGAGCAGGGCGACGATACCGGTTGTGCCGTTGACGTTTTCCGTCACCTGAAACCCGGCGGCTTTCAGCTGCTGACCCAGGTAAGCGGAAGTCTTAAACTCCTCAAATCCCAGCTCCGGGATTTCATGCAGAAAGGCGTAATGTTCCAAAACTTTTAACACGATAAAGCCTCCATTAAGCGATAAAACGCATCACCAGCATGGCGATAACGGCATTCAGAACGCTGGTCAGCATCAGTAGCGGCCAGTGCTTTTTCGGCACGTCGGCCACGCCCAGCAGGCGACCCATATATTGCAGCTGCGATCCCATCAGAAAGATGGCCGGCGCCAGGATGGTAATATCGGCGCCGGTCAGCACGCCTTTCGCCAGCAGGCTTACCGCCACGCCGGTTCCGGCCGACGACGAAAGCCAGGCGGTAAGCAGCACCGTCACGGCTTCGCCCGGTAGCCCAAACAGGCCCATTACGGGCGCAAAGACCTTGCCGATAAAGGCCATCACGCCCAGCAGGTTAAGCATCTCGGCAATCACGTACGCCATAATGACGTTAGGCATTAAATTATGAATAGCGATATGAAACCCTTTGCGCGCGCCAACCACGAACACATCAAAAGGATTATGGGAAACGGCAACGGGCGGATTATTTTTCATGCTGGAAATCCTGCTTATAAACAGTAGCTAACACCAGGCGCACCACGGCAGCGCCAACAAACTTTAATACAAACATCAGCACCAGCGGCACCAGCACCGGGACGGAAAGCGAGACGAACAGCGCCGAGCCAATGGCAAAATAGTTGTTAATCAGCCCCGCGCCGGAGTATTGCCAGGCGGCCATAATCACCACGTCCTTTTTACCTATCTGTTTCTCATCGTGCAGCTCTTTGGTCAGCGCCGCGCCCGCGTCGGTGCTTTGCAAATCGGTGATCAGCGCCAGCCCGCAGCGGCCCGGAATGCCGAGCAGGGGTTTTAACAGCGGCGTCAGCAGCTTATGAGCGGCGCGGATGGCGCCATAGTGGGTGAAGATTTCCAGCAGGCCCAGCGCCAGCATCACCGTCGGCACCAGCGAAAGCGCAAACAGAAAACCGGCTTTAGCGCCCGTGCCGCCCTCACCGAGAAAGGTGGCGCGCGCGGCATCCTTAATGGTGCCGAACTTGCCGCCGAGGGTGGTGAAGTCAAACGCGCCCAGCCATTTTGCCCCTTCCACGTTTAAAAACAGGCCGGAAAAAAAGAGAATAGCCACGATCAGGGCCAGATAAGCGCCAATGCCTGGCGTCCAGTGTTCACGAGCTTTTGCCGATCCAGTCTCCATTTCTGTCTCCCGAGTAGCGATCCGAAAAATCTTATCCAGTGGCAATTGTGCGTAAACTGGACTAAACATAAATTGCTGCCAATTCAACAGGTGAGAAGCAGTTATCGTGCCAGGAAAGAGGATCGAGCAAAGAAAGCCTCGCGCTTTCTTTTTCTCTGGCGCTAACGAAGCGACAGCCGTGGCCGAAAGCACGGCAAACGAGGGCAGGGGAACGCTGCACGGGCATACCTGCACTAAAACGGAGCATGGACGGGAGAAAATGATGTCAGAGGTGCTGAAACAGGAGCCAGCCTGCGAGATCCCCGTCCCGGTGGTGGTGGCGGCAATCGCTATCATTATGACACGCTGCCTGAGCGTCGCGCTGGAAGTGCATGAAATGGGGCTGAATACGCTGCTGAATGTTATCCATCTTGCCGCGCAAAGCTGGAGCGCCACCCTGATATTTATCGCCAGCCAGCTGCTCTTTTTTATTGAGCTACGCTGTGCGCTTGCGCTATTGCATGGCCGCCGCTGGGGACGTCTGGGCTACGGCTGTTCGCAGCTAATCGTGATCGGTTATATGCTGATGGCGTCGGCGGGCTGGATCGGCCCGGAAATATTTTCTTTACACGGCGAGCAGGGGCATCTGCTGCTCTCGCAAAAGCTGCCTGACCTGCTGGTGCTGGGGCTGCTCTTTTTCCCTGCCAGCAGCCGGGAATTTTTTCAGCAGCGCTGATCCCACAGTGGTACAATCCCCGCCCGCTTTTGTTTGACGAGATTTGACATGCACTGCGCCCTTTATGATGCCGATCGCTGCCGCTCCTGCCAGTGGCTGGATCGCCCCTATTCGCAACAGCTGAACCAGAAGCAGTCTGAGCTGCAACAGCTTCTGTCCGCGCAGGCGGTCAGCGAATGGCTGCCGCCGGTCACTTCGGCGCAGCAGGGTTTTCGCAACAAGGCGAAAATGGTGGTCAGCGGCAGCGTGGAGCGCCCGCTGCTCGGCATTGTGCATCGCGACGGGACGCCAGTCGATCTTTGTGGCTGTCCGCTTTATCCCGACAGCTTCGCCGCGGTATTTGCGCAGCTGAAACCCTTTATCGCCCGCGCGGGTCTGACGCCGTATAACGTGGCGCGCAGGCGCGGCGAGCTGAAGTTTATCCTGCTGACGGAAAGCAGCCGCAGCGGCGAGCTGATGCTGCGCTTTGTGCTGCGATCCAAAGAGAAGCTGGCCCAGCTCACTAACGCGCTGCCCGCCCTGCAGGCGCAGCTGCCGCAGCTGAGCGTAATTTCAGCCAATATTCAGCCGGTGCATATGGCGATTCTGGAAGGCGAAGAAGAGATCCCGCTAACGGAAAATCAGGCGCTGGCCGACCAGCTGAACGACGTGCCGCTGTGGATCCGGCCGCAGAGTTTTTTTCAGACCAACCCGGCGGTAGCCGCCTCGCTGTACGCTACGGCAAGAGCATGGGTAAGCGAGCTGGGCGTCAAAAGCATGTGGGATCTGTTCTGCGGCGTAGGCGGCTTCGGCCTGCATTGCGCCACGCCAGAGATGTCGCTGACCGGCATTGAAATCAGCGCGGAGGCCATTGCCTGCGCTAAACGGTCAGCGGAAAAGATGGGGCTGGAGAAAGTCAGCTTCGCCGCGCTGGACTCTACGGCGTTTGCTACCGGCGAAGGCAGCACGCCCGATCTGGTGCTGGTCAATCCGCCGCGTCGCGGTATTGGCGCCGCACTCTGCGAGTATCTGAGCCGCATGGCGCCGCCGTTCATTCTTTATTCCAGCTGCAACGCGCAGACCATGGCTACCGATATCGCCCGCCTGAGCGAATATACCCTTGTTAAAGTGCAGCTGTTCGATATGTTCCCGCATACCGCGCACGGCGAAGTGCTGACGCTGCTACGGCATCTCTGACTCGGCGGGCAGGTCAGCCGCCGGGCCAAGCCAGCGCTGCTTCAGCATGTGCAGCGTACCGTCATCGCTCAGGCTTTGTAGCGCGCCATTCAGCTGCTCCAGCAGCGCCTTATCGCCTTTACGTACCGCGATACCCAGGCCTGCACTGAAATAGCGATTATCCGTAATCGGCTTGCCTACGGCGTCCAGGCCGGGATTGCTTCTCAGGATGGTCTGCATGGAAGGCGTCTCGCCAAAAATGGCGTCGAGCCTGGCGCTGCGGATATCCAGAAGCGCATTCTGATAGTTGTCGTACGCGACAGGAATGATATCCGGCCACGAACTTTGCAGCCAGGCCTGTAAGGTTGTGGCATCGGCGACGCCAACGCGCTTGCCGCGTAGCTCCGCTAAAGAGGCGTAGCGGCCTTTAACCGCAATCACCATGCCGGAACTTTCCAGATAAGGCTGGGTGAAATCCGCCTCTTCCCGGCGCTCTTCGGTAATATCCAGGCCGGAAATCACCGCGTCATAGCGGTTGAATTTTAGCGAAGGCAGCAGGCGGTCAAAATCATTATTGGTAAAGAGGCACTGCCGCGCTATTTTTTCGCACAGGGCTTTTGCCAGCTCGATATCAAACCCCACCAGCTGATGCCCGGCATTCAGGTAGACAAAAGGCGGATAGGTCGCCGAAGTGGCAAAGCGAAGCGGGCCGCTGGCCAGCGCGTTGGCAGCAAATCCGACAAGCAGAAAAACGCAAACCTTAAGCATGTCTCCGGCCCTTGCGTGAATATTATCGGGATAGTATGACGGCTGCCGCCGCGGCGTTATGCGCGGATTAACTGACGGTTAAGCGCTGTTATTTGACGAATGCCGACGACCGATGCCGCCGGCATGGTGGCTCAGCTACGGCGCTCGAAAGCCAGCGCTCGTCGTTCTATCAGGCGCATCATCAGCGTCAGCAGGCCGTTAACGCACAGGTAAATGACGCCTGCTGCGGCAAAAACCGTCACGTCGTAAGTACGCCCGTAAAGCTGCTGTCCCCGGCCCATCACTTCCATTAGCGTAATGGTATAAGCCAGCGAGGTGCTCTTAAATACCAGTACCACCTCGTTGGAATAAGAGGAAAGCGCGCGTTTAAACGCGTAGGGTAGCAGAATGCGCAGCGTATCTTTACGGTTCATCCCCAGCGCGGCACAGGATTGCCACTGACCGGCAGGAATAGCTCTGACCGCGCCGTAAAACAGCTGGGTGGTATAGGCCGCGCTGTTAAGCGAAAGCGCGAGCAGGGCGCAAAGCCAGGGCTGCGACAGCCCGTTCCATAGCCACGGGATCGCCTGAATGGAAGGAAACTGTCCCGGCCCATAGTAAATCAAAAAGATTTGCACCAGCAGCGGTGTGCCGGTGAACAGCGTAATATAGCCGCGCACGACCTGGCTCAGGACCGGGATCTTCAGCGACAGGATCACCGTGAACAGCAACGCCAGCAGCAGCGCCAGCAGCAGTGAGGCCACCGTCAGCGTCAGGCTGGTATGCAGCCCTTTCAGCAGCTCGGGTAAATAGCTCAGCATCCGTTATTCCCCTGCTCAAAACGGGTGGTACGCGCTTCGATACGCTTTAAAACCTGCTGGCTGAGCAGCGTGATAATTAAATAAATCGCCGCCGCCACCATGTACCAGGTAAAAGGCTCCTGCGTGCGTGAGGCGATGCTTTTGGTTTGCAGCATAATATCGTTGACGCTGATCAGCGATACCAGCGCCGTATCCTTCAGCAGCACCAGCCACTGGTTGCCCAGGCCCGGCAGCGCGTGACGCCACATTTGCGGCAGGATCAGACGGAAGAATATCGCCGGCGTTTTCATGCCCAGCGCCTGGCCCGACTCCCACTGTCCCTGAGGCACCGCCTTCAGCGCGCCGCGCAGCGTCTGCGAAGCGTAAGAGGAATAAAGGATCGACAACGCGATAACGCCGCAGAGAAACGGGCTGACGTCGAAATTTTCAATCGTCATCTGCACCGGCAATGAAGCGAAGCCCAGATGCAGCGTAAAGCCGTCGGAAAGCGTCAGTAACAGCTGCGAGGCGCCAAAATAGACGAACAGCACCACCAGAATTTCCGGCAGCCCGCGAAACAGCGTCACCAGCGCGGTGCCGATCCAGGCGATCGGCCGCCAGCGGGCGGACTCCCAGACGGCGAAAATCATCGCCAGAATCAGGCCTGCGGCCAGCGCAGAAACGGCAAGGCCGACGGTCATCCCGGCGGCGCTTGCAAGAGGATAAAATTCGTTCATTCCGTTATTGCTGGAACCATTTGCTGTAGATGGTTTTATAGGTGCCGTCGGCTTTCACTTTATCCAGCGCGGCGTTGAATTTGCCCTGAAGCTGGGTGTTGCCCTGGCGCAGGGCAATACCCAGTCCGGTGCCGAAGTAGTCTTTATCGGTGACCTTCTCGCCAACCGCGGCCAGCGAGGCGTTCTGCTTCAGCCACTCGTTAACCACCGCCGTGTCGCCGAATACGGCATCAATACGGCCGTTTTTCAGATCCAGAATGGCGTTCTGATAGCTGTCGTAAGGCACGGTTTTCACCTCCGTCAGTTTCTCGGTCAGGTATTTCTGGTGCGTGGTGCCGTTCTGCACGCCGACGCGTTTGCCTTTCAGCGCGGCTACGTCAGCAACTTTGCCTTTCTGCGCGATAAATAAAGCGGAATTATCGTAATAGGCTTTGGTAAACAGCACCTGTTTTTCACGCTCGGGCGTAATATCCATTCCGGCCATCACCGCGTCGAAGCGACGGAACTTCAGGCTTGGGATCAGGCTGTCGAAAGCCTGATTGGTAAAGGTGCAGGTCGCGTCCATCTCTTTACACAGCGCGTTCGCTAAATCGACATCAAAACCCTGAATTTTGTTGTCGGAATCGACAAATTCAAAAGGAGGATAGGAGGCTTCAGTAGCAAAACGGATGGTCTGCGCGGCGCTGGCGCTCAGGCTTACACCGGCTAACAGCGCGGCAAGTACGATTTTTTTCATCATTATGTCCTGCATCAGTGCGAAAGATAATTGGCAAACGCTTCGGTTTGCGGCTGTGTAAAGCGGCTGGCGTCACCCTGTTCCACGATATAACCATTCTCCATATAGACGACGCGGCTGGCCGTTTTGCGCGCCACTTCGACCTCATGGGTAACGATCACCTGGGTGATATTGGTTTCAGAGAGTTCCTGAATAATCGCCACGATCTGCGCCGTGATTTCCGGATCCAGCGCCGCCGTTGGTTCATCAAACAGCAGCACGGCCGGTTCCATCATTAATGCGCGAGCGATAGCAACACGCTGCTGCTGTCCGCCGGACAGGTGCAGAGGAAAACGGTCGGCGAATTTGGTCAGGCGCAGGCGTTCCAGCAGTTTTTCGGCGCGAGCCAGCGCCCGATCCTTGCTTAATCCCAGCACGCGGCAGGGCGCTTCGATTAGGTTCTGCATCACCGTCAGGTGCGGCCAGAGATTGTACTGCTGAAACACCATGCCAACGTTTTGACGCAGCTCGCGGATAGCCGCGTCGCCCGGCGCTTTGCTGAAGTCGAAATGGTGACCGGCGATCCCCAGCGTGCCGGAGCGCGGCATTTCCAGCAGGTTCAGCACGCGCAGCAGCGAGCTCTTGCCGGCGCCGCTTGGGCCGAGCAGCACCAGCGTTTCGCCTTCCGGGCAGGTCAGCTGAATATCAAAAAGCGCCTGATGGGCGCCATAAAAGCAGTTTACAGCGTTTAGTTGAATACTCATGCGCAAAAAGTGAATAGCGATTAGTTCTGCGAATCTTAACGTTGACGGCATAGTTATGCAATCAGCGCGGCGAAAAATTCGCTTATGCAGGCAAGTTAACTACAAGGCTAGCACAAAATGAGGGAGGCTGGATGAAAATGCAGCAGGGGAAAGAGGCGCACCGCTCGTCGGCGGTGCGCGGAAAACACTATCGCAGCAGGCGCTGGCTGAGGGAGCCGCCTTCAATATGCGGCGCGGGGCCAAGATAGCGCACGTCGTCCACCGCCCAGCAGGTGCCCTCATGGATCATCAGCACTTCATCCTGCCAGCTTTGCGGCTTGTCACCGTCGCGGCTGAGCTTAACCCGCAGCGGAATATTGCGCGCGTCGTGGTTAGGGATTGACGATGAATCCGCTACGCTCGCCGAGGTGGCGCCCGCCGCCTGGCTTGAGAAGATATCCCCGCGCAGGGTCGCTTCTTTTTGCGGATCGCTATCGGCCTTCAGCAGCGTCTGATAGAGCCTGTCGCTGAGGTAAGGACGATATTTAGCCAGCTGGGTGGCGTTCGGCAGGCCCTGAGCAGGCTGCTCAAGGCGCAGATCGTAAAACGCCTGGGCAACAGAATCCGGGCCGCCTTCGACGCAGGGAGAGGTGCGGCTGCCATTATCCTTAAAGACGGGTTGTACCGTGGTACAGGCGCTGAGCAGCAGCGCCAGCGGAGCCAGAGCGGCAAGCTGTAACTTCATCTTGATTTCCTTATGGTTTCTGGATGGCGTTTTTTAGCATAAAGTATAGCTGGTCTGCCTGGCCATAAGAGCTAAAACCCTGGATTGAAGTTAAGGAGAAAATCATGCAATTTTCCACTACCCCAACGCTGGAAGGCCAGCCCATAACGGAATACTGCGGCGTCGTGACCGGCGAAGCGATACTGGGCGCCAATATCTTCCGCGATTTCTTTGCCGGCATTCGCGATATCGTCGGCGGCCGTTCCGGCGCATATGAGAAAGAGTTACGCAAAGCGCGCCAGATAGCCTTTGCCGAACTGGAAGAGCAGGCGAAGGCCATGGGCGCGGACGCCGTGGTCGGGATTGATATCGATTACGAAACCGTTGGCAAAGACAGCAGTATGCTGATGGTCAGCGTCAGCGGCACCGCGGTTAAAACACGCCGTTGATGCGCCTGCTGACGGCGCTGGCGGCGGCCATCGTACTGAGCGCCTGTACATCCGGTCTGGAAAAACAGAATGGCTACGTAGTGGATACGCGCCACGCCGCTTACGGGGCTCGTCCGCGTATTAAGGTGCTGGTTATTCACTATACCGCTGAGGATTTTCCCCGCTCGCTGGCTACGCTGACCGACCGGGAAGTCAGCGTGCACTATCTTATTCCGGCCAAACCCTTCCAGCATGGAAAGCAACCGGTGGTGCTGCGGCTTGTGCCGGAATCCGAGCTGGCGTGGCACGCGGGCATCAGTTTCTGGCGCGGCGCGACGCGGCTCAATGATACCTCGCTCGGTATCGAACTGGAAAATCCGGGCTATCGCCGCACGCCGCAAGGGCGAGCCTGGTATCCTTTTTCCCGCGAGCAGATGGCAGCGCTGATGCCGCTGGCGCGGGATATCACCCGGCGCTACGGTATTCGCCCGCAGGATGTCGTCGGACACAGCGATATCGCGCCGCAGCGCAAGCAGGATCCCGGCCCGCTGTTTCCGTGGCGCTGGCTTTATCAACAGGGCATTGGCGCGTGGCCGGACGAGGCTCGCGTAAGCTATTACCTGGCGGGAAGAGCGCCTGGCCAGCTGACGGACAGCGGGCATCTGCTGTCGCTGCTGGCGCGCTACGGCTATGAATCGACGCCTGATATGTCGGCCACGCAGCAACAGCGGGTGATTGCCGCTTTTCAGATGCATTTCCGGCCCGCTGACTATTCAGGCGTGGCGGACGCGGAAAGCGAGGCTATCGCCGAGGCGCTGTTAGAAAAGTATGGCGGTTAGTCCGGCTGGCTGGCCAGAAACGCTTTCCATTCCGCGACCACTTTTTCCAGCGCCGGACGATCGACATCCAGATGCGTGACCAAACGCGTCACCGCGCCGGTATGCAGAACGATGCCTTTGCCACGCATCCAGGCTTTAAGCGGCTCAGCCTGATGTGCCGGCAGACGCACAAACACCATATTGGTGTTCTGACTGGAAACCTGCACGCCAGCGGCCTTTAGCTGCGCAGCCAGCCAGGCGGCGTTATCGTGATCGTCCTGGAGCCGCGTGACGTTGTGCTCCAGCGCGTAAAGCCCGGCCGCCGCCAGAATGCCCGACTGCCGCATGGCGCCGCCGGTCATTTTGCGCCAGCGCTTCGCGCGCTCGATATAGTCTTTGCTGCCGCACAGCAGCGAGCCGACCGGCGTACCCAGACCTTTCGACAAACAGATTGTCAGCGTATCGCAATACTGCGTAAGATCGCGCAGCGTGACGCCCAGCGCCACGGCCGCATTGAAAATGCGCGCGCCGTCCACATGCAGCGCCAGCTTATGGCTGCGCGTGAATGCCCAGGCTTCCTGCAAATAGGCCAGCGGCAGCACTTTACCGTTATGGGTGTTTTCCAGGCTCAGCAGCCGGGTCATTGCAAAATGAAAATCATCCGGCTTGATAAACTGTTCGACCACGTCCAGCGGCAGCGTACCGTCTTTTGCTGCAAGGATCGGCTGCGGCTGAATACTGCCCAGCACCGCCGCGCCGCCAGCTTCATATTTGTAGTTATGCGCCAGCTGGCCGACGATATATTCTTCGCCGCGCTGGCAGTGGCAGAGCAGCGCCACCAGGTTGGCCTGGGTGCCGGTCGGCAGAAAAAGCGCGGCCTCTTTCCCGCTGAGTGCGGCCGCTTTGGCCTCCAGCGCGTTAACCGTAGGGTCGTCGCCATAAACATCGTCGCCGGTTTCCGCCGCCATCATTGCGGACAACATCGCGGCGGAAGGGCGGGTTACCGTATCACTGCGTAAGTCGATCACCGTTGCGCTCCTTAAAGGGCAAAACGGACGCCGCAGCGTCCGTGAGACAGACCAATGTTTTACCGCAGCCAGTTGGTTTTAGCCAGCTCGACCACTTCGTCGCCGCGACCATTGATCAGCGCGCGCAGCATATAGAGGCTAAAGCCTTTCGCCTGCTCCATCTTGATCTGCGGCGGCATCACCAGCTCTTCGCTGGCGGTGACCACATCCAGCAGCACCGGGCCGTCGTGCGCCAGCATCTCTTCGATGGCGCCGGTCAGCTCGGAAGCGCGCTCCACGCGAATGCCCTTTACGCCACAGGCGTTGGCGATATCGGCAAATGCCGGGTTTTGCAGTTCGGTGCCGTCGGTCAGATAGCCGCCGGACTGCATTTCCATCGCCACAAAGCCCAGCACGCTGTTATTAAACACCACCAGCTTCACCGGCAGCTTAAGCTGTGCTACCGACAGGAAATCGCCCATCAGCATAGAGAAGCCGCCGTCGCCGCACATCGCTATCACCTGGCGCTGCCTGTCAATAGCCTGCGCGCCCAGCGCCTGCGGCATGGCGTTGGCCATGGAACCGTGGTTGAACGATCCCAGCAGACGACGTTTGCCGTTCATTTTCAGATAGCGTGCGGCCCAGACGGTAGGCGTGCCGACGTCACAGGTAAAAATCGCGTCTTCGCTGGCCAGCTCGCTAAGCTGCTGCGCCAGGTACTGCGGGTGGATCGCCTGTTTGTCGTTGGCGGTCGCCAGCTCGTCCAGACTCTTTCTGGCTTCCTGGTAATGCTTCAGCGCCTTATCCAGAAACGCGCGATCCTCTTTTACTTCGAGGCGCGGCAGCAGCGCGCAAAGGGCGGCCCGAACGTCGCCGACCAGCGCCATATCCACATGGCAATGCGACCCGATACTGCCCGGATCGATATCAATCTGGATAATTTTCGCTTTTTCAGGATAAAAAGCGCGGTAAGGGAAACGCGTTCCCAGCAGGATCACCGTATCGGCATTCATCATGGCGTGATAGCCGGATGAAAAGCCAATCAGGCCGGTCATACCGACATCGTAAGGGTTGTCGTACTCAATATATTCTTTGCCGCGCAGCGCGTGAACGATGGGCGCTTTCAGCGTTTCCGCCAGCTGCACCACTTCCGTATGCGCGCCCGCACAGCCGTAGCCGCACATCAGCGTGATATTTTTTGCTTCATTAAGCAGCTGCGCCAGCTTGTCCAGTTCGCTGGCGGGCGGCTGCACGATAGGGAACTGCGGCGGATACCATTCGGCGCGAGCGTTTTCCGGCGCGGGCTGTAGCGCCACGTCGCCAGGAATAACCACGACCGACACGCCCCGATTGATAATAGCTTTACGCATCGCGATGCCCAGCACCTGTTGCAGCTGCTCGGGATTGGAAACCAGCTCGCAGTAGTGGCTGCACTCTTTAAACAGCTCCTGCGGATGCGTTTCCTGGAAATAGCCGCTGCCGATCTCGCTGGAGGGAATATGCGCGGCAATCGCCAGCACCGGCACGTTGTTGCGGTGGCAGTCGTACAGGCCGTTGATCAGATGCAGGTTGCCCGGCCCGCACGAACCGGCGCAGACGGCAAGCTGACCGCTGATTTGCGCTTCGGCCCCGGCAGCGAAAGCGGCGACTTCCTCATGACGAGTCGGCATCCATTCGATGGTGCCCATGCGGTTCAGGCTGTCGCTCAGCCCGTTAAGCGAGTCCCCGGTTACGCCCCAAATGCGTTTTACGCCGGCGTTTTCAAGTGTTTTCGCCACCAGTGCGGCTAGCGTTTGCTTCATTTCTGCTCCTTTAAAGCTTTAATCAGTGTCCCGAAGGGAGAGATCTTCAGCAAAAAGCATAGTCGAGGCTGAGCAAAGGGTAGGGCATTATACGGCGCGCGCCGCAGGCGAAAATAATGCGGCAAGGCATCAATGCAGCGCCGTTGCCAGATCTGCGGGTACGGAAGATGTCGGCCGCAGACCAAACTCTTTTTTCAGCAGCGCCTGAAGATTATCCGTGAGAAAACCCGGCGCCGTCGGGCCGGTGTAAATGTTTTTTACCCCGAGGGACAAGAGCGTCAGCAGCACGACAATCGCTTTCTGCTCAAACCAGGAGAGCACCAGCGATAAAGGCAGATCGTTAATGTCGCAGTTTAATTTTTCCGCCAGCCTGACCGCCAGCACGATAGCCGCATAGCTGTCGTTGCACTGGCCCACATCCAGCAGACGAGGCAGGCCGCCCAGCGTGCCGAAAGCCAGTTTGTTAAAGCGATATTTACCGCAGCCCAGCGTCAGGATCAGACAGTCATCGGGAATGGCGGTGGCCAAATCGGTAAAGTAGCTGCGCTGCACGCGATTGCCGTCGCAGCCGCCTACCAGAAAGATATGCCTCAGCTGATGCTGTTTCACCAGCTCAATCACGCTGTCGGCGGCGTCAAGCAGCGTCTGGCGGCCAAAGCCCGTAGTAATGGTGCGGGGGATCTCGCTGGTGGAGAAGCCCGGCATCTGCTGCGCCTGCGCGATAACGGCAGAAAAGTCGTCGTCGTGCAGGTGATTCACGCCGGGCCAGCCGACAATGCTGCGGGTCCAGATACGCTGCTGATAATCGCCTCTGAAAGGATCGATAATGCAGTTGGAGGTCATAACGATCGGGCCGGGAAAGGCGGCGAACTCTTTTTGCTGGTTCTGCCAGCCGCTGCCATAGTTGCCGACCAGATGCGCATAGCGCTTCAGTTGCGGATAGCCATGTGCCGGCAGCATTTCGCCATGCGTGTAAATGTTGATACCGCTGCCTGCGGTTTGTTCCAGCAACAGTTGCAGATCCCGCAGATCGTGCCCGGAAATCAGGATCGCTTTTCCCGCCACCGGCCGGGTATTAACCGGCACGGGCTGCGGCGAACCGTAAGTGGTGGTCTGCGCCTTATCCAGCATCGCCATGATGGCGAAATTCATTTTGCCGATATCCATCGCCGCCGCCAGCAGATCGCTGGCGCTGTCCGGCTGCGCACCCAGCCAGACCATGATCTGATGAAACTGTTGGTAAATGGTGTTATCGAAGTAGCCGTGAACATGGGCATGTTCCATATAGGCCGCCGCGCCTTTCAGGCCATACAGGCACAGCAGGCGCAGACCGATAATATCCTCATGCGCATGGCCGCGATTGGGGCGCCACGCCAGCGCCTGTTGCTGTAGCTGCCCAGGGTCATCGCTTTCCAGGACTATTGCCGCCGCAGGATAATTTTCTGCGCTGCAAGGAAGCTTGCAGCACGCTTTTAGCTGTTCCCGGTAGCTGGTGGCCTGACGGGCAAGCGCTACGATGCGTGAGGAATCAAAATTTACGTTAGTTAGCGTGGCAAACAGCGCCTTTGGTATGAAACTGTCGATATCATGCAGAATAATACCCTGCTGTCGCGCCACCAGCGCCCAGGCGGAAAGCCCCTGAAGCGTGGCAATCAGCAGATCCTGCAAATCTGACGTTTGTGCCAGTTTCCCACAGGCGCCGCGCACGCCGGTACAGCCGTTACCCGTAAGACGGCGTTGAGTTTGTTCACATTGCACGCAAAACATAGCCTTATCCTTTAAAGTTGCATTTAAAATGCAACATTAATCCTTCAGGACATAATCTGTCCTGAAAAAACGCAGCCAGGTTGATTTAACGCAAATTTACTGCGCTGAAACGCGGCGGAGGGCAAGAAGCGAGGATGAAAATTAATTTCGTGCAAAAAGGGGGCTTGAAAAATGACAGGACGGCGCCACTTTACTAAGGTTGGTAAAAGTTGCCCATAAAAATGCCAGCGACGCTGGCTGGCATTTTATTGCAAGGTTGGTCAGAATATCACTAAGCGGTCAGGCGCTGACAGCAACTGCCGCTTCGGCATTAACGGGGACAATCAGGCTGGCGTGATTGCCTTTTGGCCCCTGGTGCACATCAAACTGAACCTGCTGCCCGGCTTTCAGCGTTCGGTAGCCATCCATCTGGATAGTGGAATAATGAGCAAAGATATCTTCGCCGCCACCGACCGGACAGATAAAGCCGAAGCCTTTGGCATTGTTGAACCATTTAACAGTACCCGTCTCCATGCTTTTGGATCCCTCGCAAGACATTCAAATGGGTGAGGTAGTGAGGCATTGGCCTCCAGGCTGGTTAAAACGCATCCAGCATACGCCTGTACTGTAGAGAAATCGTACCAGGCGTCAAGCGAATGAAGAGGAGATGCCGGGATGAATTCATCAAAATTTGAAGCAGTTAACGCTATTGCTATTTTTGTGATGAAGGTCGCGTAGTTGCAGGTTGGTGCAAAAATTCACCGGCTTCGGACAGCATTTCGGGCGTGCTAAACTTACGCTTAAGGGTGTTAGTCTGATGCAGGCAGGCAACGTTTTCATATTGGGTACGTATGGGAAACACTAACGATTGGCTTAATTTTGAACATCTTGCAGAAGACAAACTCCGCGAAGGTCTCAAGCCGCCTTCAATGTATAAAGTTATTCTGAATAATGACGATTATACACCTATGGAATTTGTTATTGACGTACTGCAAAAGTTCTTTTCTTATGATGTTGAACGTGCAACGCAACTGATGCTGACGGTTCACTACCAGGGAAAGGCAATCTGCGGTGTCTTTACCGCCGAAGTGGCGGAGACCAAGGTCGCGCATATCAATAAATATGCGAGGGAGAACGGACATCCGTTGCTGTGTACGCTGGAAAAAGCCTGAATAAGGCGATCTAATGGGGGAGGTGCCTATGCTCAATCAAGAACTGGAACTCAGTTTAAATATGGCTTTCGCCAGAGCGCGCGAGCACCGACATGAGTTTATGACCGTCGAGCATCTGCTGTTGGCGTTGCTCAGTAACCCATCAGCAAGAGAGGCCCTTGAAGCCTGCACGGTGGATATTGTGGCTCTGCGGCAGGAGCTCGAAGCCTTCATTGAACAAACAACCCCGGTGTTGCCGGTCAGCGAAGAAGAGCGCGACACACAGCCTACGCTCAGCTTTCAGCGCGTTCTACAGCGCGCCGTTTTCCATGTGCAGTCATCCGGCCGCAGTGAAGTAGCGGGCGCTAACGTGCTGGTCGCTATCTTCAGCGAACAGGAATCCCAGGCTGCCTATCTGCTGCGCAAGCATGAAGTCAGCCGCCTTGACGTGGTTAATTTTATTTCTCACGGCACGCGCAAAGATGAGCAGGGGCCCGCTTCGGGCGCAGAAAACCCTGTTAACGAAGAGCAAGCAGGCGGGGAGGAACGTATGGAAAACTTCACCACCAATCTTAACCAGCTTGCTCGCGTAGGCGGTATCGATCCGCTGATCGGGCGGGATAAAGAGCTGGAGCGTACCGTTCAGGTTCTCTGCCGCCGCCGGAAAAACAATCCGCTGCTGGTGGGCGAATCGGGCGTGGGTAAAACCGCGATCGCCGAAGGGCTTGCGTGGCGTATCGTGCAGGGCGACGTGCCTGAAGTGATGAAAGACGCCACCATCTACTCGCTGGATATCGGGTCGCTGCTTGCCGGTACTAAATACCGCGGCGATTTCGAGAAGCGCTTTAAGGCGCTGCTGAAACAGCTTGAGCAGGATAACAGCAGCATTCTGTTTATCGATGAGATCCATACTATCATCGGCGCCGGTGCCGCTTCCGGCGGGCAGGTAGATGCCGCCAACCTGATCAAACCGCTGCTTTCCAGCGGCAAAATTCGCGTGATGGGTTCCACCACCTATCAGGAATTCAGCAATATCTTTGAGAAAGATCGCGCGCTGGCGCGTCGTTTCCAGAAAATCGATATTACCGAGCCTACGGTAGATGAAACGGTGCAGATCCTGAACGGCCTCAAGCCGAAGTATGAAGCGCACCATGACGTCCGCTATACCGCAAAAGCAGTACGTGCAGCGGTTGAGCTGGCGGTGAAATATATCAACGACCGTCATCTGCCGGATAAAGCGATTGACGTGATTGACGAAGCGGGCGCGCGCGCACGTTTGCTGCCGGTCAGCAAGCGCAAGAAAACGGTTAACGTGGCGGATATTGAATCCGTGGTTGCCCGTATCGCGCGTATTCCTGAGAAGAGCGTTTCCGCCACGGATCGCGACACTTTGAAAACCCTCGGCGACCGGCTGAAAATGCTGGTGTTTGGTCAGGACAACGCTATCGAAGCCTTAACCGAAGCGATCAAGATGAGCCGCGCCGGTCTGGGGCAGGATCGCAAGCCTGTTGGTTCCTTCCTGTTTGCCGGCCCTACGGGCGTGGGTAAAACAGAGGTCACCGTACAGCTGGCGAAAGCGCTGGGCATTGAGCTGCTGCGTTTCGATATGTCGGAATATATGGAACGCCATACCGTCAGCCGTCTGATCGGCGCGCCTCCGGGCTATGTCGGTTTCGATCAGGGCGGGCTGCTGACGGACGCGGTGATCAAGCATCCGCACGCCGTGGTGCTGCTTGATGAGATCGAGAAAGCGCATCCGGACGTCTTCAACCTGCTGCTGCAGGTGATGGATAACGGGATGCTGACCGATAACAACGGGCGTAAAGCCGATTTCCGCAACGTGGTGCTGGTGATGACCACGAACGCTGGCGTACGTGAAACCGAACGTAAATCTATTGGTCTGATCCATCAGGACAACAGCACCGATGCGATGGAAGAGATCAAAAAGATCTTTACGCCAGAGTTTCGTAACCGCCTGGATAACATTATCTGGTTCAAACACCTCGACAGCGAGGTTATCCATCAGGTAGTGGATAAGTTTATCGTTGAGCTGCAGGCGCAGCTGGATGCGAAAGGCGTCTCGCTGGAAGTCAGCGACGAAGCGCGCAACTGGCTGGCAGAAAAAGGCTACGATAAAGCGATGGGCGCGCGTCCAATGGCGCGTACGGTGCAGGAAAACCTGAAAAAACCGTTGGCGAACGAGCTGCTGTTTGGCTCCCTGGTGGACGGCGGGTCGGTTTCGGTGGCGCTCGACAAAGAGCAGAACCAGCTGACTTACCAGTTCGTGAGCGCCGAAAAGCGCAAAACGGAAGGCTCTGTACATTAGGCGTAAAAAAACTAAAGGCCGAAGATTCTTCGGCCTTTTTTTTACCCGTGCGGCGCATCAGGCGCCAGCATCTGCAGTAAAGTAGGTTAGCGGATACGGAAGGTGATACGACCTTTGTTCAGATCGTATGGGGTCAGTTCTACGGTAACCTGGTCGCCCGTTGAGATACGGATATAGTTTTTGCGTATCTTACCGGAGATATGCGCAGTAATGACGTGTCCATTTTCCAGTTCAACACGGTACATAGTGTTAGGTAATGAATCCACTATCTTACCCTGCATTTCAATATTATCTTCTTTGGCCATCAAATCCTCTGGGTGTTATAACCTTTGTCTCGAATCAGCAAATAATGCCGATTTAAGAACGTTATGTAAAGAATAGCTGATGATTCCACCAGCGTCGGCCTCCCTGCGGCATAAGCAGCGCACGGAAACGCGTAATCAAGAGTTGGTACAAAACCGGGGGGAAAGTGCGGTCTTCAAAAAGGCTTATACACGCATACCAAGCTCTCATATTATACCATTATTATCCTGGTCTGCGTGGAAAACATCACCGTACGGTCTTAAAAAAGGGTCTGCTGACGCCAGCATTCGGGCGGAAGCGGCTGTTTGGCCAGCAAATCAAGCTGTTTAAGATAGTCAGCGCGGGACATCTCTTCGGCGCCAAGCGAAGCGGTATGGGGATTCAGCACCTGGCAATCGATCAGCCTGCCGCCCTGCTGTAGAAAATAGCGGCTGAAAACCAGCAGCGCCGTTTTTGAGGCATTTTCACAGCGGCTGAACATCGATTCGCCGCAAAAAATCTGTCCCAGCGCCAGGCCGTACATACCGCCAACCAGTTCTTTGTCGTGCCAGACCTCGATGGATTGCGCTTCGCCAGCATCAAACAGCTGCTGCCAGGCGTGCTTCACGGCGGGCGTGATCCAGGTGCCTTCCTGACGATCGCTGGCGCAGCCTTCCACTACTTCGCTAAAGCTTTGATTCAGCGTCACGCGATAGGGCGATCGCTGATGAAAACGCTTCATGCTGCGGCTAAGGTGAAACTTTTCCGGCCACAGCACCGCGCGCGGATCCGGCGACCACCATAAGATAGGATCGCCTGGCGAAAACCAGGGAAAAATCCCGCGCTGATAGGCGCTGAGCAGGCGGGGCAGACTTAAATCGCCGCCCATCGCCAGCAGGCCGTTCGGTTCACGCAGCGCCATCTCCGGCGGTGGAAAATTAAGTGATTCTCTTGAGAGCTGCATCAGGCGCATAGTCACTGTCTCAGTAATGCGAGAAGGCTATGACTATACCGTAATCCGCTGCAGGAAAGCGCTGTAACGGCTGCGTTTTGAGATTAATTCGACGTGCGTTCCCTGTTCGACCACGGTGCCGCTTTCCATAAGGCAAATTTTGTCGAAATGGCGTAGCCCCTGCGGACGATGCGTGACCACGATCATCGTTTTGCCGCGGGCGGCTTCCCGCAGCAGGGTAAGGATCTGCCGTTCGGTGTGGGTGTCCAGCCCTTCCGTCGGCTCGTCGAGCAGCAGTAAAGGGCCGTCGTGCAACAGCGCGCGGGCCAGCCCCAGCCGACGCCGCTCGCCACCCGACAGCTGACGGCCGCCTTCGCCCAGCCAGGCATCGAGGCCTTCAGCGTTAATCAGCGTTGTCAGCCCGACTTTTCGCAGCATGGCGAGCAGCTCGTCGTCATGGCGATGCGGCGCGGCCAACAATAAATTATCGCGTAACGTGGCGTTAAACAGATACACGCGCTGCGTCACAACGCCGGTAGCCCTGCGTAATGTGGCTTCATCCCACGCGGCCAGCGGACGATCGTTTAACCGGATTTCGCCGTTTGTCGGATCCCATGCGCGGGTGAGCAGCTGAAGCAGCGTGGATTTACCGCAGCCGCTGCTGCCCAGCAGCGCAACGTGTTCACCTTGCGCAATGTCCAGGGAGATCGAGCGCAGCACGGGAAAACCTTCGTTATAGCTGAAGCTGACATCATGCAGCTTTAGTCGGATACCGGCAGGGCTTTTGCCCTGCTCAGCCGGAAAGTTCACGGCCGGATTTTGCAGAATCACTTCATTAACGCGACGGGCAGAGGCGAAGACTTCCCCCAGATGCAGAAAGGCGCCGCCAACCGGAGCCAGGGCTTCGAAGGCCGCCAGCGCGCAAAACAGGAACAGAGCGAGCGTGGCGTCATGAAACAGCGCTGAGGCTGACCAGAGCAGTAAAACGGCCGTCGCGCCGGTAATAATCGTCAGCAATCCCTGCGATAAGCCGGTAAGACGGTCGCGGAAGCGCTGAGCGCCCAGCCAACGCGCTTCCGTGTTATCAAGCCGGGCGCGAAAGCGCTGCACGCCGCCATAAATTCGCATCTCCGCCTGGCTTTGCAGCCATCCTGTCAGCTGGCTACGATACAGGGCGCGCAGGTGCGCCAGCGCTTCGCCTTCTTTCCGTCCCAGGCAGTAAAAGATTGGCGGCAGCAGCAGCAGCGTCGCCAGCATGATACCGCCCAACATCAGCGCCAGCGGCCAGTTCAGCGAGCCGAGCAGAAGCGTTACCGTCACAATCGCGACAAGCGCGCCGAGTAGGGGAGAGAGCAGGCGCAGATAAAGGTGATCGAGCGTATCCACATCGGCTACCAGCCGATTCAGAAGGTCACCCCGCTGGAAACGAGCCAGCGCGCCGGGCGAAAGCGGGATCAATTTATTAAAAGTGAACACGCGTAAATCTTCCAGAATACGAAAAGTACCGTCATGGTTGACCAGCCTTTCCGCATAGCGAGCGACGGTGCGTAAAATTGCGGCGCCTCTTACGCCAGCCGCAGGAAGCATATAGTTAAAACTGTAAAGCCCGGCGGCGCCCGCCAGCGAGCAGGCCGCAAGAAACCAACCGGAAAGCGTCAGCAACGCGATGCTTGCCAGCAGCGTCACGACCGCCAGCAAAATGCCCAGCATCAGGCGCGGAGCGTGCGGGCGCAAAAGCGCAAGCCAGGGTCGGATTAGCTTCATGCCTGCGCCTCCTCAACCAGCGCTTTAAAGGGGCCGGGCCGTTGCAGCAGCTGCGCTTTACTGCCCTGCTGGACGATTTCTCCCGCCTGGAGCAGCCAGACTTCATCCCACTCCGCTAAGCGATCGAGCCGATGGGTAATAAACAACGTGGTCTGATTGAAAGAGGCGGCCAGCAGCGCCCGGTTTACGTGCTCGCCAGCCGGGCCGTCAAGGCTGGCATCAGGCTCGTCCAGCAGCAGCAGTCGACAAGGCTTGTAAAGCGCTCTCGCCACAGCGATGCGCTGCGCCTGCCCTACGGAGAGGGCCGCCGCCTGTTCGCCGACCGCGCTTTCCAGGCCTTCAGGCAGGCGCGCCAGAAACTCGTCCACGCCAGCCAGCTCGCAAACCTGCTGTAACCTGAGCGGATCGCCCTCGCCATGCGCAACAATATTTTCGCGTACGGTCTGCGCAGGTAAATGTGGGTTCTGTCCCACCCAGGCAAGCTGCTGTTGCCACCAGGACGGCAGGATATCACGCAGCTCCGTATCGTTTATTTTCAACGATCCCTGATAGGGCAAATACCCGGCCAGGACGTTCAGCAAAGAGGTTTTGCCCGCGCCGCTTCGCCCAATCAGCGCCACTCTTTTCCCTGCGCTAAGGGTAAAATTGAGCGGCCCGACAAGCTCTATCCCCCCGTGCGTCATAATCCGCAAATCAGCGGCGGTAAGCGTCATACCTTGCTCAACGTTGGGCGTCAGCGTGCCGGATGATGCCTGAAGCAGTTCCGCTGTCAGGAATTTTTCCAGCGCGTCAGCGGCGCCTGTAGCCTGCGCTTTGGCATGATAAAACGTGCCCAGCTCTCTGAGCGGTTGAAAAAATTCCGGCGCAAGGATAAGCGACAGAAAGCCGGCAAAAAGCGTGATGCCGGTGCCGTAATGGCCGAAGTTCAGCTCGCCGAGGTAGGAAAAACCAAAATAGACCGCCACCACTGCTACAGAAACGGCAGCAAAAAACTCCAGTACGGCGGAGGAGAGAAAGGCCAGCCGCAGTACTTCCATGGTTCGTTGACGAAAGCTGGCCGAAGCGGTGCGAATACGATCGGTTTCCGCGTCGGCCTGATTAAACAACCGCAGCGTTTCCATGCCCTGAAGGCGGTCGAGAAAATAGCCGCCGAGCCGTGCAAGGGCCTGAAAATTACGCCGGTTAGCGTCAGCCGCGCCCATGCCGGCCAGCGCCATAAACAGCGGAATAAGCGGGGCCGTCAGCAGCAGGATCAGCGCTGCCACCCAGTTTACGGGAAACAGAACAGCAAGGATCAGGCAGGGGATGAGCGCGGCCAGCAGCGTTTGCGGCAAATAACGCGCGTAGTAATCCTGAAGGTTATCAATTTGCTCCAGCAAAAGCGTGGTCCAGCTTCCGACAGCCTGACCCTGGATAACGGCGGGGCCAGCCTTAGTCAGCTTGTCCAGAATATCGCGGCGCAGTTTCTCCCGGATGGCCCGGCCCGAAGCGAACCCGGCCAGCTCACGCAGCCACAGCAATACGCCGCGCAGCACAAAACAGGAAAGCAGCAGAATAAATTGCGGAAGAAGCGCATCGCGAGAAAGATGATCAACGATCAGCCCTTGCAGCAGCGTGGCCAATAGCCAGGCCTGGTAAACAATAAGCAGCGCGCCGACCATGCCGATTAGCAGCGATAGTTTGAACCAGAAATTGCCGTAGATACGCTGTTTTTTTAGCCAGGAAAGGAGCTGTTGCTGTCGGAATTTATCCATGCTGTACCAATATGCCGCGCGTTGGGGCAGGTAAAATTGCAATGCCATGCCCTTAGTAAGGGTAATCGCGAGCAATGGTACAGCGCAGAAAATAAAAAGGCGACCTTAACAGGTCGCCTTTACCGAGATCGCATCAAAGCAGTAACGATTACTGAGATTCTTTAACTAAACCATCCAGATAGCGTTCCGCATCCAGCGCGGCCATACAGCCGGTGCCGGCAGAGGTAATCGCCTGACGATAGGTATGATCCATAACGTCACCTGCGGCGAACACGCCCGGAATGCTGGTTTGCGTTGCATTACCGTGCAGGCCTGACTGCACTTTGATGTAGCCGTTTTCCAGATCCAGCTGATCTTTAAAGATCGCCGTATTCGGGCTGTGGCCGATAGCAACAAACAGACCGGCAACGCTCAGATCCTGCTGCGACTCGTCCAGCGTGGAGCGCAGGCGCAGCGAGCTGACGCCCATCTGATCGCCCATGACCTCGTCCAGCGTCTGGTTGGTATGCAGCACGATATTGCCGTTACGCACTTTTTCCATCAGGCGATCGATAAGGATTTTCTCCGCGCGGAAGCTGTCGCGACGGTGGATCAGATGCACTTCCGACGCAATATTCGCCAGATACAGCGCTTCTTCTACGGCCGTATTGCCGCCGCCGATCACGGCTACCTTCTGATTACGGTAGAAAAAGCCGTCACAGGTTGCGCAGGCTGAAACGCCGCGGCCTTTAAACGCTTCTTCAGAAGGCAGGCCAAGGTAGCGAGCGGAGGCGCCGGTAGCAATAATCAACGCATCTGCCGTGTATTCACCGCTGTCGCCGATCAAACGGAAAGGGCGATGCTGTAAATCAACGCTGTGAATATGATCGAAGATAATTTCAGTATTAAATTTTACCGCATGTTCATGCATACGTTCCATCAGACCCGGACCGGTCAGATCGTGCGGGTCGCCGGGCCAGTTTTCCACATCCGTGGTGGTGGTCAGCTGGCCGCCTTTTTCAAGCCCGGTGATCAGCACGGGGTTGAGATTAGCGCGCGCTGCGTAAACAGCCGCCGTGTATCCAGCGGGGCCGGAACCTAAGATAAGTAATTTACTGTGTCTGGCCGTGCTCATGAGACCCTCATTATTTAGCTGCCAACTATGTTGCGATTGTAGGGAATTTAGGTCGGCAACAAAAGCGTTCTGCGATTTTGTTAGCGATGGTTGCAAAAGGTTTAACCGATTTCCCTTAGGGAGCAGCGGCACCACTGCGCCAAAGCAGGGCGAAACGCGCTGTAAAATGGTGCAATGAGTAAATTTTTTCATTATAAAACAGTCATGCAGCGCAACATCTGGCATGTTGTACTGATTTTGGTTGTTTTACTTTGACAATCGGCTGTGCTTTTGCGAAAACAGTGGGGGAAGCAGAGGACATTTGAGCTTACAAGACAGATTTTTCCTGTTTTGGGACATCCGGCTCAATAAACTCAGTCTGTCATTGGTCATGACGCATGGTGTGGACAGACAACATGCGTCATACGGATGGGCGTGATAACACCGCAACAGGCTCCAGACTTCACTTAGAACAACCCTGCGATAATGATTTCGTTCAGGGTGTGGCAGGCAAAGGGAAGGCATTAAGAGAGACAATAATAATGGTAGACAATAAAAAACGGCCTGGAAAAGATCTCGACAGAATCGATCGTAATATCCTTAACGAACTGCAAAAGGATGGACGTATCTCCAACGTCGAGCTTTCCAAACGCGTAGGTTTATCACCTACACCATGCCTTGAGCGCGTTCGTCGTCTTGAAAGACAGGGGTTTATCCTTGGCTATACCGCCCAGCTGAATCCGCACTATCTGGATGCCTCGCTGCTGGTATTTGTTGAGATTACTCTGAATCGTGGCGCGCCCGACGTGTTTGAACAATTTAACGCCGCAGTGCAAAAACTTGAGGAAACTCAAGAGTGTCACCTCGTTTCAGGCGATTTCGACTACCTGTTGAAAACGCGCGTGCCGGATATGTCCGCCTACCGTAAATTGCTGGGTGAAACCCTGCTGCGCCTGCCTGGCGTAAACGATACGCGGACCTATGTGGTCATGGAAGAAGTGAAACAAAGTAACCGCTTAGTCATTAAGACGCGGTAACACAGGGCAGGTGCAAAACCTGATAGGTTTCGGTACACTCCTGTGAATTCATACAGTTTCAGCGTCGGGCCTGCCCGACGCTGTTGCCTCCATTGTTTACAGGCACCTGGAGAGTACTCTTGAGCCAGGAATATACAGAAGATAAAGATGTTTCCCTACAGTCGCTGAGCAGCGGTCGTCGCCTGCTTGAAGCGTTACTGATTGTTGTGGCGCTTTTTGCCGTCTATTTGATGGTGGCGCTGTTGAGCTTTAACCCCTCCGATCCCAGCTGGTCGCAAACTGCCTGGCATGAACCCATCCATAATTTGGGCGGCGGCATTGGCGCATGGCTGGCAGATACGCTGTTCTTCATTTTTGGCGTGATGGCCTACGCCATTCCTGCGGTTATCCTGGGACTATGCTGGATCACTTTCCGCCAGCGGCATTCGCAGGATTACATTGATTACTTTGCCGTGGCGCTGCGCCTGATCGGCGTACTGGCGCTCGTGGTCACATCATGCGGCCTGGCGGCGCTAAACGCTGACGATATCTGGTATTTTGCTTCCGGCGGCGTAATTGGCAGCCTGCTCAGCAATGCGATGGCGCCATGGTTTAACGCCGCAGGCGGCACCCTGACGCTGCTGTGCGTGTGGGCGGCCGGTCTGACGCTTTATACCGGCTGGTCCTGGCTGACCATCGCTGAAAAAATTGGCGCGGCTGTCATGGGCGTGCTGACTTTCGCCAGCGGGCGTTCGCGCAGTGACGAATACAGATATGATGATTATGACGATGAGCCGGATGAAAAACCGGTTCCGAAGCAGCGTGCCCGCTACGATGATGAAGACGATATCCTGCTGGCAGTGCCGGCAACGGCCGAAGAGGACGACAACGATCCGCTGCTGAGCAAGCCTGCGGCAGCCCCGACGGCAGCCGCTGCCGCTGCACAGACGGTTTCCACGGCAGCACCTGTGGCGCCGGTAGCGTCCGCAACTACGGCAACGCCGGCTTCCACGGTTACTGTAGCGCCCGGGAGCGCTCAGCAACAGGCCGAGCCTGCTGCACAGGTTTCCACGCCGTCAGCAGCGGCAGAGCCTGAACTTTATCGCTTCGAGATGCCGGCGGAAACGCCTGCGCCATCGGTTCCTGTCGCTGATGAAGATGATGCTCCCCGCATGGGCAACTGGCGGGAAGCGGATGCCTCACCTTTCGATTTCTCTACGACGCAGCCGGCTCAGCCGCAGCAGGTCGCACAGGATCTGGCCAGCGCGGCGCAGTCTGCCGCCGCCTCCACGGCGTTTATGCCAGGCTTCAGCGCCACCAGCGAGGCGGCTCCGGCTAATCCGCAGGTCAAGCAGGGTATTGGCCCCGCTTTGCCGCGGCCGAATCCGGTTAAGCTGCCTACGCGTCGCGAGCTGGCTTCCTATGGTATTAAGCTGCCTTCGCAGCGTATAGCGGAAGAAAAAGCGAAAGAAGAGGAGCAGCGTCTTCAGGCTTCTGCGCCAACAGGGGCGGAAGAGCCGGGCCAGGATGAAAGCCATCTGCGCGACGCTTTTGCCGCTCAGCAGCAGGCGCGTTACGCTGCGCCTGATAGCGCAGCAAACAGCGCGCCTGTAGCAGAAAGCGCTGAGGAAGATGAAGAGGAAGCGCGTCATCAGGCCGAGCTTGCCCGTCAGTTTGCCGGACAGCAAAGCCAGCGTTATGGACAGCCGCAGCAAAGCGCACCTGCCTCCACGCTGGATACCGGTGGCGCATTTGATTTCTCGCCTAAAGAAGATTTGGTTGATGATGGCGCAGGCGAACCGCTGTTTACGCTGCCGCCTGAAAATCAACAGAGCAGGCCCGCTGCGCAGTGGCAGCAGCACAGCCAGCCTCAGGAACCTGTAAAACAGGCTGCACCAACGTGGCAGTCAGCCGCTCAGGAGCCCGTGCAACCTGCCGCGCCAGCATGGCAGCCAGCCGCTCAGGAGCCCGTACAACCTGCCGCGCCAGCATGGCAGCCAGCGGCTCAGGAGCCCGTACAACCTGCCGCGCCAGCATGGCAGCCAGCCGCTCAGGAGCCCGTACAACCGGCCGCGCCAGCGTGGCAGCCAGCGGCTCAGGAGCCCGTACAACCTGTCGCGCCAGCGTGGCAGCCAGCCGCTCAGGAGCCTGCACAACCGGCCGCACCAGCGTGGCAGCCAGTGGCTCAGGAGCCTGTACAACCTGCCGCGCCAGCGTGGCAGCCAGCCGCTCAGGAGCCCGTACAACCTGTCGCGCCAGCGTGGCAGCCAGCGGCTCAGGAGCCTGCACAACCGGCCGCACCAGCATGGCAGCCAGCGGCTCAGGAGCCGGTACGCCAGGCTGAACAAATCCAGCCGGAAGTCAAACCACAGGATAGCCTGTTCCATCCATTCCTGGTGCGTCATGAGCAGCCGCTTGAGAAACCAACCACGCCGCTGCCTACCCTGGATCTACTGACGGCACCGCCAGCGGAAGCCGAACCCGTCGATATGTTTGCTCTTGAGCAGACTGCCCGCCTGGTGGAAGCCCGCCTGGCCGACTATCGGGTTAAAGCCGAGGTGGTTGGTATCTCTCCAGGGCCGGTTATTACCCGCTTTGAACTGGATCTTGCGCCTGGCGTGAAGGCCGCGCGTATTTCCAATCTGTCGCGCGACCTGGCCCGCTCGCTTTCTGCCGTAGCGGTTCGTGTGGTGGAGGTGATCCCCGGCAAGCCTTACGTTGGACTGGAGCTGCCAAACAAGCATCGCCAGACCGTTTATATGCGTGAAGTGCTTGAATGCGATAAGTTCCGCGACAATCCGTCGCCGCTATCGGTGGTGTTAGGAAAAGATATCGCAGGCCAGCCGGTGGTGGCCGATCTGGCGAAAATGCCGCACCTGCTGGTCGCCGGTACAACTGGTTCCGGTAAGTCCGTTGGCGTTAACGCCATGATTATTAGCATGCTTTATAAAGCCACGCCGGAAGAAGTGCGCTTTATTATGATCGACCCGAAAATGCTTGAGCTGTCGGTCTATGAAGGCATCCCGCATCTGTTGACCGAAGTGGTCACGGATATGAAAGATGCCGCCAACGCGCTGCGCTGGAGCGTCGGCGAAATGGAGCGTCGCTATAAGCTGATGTCGGCGCTGGGCGTGCGTAACCTGGCGGGTTATAACGAAAAAGTTAAGCTGGCGGAAGAGATGGGGCGGCCTATTCCCGATCCGTTCTGGAAGCCGGGCGACAGTATGGAAACATCGCCGCCGATGCTCGAAAAACTACCTTACATCGTAGTGCTGGTGGATGAGTTCGCCGATCTGATGATGGCCGTGGGTAAAAAGGTGGAGGAGCTGATTGCGCGTCTGGCGCAGAAAGCGCGTGCCGCCGGTATTCACCTGGTGCTGGCGACGCAGCGTCCGTCGGTGGATGTGATCACCGGCCTGATTAAGGCTAACATCCCAACCCGCATCGCGTTCACGGTTTCCAGCAAGATCGACTCGCGCACCATTCTTGATCAGGGCGGTGCGGAATCGCTGTTGGGCATGGGCGATATGCTTTATATGCCACCTAACTCTTCAATGCCGGTGCGCGTACATGGCGCCTTTGTGCGGGATGAAGAAGTCCACGCCGTGGTACAAGACTGGAAGGCGCGTGGTCGTCCGCAATATATCGAAAGCATTACCGCTGGCGAAGAGAGCGAAAGCGCGTCGCTGGGGCTGGATGGCGATGAAGAGCTCGACCCGCTGTTCGACCAGGCGGTCGCCTTCGTGGTAGAAAAGCGTCGTGCGTCTATTTCCGGCGTGCAGCGGCAGTTCCGTATCGGTTATAACCGTGCAGCCCGTATCATTGAACAGATGGAGGCGCAAAGTATCGTGTCGCCGCCTGGTCATAACGGCAACCGCGAGGTGCTTTCGCCACCGCCGCACGAGATGTAATATTTTGTCAAAAGCAGCGGGTCGGTTATGCCGACCCGTTGAATTTCAGCGCTTTGTCCCCATCTCCGATCTATCGCAATCAGCTTATTCCCCTGTTGCTTTCTTTGCTGCCTGGCTACAGTTAAGCCTGCCCGCTAATCGGGATACAAAAGTTTCAATAAGGATGTCGTAAATGAAAAAACTCACTATCACATGCTGTCTGCTTGCTACTTTTGCCTCTGCCAGCGCTTTGGCGGACGCTTCTTCCGACCTGCAGCAGCGTCTGGATAAAGTCACCAGTTTTCACGCCAGCTTCCAGCAAAAAGTCACCGACGGCAGCGGCCAGTCCGTGCAGGATGGCGAAGGCGAGCTGTGGGTTAAACGTCCCGATCTTTTCAACTGGCATATGACCGCGCCGGACGAAAGCATCCTGATCTCGGATGGCAAAACGCTGTGGTTCTATAATCCCTTTGTCGAGCAGGTCAGCGCGACATGGCTGAAAGACGCCACCAGCAATACGCCGTTTATGCTGATTGCCCGCAACCAGCGCAGCGACTGGAAGCAGTACAACATTAAACAGCTTGGCGATAACTTCGAGCTGACGCCAAAATCAGCCGATGGCAACCTGAAGCAGTTTACGATTAACGTCTCCGCCAGCGGCACCATCAATCAGTTCAGCGCCGTTGAACAGGACGGGCAGCGCAGCAGCTATACGCTGAAAAGCCAGCAGAACACTGCGGTCAGCCCCGACAAATTCCGTTTTACGCCGCCCAAGGGCGTGACGGTGGACGATCAACGTCAGTGAGGTCAGCGTGAGCACACTCTCTCTGGATTTCTCTCATAACGAGTTTCAGCCTCTGGCCGCGCGTATGCGGCCACGCACGCTGGCGGAATATATCGGTCAGCAGCATCTGCTGGCGACGGGGAAGCCGCTGCCGCGGGCCATTGAGGCAGGGCACCTGCACTCAATGATCCTTTGGGGGCCGCCAGGTACCGGCAAAACCACGCTGGCAGAAATCATTGGTCGCTACGGTCAGGCGGATGTCGAACGCATTTCTGCCGTCACTTCAGGCGTAAAAGAGATCCGTGAGGCTATTGAGCGTGCGCGGCAGAACCGCAATGCCGGACGTCGCACTATCCTGTTTGTCGATGAAGTGCATCGCTTTAATAAAAGCCAGCAGGACGCCTTTCTCCCGCATATTGAAGACGGCACTATTACCTTTATTGGCGCTACGACGGAAAACCCTTCTTTCGAGCTCAATTCCGCTCTGCTTTCCAGGGCGCGCGTCTACCTGTTGAAGTCTCTGACCGTTGAAGATATAGAAAGCGTGCTGGATCAGGCGATGCAAGACAGCGAGCGGGGCTACGGCAAGCAAAACATCGTGCTGCCTGATGCTACGCGCAGAATGATTGCGGAGCTGGTCAACGGCGACGCTCGCCGCTCGTTAAATACCCTGGAAATGATGGCCGATATGGCCGAGGTCAGCGACAAAGGCGAGCGTCTGCTAACGCCGCAGCTGCTTAACGAAGTTTCCGGTGAACGTAGCGCCAGGTTCGATAATAAAGGCGATCGCTTTTACGATCTGATCTCCGCCCTGCACAAATCGGTGCGCGGCTCTGCGCCCGATGCTGCGCTTTACTGGTATGCCCGTATTATTACGGCAGGCGGCGATCCGCTTTATGTGGCCCGTCGCCTGCTGGCTATCGCCTCCGAAGACGTGGGCAACGCCGATCCGCGTGGCATGCAGGTGGCTATTTCCGCCTGGGACTGCTTTACGCGTGTAGGGCCGGCCGAAGGCGAAAGGGCTATTGCTCAGGCGATTGTTTATCTTGCCTGTGCGCCGAAAAGCAATGCCGTTTATACCGCCTTTAAGGCAGCGATGCGCGACGCGCGCGATCGGCCGGATTACGATGTGCCTGACCATCTGCGTAACGCGCCTACAAAGCTGATGAAAGAGATGGGGTTGGGCGCCGAATACCGCTATGCGCATGACGAACCCGGCGCCTACGCCGCGGGGGAGAACTATTTCCCGGGGGAAATGGCGCAGACGCGCTATTATCAGCCGACCTCGCGCGGGCTGGAAGGAAAGATTGGCGAAAAGCTGGCCTGGCTTGCTGAACAGGATCAAAATAGCCCGACAAAACGCTATCGTTGATCCGGGCGTTGCGGTAAGGTTAGCAAGGAATTCAATGCATTCGCCTGGCGAATGCGCCCACTTTTTTTACTGATCACAGGACAAGCATGCTCGATCCCAATCTGCTGCGTAATGAGCCAGACGCAGTCGCTGAAAAACTGGCACGCCGGGGCTATAAGCTGGACGTTGAAACGCTGCGCTCGCAGGAAGAGCGCCGCAAAGTTCTGCAGGTCGAAACCGAAACGCTGCAGGCTGAACGTAACTCCCGATCCAAATCTATCGGGCAGGCCAAAGCGCGTGGGGAAGATATCGAGCCGTTACGTCAGGAAGTGAACGCGCTGGGCGAACGCCTGGATGCGGCCAAAGCGGAACTGGATGCGTTACAGAACGAAATTCGTGATGTCGCTTTAGCGATCCCCAATATTCCCGTTGACGAAGTGCCGCTGGGCAAAGACGACAGCGAGAATCAGGAAGTCAGCCGCTGGGGCGAGCCGCGCAAATATGATTTTGCCGTGCGTGACCACGTCGAGCTGGGCGAAATGGCCGCCGGTCTGGATTTTGCCGCCGCTGCCAAATTGACCGGTTCGCGCTTTGTGGTGATGAAAGGGCAAATTGCGCTGATGCATCGTGCGCTCAGCCAGTTCATGCTCGATCTGCATACCGAACAGCATGGCTATCTGGAAACTTACGTCCCTTATCTGGTTAACCACGCCACGCTTTACGGAACGGGCCAGCTGCCGAAGTTCGGCGAAGATCTTTTCCATACTCGTCCGCTGGATGAGGAAGCCTCGGCCAGCGATTATGCGCTGATCCCTACCGCAGAAGTGCCGCTGACCAACCTGGTTCGTGATGAAATTCTGGAAGAAGAGTCGCTGCCGTTGAAACTGACCGCGCATACGCCTTGCTTCCGCTCTGAAGCTGGCGCCTACGGTCGTGATACGCGAGGGCTGATCCGCATGCACCAGTTCGACAAGGTTGAAATGGTACAGATCACGCGGCCGGAAGACTCCATGCAGGCGCTTGAAGAGCTGGTAGGCCATGCGGAGAAGGTGCTGCAGCTGTTGGAGCTGCCTTACCGCAAGGTGCTGTTGTGCACCGGCGATATGGGCTTCGGTTCATGCAAAACTTACGATCTGGAGGTTTGGCTGCCCGCGCAGGATACCTACCGTGAAATCTCTTCCTGTTCCAATATGGGCGATTTCCAGGCTCGTCGTATGCAGGCGCGCTGTCGTAGCAAAACAGAGAAAAAACCGCGTCTGGTGCACACGCTCAATGGCTCTGGCCTGGCGGTAGGCCGCACCCTGGTTGCCGTTCTGGAAAACTATCAGCAGGCAGACGGCCGAATTCAGGTGCCGGAAGCGCTGCGTCCTTATATGAAAGGCCTTGAGTTTATCGGCTAATCTTCGGGACAGCTAAAAAACCTGTGGTTCATACCCACAGGTTTTTTTTTGCCTGCGGTTTTAGCAGCCCTTAACCATGCAGGCTATCCAGCAATAAATATCATCGATAAAGAAACCCGTTTTCGTTATTAGCTATTCATTATCAAAGGGTTAAACAGGTATGGGTTGCCTTTTAATCAGTGCTTACAGAGCTGCGGATAAAAAAATTAAATCACCGCACGGCAAATTGTGCGGTGCCCCAAAACGCCCCGTTGACAATAATTCGGCCAGTGGCATTATGCGCGCAAAATCTTCCTTTATTTTGGTCATTTCTGACTATGTCTACCTGGTCCCGTCCCGTTATTGTGCTGCTTTGCGGCCTGCTGCTGCTGACTATCGCCATCGCCGTGCTCAACACGCTGGTGCCGCTCTGGCTTACTCATGAGGCTCTGCCTACCTGGCAGGTCGGCACGGTCAGCTCCGCTTATTTTACGGGAAACCTGATCGGCACCCTGATAGCTGGCTGGCTAATCAAGCGGCTGGGCTTTAATCGCGCTTACTACATTGCTACCGCGCTGTTTGCCCTGGCTACGGCCGCGCTGGGCTTCGAACACGGTTTCTGGGCATGGTCCGTCTGGCGTTTCGTCGCGGGTATCGGCTGCGCTCTGATATGGGTAGTGGTTGAAAGCGCCTTATTGTGCAGCGGCACCTTGCGTAATCGTGGTCAGCTGCTGGCGGCCTATATGATTGTCTATTATGTGGCGACGGTGATTGGTCAGCTGCTGGTCAGCAAGGTGTCAACGGAACTGCTGCATACTCTGCCCTGGGTAACCGGTTTTATCGTAGCGGCTATTCTGCCGCTGGTTTTTACCCGGATTACCGCCAGCGGCGAGGGAGAAGAAGCTCCTGCCGGGCGCATGTGGTCTATGCTGCGTCGACGCAGCGCACGCCTGGGGATCAACGGCTGCATTATTTCCGGGATCCTGCTGGGATCGCTGTACGGCCTGATGCCGCTGTATCTTTCCCATCAGGGAATGAACGACTCCGCCGTCGGCTACTGGATGGCGCTGTTGGTCAGCGCCGGCATTATCGGACAGTGGCCGGTAGGGCGCCTGGCCGATCGCTATGGGCGGCTGCTGGTGCTGCGCGTGCTGGTGTTTGGCGTCATCCTGGGCGCGGTAGCGATGCTCAGCAATGCGGCTATGGCACCCGCGCTCTTTGTGCTGGGTTGTTCAGGCTTTACGCTTTACCCTGTCGCGATGTCCTGGGCCTGCGAAAAAGTGGCGCATCATGAGCTGGTGGCGATGAATCAGGCGCTGCTGCTGAGCTATACCACCGGTAGCCTTGCAGGACCGGCGCTGACCTCAATGTTGATGCAGAGCTATTCTGACCGTGTACTGTTTGTGATGATTGCGGGCGTGGCGTTGGTTTATCTGATGATGCTGCTGCGCAAGGCCGATCGTCATGCCACGCCGATCGCACATGCCTGATGGCTGAAAAGTAAAATAACGAGCGGGTCACCGCTCGTTAATACATCACTTTATGCCCGTATCCTTCGAGGATATGTTTGACCCGCTCCATCGTCTCTTTTTTGGGAGGATGGACGCCGTCCAGCTTATACTCCTCACCCATTGCCAGCCACTTGTGTTTACCCAGCTCGTGATAGGGTAACAGCTCTATTTTCTCGACGTTGCCCATGTCGCGGGTAAATTCGCCCAGCCTGTGTGCGGAGTCATCATCATCGGAATAACCGGGGACAACCACATAGCGTATCCAGGTACGGATATTCTTTTTGGCCAGATATCGGGCAAAATCCAGCGTGCGATGGTTAGAGACGCCGACGAGGATTTGGTGAACATCATCATTGATTTGCTTGAGATCCAGCATCACCAGATCGGTTACTTCCAGCAGTTCATCAATAACCGGATCGTAGCGGCGAACAAAGCCGTTGGTATCCAGACAGGTATGAATGCCTTCTGCATGACAGGCGCGAAACCAGTCGCGGACAAACTCAGCCTGCAGGATAGCTTCACCGCCCGAAGCGGTAACGCCGCCGCCTGATGCGTTCATAAAATGACGATAGGTGACAACTTCTTTCATCAGCTCTTCCACCGTAACCTCTTTACCGCCGTGCGTATCCCAGGTATCCCGGTTATGGCAGTAGAGGCAGCGCATCAGGCAGCCCTGAAAAAAGGTGATAAAGCGGATGCCGGGGCCGTCAACGGTCCCGCAGGATTCGAACGAGTGGATACGACCTTTAACTGACATTGCGGTGAATTCTCCATAGTCATGCCGCTTGTAGCGGCTGCGCAGTCTGAAGCTGCGTTAAGTCTGTTTTGCCAGCCGCCTGCGAAGAAGAGGGCTGGCAAAGCAGGCTGGGCTCCGGCGAACCGGAGCCCAGAGGCTTACATCGTTTGCGTAAAGGTACGGGTAATCACATCCTGCTGCTGCTCTTTGGTCAGCGAGTTAAAACGCACCGCATAACCCGAAACGCGAATGGTCAGCTGAGGATATTTCTCAGGATTATCCATCGCTTCCAACAGCATTTCGCGATTCATCACGTTAACGTTCAGGTGCTGACCGCCCTCAATGCTGGATTCATGATGGAAATAGCCATCCATCAGACCGGCAAGGTTGGCTTTACGTACGTCGTCATCTTTACCTAACGCGTTTGGCACAATAGAGAAAGTGTAGGAGATGCCGTCTTTAGCGTAGGCAAATGGCAGCTTCGCAACGGAGGTAAGCGAAGCCACAGCGCCTTTCTGATCGCGGCCGTGCATTGGGTTAGCGCCTGGGCCAAAAGGTGCACCGGCACGGCGACCGTCTGGCGTGTTGCCGGTTTTCTTACCGTATACCACGTTAGAGGTGATAGTCAGCACCGACTGAGTCGGGACAGCATCACGATAAGTTTGCAGCTGCTGAATTTTCTTCATAAAGCGTTCAACAAGGTCACAGGCAATATCATCTACGCGTGAGTCATTGTTGCCGAACTGCGGATATTCACCTTCAATTTTGAAATCAACGGCCAGTCCATCTTCGTCGCGAATAGGGGAAACTTTGGCATATTTGATCGCGGAAAGTGAATCGGCAGCGACGGACAGACCGGCAATACCGCAGGCCATGGTGCGATAGACATCGCGATCGTGCAGCGCCATCAAAGAAGCTTCGTAGCTATATTTGTCATGCATATAGTGAATGATGTTCAGCGCGGTAACGTACTGTTTCGCCAGCCAGTCCATAAAGTGATCCATACGATCCAGCACTTTTTCATATTCCAGCACGTCGTCCATCATCGGCGGATCTTTTGGGCCTACCTGCATTTTAAGTTTTTCATCCACGCCGCCGTTGATAGCGTAAAGCATGGTTTTAGCGAGGTTGGCGCGGGCACCGAAGAACTGCATCTGCTTGCCGACGATCATCGGGCTGACGCAACAGGCGATAGCATAATCGTCGTTGTTGAAGTCAGGACGCATCAGATCGTCGTTTTCGTACTGAACGGATGAAGTATCGATTGAAACCTTGGCCGCAAATTTCTTGAAGTTCAGCGGCAGTTTTTCAGACCACAGGATGGTCATGTTTGGCTCTGGCGAAGGACCCATAGTGTACAGGGTATTCAGGAAGCGGAAGCTGTTTTTGGTTACCAGCGTACGGCCGTCAACGCCCATACCGGCCAGCGATTCCGTTGCCCAGATTGGGTCGCCGGAGAACAGCTCATCGTATTCAGGCGTACGCAGGAAGCGCACCATACGCAGCTTCATCACCAGGTGGTCAATCAGTTCCTGTGCATCCTGCTCGGTGATTTTGCCCGCCTGCAGATCGCGTTCAATGTAGATATCCAGGAAGGTGGATACGCGACCAAAAGACATTGCCGCGCCATTTTGCGATTTAACGGCGGCCAGGTAGCCAAAGTAGGTCCACTGCACGGCTTCCTGCGCCGTTGTGGCCGGGCCGGAAATATCACAGCCGTATTTGGCAGCCATTTCTTTAATCTGCTGCAGCGCGCGATGCTGGTCGGCGATCTCTTCACGCAGACGGATTGTCGCTTCAAGATTGACGCCATTTTCAAGATCGCTTTGCAGCGAGGCAAACTGGGCGAATTTATCTTTCATCAGCGCATCAATGCCGTAAAGCGCAACGCGACGGTAGTCGCCAATGATGCGGCCGCGGCCGTAGGCATCTGGCAAACCGGTAAGCACGCCGGACTTACGGCAGCGCAGAATATCCGGCGTATAAACATCGAATACGCCCTGGTTATGCGTTTTGCGGTACTCGGTAAAGACTTTTTTCAGGCCGGCGTCCAGCTCGCGTCCGTAAACTTTACAGGAGCCTTCCACCATCTTAATGCCGCCAAAAGGGATCAGCGCGCGTTTCAGCGGCGCTTCAGTCTGTAAGCCGACAATGGTTTCCAGTTTGCGGTCAATATAGCCAGCGTCATGGGAGGTAATAGTAGAGGCTAAATCGGTATCGAAATCGACCGGCGCGTGGGTGCGGTTTTCGAGCTTGATGCCCTCCATTACCTTATCCCACAGCTTAGTGGTCGCTTCAGTTGCGCCGCTCAGGAAGGATTCATCACCTTCATAAGGCGTATAGTTTTTCTGAATGAAGTCACGGACGTTGATGCTGTTCTGCCATTCGCCCTCTGCAAAGCCTGCCCAGGCAGCAGCCTGGTTTACATTTTGCTCGCTCATGTGATCACCTTTTCAATGAAGTTCTTTCGTTCCTGCTGCAGCACAGCAGGGCTTAATCCTGTTGTCGGCAATCAGTGATGATCGCCGTCCCGCAAATAGATAACCCAGTAGGTCAGGCCGACCAGCAATCCACCGCCAATAATGTTGCCAAGCGTCACGGGGATAAGATTGTCAACAATGAAGTTGCCTACTGTCAGACTGGAAAAGTGTGCTGCCGTGGTTCCCGTGGCCTGCCAGAACTCCGGTGCGGCGAAATCTTTAATAACGATCGCCATGGGGATAAGGAACATGTTGGCGATACTGTGCTCAAAACCACTGGCGACAAACATCGCTACGGGCAGCACCATCGACAGCATTTTGTCCGTCAGGCTGCGGCCGGAATAGCTCATCCAGACCGCCATGCAAACCATCAGGTTAGCGAGGGTGCCGAGGCAGACAGCTTCAATAAAAGTATGGTGCATCTTATGGTCAGCCGTTTGCAGAACATTTAACCCCCATGCACCATTTGCCACCATATACTGGCCGGCAAACCAGATCAGCCCGACAAAAAACATCGCGCCGAAGAAATTCCCTATATAGACATTGAGCCAGTTGCGCGCCAGCTGACCCCAGGTAATCCGTCCGCTGGCTTTAGCTACCATGGTTAACACGGTCGAGGTGAAAAGGTCGGCGCCGCAGACCACGACCAGCATCAGCCCCAGCGAAAAGCAGATGCCGCCAATAAGCTTCGCTACGCCATAAGGGATAGTTTCAGTCCCGGTTGTGGCCGTGATATAAAAAACAAACGCGATGGAAATAAAAACGCCTGCGGTAATCGCCAAAAAAAACGTGGTGAAGGGGTGCTTTTGAGCTTTATAGACACCGGCTTCCTCAGCGACTTTAGCCATTTCAGACGGTAAAAGTAAATCGAACGGATTGCCAGCTTTCACACTAACGTCTCCTGAAGTTTATCAACAACGAAATACTAACAAAGCAGTATAGGTGAGAAATTGATGTGGATCATATTGACGCCGGACATTGTCGGAACGAGTTAAAAAACAGGCGTGTCAGGTGAATTAATTTATTGATTTTATTAGTTAAAATTTATTTTAATTTATCTATTATTTTTTAAATAGCATCTGCTTTTCTGGTTAACAACTGCAATAAAATAGATCCCGAATAAATAAATTTTTTAATACCTGGAAATAAATAAACTACTTTTTATTAACCTTAAGAAAAATTAATGGATTAATTAGCGTTATAAATGGCCCTGATAAAAGGCCCGCTTTTGTCGAGCGGGCCAAAAATATTATTTCCAGTAACGGCGTTTCGCCTGCTGCAGCTTTTCATAGGCAGCCAGCAGCGACTGATGAGCCGGGAAGGCCAGCAGCTCTTCATCCACGCTCTGCAACCCGTAGAAAGGCGCTTCACCGCTAATGGCGGCAGATGCCGCGTCTACGGCTTCCTGTCCATACATACGTACGAAAGCAGTATGATACTGCACAGGATCGCGTTCATCCTCAAGGCTCAACAGCAGCAGCGTTTGCAGACAGCGATAGTAGTTGGCGCGGGCGGGTGAAAACAGGGAGGCATTAAACTCCATAGTCCATTCCGTCCAGATCAGCGCCTGATCGATATCGCCGCCTGCCAGGGCCAGCATCGCTTTCAGCTCGCCGATACGCAGCGTGTACCAGCCGTTGTCTTTGCCTGTTGCCAGGCCCAGCAGCTCGCGTACGCGGGTAAAGTCGTCATGGCCGTCTTCGTCCAGGCGTTCAATCAGCGCCAGGTAATCCTCTTTTTCCCACTGGCTGTCGGGCAGTGATAACAGCGTATCGCGCAGGTAAGCGCCCATGCTGTTATTAGCCAGCAGCAAATCTTCCGCAGGATAGATATCTGACATGCCTGGCACAATGATACGGCAGGCATACACGTCCAGATGCTGATAGTCAGCAATATAGACTTCTTTATCTTCCCCTTTAAAGATGGCCATCAGCGTGGCGAATTCTTCCTGCGTGGTGCCGGCAAAGCTCCAGTCGACAAAAGGATAGTCCGCCTCGTCCTTGAACATATCCCAGGAGATCAGACCGCTGGAATCGATAAAGTGCGTTTCCAGATTAGCGTGCTCGGCGACTTCTTCATCATCAAAGGTTGGCGGCGTAAAGACATCCAAATCTTTCAGCCCGCGTCCCTGCAGCAGTTCTGTCACGGTACGCTCCAGCGCCACGCCAAAATCAGGATGCGCGCCGAATGAAGCAAAACAGGTACCGTTTTGCGGGTTGAAGAGCACCACGCAAATAACCGGATAGTTGCCGCCCAGTGAAGCGTCGTAAGCAAAGATTGGGAAGCCTTCAGCTTCCAGTTTAGCAATGGACTCCACTACGCCCGGATAGCGGTTAAGTACCTCCTGCGGGATGGCCGGCAGACTGATAGATTCGGCGATAATGCGGTTTTTGATATAGCGCTCGAAGACTTCAGAAAGGCCCTGAACGCGCGCTTCGTTGGCCGTGTTGCCTGCCGACATGCCGTTAGAGACGTAGAGGTTACCGATGATGTTCATCGGAATATAAACCGTTTGCCCATCGGACTGACGCGTGAACGGCAGGCCGCAGATGCCGCGTGCGGCATTGCCGGACTGCAGATCGATCAAATCGCTGGCGCTAAGTGCCTGCTCAGGATCGTAAAACGCCTTCAGTCGCGCATCAAGAATGCCTTCCGGCAGGCTGTCGTCATCCGGCAGCGGAAACCATTTTTCGTCAGGATAATGCACGAAATCGCCGTTGGCGATCGCGTTACCTAACCAAAAATCAGCAAAGAAATAGTTGGTCGACAGACGCTCAAAATATTCACCCAATGCCGAAGCCAGCGCCGCTTTTTTGCTGGCGCCTTTACCGTTGGTGAAGCAGAGCGGGCAGTCGCGGTCGCGAATATGGACCGACCATACATGAGGAACCGGATTCAGCCAGGAGGCCTCTTCAATATGGAAGCCAAAATCCTGTAATTTTTGCTGAAAGCGTGCGATGGAATCTTCCAGTGCGGCGTCTTTGCCTGGAATATAAGTTTGCGTCATAGTGCCCACTCGTTTTTGGGTTGTGCCGAAAACGCGCCATGATACGGGGTTTCCCGGCCATTCGCTATCCGACGAACTGTTTTACCCGGCTATTGTGGCATTTTTGCCTGCGCAGATCGGCCATAAAAAAAGCTAACCGGAAGACGCCTCACAAAATATCGTGGTCACTATATTTCACGCTACAAGCTGTTGCGGCGCAGGCCGCATAACTGGTCGGCTGATCCGATTAAACATTGCAGCGCCAGGGTGGCAATGATAAAACCGGTAGCAGACTCGAAATCGATTGATCTGAAAGTGGTGAGGGGAAATGAGCCAGGTTTTCAATTTTAGCTCCGGTCCAGCAATGCTGCCGGTAGAAGTGCTACGTCGTGCCGAACAGGAACTCTGCAACTGGCAGGGTTCAGGAACTTCCGTGATGGAGATCAGCCACCGCAGCAAGGAATTTACGCAGGTGGCCGTGGAAGCGGAAAAAGATTTTCGCGATCTGCTGAAAATCCCCTCAAATTACAAAGTATTATTCTGTCACGGCGGCGCGCGCGCGCAGTTTGCCGCCGTTCCGATGAACCTGTTGGGCAGCCAGAGTACGGCAGACTATGCCGACGGCGGCTACTGGGCGCACAGCGCGATTAAAGAGGCGGAAAAATACTGTACGCCTAACGTCATTGACGTGAAAACAACCGTTGATGGGCTACGCGCTATTACGCCTATGAGCCAGTGGGCGCTTTCAGATGAAGCAGCCTATGTTCACTATTGTCCAAACGAAACCATTGACGGTGTTGCTATTAATGAAGAGCCGGACTTCGGCGATAAGATTGCCGTGGCCGATCTCTCTTCCACTATTCTTTCCCGTCCGTTGGATATTAACCGCTATGGCGTCCTTTATGCCGGTGCGCAGAAGAACATTGGACCGGCTGGTCTGACGCTGGTAGTCGTACGTGAAGATCTGCTGGGCAAAGCCCAGAAAGCGCTGCCGTCAATCCTTGATTACACGGTATTAAACGAAAACGACTCCATGTTTAACACGCCGCCGACTTTTGCATGGTATCTTTCCGGCCTGGTCTTTAAATGGCTGAAAGAACAGGGCGGCGTAGCGGAGATGGACAAGCGGAATCAGGCTAAAGCCGATCTGCTTTACGGTATCATTGATAACAGTGATTTTTACCGTAACGATGTGGCTCACGTTAATCGCTCGCGCATGAATGTGCCTTTCCAGCTGGCTGATGCAGCGTTGGATAAGGTTTTCCTCGAAGAATCATTCGCGGCTGGCCTGCATGCGTTAAAAGGTCATCGTGCCGTAGGCGGAATGCGCGCTTCAATTTACAATGCTATGCCGCTGGCAGGCGTTAAAGCGCTAACCGAATTTATGACTGATTTTGAACGTCGTCACGGTTAATTAGCCGGTACGGTTTTGATAGTAAAACCTCGCCCGGTGCGGGGTTTTGTTGCATTTTATCTGGAGAAGAAGTCTCACATGCAGGAATCCCTGACTTTACAACCCGTCGCGCGAGTAGAAGGTACCGTTAACCTACCTGGTTCCAAAAGCGTCTCAAATCGCGCTTTGCTGCTCGCTGCGCTGGCAAAAGGCACTACTCGTCTGACCAACCTTCTGGACAGTGATGACGTGCGTCATATGCTGAACGCGCTAAAAGCGCTGGGCGTAAGCTTTACGCTTTCTGAAGACCGCACAGAGTGTGAAGTGACTGGTCAGGGCGGCCCTCTGCGGTCGACGCAGCCGCTGGAGCTTTTTTTAGGCAATGCCGGGACGGCGATGCGCCCGCTGGCCGCCGCGCTTTGCCTGGGTGCTAACGATATTGTGCTGACCGGAGAGCCGCGGATGAAAGAACGTCCGATTGGTCATCTGGTCGATGCGTTGCGCCAGGGCGGCGCGCAGATCGACTATCTTGAACAGACGGATTATCCGCCGCTGCATATCAAAGGCGGCTTCAGCGGGGGCGAAGTGGCCGTCGACGGTAGCGTCTCCAGCCAGTTCCTGACCGCGCTGCTGATGACCGCGCCGCTGGCTCCACAAAACACGACCATTGCCATTAAGGGCGAGCTGGTTTCAAAACCTTATATCGATATTACCCTGAACCTGATGCAGACCTTTGGCGTCACGGTAGAAAACGATAATTACGCTGTATTTCGTATCAGGGGCAATCAGAACTATACCTCGCCAGGCGATTATCTGGTGGAAGGCGATGCCTCTTCCGCCTCCTATTTCCTCGCAGCGGCCGCAGTCAAAGGCGGTACGGTTAAAGTCACCGGTATCGGTCGAAAAAGTATGCAGGGCGACATTCATTTTGCCGACGTGCTGGAAAAAATGGGCGCGGTTATTGAATGGGGCGACGACTATATCGCCTGCACGCGCGGCGAACTGAACGCTATCGATCTGGATATGAACCATATTCCGGACGCGGCGATGACTATCGCCACGGCGGCGCTGTTTGCCAAAGGCACTACGGTAATGCGTAATATCTACAACTGGCGCGTGAAAGAAACCGATCGTCTTGCGGCAATGGCGACCGAGCTGCGTAAAGTTGGTGCTGAAGTCGAAGAAGGGCATGACTATATTCGCATCACGCCGCCTGAAACTATTCAGTATGCTGAAATCGGCACCTACAACGATCACCGTATGGCGATGTGCTTCTCGCTGGTGGCCTTGTCTGCTACGCCAGTGACCATTCTCGATCCGAAATGCACGGCCAAGACCTTCCCGGATTATTTCGAGCAGTTTGCACGTCTCAGCCAGCCGGCATAACGAACGCCCCCGCTGCATAGCTGTGCAGCGGGTTGCGATCTGCTTCACGCTCCTGGCATTGGTTTCCTGGGAAATCCTTTTGCGGCTCTCGATTAATTTCAGCCCGTCTACGCTTAAGGGGTAACGATCGTCAGTAGAGCAGCGTATAATATGCGGCGTTATTTGCCTGAGCAGGTTAAGCAGGCATTCCACCAACAGGAGAACGACATGACGCCTATAGCCCAGGTGATCACCATTGATGGTCCAGGCGGAGCCGGTAAAGGGACCTTGTGCAAGGCAATGGCTGAGGCATTAAACTGGCATCTGTTGGATTCAGGCGCTATTTATCGCGTGCTGGCGCTGGCCGCGTTACACCATCAGGTAGACATGACTTCTGAAGAGGCGCTGGTCCCTATCGCGGCGCATCTGGATGTTCGCTTTGTGCCCAGCGATGGCGAGATGGAAGTCATCCTTGAGGGCGAAAACGTCTCAAGCGAAATTCGCACTCAGGATGTCAGCAATACGGCTTCGAAAGTCGCCGCTTTCCCGCGCGTACGTGAAGCGCTGCTGCGCCGTCAGCGGGGATTCCGGGAAGCGCCAGGCCTTATTGCGGACGGAAGAGATATGGGTACGGTGGTTTTTCCGGACGCCCAGGTAAAGATTTTTCTGGATGCCAGCCCTGAAGAGCGTGCGCATCGCCGTATGCTACAGTTGCAGGAGAAGGGCTTTAGTGTTAACTTTGAACGCCTTTTATCTGAGATAAAAGAGCGTGACGATCGCGATCGCAACCGTGCTATCGCACCGTTAAGACCGGCAGAAGACGCGTTAGTGCTGGATTCAACCAGCATGTCAATCGAGCAGGTGATTGAAACTGCTCTGAATTATGCGCGCGAAAAACTTTCTCTGCCGCAGTAGCATCGCAGAACCGATTTTTTTAACCCTTTGATATGGATATCACAGGGCATGTGAAACAACCCCACCCGGCAGGATGTCAGGTGGACGTTAAATTGAAGAATCCTGAAGATTATCAATATGACTGAATCTTTTGCTCAACTATTTGAAGAATCCTTAAAAACAATCGAAACCCGCCCGGGTTCCATCGTTCGTGGCGTTGTTGTCTCTATCGACAAAGACGTAGTTCTGGTTGATGCGGGTCTGAAATCTGAATCTGCAATTCCTGCAGAGCAGTTCAAGAACGCAGCCGGCGAACTGGAAATCCAGGTAGGCGACGAAGTTGACGTTGCTCTGGACGCAGTGGAAGACGGCTTCGGTGAAACCCTGCTGTCCCGTGAGAAAGCTAAGCGTCATGAAGCCTGGATCACGCTGGAAAAAGCTTACGAAGATGCTGAAACTGTTACCGGTGTTATCAACGGCAAAGTGAAAGGTGGCTTCACAGTTGAGCTGAACGGTATTCGTGCGTTCCTGCCAGGTTCCCTGGTTGATGTTCGTCCAGTACGCGACACGCTGCACCTGGAAGGCAAAGAGCTTGAATTCAAAGTAATCAAGCTGGATCAGAAACGTAACAACGTGGTGGTTTCACGTCGTGCGGTTATCGAATCCGAAAACAGCGCAGAGCGCGATCAGCTGCTGGAAAACCTGCAGGAAGGCATGGAAGTTAAAGGTATCGTTAAGAACCTCACTGACTACGGTGCATTCGTTGATCTGGGCGGCGTTGACGGCCTGCTGCACATCACTGACATGGCCTGGAAACGCGTTAAGCACCCAAGCGAAATTGTCAACGTTGGCGACGAAATCACTGTTAAAGTGCTGAAGTTCGACCGCGAACGTACCCGTGTTTCTCTGGGTCTGAAACAGCTGGGCGAAGATCCATGGGTCGCAATCGCTAAGCGTTACCCGGAAGGCACCCGCCTGACTGGTCGTGTAACCAACCTGACCGACTACGGCTGCTTCGTTGAAATCGAAGAAGGCGTTGAAGGCCTGGTGCACGTTTCAGAAATGGACTGGACCAACAAAAACATTCATCCGTCTAAAGTTGTTAACGTGGGCGATGTTGTTGAAGTTATGGTTCTGGACATCGACGAAGAACGTCGTCGTATCTCCCTGGGTCTGAAGCAGTGCAAATCTAACCCATGGCAGCAGTTCGCAGAAACCCACAACAAGGGCGACCGCGTTGAAGGTAAAATCAAGTCAATCACTGACTTCGGTATCTTCATCGGCCTGGACGGCGGCATCGACGGCCTGGTTCACCTGTCTGACATCTCCTGGAACGCTACCGGAGAAGAAGCAGTTCGTGAATACAAGAAAGGCGACGAAATCGCTGCTGTAGTTCTGCAGGTTGACGCAGAGCGCGAGCGTATCTCCCTGGGCGTTAAGCAGCTGGCAGAAGATCCGTTCAACAACTACATCTCTCTGAACAAGAAAGGTGCCATTGTTAACGGTAAAGTAACTGCAGTTGACGCTAAAGGTGCTACAGTTGAACTGGCAGACGGCGTTGAGGGTTACCTGCGCGCTTCTGAAGCTTCAATCGACCGTGTAGAAGACGCTACGCTGGTTCTGAACGTTGGCGACGACGTTGAAGCTAAGTTCACTGGCGTGGATCGCAAAAACCGCGTAGTGAGCCTGTCTGTTCGTGCTAAAGACCAGGCTGACGAGAAAGAAGCTATCAATACTGTTAACACCAAACAGGAAGAAGGCAACTTCTCTAACGCTATGGCTGAAGCATTTAAAGCAGCTAAAGGCGAGTAATTGCGTTTGCATCAGGGCGGCTTAAGCTGCCCTGAACCAGCCGTGATTGCCAAAGCTTTTTCCAACAGGGATTAACCGGAGGATTTATGACCAAGTCAGAACTGATTGAAAGACTTGCTGGCCAGCACTCTCATATTCCGGCGAAAGTCGTTGAGGATGCGGTAAAAGAGATGCTTGAGCACATGGCCACTACGCTGGCCCAGGGCGAACGCATCGAAATCCGGGGCTTCGGCAGTTTTTCTTTGCACTATCGCGCTCCCCGTACCGGTCGTAACCCTAAAACGGGTGACAAGGTTGAGCTGGAAGGTAAATACGTTCCGCACTTCAAACCGGGCAAGGAATTACGCGATCGCGCGAATATCTACGGCTAAGGTTTCGCATTACCACGCAATAAAACGACACTTCGGTGTCGTTTTTTTTTGCCTGCAGCATAGCTGGATCCAGTCCGATAGTGGATTAACCAGAGCCTCCTCGCAAACCCTGTATTGCTTTCTGCAACCTGATAAAAATGTTGCGCTACGTTTCTGAAGACTGAGAAATGCTGGCTGCGCCCGTAATGAAACCCCGTCAGACTTCCGTCATGCGTAACGGAGGTAGCATTATGTCCTATAGCCTTAGCCGACTCTCGCTGTGGATGATTATCGCAGCGCTGCCGCTTTGTTGGTTGCGGGCGCTGCCTGATACAGCCGCCATCCAGCTTTTGCTGGGGCTGATTGCGCTCCTGTTGATAACCCGACAGCGCTGGTTAAGAGAAAGTGCCCTGGTTCTGCTGCTTTTTATCTGGGCCGTTATCCCGGCAAAAACGCTTCTACAACAAACCGCCTTTCTCTCAGCGGCTCCTGTTGAAGCCGTAGTGGGCATTGAACAGCTACAGCCGCAGTCGCAACGCGTCAAAATACGCATTGAAAGCGTGGCGGAGAAACGTCTTTTTCCACCTGTTTACGCCCTGATCGCTATACCGGGTACCCAAACGTTTTGTCCGGGCCAGCATTGGCGTATGAAGCTCAGGCTGCGGCCCGTGCATGCGCGCCTTAACGAGGGCGGCTTCGATGCGCAACGTTTCGCGCTGGCTGTCAGCACGCCGCTGACGGGCAGGGCGCTGACATGGCAGATTGTCGACAGCCGCTGTGGCTGGCGTGAAAAAGTCATGCAGAAAAGTCGTGACTATTTCGCCGCCTTGCCCTGGCATAGCGTTATCCTGGCGTTGACGTTTGGTGAACGTAGCGAACTAAGCAGCGAGACAAAAGCGTTGCTGAGGGAGACCGGGACGGCGCATTTGATGGCGATTTCAGGCATGCATATAGGCCTGGCTGCGAGCGTAGGCTGGCTGATAGCGCGAATTTTCCAGCCTTGCTTCCGCGCCAGCTGGATAGAGTATCGTTTTCCCCTGTTTAGCGGCATCGCGCTGGCGCTGATCTACTGCTGGCTTTCCGGCGGAAGCCCTCCGGCGCTGCGGGCGATAGTGGCGCTGCTTAGCTGGAGCCTGCTGCGCCTGAAGGGGCGTAACTGTAGCGGCTGGCAGGTTTGGCGGCTGTGTATCGGTGCTATTTTGTTTTTCGATCCCTTAAGCATTTTGTCGGACAGCTTATGGTTGTCAGCTGTTGCCGTCGCCGGGTTACTTCTCTGGTATCAATGGTTTCCGCTTTCCGGACGCTTTATCGGGAAAAAACGCTGGCTGCCGTTACAGCTGCTGCACTTACAGACCGGGCTGTTTTTATTATTGATGCCGCTACAGATCTTTATTTTTCACGGCGTGAGCGTCAGCGCGCTGCTGGCTAACCTGTGGGCAGTGCCGCTGGTCACGTTGCTTACGGTACCGCTGATCCTTGGCGCCGTTTTATCGCTGCCTGTCGCATCGCTAAGCCAGCTGCTCTGGTGGGCGGCGGATCGCTCATTGGCGCTGGTTTTTTATCCCTTACGGCAGCTGCCCGACGGCTGGCTTACCGTCAGCCAGCAGGCATTATGGCTCAGTCCCGTGTGCCTGCTGCTGCTCTTTGCCTGGCGCTTTCACTGGTGGCGAAGTTCCCCTTTTACGCTGGCCAGCTTATGTCTGGCGCTGCTGTGCTGGCGGCTGCACGTCAGGCAGCCAGAGTGGCGTATGGATATGCTGGATATCGGTCATGGACTGGCCGTAGTAATTTCGCAGCGGGGAAATGCGGTTGTGTATGATACCGGCAACAGATGGGCAGGGGGCGACGCGGCCTCAAGCCAGATTATTCCCTGGCTTCGCTGGCAGGGCATAAGCCTACAACACATTATCTTAAGCCACGGCCATCTCGACCATATCGGCGGCCTGGAAAGCCTGCACAAGGCGTTTCCCGCAGCGAAAATCCACAGCGATTTGGGCGTATCGGGACATTTACCCTGCTATCAGGGCCAAAACTGGCGCTGGCAGACGTTAAATTTTCAGGTTCTCTGGCCGGAGCGACCGCAGAAAGAGCACGGTAATAATCAGTCCTGCGTCGTAATGGTGACGGATGGTAAATGGCGGGTTTTGCTGACCGGGGATATTGAGACGCCCGCAGAGCTACAGCTTGTCAGGCGCTATGGCGAAGCGTTACGGGCGGATCTATTACAGGTGCCGCATCACGGTAGTGGAACGTCGTCTTCGCCGCCCCTGCTGCGAAGGGTGGCTGGCCAGGCCGCGCTGGCTTCCGCTGCCCGCTATAGCGCCTGGAAGCTACCGGCGGAAAGGATAATTACCCGCTATCTGAAGAACAATTACAGCTGGTACGACACGGCTGTGGCAGGGCAAATCAGCGTAGAATTTTCTAAGGATAACTGGCGTGTTTTAAGTTTAAGAGCGCAAATAATGCCCCGTTGGTACCATCAGTGGTTTGGCGTAACACGTTATTCCAGTTAGAATGAGCGGCTATTTCAATTGGAAGCTGGTTAACACATGCATCAGGACAAAGATCTCTCCACCTGGCAGACCTTTCGACGCCTCTGGCCGATGATCAAACCCTTTAAACCGGGGCTGGCCGTCTCCTCCGTTGCTCTTATTATTAACGCAGCGGGCGACGTGCTGATGATGTCCTTACTTAAGCCGCTGCTGGACGATGGTTTTGGTAAAGCGGACTCCTCCGTACTGGTCTGGATGCCCCTCGCCGTTATCGGCCTGATGCTGGTACGCGGCATATCAAGCTATATCTCAAGCTACTGCATCTCCTGGGTATCGGGGAATGTGGTGATGTCGATGCGTCGGCGTCTTTTCAGCCATATGATGGGGATGCCGGTCGCTTTCTTCGATCAGCAATCTACCGGCACGTTGCTGTCGCGCATTACTTATGATTCCGAACAGGTCGCCTCATCGTCTTCCAGCGCGCTGGTAACGGTAGTGCGCGAAGGCGCATCCATTATCGGCCTGTTTATTATGATGTTTTACTACAGCTGGCAGCTGTCGCTAATCCTGATCCTGCTGGCGCCGGTCGTCTCCTTTGCAATCCGTATGGTGTCAAAACGCTTTCGTAATATCAGCAAAAGCATGCAAAACACCATGGGCCAGGTGACCACCAGCGCAGAACAGATGCTGAAAGGGCATAAAGAAGTGCTGATCTTTGGCGGACAGCAAATCGAAACCCAGCGTTTTGACCGCGTCAGCAATCGGATGCGTCAGCAGGGGATGAAACTGGTTTCCGCTTCTTCCGTGTCCGATCCTATTATTCAGCTTATCGCTTCGCTGGCGCTGGCTTTTGTTCTGTATGCTGCCAGCTTCCCAAGCGTAATGGCAACGCTGACACCGGGCACGATTACCGTCGTCTTTACCTCTATGTTTGGTTTGATGCGCCCGCTGAAATCGCTGACGAACGTTAACGCCCAGTTCCAGCGCGGCATGGCCGCCTGCCAGACGCTTTTCTCCATTCTCGACAGCGAGCAGGAAGTTGATACGGGCACGCGCGTGATTGAGCGCGCTCGCGGCGATGTGGAGTTCCGCAATGTGACCTTTACCTATCCGGGACGCGAAACGCCTGCGCTGCATAATATCAACCTGGCGATCCCGGAGGGCAAAACCGTTGCGCTGGTGGGACGGTCTGGATCGGGTAAATCCACGATTGCCAGCCTGATGACGCGTTTTTACGATATCCAGCAGGGCGAAATTCTGATGGATGGTCACGATCTGCGTGAATATACGCTCAGCTCGCTGCGAAATCAGGTCGCTTTAGTCTCGCAAAACGTGCATCTGTTTAACGACACGGTAGCCAATAATATCGCCTACGCCCGCAACGAGCAGTACAGCCGGGAAGATATCGAAAAAGCGGCAACGATGGCGCACGCTATGGACTTTATCAGTAAAATGGATAACGGCCTGGATACGGTCATCGGTGAAAATGGCGTGCTGCTTTCCGGCGGCCAGCGCCAGCGTATTGCCATTGCCCGCGCGCTGCTGCGTGACTGTCCGATCCTGATCCTGGATGAGGCTACTTCCGCGCTGGATACCGAGTCGGAGCGCGCTATTCAGTCAGCGCTGGATGAGCTGCAAAAAAACCGTACCTCGCTGGTTATTGCGCATCGCCTCTCCACTATTGAAAAGGCAGATGAAATCGTTGTGGTTGAGGATGGCCATATCGTGGAGCGCGGCAGCCATACCGAGCTGTTAGCGCGCCAGGGTGCCTATGCTCAGCTTCATAAAATGCAGTTTGGTCAATGATTGAGCGCCTCTGGAGCGGTCGGTCCGGCCTCTGGCGGCTGCTGCTGCCGTTCAGCTGGCTGTACGGGCTGATCACCAGCCTGATCCGCTTTAGCTATCGTCAGGGCTGGCGAAAGGCCTGGCGCGCGCCGGTGCCCGTGGTCGTGGTCGGGAATCTGACGGCTGGCGGCAACGGCAAAACGCCGGTGGTGATCTGGCTGGTGCAGGCACTGCAGCAGCGTGGTCTGCGCCCCGGCGTGGTATCCAGAGGCTACGGCGGTAAAGCGGAAGCTTATCCGCTGGTGCTTGATGGCAATACGACCACTAGCGAGGCGGGTGATGAACCGATACTGATCTATCGCCGCACCGGCGCGGCGGTGGCCGTTTCACCCCGCCGTAAAGACGCCGTGCAGGCGCTGCTGGCGCAGGGCGAGGTGGATATTATTATCACCGACGACGGCCTGCAGCATTACGCGCTGGCCAGAGATTTTGAAATAGTCGTTATTGATGGTCAGCGTCGATTTGGCAACGGCTGGTGGCTGCCGGCCGGTCCAATGCGCGAGCGGGCATCACGCCTGCAAACGGTGGACGCGGTCATTACTAACGGCGGCGCGGCGCTGGCTGATGAAACAGCGATGCGCCTGACGCCCGGCCTTGCTGTCAATCTGCAAACCGGCGAAACCCGCCCTGCGGCATCGCTTGGCGACGTGGTCGCTATGGCAGGTATCGGTCATCCGCCGCGTTTTTTTGCCACGCTGCGTCAGCTGGGCGTTATCCCGATTAAGGAAGTCTCTTTCGCCGATCACCAGGCCTACAGCGAGGCGCAGCTGGCCCCGCTGGCGACTGCACACCAGGCGCTGCTGATGACGGAGAAGGATGCGGTTAAAGCCAGCCGCTTTGCCGCGGCTAACTGGTGGTATCTGCCGGTGGACGCGGCGCTGCCGACGGATCGGGCTGACGCGCTGCTGAACCGCATTATTGCCCTTACGCAAAAATAACTCGCTAAACTGAATGCACTATGTGAATACAGGTGCATTATGTCGATTTCTCTCTCACTAATTCAGGCCCGCCATATTCATCTTGCCGCTCAGGGGCTGCTTCGTCCGTCGCAGCGCAAAGCACGATTTACCGATCTGCTTAATTGCGTGCGGCAAATGTCTCTGCTGCAAATCGACACTATCCATGTAGTCGCCCGCAGCCCTTATCTGGTGCTGTTCAGCCGACTTGGCGACTATCCGTCCGCGTGGCTGGAAGAGGCGTTGGCCAGCGGCAGACTGTTTGAATACTGGGCGCATGAGGCCTGTTTTATTCCTGCTGAGGATTATCCGCTGCTGCGCCACCGTATGCTTTCGCCGCAGGCTATGGGCTGGAAATATAACGGCGCATGGGCAGAGACGCGGCAGCAGGAGGTCGCGCAGCTGCTGGCGCATATCAAAGATCACGGGCCGGTAAGATCGGCCGACTTCGCCGCGCCGCCGGGCCAGCAGTCCGGCTGGTGGGCGTGGAAACCGCACAAGCGCCATCTGGAAAACTTATTTACCGCCGGGGAATTGATGGTGGTCGAACGGCGTAATTTCCAGCGGGTTTATGACCTTCGTCAGCGGGTGCTGCCGGAATGGGATGATGCGCTGCACGCGCTGGAAGAGAAAGAGGCGGTCAGGCAAATGTTGTACAACAGCGCGCAAAGTCTGGGGCTTTTCCGGGCCGAGTGGCTGGCAGATTACTATCGGCTGAAGCGTGCGCCGGTAAAAGAGCAGCTGGCAGAGTGGATTGAGGCGGGCACGGTAGTGCCGGTGGAGGTCGAAACGTTAGGGCAGTGCTATCTCCATCACTCACAGCTGCCGATGCTGGAGCAAAAAAGCCAGGCCACGCATACTGCGCTGCTGTCGCCTTTCGATCCGGTGGTGTGGGATCGCAAGCGGGCGCTGGAACTGTTTAACTTCGCCTATCGTCTGGAGTGCTATACGCCGGAAGCGAAGCGGCAGTATGGCTACTTTGTTTTGCCGATACTGCATCGCGGCGCGCTAAAAGGGCGGCTGGATGCCAAAATGCAGCGCAAAGAAAAAGTTTTGCTGATCAGGCAACTGTGGCTGGAGCCGGGCGTGAGGATCACCGCCGGGCTGCTGACCGATCTTCAGCAGGCCATCAGCCGTTTTGCCCGCTGGCAGGGCGCGCAAAAAGTACATCTGCTAAACCTGCCTGCGGAACTGGCCGCGATCTGGCCAAAAGAATGGGCGCTTTAAGCCGACGGGGAGGTTAACCGCTCAACCGCGAGCTATGATATTCTAACGTTCTGTCTGATCGGATCCACCAGGGAGACACCATGGATCATCGTTTGCTTGAAATCGTTGCTTGCCCGGTTTGTCACGGTAAGCTGTATTACAATAAAGATCGTCAGGAACTTATCTGCAAGCCTGACGGGCTGGCTTATCCGGTGCGTGACGGCATCCCCGTTCTGCTTGAAACGGAAGCGCGCTCGCTGACGCTGGAAGAGACGCATCCATGAGTTTCGTCGCAATTATTCCGGCGCGCTACGCTTCCACCAGGCTGCCCGGAAAACCGCTGGTCGATATCCACGGCAAGCCGATGATCGTGCATGTTATGGAACGCGCGCGTGAATCAGGAGCCGAGCGCGTGATTGTCGCTACGGATAATAATGACGTCGCGCGTGCTGTAGAAGCAGCGGGCGGCGAAGTTTGCATGACGCGAGCCGATCATCAGTCCGGCACGGAAAGGCTGGCCGAGGTGATTGAGAAATACCGTTTCCCTGACGAGACGGTGATCGTCAACGTGCAGGGCGATGAGCCGATGATCCCGCCGGTCATCATCCGGCAGGTAGCGGATAATCTGGCGAAAAGCAGCGTAGGTATGGCGACGCTGGCGGTACCAATCGAGTCAGCGGAAGAAGCGTTTAACCCTAACGCCGTGAAGGTGGTCAGGGATGCGCAGGGCAACGCGCTCTATTTTTCGCGCGCGACCATCCCGTGGGACCGCGAGCGGTTTGCCGTTTCGCAGCAGGCGATTGGCGATCATTTTCTGCGCCATATCGGCATTTACGGCTATCGTGCCGGCTTTATCCGCCGCTATGTCAGCTGGCAGACCAGCCCGCTGGAGCAGATTGAGCTGCTCGAACAGCTGCGGGTACTGTGGTACGGCGAAAAAATCCATGTTGACGTGGCGCAGGCCGTTCCGGGCGCGGGTGTTGATACACCGGAAGATCTGGAACGTGTGCGGGCAGCCATGCAGTAACTATTTTCAGGGCCGGCAGCGGCCCTGGTTCTCTGCTTCTTGCTATTACCAGGAAAAAAACGGCAATCCGACTTCGCTTGCGATCAGGAGCAGCAGATGGAACATCTTCGTTCAGAACTTTCGATAGTGCTGGGTGAGACGCTAAGCCGTCTCGAATGCATCAGCGAACAGCCTTATGCCAGCCTCTACTCGCTTTACGATGGGAAAGGCCATTCTCTGCCGCTGATGGCAAAATACTTCAATACCAAAGGAATCGCCTCGCAGGAAGCCTATAAGCTGTCGATGCTGGCGCGCGAAAGCACCGTGCGTATGCCGACGGTATACGGGCTGATCGTCAGCCAGCTGCCGCCGCAGCATGAGATCCTGCTGATTGAGCGCATGGGCGGCGTTTCGGTCGAAGCGCCCACCCGCACGCCGGCTCGCTGGCAGCAGCTGCAGGATCAGATCGTCGCCGCGCTGCTGGCCTGGCATCGCATCGACAGCCACGGTCTGGTCGGTACGGTAGACAGCACGCAGGAGAATAACTGGCCCGCCTGGTATAAACAGCGGGTTGAGGTGTGGTGGTCAACGCTGAGCTATATGCGCCCGGAGCGGCTGACGATGGAAGATCACCGTTTTCTCTTTCGCTGTCGCCAGAACCTCTGCGCGCTTTTTGACGACTTCGACGATCCCTGCGTGCTGGTGCACGGCAACCTGTCGCTCAGCAATATGCTGAAGGAAGCCTGGAGCGACCAGCTGCTGTCAATGATCAATCCCGGCAGAACGCTCTGGGCGCCGCGTGAATACGAGCTGTTTCGCCTGAGTGAGGAAGGCCCGGCGGAAGCGCTGCTGTTCCGCTATCTGCAACAGGCGCCCGTCGCGGAAGGATTTATCGCCAGACGCTGGCTCTATATGCTGTGGGAAGAAGCGGATCGGCTGATCCATACCGGCCGTTTCAACCGCGCCCGCTTCGATTTAGCCGCTCGCTCCCTGCTGCCCTGGCTTGAGTGAAGGCGACGTTATCTTTTGCCAGAGTCGTCCCAGCGTCTCATAGATGGCGCGCTCGCTGTGACCAAGCCACAGCGAGGAGGGAATGGCTTTCTCCCACGCGTTCAGCGGCGAAGCGATAGCCAGCTGATTAGCCGGCGCGGGCAGCGGATCCAGCCCCTGCTGCTGAAAAAACAGCATGGCGCGCGGCAGATGCGAGGCGGAGGTCACCAGCAGGAAAGGGCGGCGGCCAACCACTTTAGCCACCTCCCGCGCTTCCTGGCTCGTATCGCGCGGCTTATCCAGCGTAATGATGGCGCTGCGCGGTACGCCCAATGACTGCGCCACTCTGGCCGTGACTTCCGCTGAGCTGACGGGATTGTTCTGCGCGGCCGCGCCGGTAAAGATCAGCGTCGATCCTGGATTTTCACGCCACAAACGGATCCCTTCCACCAGCCTTGGCAAACTGTTGCCGATCATATTCGATCCCGGCGCCCACTGCGGATTCCACGTATAGCCGCCGCCCAGCACCACAACGTAGTCCACCTTCCGGCTCTCCTGCCACGTAGCGAAACGGTTCTCAACAGGGGACAGCAGGCTATCAGCAACAGGCTGAAGGCTGATCAATAACAAGATTAGCCAGGCAGAAGAGAGTATAATTTTCCCGGTTTTTTGCCAGCGGCTGCGCCAGAGCAGAAAAAGCCCGACCGCCATCACTAACAGCAGCAGCGGCAAGGGCATCAGCAGGCCGCCAATCGCTTTTTTAAGCGTAAAAAGCATAAAAACAGCTTCCTTTTGTCCGAAAAAACGCCACCCGAAAGCGAAGCAGTGACGGAAAGGTTCATTCTCCCTCAGTGTATGCCAAAATAGCCGCCGGATTCACCCTTTTGCCCAGCCCGGAGCCCGCTTATGCAGGATCGCAACTTTGATGATATCGCGGAAAAATTTTCGCAGAATATCTACGGCACCACCAAAGGCCGCATTCGCCAGGCCATCGCCTGGCAGGAGCTGGAGGCGATTCTGGCGACGCTGCCGCAAAGGCCGCTGAGCGTGCTGGATGCGGGCGGCGGCGAAGGCCAAATCAGCTGTGGGCTGGCGAGCCTTGGCCATCAGGTTCTGCTATGCGATTTATCCGAAGAAATGCTGCAGCGCGCGCGCCTTAACGCCAGCCAGCAAGGTGTGAGCGACCACATGGAATTCAGACAAATCAGCGCGCAGGAAGTCGGTCAGCATTTGGTTCAGCCTGTCGATCTGGTATTGTTTCACGCTGTGCTTGAATGGGTTGCCGAGCCGGAAGCGGTGCTGGCCGCGCTTTACGATACGCTGGCGCCCGGCGGCGTGCTCTCGCTGATGTTTTACAACCTCAACGGGCTGATGATGCAGACGCTGGTGCTGGGCAACTTTGGCTATATGCAGGCCGATTTGCGCAAGCGCAAACGTAAAACCCTGTCGCCGGACTATCCGCGCGACCCGGAGCAGGTCTATCGCTGGCTGGCGGAGATCGGTTTTACCGTCGAAAGCAAAGCCGGCGTGCGCGTTTTTCACGACTATATGCGCGATAAGCACAAGCAAACAGAACGATTTGACGAGATCCTGGCGCTGGAAAAGCGCTTTTGCCGCCAGGAGCCATTTTTAAGTTTGGGTCGCTATATCCACGTAACAGCGCGGAAGCCCATAAAGGACGAAGCATGAGTGAATTTTCCCAGACAGTACCGGAGCTGGTTGCCTGGGCGCGAAAAAATGATTTTTCCGTCTCGTTGCCTACCGAACGTCTGGCTTTTTTGCTGGCGGTCGCCACGCTTAACGGCGAGCGCATGGATGGCGAGATGAGCGAAGGCGAACTTACGGACGCCTTCCGTCACGTCAGCGAAGGATTTGAACAGACCAGCGAAACCGTCAGCGTCCGCGCCAACAACGCTATCAACGACATGGTGCGGCAGCGTTTGCTTAATCGCTTTACCAGCGAACAGGCTGAAGGGCAGGCCATTTACCGCCTGACGCCGCTCGCGATCGGCATCACCGATTACTACATTCGCCAGCGTGAGTTTTCTACGCTGCGGCTCTCCATGCAGCTTTCTATCGTGGCAAGCGAACTGAAGCGCGCGGCGGATGCGGCGGATGAAGACGGCGATGACTTTCACTGGCACCGCAACGTCTTCGCGCCGCTAAAATATTCCGTTGCCGAGATTTTTGACAGCATTGATATCACCCAGCGCATTATGGATGAGCAGCAGCAGGCGGTGAAAGACGATATCGCGCAGCTGCTCAACAAAGACTGGCGCGCGGCGATTGAAAGCTGCGAGATGCTGCTGAATGAAACCTCCGGCACGCTGCGCGAACTGCAGGATACGCTGGAAGCCGCAGGCGACAAGCTGCAGGCCAACCTGCTGCGGATCCAGGACGCCACTCTGGGCAGTCCCGACCTCGGCTTTATCGACAAGCTGGTGTTCGATCTGCAAAACAAGCTTGACCGCATTATCAGCTGGGGCCAGCAGGCCATCGATCTCTGGATTGGCTACGACCGCCACGTGCATAAATTTATCCGTACCGCGATTGATATGGATAAAAACCGCGTCTTCGCTCAGCGCCTGCGTCAGTCGCTGCAAAACTATTTCGACGCGCCGTGGGCGCTGACCTATGCCAATGCCGAACGCCTGTTTGACGTGCGTGACGAAGAGCTGACGCTGCGTAACGAAGAGGTGATGGGCGAACTGCCTGCCGAACTGGAATACGAAGAGCTGAGCGAAATTCGCGAGCAGCTGGCCGCCATGATCGAAGAGGCATTGGCCATCTATAAAGCCCAGCAAAAACCGCTGAATCTGGGCGTGGTGATGCGCGACTATCTGGCGCAATATCCCCGCGCCCGCCATTTTGACGTGGCAAGGATCGTGGTCGACCAGGCCGTGCGTTTAGGCGTCGCCGAAGCTGATTTTTCCGGTCTGCCCGCCGAGTGGCAGGCCATTAATGATTACGGAGCCAAGGTACAGGCGCATGTCATCGATAAATATTGAACAAGTGATGCCGGTTAAGCTGGCGATGGCGCTGGCTAATCCGTTATTTCCTGCGCTCGACAGCCAGCTGCGCGCGGGCCGCCATATCGGTATTGAGGAGCTGGACAACCACGCTTTTCTGATGGATTACCAGGAATATCTGGAAGAGTTTTATCTGCGCTATAACGTGGAGCTGATCCGCGCGCCGGAAGGCTTTTTCTATCTGCGTCCGCGCTCTACCACGCTGATTGCGCGTTCGGTGCTTTCCGAACTGGATATGATGGTGGGCAAAGTCCTGTGCTGGCTTTACCTCAGCCCCGAGCGGCTGGCCAATGAAGGCATCTTCACCCAGCAGGAGCTGTACGACGAACTGCTGACGCTGGCGGATGAAAGCAAGCTGCTTAAGCTGGTAAACCAGCGCTCAACCGGTTCGGATCTGGACCGTCAGAAGCTGCATGAAAAAATGCGCGCCTCCTTAAGCCGCCTGCGTCGTCTGGGCATGGTGTGGTTTATGGGCCATGACAGCAGCAAGTTCCGCATCACCGAATCCGTGTTCCGCTTTGGCGCCGACGTGCGTAGCGGGGACGATCCTCGCGAAGCGCAGCTGAGAATGATCAGAGACGGCGAGGCAATGTTTACGGAAAGCGGCCAGGCCCGCCAGAACGAAGAAGAGCAGGGTAACGACGCCGGCCAGGCGGAGGAAGAAGAATGATTGAACGCGGAAAATTTCGCTCGCTAACGCTGGTTAACTGGAACGGCTTTTTTGCCCGAACCTTCGATCTTGACGAACTGGTTACCACGCTGTCCGGCGGTAACGGCGCGGGGAAATCGACCACGATGGCCGCTTTCGTTACCGCGCTGATCCCCGATCTGACGCTGCTGCACTTTCGTAACACTACGGAAGCGGGCGCGACCTCCGGCTCGCGCGACAAAGGCCTGCACGGCAAGCTCAAGCCGGGCGTCTGCTATGCGGCGCTGGACGTGGTTAACTCGGTGCACCAGCGCGTTATCGTCGGCGTGCGCCTGCAGCAAATCGCCGGCCGCGACCGCAAAGTGGATATCAGACCGTTCAGTATTCACGGCCTGCCGACGTCCATTAACCCGACGGAGATCCTGACCGAAACGGTTAACGCTCGTCAGGCTCGCGTGCTGCCGCTCAGCGAGCTGAAAGAGAAGTTCGAAGCGATGGAGAGCGTGCAGTTTAAGCAGTACAACTCCATTACTGAATACCACTCGATGATGTTCGATCTGGGCATTGTGGCGCGTCGTCTGCGCTCTGCGGCGGATCGCAGCAAATACTACCGCCTGATCGAGGCGTCGCTGTACGGCGGCATCTCCAGCGCCATTACGCGCTCGCTGCGTGACTACCTGCTGCCGGAAAACGGCGGCGTGCGTAAGGCTTTCCAGGATATGGAAGCGGCGCTGCGTGAAAACCGGATGACGCTGGAAGCGATCCGCGTAACGCAGTCCGATCGCGATCTCTTTAAGCATCTTATCTCAGAAGCGACCAGCTACGTGGCCGCCGACTATATGCGCCACGCCAACGAGCGCCGCGTTCATCTGGACGGCGCCATGCTGCAGCGCAGCGAGCTTTTCGGCAGCCGTAAACAGCTGGCCGCCGAGCAGTATCGCCATGTAGAAATGGCGCGCGAGCTGGCGGAGCATAGCGGGGCGGAAAGCGATCTGGAAACGGATTACCAGAGCGCCAGCGATCACCTTAACCTGGTGCAGACCGCCATGCGCCAGCAGGAAAAAATCGAGCGTTACGAAGGCGATATCGATGAGCTGACCTATCGTCTGGAAGAGCAGAACGAGGTCGTTGCTGAAGCGCGCGAAGTCCATGAAGAAAACGAAGCGCGGGCGGAAGCCGCCGAGCTGGAAGTGGACGAGCTGAAAAGCCAGCTGGCCGACTATCAGCAGGCGCTGGATGTACAGCAAACGCGCGCTATTCAATACCAGCAGGCGCTGGCGGCCTTACAGCGCGCTCAGGAAATTTGCCAGATCCGCGAGCTGACTATTGAGAACGCTCAGGAATGGCAGGAAACCTTCCGGGCGAAAGAGCAGGAAGCCACGGACAGGCTGCTGATGCTGGAGCAGAAAATGAGCGTGGCGCAGGCCGCGCACAGCCAGTTCGAGCAGGCGTTTGAGCTGGTGACGCGTATTGCCGGGCCGGTGAGCCGCAGCGAAGCCTGGCAGACCGGCCGCGAGCTGCTGCGCGACGCCGGCAATCAGCGCTATCACGCCGATCAGCTCCAGTCGCTGCGCTCGCGTCTTTCAGAGATGGAGCAGCGGCTGCGCGAGCAGCAGGAAGCCGAGCGGTTGCTGAACGAGTTCTGCAAAAAGCACGGTCAGCAGTACGCGCCAGAAGAGCTGGAAGCATTGCAGTATGAGCTGGAAGCGCGCATTGAGCAGCTTGGCGAGAGCGTTGCCGACGCGGGCGAACGACGTCTGGCGATGCGCCAGGAGCTGGAGCAGGTGCGTGAACGTATCGCCCGCCTGACGCGACAGGCGCCGCAGTGGCTGAACGCGCAGGAAATTTTAACCCAGCTGCGCGAGCAGACCGGCGAGGCGCTGGAAAACGGCCAGCAGGTAACCGAGCATATGCAGCGCCTGCTGGAGCGCGAGCGTGAAACCACCGTTGAGCGTGATGAAGTCGCCAGCCGCAAACGCGAGGTGGAAAGCCAGATCGATCGGCTGAGCCAGCCGGGCGGATCGGAAGATGCGCGCCTGAACCAGCTGGCCGAGCGTTTCGGCGGCGTGCTGCTTTCTGAAATTTATGATGACGTCACCATTGAGGACGCACCTTACTTCTCCGCGCTGTACGGCCCTGCGCGCCACGCTATCGTGGTGCCGGATCTGTCGCTGGTGCGTGAACAGCTGGACGGGCTGGAAGAGTGCCCGGAAGATCTCTATCTGATCGAAGGGGATCCGCAGTCGTTCGACGACAGCGTCTTCAATGTTGAAGAGTTACAAAAAGCGGTCGTGGTCAAAGCGGGCGATCGTCAGTGGCGCTATTCCCGCTTTCCGAAAGTCCCGCTGTTTGGCCGCGCCGCTCGTGAAAACCAGCTGGAGCTGCTGCGTGCCGAGCGCGAAACGCTGGCGGAACGCTACGCCACGCTCTCCTTCGACGTGCAGAAAACGCAGCGCCTGCATCAGGCGTTCAGCCGCTTTATCGGCGGCCATCTGGGCGTGGCCTTCGAGCCGGATCCGGAAGCGGAAATTCGTCAGCTGAACGGCCGCCGCGGCGAGCTTGAGCGCGCCATCAGCTCACATGAAAGCGAAAACCAGCAGCAGCGCCAGCAGTTTGACCAGGCGAAAGAGGGTGTCGCTCAGCTTAACCGACTGATGCCGCGCGTTAGCCTGCTGCTGGACGAAACGCTCCAGGATCGTCACGAAGAGCTGCTGGAGCGCCTGGACGAAGCGCAGGAAGCCGCACGCTTCCTGCAGCAGCACGGTGCCGCCCTCGCTAAGCTGGAGCCGCTGGTGGCGGTGCTGCAAAGCGACCCGGAACAGCATGAGCAGCTCAAGCTGGATTATCAGCAGGCGCAGCAGGTGCAGCGCGATGCGCGTCAGCAGGCTTTCGCCATCACCGAAGTGGTGCAGCGACGCGCGCATTTCAACTATGCGGACTCGGCCGGAATGCTTGACGGCAACAGCGACCTCAACGAGAAGCTGCGTCGTCGTCTTGAGCAGGCAGAGGCCGAACGTGCACGTGCGCGCGAGCAGCTGAGAAACCATCAGGCGCAGCTGACGCAATACAGCCAGGTGCTCGCCTCGCTGAAAAGCTCGTATGATGCCAAGCGAGATATGCTGAAGGAGCTCCAGCAGGAAATGCAGGCTATCGGCGTGCAGGCGGATGCCAGCGCGGAAGAGCGCGCGCGGCTGCGTCGCGACGAGCTTTATACGGCGCTGAGCAATAACCGCAGCCGCCGCAACCAGCTGGAAAAACAGCTGACCTTCTGTGAAGCGGAAATGGACGCGCTGCAGAAAAAACTGAAGCGCGTCGAGCGTGATTATCACCAGAGCCGCGAACAGGTGGTCAGCGCCAAAGCCGGTTGGGTCGCCGTTCTGCGCATGGTGAAAGATAACGGCGTCGAGCGTCGTCTGCATCGCCGCGAGCTGGCCTATCTGGGCGGCGACGAGCTGCGCTCCATGTCGGATAAGGCACTGGGCGCGCTGCGTCTGGCGGTCGCCGATAACGAGCACCTGCGTGATATCCTGCGCCAGTCGGAAGATCCTAAACGGCCTGAGCGTAAAATTGAGTTCTTTATCGCCGTTTATCAGCATCTGCGCGAGCGTATCCGTCAGGATATTATCCGCACCGACGATCCGGTAGAAGCGATCGAGCAGATGGAAATTGAGCTGAGCCGCCTGAGCGAAGAGCTGACTGCTCGTGAGCAGATGCTGGCTATCAGCTCGCGCAGCGTGGCGAATATCATTCGCAAAACCATCCAGCGCGAGCAGAACCGTATCCGCCAGCTGAACCAGGGCTTGCAGAGCGTCAGCTTTGGTCAGGTGCACAGCGTGCGGCTGAACGTCAACGTGCGGGAAACGCACGCCACGCTGCTGGACGTGCTTTCAGAGCAGCACGAGCAGCATCAGGATCTGTTCAAGAGCCAGCGTCTGACCTTCTCCGAAGCGCTGGCGAAGCTCTATCAGCGACTGAATCCGCAGATCGATATGGGACAGCGCACGCCGCAAACTATCGGCGAAGAGCTGCTGGACTACCGCAACTATCTTTCTATGGAAGTGGAGGTTAACCGCGGTTCCGATGGCTGGCTGCGCGCGGAAAGCGGGGCGCTGTCGACGGGCGAGGCGATCGGCACCGGGATGTCGATTCTGGTGATGGTAGTGCAAAGCTGGGAAGAAGAGTCTCGCCGCCTGCGCGGTAAAGATATATCGCCTTGCCGCCTGCTGTTCCTGGATGAGGCGGCGCGTCTGGATGCCAAATCTATCGCCACGCTTTTTGAACTGTGCGATCGCCTTGAAATGCAGCTGATTATTGCCGCGCCGGAGAATATCAGCCCGGAGAAAGGCACGACCTATAAGCTGGTGCGTAAGGTTATCAACAACAGCGAGCACGTTCACGTGGTTGGCCTGCGCGGCTTCGCGGCCGAGCCTGCCAATATTTCGGCAGAGCCTGCCGAACTCTCCTCCTGAGTCGAACAGCACAAAATAATCGGCGGCACGTATAGCAAAATCCGTGCCGCCGAATTACTCTCTCAGGCGCGCCGCTGCATACGCGCGCCGTTTTCTTTTCTATACTAATAACATTATTCAGGCGTCGATCGTTCAGACCCGCTACAGGAGGCAAGGGATGTTGCTGACAGGAACTCATTTTGCAAAGCTTAGCCTGGCCTGCTGCCTGGCGTTAGCGCTGGGGCAAGCCGTACCCGCCGCTGCGGCCATGCCGCATTCGGCCGCCGTTTCCGCTTCGCAGGCGCAGGTAAAGCTACAATCGCTGTTTACTAACGGCTACCGGCCTTTTTATCTTAAAACGCTGGCATCGTTATATGCTACGCAGCATATGCAGCCTCTGTGGCAGGATCGCCAGGCCGTGCAGCAGTTTCAGCAGCAGCTGGCGGAAGTCGCGATTTCCGGCGTACAGCCGCAGTTCACGCAGTGGGTTAAATTATTAACCGATCCTGCGGTAACAGGTTTGGAACGAGACGTCGTGCTTTCCGACGCTATGCTTGGCTATCTGCAATTCGCTTCGACGGTGCCGGCTAAAGGCGAAACCTGGCTTTACAGCAATGTCCCCTACAAGCTGGAAGTTCCTGCCTTATCGGTGATTAACCAGTGGCAGCGGGCAATTGAGCATGGCGCCACGCATGCTTTTGTCGCCTCTTTGGCGCCGCAGCATCCACAGTATCCTTTAATGCACCAGGCGTTAAAAGATTTGCTGGCGGACAACCGCGCCTGGCCGCAGCTGACCGACAGACAAAGCCTGCGCCCTGGGCAGCTGAGCGACGATGTGCCTGCGCTGAGAGAAATTTTGCAGCGCACCAATATGCTGACGCCCGGCAGCGATACGCCAAAACCTGATGACGATGCGGTGCCGACCACGCCGGTCCCGGCTTCCTTCGTAGATGAAGAAATCGCGGTTAGCCCTTCGGCCTCTCCCGCAGAGCAAACTCCGCAGGCGAATACGCCGGAGCAGGCCGGCCACGTAGAAAGTGGTACGCTCAGTAATCCTGCCCATATCTATTCTGAAGATTTGGTGGCGGGCGTGAAACGCTTTCAGCGCTGGCAGGGCCTGGAGGCCGATGGCGTTATCGGGCCAAGAACGCGTGAATGGCTAAACGTTTCTCCGCAGCTGCGGGCCTCGCTGCTGGCGCTGAACATTCAGCGGCTAAGGCTGCTGCCGGATGATATGCATAACGGCATCATGGTGAATATTGCTAACTACTCGCTGAAATATTATCTGAATGGCAATCAGATCCTGGATTCCCGCGTTATCGTGGGCCGTCCGGATCGTAAAACGCCGCTCATGCGCAGTGCCTTAAACAACGTGGTGCTTAATCCGCCATGGAATGTACCCACCACGCTGGTGCGCAAAGATATTATCCCGAAGGTAAAACAGGATCCGAGCTACCTGTATAAGCACAACTACACGCTGCTTTCCGGCTGGAGCAGCGATGCTGAAGTGATCGATCCTTCCATGATTGACTGGCGGATGGTTTCGGCAGCTTCGTTCCCGTATCGTATCCGTCAGGCGCCAGGGGCAACGAACTCGCTGGGTCGTTATAAATTTAATATGCCAAGCTCGGACGCTATCTATCTGCACGATACGCCTAACCACAATCTTTTCCAGAAGGATATCAGGGCGCTGAGTTCCGGCTGCGTCAGGGTAAACAAGGCGTCTGATTTGGCTAATCTGCTGTTACAGGATGCGGGCTGGAATGATTCGCGTATCTCCAGCACGCTGAAGCAGGGTGATACCCGTTATGTGCCGGTGCGTCATCACATTCCGGTCAACCTGTATTACCTGACCGCCTGGGTCGCTGACGACGGACGTACGCAATATCGTACAGATATTTACAATTATGACCTGACGGCGCGCTCCGGGGCGCAGGTATTGGCGAAAGCTGGTCAATTATTACTCTAGTGGTTGATTCTTCAGGTTTTCTGATGTTGGCCTGCGGCCAGCCTGCCTGACGGGTACGGCAGCCTCTCCAGGAATTGCCGTATCCGTCACGTTTCGTCGGTTGACGCCACATTTCTACCCGGTTATGGTTCCGGGCGGTGAACGTTTCCACCGTTTCAGAACTTTTTTAGCCGGGTAACACAGATTAATGGATAAATTCGACTCTCATCGCCGTAAATTACTGGCCCTGGGCGGCGCGGCACTAGGCCTGTCGCTGCTTCCTGGCCAGGCTTTCGCTTCGCTTTCCACCTCACGTCCTCGCATTCTGACGCTGAATAATTTACATACCGGAGAAAGCCTTAAAACCGAGTTTTTCAACGGGAAAAGCTATGACAAGGATGAGTTAACGCGCCTTAACCATTTTTTTCGTGATTATCGCGCCAACAGGATCAAAAGCATCGATCCACATCTTTTCGATCAGCTGTATCGGCTCCAGGCGCTGTTAGATACGCGCAAGCCCGTACAGCTGATTTCCGGTTACCGTACGCTGGCGACCAACAACTCGCTGCGCGAACGCGGCAGCAGCACCGGCGTAGCCAAGCACAGCTATCATACGCTGGGCCAGGCAATGGATTTTCATATTGAGGGGATCGCCCTCAGCAATATACGCAAAGCGGCTCTTTCCATGCGGGCCGGGGGTGTAGGATACTATCCCAAAAGCAACTTTGTGCATATTGATACCGGGCCGGCAAGGCACTGGTAAGAAAATCCGGGCTGACCGGAATTAATGGAGCCTTATGAATTATCAAACTATTCCGGTAACGGCCTTTTCGCAGAACTGCTCTTTGATCTGGTGTCCGGTGACGCTGCAGGCCGCCATTGTCGATCCTGGCGGCGACGCGGAAAAAATTAAAGCGCAGACGACGGCAAAGGGCGTAACAGTTACGCAAATTCTGCTGACGCATGGCCATCTGGACCACGTAGGCGCGGCGGCTGAACTGGCTGCTTTTTATGCCGTACCGGTTGTTGGGCCGCATAAAGCAGATGCGTTCTGGCTGGAAGGACTGCCGATGCAGAGCCAGATGTTTGGTTTTCCTGAATGCGCGCCGTTAACGCCCGATCGCTGGCTGGAAGAGGGTGAGGTTGTGCACGTGGGCGATATCTCGCTTGAGGTTCTGCTCTGTCCGGGCCATACGCCGGGTCATATCGTATTTTTTGATCGGGCTTCTCGCCTGCTGATCTCCGGCGATGTGATCTTCAGCGGCGGCGTGGGACGTACCGATTTCCCTCAGGGCAGCCATAGCGACCTGATTGCCGCGATCAAAAACAAGCTGCTGCCGCTTGGCGATGACGTCACCTTTTTACCCGGCCACGGCCCCAGCTCGACGCTGGGCAGAGAGCGGATTTCCAATCCTTTTCTGCAATAAAGCTGCCGTATAAAAAAGCCTGCGTAATGCAGGCTTTTTTATTGCGTGACGGATAAAATATTTCGCATCCGCTTTATGTGCACTTACAGCACGGCGGCAATCGCTTCGCACAGCGGCGCCATATTGTCCGGCGTCATTCCCGCTACGTTAACCCGGCCTGAATTGACCGCATAAACGCCAAACTCTTCCCGCAGTCTAATCACCTGATCTTTGGTCAGGCCGCTAAAAGAGAACATACCGTTCTGGTTGATAATAAAGCTGAAGTCGCCTTTCGCCCCTTTTTCCTGCAGGGTATTAACAAACAGCTGACGCATACGGTGGATGCGCTGGCGCATATCGGTCAACTCCTGCTCCCACAGGGTACGCAGCGCATCGTTGCCCAGGATAGTGGCGACGACCGCCGCGCCATGCGCAGGCGGATTAGAGTAGTTTGCGCGGATGGTAGCTTTAACCTGGCTAAAGGCCGTGTCGGCAATATCGGCCGCGCTGGCGACCAGCGTGAACGCGCCTACGCGCTCATTATAAAGCCCGAAGTTCTTCGAATAAGAACTGGCGACAATCAGCTCCTGGTGTCCGGCAGCAAAAATGCGCAGGCCCTCTGCATCTTCTTCCAGCCCACGCGCAAAGCCCTGATAGGCAAAGTCGAACAGCGGCAGCCAGCCTTTCGCCAGCGACATCTCGGCAAGCTCCTGCCACTGTGCGGCCGTAGGATCGATGCCGGTAGGGTTATGGCAGCAGCCGTGGAACAGCACAATATCGCCCGCCTGCGCTTCACGCAGCGCGTTCAGCATTCCGTCGAAATCCAGCGAATGGCTGGCCGCATCGTAATACTGATATTCACAGACTTCCAGCCCGGCGGACTGAAACACATTTTTATGGTTAGGCCAGCTGGGATTGCTGACCCAAACGCGCCTGGCGCCGGTTTGCGCGGCAATAAAATCCGCCGCTACGCGCAGCGCGCCCGTACCGCCAGGCGTTTGCGCTGTACGCGCGCGTTTATCACGCAGGATGGCGTTATCTTTGCCAAACAGCAGCGCCTGCGTACATTTGCCAAAATCGGCCAGGCCATCAATGCTCAAATAATTTTTGGTCGTTTCATTTTCCAGCAGATACTGCTCGGCTTTTTTCACGCTGGTCAGCACCGGCGTTTTGCCGGTTTCGTCCTTATAAACGCCAATGCCAAGGTTAATTTTGTCAGGACGGTCGTCCGCACGATAAAGGTCGGCTAAGCCAAGGATAGGATCTGCGGGTGCAGCTGCAATGCGTTCAAACATAATGAAAGTCCGTTATAACCTGAAACGAAATGAGAATTCAGGGTACCGCCACTATGATAAAAATGCCAACCGTTTGCGCTAAAAACAGTGAAAGAATGCCCTGGATAAAGGTAGCGGCAGCCAGCTGCTATAAACACCTGTAAAGGTAAAATAAGCGCGGCCGCTTTCCTGGCGTACGGGGCCTATAGCCAATGAAAACCTCTGGCCATAATGTAGGCCAGGCCCAGCGCAACGCCGATCAGCGCGCTAAACATCAGGCGAAAATCAGTCTGCATATCTTTGCGGATATCTTTCATCTCACCGCGTACGTCCTGTATCTCACCGCGCACGTCCTTTATCTCGCCGCGTACATCCTTTATTTCCCCACGAATATCATGGAGCTCGTTTCTGATATCGTTAACGTCATGTCTGAGCCAGGCGATATGCATTTCGATACGGGTAAAGCGCGCTTCCGTCTCGGTTTCTTTTTTTTCCTGCTGGTTGCTGTGGTTTGACAGCGTTAGCAGAAGAGGGCTGTCCATATCCATATTGGCTCTCCTTAAGCTAAATCCAGACTGATTTTTTCATGTTCACGCGTGGCTAACAAACACTTTTGGAAATTTTTCAGGAACGCTGCGGCATGGCTCGAATTTTTATGAAACGGAAAAAGAAATTACATAGGGAAGCGACAGGTTTTATTTAGCAGCACGGGCAAGTCAGGAAGGGAATAAGGGCAGGCAGAGAAAAGCGAAGGTGCAGACAATAAAAAAGCGGGGCCGAAGCCCCGCCAGACGATTTGTTGCTTGATTAGAACTGGTAAACCAGACCTACAGCCACGGTGTCGTCGGTGTTCAGACCCAGTGGATTGTTGTCATCCAGCAGGTTGATCTGGTAGTCAACGTAAGTAGACATGTTTTTGTTGAAGTAGTAGGTTGCGCCCACATCAACATATTTGATCAGGTCAGCATCGCCAACGCCTTCGATATCCTTGCCTTTAGACTGCACGTAGGCCAGGGATGGACGCAGACCGAAGTCAAACTGATACTGCGCAACCAGCTCAATGTTCTGAGCCTTGTTAGCGAAAGAGTTAGCAGACCAGGAAGTGCTGTCAGCGTCGCTAAAATTGCCGCTGTAAGAAATTGGCGTGGCGTTACGGGTTTCACCGTACATCGCTGCCAGGTAAACGCTGTTAGCGTCATATTTCAGCGCGGTAGCCCATGCTTCAGCACGTTTACCCGCGCCGCTATTGATGGTGACGGATTCAGCGGAGTTATTCGGGTTAGTCACGGTACGCACGCCAGCTGCCTGCGCATCGGTACGGTCATAAGAACCATAAGCTGCAGACACGCCTACACCGATTGGCGCGGTATAGCTGGTAGAGACTGCGTAACCGTCTCCGTTAGCGCGGCGAATGTCGTCTTCACGCTCGTTTTTACCCTGATACTGTACGGCAAAGTTCCAGCCGTCAACCAGGCCAAAGAAGTTGGTGTTGCGGTAGGTCAGCACGCCGGTAGTACGGCCGCCCAGGATGCCCAGGTCGCTATAGGCAGAGTCGCCGCCGAACTCTGGCAGCATATCGGTCCAGCCCATTGGATCGTACAGCAGGCTGTAGTTACGGCCGTAATCGATAGAGCCGTACTCAGCGAATTTCAGACCAGCGAAGCCCAGACGGGTTTTGTTGCCGTCCTGCGCGTCGGAGCCGCCTTCAGAATTGTTTGCCTGGATGTTGTATTCCCACTGGCCGTAGCCGGTGAGCATATCGTTAATCTGGGTTTCACCTTTGAAACCAAAACGCACGTAGCTCTGGTCGCCATCGTTGCCGTCGTTATCAGAGAAATAGTGCAAACCAACTGCTTTCCCATAGAGGTCCAGCTTATTGCCGTCTTTGTTATAGATTTCTGCTGCATTGGCTGCACCAGCGGCTAACAGGGCTGGGATAACCAGTGCCAGAATATTGCGCTTCATCATTATTTATTACCCTCATTGGAGTTATCTGGACACCTGCCACTGCCGTCAATAATTCTTTACAGAACTACGATGAGAGTTTGGTGTCTTCCTGTATCTGCACGCATCTTTCCATTCGCGGTGCGGTTAATCTACCTCGAAAATGCTACTAATATCCTATTCTGGTTACAGGAAGAAAATTTGTGTTTCAATATGTAAATAAAACGGAACTTTGTGAACTATATCTAAATTTACAAAAATAAAAAAAGGCCAGCGAGGCTGGCCTTAGTTATATATATGAATTTCTTATATTTAATGCAAAAATCAGAAGCTGGCGTTGCGCGGCGTCCTTGGGAAGGCGATGACGTCCCTGACATTTTGCACGCCGGTAACGTAGGCGATCAGGCGCTCAAAACCTAAGCCGAAGCCGGAATGAGGCACGGTGCCGTAGCGGCGCAGATCGCGATACCACCAGTAGTCTTCTTTGTTCAGCCCCATCTCCGCCAGACGCGCGTCCAGCACGTCCAGACGCTCTTCACGCTGCGAACCGCCGATGATTTCACCAATGCCCGGCGCCAGAACGTCCATCGCCGCTACGGTTTTGCCATCGTCGTTCAGGCGCATATAGAACGCCTTGATGTCTTTCGGGTAGTTTTTCACTACGACCGGCGCTTTAAAATGTTTCTCCGCCAGGTAGCGCTCGTGCTCGGACGAGAGATCGATACCCCAGGAGACGGCGTTTTCAAACTTCTCGCCGCAGGCTTTCAGGATCTCGATAGCATCGGTGTAATCCACCTGCGCAAAATCGGTAGTAACAAATTGCTCCAGGCGAGTAATCGCTTCTTTGTCTACGCGTTCGGCAAAGAAAGCCATATCGTCGGCACGTTCGGCCAGGACGGCCTTAAAGACGTACTTCAGCATGGCTTCAGCCAGCGCGGCGTTATCTTCCAGATCGGCGAAGGCCACTTCCGGCTCCAGCATCCAGAATTCCGCCAGGTGACGGCTGGTATTGGAGTTTTCAGCGCGGAAAGTCGGGCCGAAGGTGTAGATTTTGGAAATCGCGCTGGCGTAGGTTTCACCGTTAAGCTGGCCGGAAACGGTCAGGAACGCCTCTTTACCGAAGAAATCTTCATCGTAATTGACTTTGCCTTCCGGCGTACGCGGCAGGTTTTCCATATCGAGCGTGGAGACGCGGAACATTTCACCAGCGCCTTCCGTATCGGAAGCGGTGATCAGCGGGGTGGAGACCCAGAAAAACCCCTGCTCGTCAAAGAAGCGATGCAGCGCCTGCGCCAGCGTATGGCGAACGCGCGCGACGGCGCCGATCAGGTTAGTGCGCGGACGCAAATGCGCCACTTCACGCAGATACTCGATGCTGTGACGCTTGGCCGCCATCGGATAGGTGTCCGGATCGTCGACCCAGCCCACGACTTCCACCGCGCTGGCCTGGATCTCAAAGCTCTGGCCCTGGCCTGGCGAGGCCACGACTTTTCCGGTGATTGCCACGGAACAGCCGGTGGTCAGGCGCAGCACTTCTTCCTGGTAATTATTCAGAGAATTATTAACGACGGCCTGGACAGGATTAAAGCAGGAACCGTCGTAGACGGCGATAAAGGAAATACCGGCTTTTGAATCTCTTCGGGTACGCACCCAGCCGCGAACGGTGACTTCGCTGTCAACCGCGATCCGGCCTTGCAGTACATCCGCTACAGGCACAACGCTCATATAAGTCTCTCTTTTCATCAGAATTAAAATTACCCGAAACCGGGGCAATGCTATGTTACTTGCCAGAAGATGAGACACAAGAAGAATTCGTTGCGAGGCAGGAGATTTCTTAACGAAAGGCAATCAGAAAGAGAGAAAGGCAGGGCGCCTTTCTCTCTGTAGGCAGCCTAGCTGGCTTTTTTCACCAGCGGCAGATCGAACGCCTTGCGCAGGGCGCGAACAAAAGCTTTATCCTGGCAAATGGTTTTGCCGGGGCTGTCGGAGAGTTTGGCGACCGGTTTGCCGTTGCACTCTACCAGCTTAATGACGATATTCAGCGGTTTTACCTGAGGGATATCGCAGGTCAGCCGCGTGCCGATACCGAAAATGACCTCAATGCGCTGGCCAAAGTGGCGATAAAGCTCCACCGCTTTTGGCAAATCGAGATTGTCTGAAAAGACCAGCGTTTTTTCCTGCGGATCGATGCCGAGCTTTTCGTAATGCGCAATGGCTTTTTCACCCCATTCCACGGGATCGCCGGAGTCATGGCGCAGTCCCTGATAGCTGCTGGCGAAATTCAGGCCGAAATCACGCAGGAAAGCGTCCATGGTGATGCAGTCGGTCAGCGCAATACCCAGACGGTTCGGATACTCCTCCAGCCAGGCCTGCAAGGCGGCGCGCTGGCTGTTGGCCAGAACAGGGCTGATCTGCTGATGTGCCTGGAACCATTCATGCGCCTGCGTGCCCACCGGCGCGAGCTGTAGCTGCCGGGCAACATCGTAGTTGCTGGAGCCGACCAGCCAGGGGAAATCGGCTTTTAGCGTGCTGACAATCGCCAGCTGCACATCGCGGGAGAAACGGCGGCGCGTACCGAAGTCCATCAGCTTAAAGCGGGACATATCCAAATCTGCCGTCAGCTTGCCGAAATCAAGCAGCTTGCTTTGCAGACGCTCGACGGCCATCGCGGGGACGACCAGCGGCGAGCGGTGGCGGTGCACCACTTCGCTGATCAGCGCCAGCAGCGGCACCTCCCACATAATCACCTCCCGCCACGGGCCGGCGATGCGGATATCCAGCTTGCCCTGATGATTGCGGATGCGCACCTGAGCAGGGTCATAGCGGAATTGTTTCAGCCACTGCAGATAATCCGCGCTGAAAAACGGCAGTCCGGCAAGATAGCGGCTCTCTTCGTCGCTGAGCGCCAGCGACTGCATCAGGGTCACCTGTTGAGCGATTTCCTCAGCGTAGATGCCAAGCAGATCGTCGCCACGGCAGCGAAACTCAGCCACTACGGAAACGTTCTGATAGCGATGAAATACCGCCTGCTGCATATGCAGCTTATAGGCGTCCGTATCCAGCAGCGTGGTCAGTATCGGGGAAGCATGTCGTGTCATGGTGCGTTTCAGCATCCTCTGGCGAAGAGCGTTATCCCTGGTTTAAAAAATAGTAATGACGCAGGAGTATAACTTGAATACTCATTTATTGAACCCGATCACAGCACAATTCGATCCGGCAGGTCGAGGGCAATCCGTGCGATTGTTAAGAGGATGTAGCTTTTAACAGCAATTCCGACCGCCCGACGCGATTCTCCATGGCAACATTGCAGGAAGCGGAATAGACTTGCAAAGTTAACTAATTATCGACATGAGAAGCACTTATGACGCAACTGCCACAAGCCAAAAATCGCCATGATTATCGTGCGCCGGATTACACCATTACCGACATCGATCTGACGTTTGAACTGGATGCCGCAACCACCCGTGTGACGGCCGTCAGCCGCGTAAAGCGTTTGGGCCAGGCTGATGCGTCGCTGCGTCTGGATGGGGAAGATCTGACGCTGGTCTCGCTGGAGATTGACGATCGGCCCTGGACGGATTACGCGCTGGAAGAGGGCGCGCTGATAGTTTCCGGCCTGCCGGAGTCATTCACGATGAAAATCGTCAACGATATTCATCCGGATAAAAACAGCGCGCTGGAAGGCCTGTATAAATCGGGCGAGGCGCTTTGTACCCAGTGCGAGGCCGAAGGCTTCCGCCATATCACCTGGTATCTGGATCGGCCTGACGTGCTGGCTCGCTTCACCACGACCATCATCGCGGAACAACAGCTTTATCCGTATCTGCTGTCAAACGGCAACCGGATAGCCGGCGGCGAAGCGGAAAACGGACGTCACTGGGTAAAATGGGAAGATCCTTTTCCAAAGCCGTGCTACCTGTTTGCGCTGGTGGCAGGCGACTTTGACGTGCTGCGCGACAGCTTTAAAACGCGCTCCGGCCGGGATGTTGCGCTGGAGATCTTCGTGGATCGCGGCAACCTCGATCGCGCCGACTGGGCAATGACCTCGCTGAAAAACAGCATGAAGTGGGACGAGCAGCGTTTCGGCCTGGAATACGATCTGGATATCTTTATGATCGTTGCCGTCGACTTCTTCAACATGGGCGCGATGGAAAATAAAGGCCTGAACGTCTTTAACTCTAAGTACGTGCTGGCGAAAGCGGAAACGGCGACGGATAAAGACTATCTGGGCATTGAGGCGGTGATCGGCCACGAATATTTCCACAACTGGACGGGCAACCGCGTCACCTGCCGCGACTGGTTCCAGCTTAGCCTGAAAGAGGGCCTGACCGTGTTCCGCGATCAGGAATTCAGTTCCGATCTCGGCTCTCGCGCGGTCAATCGTATCGATAACGTGCGCGTGATGCGCGGCGCGCAGTTTGCCGAAGACGCCAGCCCAATGGCGCATCCGATCCGCCCTGAGCAGGTGATCGAGATGAACAACTTCTATACGCTGACCGTGTATGAAAAAGGGTCTGAAGTTATTCGTATGCTGCACACCCTGCTGGGCGAGGCGAATTTCCAGAAAGGCATGCAGCTTTACTTCGAGCGCCACGACGGCAGCGCAGCGACCTGCGACGATTTTGTGCAGGCGATGGAGGATGCTTCCAACGTCGATCTTTCCCAGTTCCGCCGCTGGTACAGCCAGTCCGGCACGCCGGTGCTTTCCGTACGCGATGACTATAACGCCGAGCTACAACAGTACACGCTGCACGTTACCCAAATGACGCCGCCAACGGCCGATCAGAAAAACAAGCTGCCGCTGCATATTCCGCTGGATATCGAGCTTTACGACAGTGAAGGCAACGTCATTCCTTTGCAGCACAATGGTCATCCGGTTCATCATGTGCTGAACGTGACGGAAGAATTCCAGAGCTTTGTGTTCGACGAGGTTTATCAGCAGCCGATCCCCTCGTTGCTGCGTGAATTCTCCGCGCCGGTGAAGCTGGACTACAACTGGAGCGATGCGCAGCTGACTTTCCTGATGCGCCATGCCCGTAACGATTTCTCACGTTGGGATGCCGCGCAAAGTCTGCTGGCGACCCATATCAGGCTGAACGTCGCCCGCTTCCAGCAGGGCCAGCCGCTTTCGCTGCCGCTGCACGTTGCCGATGCTTTCCGCGCCGTGCTGCTGGAGGAAAACAGCGATCCGGCATTGATGGCGCTGATCCTGACGCTGCCTGGCGAAAACGAAATTGCCGAGCTGTTTGAGGTAATCGATCCGGTAGCCATTGCGGAAGTGCGCCGTGCGCTGCTGAGCACGCTGGCTACGGAGCTGGCGGATGAGTGGCTGGCGGTTTACAACGCGCATCGTGTGGACGAATATCGTATCGATCATGCCGATATCGGCAAGCGCGCGCTGAAAAATACCTGTCTCAACTACCTGGCCTTCGGCGAAACAGGGCTGGCCGAGAAACTGGTTACCGCCCAGTTCCGTCAGGCGAACAATATGACCGACTCGCTGGCGGCGATGACGGCCTCGGTTGCCGCGCAGCTGCCGTGCCGGGAAACGCTGCTGGCCGAATTCGACGAGCGCTGGCATAAAGATGGCCTGGTGATGGACAAGTGGTTTACTTTGCAGGCCACCAGCCCGGCTGCGGACGTACTTAGCCGCGTTCGCGCGCTGCTCAGCCATCGTTCCTTTACGCTAAGCAATCCAAACCGTATCCGTTCGCTAATCGGCGCGTTCGCCTCGGCTAACCCTTCCGCCTTCCACGCTGCTGACGGTAGCGGTTACCAGTTCCTGGTGGAGATCCTGACCGATCTGAATACGCGCAATCCTCAGGTTGCCTCGCGCATCATTGAGCCGCTGATCCGCTTTAAACGCTACGACGAAGCCCGTCAGGCGCTGATGCGCGGCGCGCTTGAGAAGTTAAAGGCACTGGAGAACCTTTCCGGCGACCTTTACGAAAAAATCAGCAAGGCGCTTCAGGACTAATCGTCCGGCGTAAATGACAAAAAGCCCCGACAGTCGGGGCTTTTTCTTTTAGCAACGGCGTAAATCAGCGTTGCGCGTAGCGTTTTTCTTCTTCCACCGGCGAGCGTTTCATGACGCGATCCAGCACTTTCGCTTCCAGCTCTGCCAGCCGCACGGAGCCTTTACGGCGCGGGCGCGGCAGGTCGATTACCAAATCCAGCCCGATATTGCCTTCTTCAATCAGCAGCACCCGGTCAGCCATCGCCACGGCTTCGCTGACGTCATGGGTGACCAGCAGCACGGTGAAATGATGCTGCTGCCACAGCGACTCGATCAGATCCTGCATTTCAATACGCGTCAGCGCATCCAGCGCGCCTAAAGGCTCATCCAGCAGCAGCAAACCCGGCCGGTGGATCAGCGCGCGGGCCAGCGCCACACGCTGCTTTTGCCCGCCGGACAGCGCCGCAGGCCATTCGTTGGCGCGTTCCGCCAGGCCGACGGCTGCCAGCGCCTCCAGCGCGTCGCTTTTCCAGGCACGGCCTTTCAATCCCAGGCCAACGTTATCGATAATGCTTTTCCACGGCAGCAGGCGCGCATCCTGAAACATCAGGCGGGTATCGTCTCTGGCTTCGCTCAGCGGCGCGCTACCGGCCAGCAGCTCGCCGGCGCTGCTTTTTTCCAGCCCGGCCAGCAGGCGAAGCAGGGTGCTTTTACCGCAGCCGCTGCGTCCGACCACCGCCACAAACTGGCCGGAAGGAATATGCAAATCGATGTTATTCAGCACGGTGCGGCCGTGATACTGCTTGCTGACGCGGTTAACGATCAGAGGCGTACCGGCGTTAAGACGCGCTGGAGAAGACGTTAACTCGCTCATGCGTTTTCCTCTTTAAGTTGATAAGCCGGATGCCAGCGCAACCAGACGCGTTCCAGTAACAGCGCGCTGACGTCAGCCAGTTTACCGAGCAGGGCATACAGGATAATGGCAACCACCACGATATCGGTCTGCAAAAATTCGCGCGCGTTCATTGCCAGATAGCCGATGCCGGAGTTGGCGGAAATGGTTTCCGCCACGATCAGCGTCAGCCACATCAGGCCCAGGGCAAAGCGCACGCCGACCATAATGGAGGGCAGCGCGCCCGGCAGCACCACCTGAATAAACAGGCTCCAGCCGGAGAGGCCATAGCTGCGGGCCATCTCTACCAGGCCGCGATCGATATTGCGGATGCCGTGATAGGTATTGAGATAAATAGGGAACAGCGTACCCAGCGCCACCAGAAAAATCTTGGCGGATTCGTCAATGCCAAACCACAGGATCACCAGCGGGATCAGCGCCAGGTGCGGCACGTTACGCAGCATTTGCACCGACGTGTCCAGCAGCCGTTCGCCCAGGCGCGACATGCCGGTAATCAGGCCGAGGATCAGGCCGATGGAACCGCCAATGCTGAAGCCGACCGCCGCACGCCAGCTGCTGATCGCCAGGTGCTGCCACAGCTCGCCACTGGCCGACAGCTTCCAGAACGTAATCACTATGGCTTCTGGCGAAGGCAAAATACGGGTAGAAAGCCAGCCGGTCTGTGAGGCGATTTGCCACACGATCACCAGCGCAATGGGCAGTGCCCATGGGATCAGCTGATTGCCGATACGATTAAGCGGTTTGCTCATAGCCACCTCAGCTCTGCGACACTTTTTGTGGAGCGAAATCATGCGCTACGGCTTCGCCGTGCGCGGTAATGTTGTTCGGCTGCGGCACTTCCGGCACGTTCAAATCGAGATGCGGGAACAGCAGCTCGCCGACGCGATAGGCCTCTTCCAGGTGTGGATAGCCGGACAAAATAAACGTCTCGATGCCCAGATCGGCATACTCCTGCATCCTGGCCGCTACGGTAGCGCCATCGCCGACCAGCGCGGTGCCCGCGCCGCCGCGTACCAGTCCGACGCCCGCCCACAGGTTGGGTGAAATCTCCAGCTTATCGCGACGTCCGCCGTGCAGGGCGGCCATGCGGTGCTGACCGACCGAATCGGTTTTTGCCAGCGCGGCCTGCGCCTTAGCAATAGTGGCGTCATCCAGATGCGAAATCAGACGATCTGCCGCTTTCCAGGCCTCTTCATTGGTCTCCCGCACGATAACGTGCAGGCGGATGCCGAACTTCACCGTTCTGCCCTGGGCCGCCGCTTTCGCCCGCACCTGCTCAATCTTCTCTTTGACCTGCGCCGGCGGTTCGCCCCATGTCAGGTAGACATCGACCTGTTCCGCTGCCAGATCCTGAGCAGGTTCGGAAGAGCCGCCAAACCATAACGGCGGACGCGGCTGCTGCACGGGCCGAAACATCAGCCGGGCGCCGCGAACGTGCACGTGCTTGCCTTCGTAATCCACCGTTTCGCCTTCCAGCACGCGACGCCAGACGCGGGTAAATTCCGCCGACTCAACATAGCGCTCACGGTGATCCAGAAAGACGCCGTCGCCCGCCAGCTCTTCCGCATCGCCGCCGGTCACCAGGTTAAACAGCGCACGGCCGTTTGACAGCCTATCCAGCGTGGCGGCCTGGCGCGCGGCCTGCGTAGGGGAGATTACGCCGGGACGCAGCGCAACCAGAAAACGCAGGCGCTGCGTCACGGGGATCAGCGACGCGGCCACCAGCCAGGCATCCTCACAGGAACGCCCTGTTGGGATCAGCACGCCACCAAAACCCAGACGATCGGCAGCCTGAGCAATTTGCTGCAGATAAGCGTGGTCGACAGGACGCGCGCCCTCCGTCGTGCCTAAATAGTGACCATCGCCATGCGTGGGCAGAAACCAGAAAACGGAAAGGCTCATTGTGGGACTCCTTGCGTAGCGGCGGCGACATGCCAGACACGGCTGGCGATATCGACTTTCACCGGCATTAAATGGTTAGCGTAAAAGAGATCGGCGGTATGCTGCTGGGCCTGTACGGTTTTCTCGCTGACCGGGCCGATAACGGTCGGCGGACGGTGATCGAGATAGCTGGCGATAACCGGTTTCGGCAGGCCGATAGTTTGCGAAAGCAGGGCAATGCTCTGCTCGCGATCGCTGCGGGTCAGCTCGTCGGCCTTGCTGAACGTCTCCAGCACCTGCTGCACGAAAGCGCCGTTGGCTTCAGCAAAGGGGCGGGTCGCCAGATAAAACGAACCGGTCAGGTTCAGCCCGTCGCCATCGGCCAGCACCCGCACGCCGCCCTGCAACAGCGCGGCGGAATAGTAGGGATCCCAGATAGCCCAGGCATCGACATCGCCCTGCTGGAAAGCCGCGCGGGCATCGGCAGGCGTCAGATAGGCAGGCTGAATATCACTGAATTTCAGCCCGGCTTTGGTCAGCGCGCGCAGCAGTAAATTATGCGAGCTGGAGCCCTTCTGGAAAGCCACCTTATGGCCTTTCAGTTCGGCGACGCTTTTAATCGGGCTGTTTTTGGCTACCAAAATCACTTCGGACTGTGGCTTGGGCGGCTCTGAGCCGACATAAAGCAGATCGGCGCCGGCCGCCTGGGCGAAGATTGGCGGAATGTCGCCCGTGCTGCCTAAATCGATGCTGTTAACATTCAGCGCTTCCAGCATTTGCGGGCCGGCCGGAAACTCAATCCATTTAATCTGCGTATGAGGGAAACGCTTTTCCAGCAGCTGATGCGAGCGGGCCAGCGCCATGCTCACCGACCCTTTTTGATAGCCAATACGGAAAGCGGCAGGCGCGGCCTCGTCCGCCAGCGCGCCGCCAGTGAGCAGCGCGCTGAAAGCCAGCGCCGAGACAAAACGTGTAAACAGGCTCATGGGCGCTTCCTTATACCGCTGCGGCCAGCCGCTGATGACGACGCGACAGCGCATACCAGAAGGTGTCGAGTGATTCCGCAATGCGTTCGGCAAGCAGCGGAGAGAGTTCGGGCTGGCGATCGTAATGGCTAATCTGGCTGTCGTCGGCAAACACGCCGTGCAGCACCTCCTGCGCCTTCAGCGCGTTAAGCACCGGTTTTAGCGCATAGTCCACGGCCAGCATATGCGCGATGGTGCCGCCGGTCGCCAGCGGCAGCACCACTTTATGCTCCAGTGCGCGTTCCGGCAGTAAGTCGAGCAGGGTTTTTAACGCGCCGGAAAAAGAGGCTTTATAAACAGGCGTGGCGACGATCAGCCCATCGGCATTAGCCAGATCCTCTTTTAAAGCCAGCAGCGCAGGCGAGTCGAAGCGGGCGTAAAGCAAATCCTCTGGAGGAAAGTTATGCAGGTTCCAGGGGATCACCTCGGCGCCTCGTTGCTCCAGCGCGTGCTGGCATAGGGTCAGCAGCGCGGTTGACCGCGAAGGGTAGCGAGGACTGCCTGCCAGAGTAATAACGCGCATCATCTCTCCTTATAACCAAAAGTTATTGATTAAAATAATTCCTGAACTTATGGAACTATCCTGGCAGAGTGTGACGGACGCCTTAAATGATTTATCCGGCATATTTAAGTTACTTTTTGACTAAGCGAAAAACAGATAACGGGAAAGCGCGGAAAAAGAGAGGGATGGGGGCACGCAAACGTTTTACTTTCCCGGCAAAGGACTTTACCATTTTCCCCCGCGCCTGCAGCGTTGCTGCGCATGTCGAAGGCCGCTGTTCTTTGTATCTGATAACGTATAAAAGCGAAGAAGGCGTGTCGACCGCACAGTTTTCAGGGTTGCTGAGGCAACCGTTAGTCCTTTTCCGGCCCGGCATTATGGGCTACTCAGGAGCGATCATGTATAACCTGGTTCGTAACGCGCTTTTTCAGCTCGACGCCGAGCGTGCGCACGAATTGACCCTTCAGCAGCTGCACCGGATAACCGGAACGCCGCTTATTCATCTGGTTCGACAAACTCTTCCTTTTAAGCCCGTTAACTGCATGGGGCTGACGTTCAAAAACCCGCTGGGCCTGGCGGCGGGGCTGGATAAGAACGGTGAATGTATTGACGCCTTCGGCGCAATGGGCTTTGGCTTTATTGAAGTCGGCACCGTGACGCCACGACCGCAGGCGGGGAACGATAAGCCGCGTATGTTCCGCATCAGAGAGGCGGAAGGCATTATTAATCGTATGGGATTCAATAATCTGGGCGTGGACCAGCTGGTCAATAATGTCAGGCAGGCTCGCTTCGACGGCATTCTGGGCATCAATATCGGCAAAAATAAAGATACGCCGGTCGAAATGGGTAAAGAAGATTATTTAATCTGTATGGAGAAAGTTTATCCTTATGCAGGTTATATTGCGATCAACATCTCATCGCCGAATACGCCAGGGTTACGCACGCTGCAATATGGTGAAGCGCTGGACGATCTTTTGCAGGCGATTAAGCACAAACAGCAGGCGCTGGAAAATCAGCATCAAAAATATGTGCCGGTAGCGGTCAAAATTGCGCCGGATTTAGCTGAAGAAGAACTTATCCAAATTGCCGACAGCCTGGTGCGGCATAATATTGATGGTGTAATCGCGACCAATACCACGCTGGATCGTTCGCTGGTTAGCGGCCTGAAATACAGCGAAGAAACGGGCGGCCTGAGCGGGCGTCCGGTACAGCTGAAAAGTACGGAAATCATTCGCCGTCTCTCGCAGGAACTGCAGGGCCGGCTGCCGATTATCGGCGTAGGCGGCATAGATTCGCTGGTGGCAGCCAAAGAAAAAATGGCGGCGGGCGCCTCGCTGGTGCAGATATATTCCGGTTTTATTTACAAAGGGCCGCCGCTGATTAAAGAAATTGTCAGTCATATTTGATTAAATGCAGGCTTAACGGGGCCAGGGGGTTTATTTTCCCCTCTGGCTCGTTTATATTTTCTCCTGTTTATGCATTATTCAGACTATTTTGGCACGGGGCGGATCGCGTGTTCGCTGACCTCGCGATAAATAGCCGACCTGACGATCATTACGGGATACTTCATGAGGATTAAACCTGACGACAGCTGGCGCTGGTTCTTCGATGACGAACAGGAACGCATGATGTTGGCTATGGCGGAAGGCGCGCTGTTCCGCTCACGCTTCCCTCGTAAAATGCTGACGCCCGATGCCTTTAACGCCGCGCAATTCTCCGTCGACGACGCCGCCCTGTTTTCCACCTTCGCAGAAAAATGCCTGACGTGCGACCTGACCGAATGGCAGCGTACCGAGCTGGTGCTGAACGCGCTGGTTGCCCTGCGTTTTCTGAAGCCGCAGATGCCAAAAAGCTGGCACTTTTCCGCGCATCCGCGTCACTGTACGCCGCAGGATGGCGAGCTGGTAGCGGTGCGCCTGTGCGAAACGGGCGAAGAAGCCACGCTGCTGGTGGTGGAAGCGGGCGAAAACGCCGCGCTGTGCCTGCTGGCGCAGCCGGAGCTGCAGCTGGGCGGCAAAACGATGGTGCTGGGCGATGCTATCAAGGTGATGCACGATCGCCTGCTGCCCGCCATCAGCCAGCATATTTTCACCTTCGCCCGCGCCGTTTAACGCGCCAACAGCACCAGGTCGCCGTCCGGGACGCAGCTACAGCTTAACAGCGTGCCGTCCTCGCGCAGCGCGCCTTTCTTCAGCGCCCGAACCTGGCCGGACGCCAGCCGGACGCGGCAGCTGCCGCAAACGCCCGCACGGCAGGAGTAGGGGATGCGATAACCCTGCATCTCCAGCTGCTCCAGTAAAACCTGCTGATTGTTGCCGCTGAAGCGCTCGCCTTCCCAGCTGAGGGTGACGCTTTCCTGCGCTGCGGCAACCGCTTCCAGCGATTCCGCCACTTCACCCGCGCCATACAGGCGTGCCGGTTTATCGGCAACCACCTCCAGCTCGTCACCCACCCGCACGATGCCGCTGTTGCGTGCCACCAGGTTGATACCAAAATCGACATCGCCGCTGCCATCCATCGCGGTACGGAATTTTTGCAGGGTAGTCAGCGGCTCGCCGGTGGGATGCCTGCGGCCTCGCTCCGTGCTGACAGTGGTAAAAATGCAGCGGCTGCAAGGTTTCGGTGCGTCAAAAAGGATGCCGCCGATGCGCACCGTTGCCCAGCGATCTTCCGCCCATGCCGTCGTGCCCGTTACCACCAGGTTTGGACGGAACTGCTCCAGCTTTACGCCGGCCGGGCAACGCTTACGTAAATCGTGCAGCGAGGCCTCATTAATCAGCAAATAAGGATAGCCGTCGGCAAAGCCCAGCGGCACCTCGCTAAATCGCTGCACGCGCCGGGTCATCTCTGGTCCTACCCAGCGAAGCTGCACGGGACGCGGAAAAAAGCCGCTCAGCCAGCTGTTGATTGGCGCAGGCGCAATCAGCGCGGTGAAATGGTTGCCCCAGACTTCCACCGGCGCAGGCTCGGCGGCGAAATCCGCAAAGCGCACGGTGCCGCTGCTGCCGTCCGGCGCCGCCAGCAGCAGACCGTCCGGCAGCAGTGCGGGCGTAAAAAGCACCATTTCAGGATACTGACGCGCTGTAATAAAGGTGCCGTCCGTCTCGGTAAGCATAAAAATACGATCGAAGGCCAGGCCGCTGGCAAGCGCCTGAGCATGAGAAACCTGCGTGCCACGCATGGATTTTACGGGATGAATAAACAGACGGGACAGGCTAATCATGGTGCTCTCCAGCAGGAAAGAAAACGCCAGCGCGAAAAAAGAGCCGGGAGCGGCTGACGAAAAGAAGCTAACTTTATGACATGCGCCCCGGATTAGCTATAATGCGCAGCAATTTTCCAGATGATAAGTGATGTTATGAATTCTCTGTTTGCCAGTACGGCGCGTGGGCTCGAAGAGCTGTTAAAAAGTGAACTGGAAGCGCTGGGGGCCGAGGGCTGCCAGATTGTCCAGGGCGGCGTACATTTTCAGGGCGACGATCGTCTGATGTATCAGAGCCTGATGTGGAGCCGCCTGGCTTCCCGCATCCTGCTGCCGCTGACCGAATGCGGCGTATACAGCGACCTGGATCTCTATCTGGGCGTACAGGCTATCGACTGGCCGGCGCTGTTCGGCAGCGATAAAACCTTTGCCGTGCATTTCAGCGGGCTGAATGAAGTGATCCGCAACAGCCAGTACGGCGCGCTTAAAGTCAAAGACGCCATCGTGGACAGCTTTACCCGCAAAAACCTGGCGCGACCGGATGTGGATCGCGAGCAGCCGGATATCCGCGTTAACGTCTGGCTGAACAAAGACAATGCCAGCATTGCGCTGGATCTGAGCGGCGAAGGCCTGCACCAGCGCGGCTATCGCCAGCAAACCGGCATGGCGCCGCTCAAGGAAAACCTGGCGGCGGCTATCGTGCAGCGCTCCGGCTGGCAGGCGGGCACGCCGATGGTCGATCCTATGTGCGGCTCGGGCACGCTGCTGATTGAAGCAGCGATGATCGCCAGCGATCGCGCGCCTGGCCTGCATCGCACCCACTGGGGCTTTACCGGCTGGAACAAATTCGACGAGGCGCTGTGGCGTGAAGTGACCAGCGAAGCGAAAGTGCGCGCTCGTCGCGGGCTTCAGGAAACGACGTCCCGTTTTTATGGTTACGATAACGACTCCCGCGTCATTGAACGCGCGCGCGTTAACGCCCGTCGTGCAGGCCTGGCGGAGCTTATCAGCTTTACCACCCAGGACGTGCTGAAGCTGACCAATCCGCTGGCGGAAGGGCCAACCGGCACCGTGCTGAGCAACCCGCCTTACGGCGAACGTCTGGAAAGCGAACCGGCCCTGATTGCGCTGCACAGCCAGCTGGGACGCCTGATGAAACAGCATTTCGGCGGCTGGAACCTGTCGCTGTTCAGCGCGTCGCCGGAGCTGCTGAGCTGCCTGCAGCTGCGTGCTGAACGCCAGTTCAAGGCGAAAAACGGCCCGCTGGACTGCGTACAGAAAAACTATCAGCTGGGAGTGAATACCTCCGGCGTGGCGCAGATTGCGGAAGACTACGCTAACCGCCTGCGTAAAAACCTGAAGAAGCTGGAAAAATGGGCGCGTCAGGAAGGCATTGAGTGCTACCGCATTTACGATGCCGATCTGCCGGACTACAACGTCGCTGTCGATCGCTATGGCGAGTGGGTGGTGGTGCAGGAGTATGCGCCGCCGAAGACCATCGAGCCGTCTAAAGCCCGTCAGCGCCTGTTTGACGTTATTGCCGCCACGCTCAGCGTGCTGGATCTGCCGGCAAACCGTCTGGTGCTGAAAACCCGCGAGCGGCAGAAAGGCAAAAGCCAGTATCAGAAGCTGGGCGAAAAGGGCGACTTCTTCGAGGTTTCCGAGTTTAACGCGAAGCTGTGGGTAAATCTCACCGACTATCTGGATACCGGCCTGTTCCTGGATCACCGCATCGCGCGTAAAATGCTTGGGCAGATGAGCAAGGGCAAAGACTTCCTGAACCTGTTTGCCTATACCGGCAGCGCCAGCGTGCATGCCGGACTGGGCGGCGCCAAAAGCACCACCACGGTGGATATGTCGCGCACCTATCTGGAATGGGCAGAACGCAACCTGCGTCTGAACGGCCTGACCGGCCGCCAGCACCGCCTGATGCAGGCAGATTGCCTGAGCTGGCTGCGCGAGTCCGACGAGCAGTTCGATCTGATCTTTATCGATCCGCCAACCTTCTCGAACTCGAAAAGAATGGAAGAGAGTTTTGACGTGCAGCGCGATCATCTGCTGTTGATGAAAGATCTGAAAAGGCTGCTGCGCAAAAACGGCACCGTCATGTTCTCCAACAATAAGCGCGGCTTCAAAATGGATCTGGAAGGCCTGGCCGAGCTTCAGCTGCACGCTGAAGAAATTACCGCGAAAACGCAGTCGCAGGACTTCGCCCGCAACCGTCAAATTCATAACTGCTGGCTGATTACTCACGCCGGTAAGGAATAAGTTTTATGTCACTGATCAGTATTCATGGCGCTTACCTCTCATTCAGCGACGCGCCGCTGTTGGATAACACCGAGCTGCATATTGAAGAGAACGAGCGCGTCTGTCTGGTAGGGCGCAACGGCGCGGGCAAATCAACGCTGATGAAAATCATCAACCGCGAGCAGCCGCTGGACGATGGGCGCATCATTTATGAGCAGGACCTGGTTATCGCGCGCCTGCAACAGGATCCGCCGCGTAACGTAAAAGGCTCGGTGTATGACTTCGTTGCCGAAGGCGTGAATGAACAGGCCGAGTACCTGAAGGCCTATCATGCGATTTCGCATCTGGTAATGAGCGATCCCAGCGAGAAAAACCTGAACGAAATGGGCAGGCTGCAAAGCATTCTCGATCACCAGAACCTGTGGCAGCTGGAAACGCGTATTCAGGACGTGCTGAAGCAGATCGGCCTGGACGGCGATGCGCCGCTCTCCTCGCTGTCCGGCGGCTGGCTGCGTAAAGCGGCGCTGGGCCGCGCGCTGGTCAGCAATCCGCGCGTGCTGATGCTGGACGAGCCGACCAACCACCTGGATATCGAAACCATCGACTGGCTGGAAACCTTCCTGAAAACTTTCCAGGGCAGCATTATCTTTATCTCGCACGACCGTTCGTTTATCCGCAATATGGCGACGCGTATCGTTGACCTCGATCGCGGCAAGCTGGTTTCCTGGCCGGGCGACTACGATCAGTTCCTGCTGGGCAAAGAAGAAGCGCTGCGCGTGGAAGAGATGCAGAACGCCGAATTCGACCGCAAGCTGGCGCAGGAAGAAGTCTGGATCCGTCAGGGCATCAAAGCCCGTCGTACCCGTAATGAAGGACGCGTCCGCGCGCTGAAAGCATTGCGCAACGAGCGCGCCGAACGCCGCGAAGTGATGGGCAAAGCCAATATGCAGGTGGAAGAGGCGAGCCGCTCCGGCAAAATCGTCTTTGAACTGGAAAACGTCAGCTACGGCGTGGCGGGCAAACAGCTGGTGAAGGATTTCTCCCGCCAGGTGCAGCGCGGCGACAAAATTGCGCTGATCGGCCCGAACGGCTGCGGCAAGTCTACGCTGCTGAAGCTGATGCTCGATCAGCTGAAACCGGACAGCGGTCGCGTGCATATCGGCACCAAGCTTGAAGTGGCCTATTTCGATCAGCACCGGACGGAACTCGACCCCGATCGCACGGTGATGGATAACCTGGCGGAAGGCAAGCAGGAAGTGATGGTGAACGGCAAGCCGCGCCACGTGCTGGGCTATCTGCAGGACTTCCTGTTCCACCCTAAGCGTGCCATGACGCCAGTACGTGCGCTGTCGGGCGGAGAGCGTAACCGCCTGCTGCTGGCGCGCCTGTTCCTGAAGCCCAGCAACCTGCTGATCCTCGATGAACCGACCAACGATCTGGACGTGGAAACGCTGGAACTGCTGGAAGAGCTGATCGACGGCTATCAGGGCACGGTGCTGCTGGTCAGCCACGATCGTCAGTTTGTCGATAATACTGTTACCGAGTGCTGGATTTTTGAAGGCCAGGGCGAGATCGGCGCCTTTGTCGGCGGCTATCATGATGCTCAGCTGCAGCGCACCGCCTACAAGCAAACCCGCAGCGCGGCGCAAAGCGCGCCGGCCACGCGTCAGGAAACCGTAAAAAGCGATCCGGCAAAGCGTCCGGCGGCTAAGATGAGTTATAACCTGCAGCGCGAGCTGGAGCAGATGCCGCAGAAGATGGAGCAGCTGGAGAACGAGCTGGCCTCGCTGCAGGCGAAGGTGGCCGACGCCAGCTTCTTTGGCCAGCCGCACGACGTGACCCAGCCGGTACTGGATGCGCTTGCCGAAGCCGAACAGGCGCTGGAAAAGGCTTTCGAGCGCTGGGAATACCTGGAATCGCTGAAAAACCAATAACCCCGAGGTAATCTATGTGTTCATCGCACCAGGCCGACCAGTGGATGCTTTGCCCGCAGTGCGACCTGATGACACAGTTGCCGCCTCTCACGCCGGGCAGCAAAGCCAGCTGCCCGCGCTGTGATACCACGCTGGTCATGAACTGGGATGAGCCGCGCAAGCGGCCAACCGGCTATGCGCTGGCGGCGCTGTTTATGCTGCTTCTGGCGAACCTGTTTCCGTTCGTCAATATGCACGTGGCGGGGATGAGCAGCGAAATTACGCTGATGCGTATCCCGCAGGTCATGGTTTCGGTGGATTACAGCAGCCTGGCGACGCTGTTTCTGCTGTTCGTGCAGGCCGTGCCCGCGCTCTGTATGCTTATTATCCTGCTGCTGGTGAACCCTGTTAATCTGCCCACGCCGTTAAAAAAAGCGATGGCGCGCGCGCTGTTTCAGATCAAAACCTGGGGCATGGCGGAAATTTTCCTGGCCGGCGTGCTGGTCAGCTTTGTCAAACTGATGGCCTACGGCGATATCGGCATCGGCACCAGTTTTATTCCCTGGTGTTTGTTCTGCGTGCTGCAGCTGCGCGCTTTTCAGTGCGTCGATCGCCGCTGGATGTGGCAGCGCATTGCGCCTCTGCCTGCGTTGCCGGCGAAACCGGTGCCTGCCATCAGCGGCCTGGCGCAGGATCTGCGTTCCTGTAGCTGCTGTACAGCGATACTGCCGGTCGGACAACTCTCCTGTTCACGCTGCGGCACGCGCGGTCACGCCCGGCGCAGGCACAGCCTGCAATGGACAATGGCGCTGCTGCTGACCTCACTGCTTTTATATATTCCCGCTAACCTGCTGCCAATTATGATCACGGAATCCCTTGGCAGCAAAACGACGTCTACCATTATGGCGGGCGTGGTATTGCTGTGGGGAGAAGGCTCCTATCCGGTTGCGCTGGTGATTTTTATCGCCAGTATCATGGTGCCTTCGCTAAAAATGCTGGCTATCGGCTGGCTTTGCTGGGATGCCAACGGCAGAAGCAAGCCGCATCAGGACAGCGAAAGGATGCATAAAATCTACGAGGTGGTGGAGTTTGTCGGCCGCTGGTCAATGATTGATGTCTTTGTGATAGCTGTGCTCTCCGCGCTGGTGCGCATGGGCCAGCTAATGAATATTTATCCCGCGACGGGGGCGTTGCTGTTTGCGCTGGTGGTGATCCTGACGATGTTCGCCGCCATGACGTTTGACCCCCGTCTGACCTGGGATCGTGTCAGTACCCAAACTAAAGAGGAGCCAGGCATTGCAGGAAAATAATCATGGCGTGGCGACGGTTGATCGAATCAAACGTTGGTCACCAGTCTGGATCATCCCCATTATCACCGTATTAATCGGTGCGTGGATCCTTGTTTATCATTTCACCCATCAGGGGCCGCTGGTCACGCTGATCACCACCAACGCGGAAGGCATCGAAGGCGGTAAAACGGCGATTAAAAGCCGCAGCGTTGATGTCGGCACGGTAGAAAGCGCCGTACTGACTGACGATCTGCTGCACGTGAAAATTACCGCGCGCCTTAACGCCGGCATGGAAAAACTGCTGAAAGGCGACAGCGCGTTCTGGGTGGTTAAACCGACCATCGGCCGCGAAGGCGTTACCGGTCTGGGGACGCTGCTTTCCGGCTCCTATATTGAGCTGCAGCCGGGCAGCAAAGGCGAACAGCCCGAACAGTATAAGCTGCTGGATGCGCCGCCGCTGGCGCCGCCGGATGCCAAAGGGGTACGCATTACGCTGGACAGCGCAAAAGCGGGCCAGCTGAACCCTGGCGATCCGGTGCTGTTCCGTGGCTATCGCGTAGGCTCGGTGGAAACCAGCCAGTTCGACGCCGACAAACGTATGATGACCTATCAGCTATTTATCGCCGCCCCTTATGACCGGCTGGTCACGACAAACGTGCGCTTCTGGAAGGACAGCGGCATCGCGGTAGATATGTCCGCTTCAGGTATGCGGGTTGAAATGGGCTCGCTGACCACGCTGTTCAGCGGCGGCGTCAGCTTTGACGTGCCGGACGGCTGGGATCTGGGACAGGCGGCGGCGAATAAAGCGGAATATAAGCTGTTTGACGATCAGCGCAGCATTCAGGATTCGCTCTACACCGTGCATAAAGACTTCCTGATGTTCTTCAGCGATTCTATTCGCGGCCTGCAGCCGGGCGCGCCTGTAGAGTTCCGGGGCATAAGGCTGGGAACGGTCGCGGAAGTGCCGTTTAAATCCACTAAAGTCGCGCAGCAGCTGGGCAACGATTACCGTATCCCGGTACTGATCCGCATCGAGCCGGACCGCTTCCAGAGTATGCTGGGCAAGGACTTTGATATTGAGCAGCACCTGAAGGACGGTATCAAAGCTGGTCTTCGCGCCTCGCTGAAGTCGGCCAACCTGCTGACCGGCTCGCTCTATATCGATCTGGATTTTGACAGCAATGCCAAACCGTTCAAAGGACCGGCCTCTTTTGCGGGCTATGAGCTGATCCCAACGACCAGCGGCGGACTGGCGCAGATCCAACAGAAACTGATGGATACGCTGGATAAAATCAATTCGCTGCCGCTAAACCCGATGATTAATCAGGCCACGGGCACGCTGAAAGAGAGCCAACGCACTATTCGCGAGCTGCAAAAAACGCTGGATAACATCAACCAGATCACCGGCAGCCAGTCGATGAAAGAGCTACCGGCCGATATGCAGAAAACGCTGCGAGAGCTGAACGCCAGCATGAAAGGCTTCCAGCCTGGCGCGCCGGCCTACAGCAAACTGGTCGGCGATATGCAGCAGCTCAATCAGGTGCTGCGTGAACTGCAGCCGGTGCTGAAAACGTTGAACAGCAAGAGCAATGCGCTGGTGTTTGAAGCAAAACCCGGCCAGGATCCCCAGCCGAAGAGGGCGAAATAATGAAAAAATGGCTACCTGTGGCTTTGGCCCTGGCGCTGAGCGCCTGCAGCAGCACGTCCGATACCACCTATTACCAGCTGCCCGTGGCGGCGAAGGGCGCGGCCGTCAGCAGCGTTGATGCCGCGCGGCCAGCGGTTTTTGTCCAGCATGTTTCCGTTCCGGACTATTTGTCCGGTAACGGGCTGGTTTACCAAACCAGCGACGTGAAATATACGATTGCTGCCAATAACCTCTGGGCCAGCCCGCTCGACCAGCAGCTACAGCAAACGCTGGTGGCGAACCTGAGCCAGGCGCTGCCCGGCTCGCTGGTCTCGGCTTCACCGCTGGGCCAGCAGCAGGATACGCTCAACGTAACGGTGACCGGCTTCCACGGTCGTTACGACGGCCATGCGGTGATCAGCGGCGACTGGGTGCTGGAGCATCAGGGGCAAATCGTGAAGCGCTCGTTTACGCTGGCCCTGCCGCAGAAAGAGGATGGCTACGACGCGCTGGTCAGAACGCTGGCAGAAGGCTGGCAGCAGGAGGCGCAGGATATAGCTAACGGTATCCGCAGCCTTAATTAGAAAAATTAATCACTGGCGCTAAGCCCCGGTTTGTCGACAATCAGAAGATTGCACAATCGGGGCTTTTTTTATTGCCATACAGGAGGTTATCTGGTTTTCAGGAGAGTTTTCAGGCGATAAGTTTCCACTATCCTCGCACAGGTTTATGACATTGGCGTGAAATTTGCGCGTTGATCTTCAGCGAAAATGGCGTTAGAACTAAATCGTGACTGCGTATGCACTCACTGATTTCTTTCCACCAGATTCCACCTGACCTGAAGAGGGGATTACAGGCATGATGAAGAGACAGAAACGAGATCGGCTCGAACGGGCACATTCCAGAGGTTATCAGGCCGGTATTACCGGACGCCCTAAAGAGATGTGTCCCTATCAAATGATAGATGCAAGATCTCACTGGTTGGGAGGTTGGCGACAGGCCATGGAGGACAGGACGGTTACCGCGTAATCCGCTCTGTTATTGAAAAGGAAAACCTCCGCCCGGGCGGAGGTTTCGTCTTTTAAACGCGCTTAAAAAGCGGTGGTGTCCTTGAACAGACCCACTTTCAGATCGGTAGCGGTATAGATAACGTTGCCATCCACCAGCACTTCGCCATCGGCTACGCCCATCACCAGCTTGCGGTTAATAACACGCTTAAAGTGAATACGGTAAGAGACTTTTTTCGCCGTTGGCAGAACCTGGCCGGTAAATTTAACTTCGCCTACGCCCAGCGCACGGCCTTTGCCTTCCGCGCCCAGCCAGCCCAGATAGAAGCCTACCAGCTGCCACATCGCATCAAGACCCAGACAGCCTGGCATCACCGGATCGCCGATAAAGTGGCAGCCGAAGAACCACAGATCGGGATTGATATCCAGCTCCGCTTCCACAAAGCCTTTACCGTAGTTGCCGCCATCTTCATTCATCTCGATGACGCGATCCATCATCAGCATGTTGCCAGACGGCAACGGCGGGCCTTCGGCACCGAAAAGTTCACCGCGACCAGAGGCAATCAGGTCTTCTTTTGAGTAGGATTTGCGTTTATCTACCATGTTCTTAATAAGCCTTATTTTATTGAAGCACGAAGGTTAGCTTACAGCTGTAAGCTGAGCAAGCCCGATTAGCTCTGGTTAAACCAGTTCAGCCAGCGCAGCGGCCACGGACGTTGCCGACCTTCCTGTTGGTTTATTTGCGCAATGCGCTCCTGAATTGATCTTAGCAGACAAGGCGCGTCTTCTTTGTCCCATTCGGTTTTGGTCAGGAGAGGAAGGGCTTCCTCCACGCTTTCCACCGCCCAGACGTGAAATTTTCCTTCCCGCACGGCATCCACCACTTCCTGTTGCAGGCAAAGGTGACGCACGTTCGCCGCAGGAATGATAACGCCCTGGCTGCCGTTCAGCGTGCGCTGCTGGCAGATATGGAAAAAGCCTTCGATCTTTTCGTTCAGGCCGCCGACTGGCTGCACGCGACCGAACTGATCCACCGAGCCGGTCACGGCAATCTGTTGCGTAATCGGCTGGCTGGACAGCGCGCTGATCAGGGCGCAGAGTTCGGCCAGCGATGCGCTGTCGCCATCGACTTCTGAATAGGATTGTTCAAACACGACCGAGGCGGAGAAGGGCAGCTGCTGATCAAGCTCCAGCTCCGCAATCAGCCATGCCTGCATAATCATCATGCCTTTGGCATGGATGTTGCCGCCCAGCTCCGCTTTACGCTCCACGTCATGGAACTCGCCGTCGCCCACGTGTACGACACAGCTGATGCGGGAAGGCTCGCCGAAGGCGCGGGGATGGCCGGGAAATTCGATAACGGAAAGGGCGTTGATTTGACCAATCGCCTCGCCTTCGGTTTCGATCAGGATCTGATCCAGCAGGATCTCGTCACGAATTCGCTCGGCAAGGAAGCCTTCGCGCCACTCGCGATTATCCAGCGCCGCCTGAAGGTGTTCGCCGTTGATCAGGTTTTCATCGCTGTTGGCCGCCGCCTCCTGGAACTGGCGAGCCAGCCAGACGGGACACAGCGGCAGCGTTTCCTGGTCGCCGGTATAGCGTACCGCTTCACGCATCAGCACCGGCCAAAGATCGTCTGCAATCAGCAGATCTTCATCAGCAGCGACCGAACGCGCCCACTTGATCCACAAAGCGAACGACTGCTCGTCGACGATCTGAATGTTATCCTCAAATTCCGAATAGAACGCCAGCGCCGCCAGCTCCGGCTCCATCTCCTGGAAATCAGCCAGCGCGTCGCGTTCACCGGTCAGGATAAGGCGAAAATGCAGCGGCATTGGCGGCACGGCAACCGGCAGCGGCCGGGACTCGTCGGGCGAATGCCAGCTAAACTGGCGGGTGCTGAGGATCTGCTTCAGACGTAGCCAGAGCAGCGGCTGGGCCAGCAGGGCGCGTAAAGAAAGCAGTAGCGTGCCGCCGTTAGCCTTGTGCACCAGTCCGGGTTCAAGCGTTAACGTATTATTGTACTGACGGAAACAGCCGAACAGCTGTTCCGCCTCAATCCAGTCTGCGCTGTGCACGCCGCCCGTCGAGGCAAAATTATCCTGCTCCGACTCGGCCGGACGCCAGCTGACCGCCGCGCCGTCAATATGATAATGACCGCCGTACAGCGTCACGCTTTCATCATCAAAACCTGAAATCACGGTCTGCAGCAGAGCCTGATACTCCGGGTGCTCCGGCGTTTTGACCAGCATCAGCGGCAGTTTTGCCTGGCTGTCCAACAGCAGGCTCAGCGTATTGAACAGGCGTGACTGTACTTCGGAAAAGTAACAGGGATCATCAGGAAGCTCGGAGAAAAGCGACTGAACGCTGTCGGTATCGGGCTGCAGGGCGCGCCATTCAAGTTGGTTGTTGATCAAAGTTATCGTTTTTTTCTTAAAATGAGTAATACGCCATTATACAAGATTTCAGCCTGTTAAGCATCGCTGAGTTCTTCTTTGCACCCTTACGGGCCGCAATTGCGAGTTCGCTCTGGTTTTCCGTGCGGCTATGTTAAAAAAGCTGTTATTCTAAATAGGTTACAGGTTTAGCATGAGATCCCGATGAAATACCAGCAACTGGAAAACCTTGAAAGCGGATGGAAGTGGACATACCTGGTGAAAAAACACCGGGAAGGTGAAGCGATCACGCGTTATCTGGAGCGAAGCGCGGCCCAGGCTGCCGTCGGTGAGCTGCTGGCGATAGAACACAGCCCTGGCGAGGTAACGACATGGATTGCCCGTCATATCAATCCGGCGCTGGAAAACCGCATGAAGCAAAGTATACGCGCGCGCCGCAAGCGTCACTTTAATGCAGAACATCAGCATACGCGGAAGAAATCTATCGATCTGGAGTATCTGGTCTGGCAGCGGCTGGCCGCGCTGGCGCAGCGGCGAAACGTCACGCTTTCGGACACCATTGTGCAGCTGATAGAAGATGCAGAGCATAAAGAAAAATATGCCAGCCAGATGTCTTCACTCAGGCAGGATTTGCAGGCGATCCTGGGCAAGCCGGATTAGACCTGTCGACGGTCTGCAATTACGGCCGGCGGGACAATAAGCAGCAGCGCGAAATAGCGCCCACAAAAAACCCCGCCGAAGCGGGGTTTTTATCAAAGCGTAAACTTAACCCTGAGGCTGAGTTACCACGTCTTTGATGCCTTTAACCTGGATTTCTACGCGACGGTCTGGACCCAGACATTCGATCAGGGCGTTACGGCCTTTCACGCTGTCACAGGTGTTGCCGGTAACTGGGTTAGTTTCACCCATGCCACGTGCAGAGATCTTGTTAGAAGGGATGCCTTTAGACACGAGGTAGTCAACAACGGACTGTGCACGTTTCTCAGACAGTTTCTGGTTGTACTGGTCAGAACCGATACGGTCGGTGAAGCCCAGAACCACGACGTTGCCGTCTTTAGGATCCAGAGAGCTCAGCTGGGTGTACAGCTGATCCAGAGCCTGCTGACCTTCTGGCTTCAGAGTCGCCTTGTTGAAGGTGAACAGCACGTCTGATTTCAGGGTGAAACGCTTGGTTTCAACAACTGGCGCTGGTGCTGGAGCCGGAGCCGGTGCTGGCGCTGCTTCATCCTGGCCGAAACGGTAGGAAACACCTACGCTCAGCATGGCGTTATCTGGACGGGTGCCAACGGTGTTTGCATCACCGATGTTGTTAACCCACTGGTAGTCCAGACGGGTAGCCCAGTTTTTGGTTACAGCGTATTCAACACCTACAGCTGCCAGCGGAGAAACACCGGTGTCGTGATCGCTGATGCGAGTACCGTTGTTGTTCTGCGTGGAGTCAGCGCGCCATACCATGCCGCCCAGACGGGTGTACACGTCCAGATCGTCATAGATTGGGTAGCTCAGTTTCGCAGCCAGCTGAATGCCCTGTGCTTTGAATGCGCCGTTTACGACATTGCCTTTGTTAGGCATACGACCCAGCCAGTCATAACCCAGTTCGAAGCCCAGGTACTGATTAGCCTGGTAACCACCGAAGGCACCTGCGCCCAGCTGGCTTTCGTGAGTTGGGCCGTCGTTGTTCGCATAATCGTTACCGTAGTAACCAGTGTCGTGGTACTGAGACCAGCCCAGTTTCGCACCGGTATACCAGGTGTCATCTTTAGGAGCGGCCTGCGCTACGGTAGCGAAGCCAGCCAGTGCCACTGCAATTGCGATAGCTGTCTTTTTCATTTTTGCGCCTCGTTATCATCCAAATAGGCAATGAGCTTTCATTAGCTCTTTGATTTAATCCTTCGCCGGGTTATGACGCTCGATTATGACTCATCCAAAAAAGGGAGATTATTGAGCACCCTGGCGACGTAAAGTCTACAACGTACCAGCAAACTTACAAGTAAGATGTGAAGGCGGTCTGAAAAAAAACGGCGTTTTGTACACATTTTTACACATTTGCGTACAGGACGGCGGGAGATAACTTCCGGGAAAAACGCGGCTAAACCATTGTCACGCCGGGTCATAGCATAATCAGACGCTTATCATGCCCGGCGAAGAAGTTTATGATGAGAAAACTCTTATTTTTACTTAATGATACAAACTCGACTGAATTTTTAACCCATTAAAGGGTCTGCACGCGACAATTTCGACCGGATCCGGTCGCATAATCAGACCTAAAGCCTGGCCGCTTAACGCTGCGTCATGGAGCCGACGACGATCTTCCTCGGTCAGTTCCTCAGGCAGCCAACCCAGCACCACGCTGTAGTTCCCCGTTTGCAGCGCTTTAATCATGGCCTCCAGCGTATTAATGGCCTGCCCCTGGACCTGCATCACTTTATTAAGCGGCAGCCCGGAACGCGCAAGCCAGCTGCGGCTCAGCTTTTGCTGCGGCGTCAGCCATAGCTGCCAGCGGGACTGCGTGCCCAGCTGTTGCAGCAAAGGGAGCAGTAGCATTTGCGTCATGCCCGGCTGATTCTCGCTGTAGATCAGTTCGCTGATCAGGCCAGTCGCTTCGCTATGGGATGAAGAGCGGGGCTGAGGAAAACGGCTGTTAACAGAATGAGATTTCATGGAATGAGTACGCATATCGGCTTTGCTCGCAGGTCACTGTATGGATATACAGTATAAGGGCGGTGAACAAAGATCAACCCTAAATTTTGATAACGTCTCGCAAAATCACAATGAAACCGGCTGTAACGGCAATTAGTAATTGAACCTGTTACCACGATTGCATACTTTTCATTTCTCACAGGGACGAGGGTGTTCTGTATACAGGGAGAAAAGGATGAGCCAGTCAAAAAAACAGATTGAAAAAGCCAGACGCCAGCTTGCCGAACTGGGCGAAATCGAATGCCGCAGCCAGTTCGGCGGCTACAGCCTGTCGATAGAGAACGTGGTGTTCGCGCTGGTAGCGGAAGGGGAGCTTTATCTGCGGGCCTGCGAGCAGGTAAAGCCCTATATCGTGGAGCGGAAGATGCAGCCTCTGCATTTTACTAAAAGAGGGATGCCGGTCGCGCTGGATTATTATCGGGTGGACGACCCGCTGTGGAAAGAGCACGGGCAGCTGGTGGCGCTCTCCCGGCTTTGCCTGCAGGGCGCACGCCAGCAGCGAACGCAAAAGCAGCAAAACCAGCGCCTGAAAGATTTGCCCAATTTGACTATCCGCATCGAGACGCTGCTACGTCAGGTCGGCATCAGCACTATCGCCATGCTCAAAGAGCAGGGCGCCAGACGCTGTTGGCTCAAGCTGTACGCCAGCAACAATAATTTGGGCATCAACGTCCTTTTCGCGCTGGAAGGCGCGATCGCGGGCCGCCATTACGAAGCGCTGCCGGAAAGCGTCAAAACCGAGCTTCGGCAGTGGCATAAGGAAACGCTGCGGCGCTGGGCCAGGCAGCAAAAGTCTTAGGCCAGCCCCTTTTTTTTCAACCGAACAATTTCCGGCAGCAGTGCAACCAGCAGGCCAACCTGCTGTAAGACCAGCGGCTCCTTTGTGTCCGGCGCCGCTTCCGCCGCTGCCAGGCGGGCGGAAAGATTGCCCAGCAGCCTGGCCGCTTTGTCTTCATCAACAATATCAATATGCAGCACGTCGTCGACGTAGCAGACCGCATCATCCATCAGTTGCAGCATGGCCGGGTTGGTGATTTTCTCGCGATGGGCGCCCAGCGCGGAAATATAGCTGAGAAAAGAGTGGTTCAGGCACAGTAGTCGGAAAGCGTCTTCACGCAGGCCCGCGCTGGCGTTTTTTTCGGCCGAAATATTAGACACTACTGAGGCCAGCTCGGCGTCGCAGTTGTGCGCATCGCGCCGGGCAATGCGGTAATCCAGGCGATTATCTTTGCCCTGGTGATACTGCACCAGAATGGCGTCCAGATAGCGGCAGTTGGCATTAAGCGTGCGATCCGCGACGGCGGAAAGCTGGCGGAAACGCCAGTCGGGCCAGATAAAGGCCACGGCGATCCAGGCTATGCCGCAGCCCAGCAGCGTATCGATAATACGCGGCAGCGCGATCTCGAACCCCTCACCAAGCAGGTTAAAGCAGCAAAGTACCAGCAGGGTGATAAAAAGCGTGGCGTAGGCATATTGCGACTGTCGGAAGGCGAAAAACAGCACGCCGGTGAGCACAATGAGTATCAGCTGTCCCTCAACAGAGGGGATCAGCCAGAGTAGCGGCAGACCAATCGCTATACCGGCCAGCGTGCCGACAATACGCAGCGCCAGGCGCCTTTTCGTCGCGTTATAGTTGGGCTGGCAGACAAACAGGCTGGTCAGCAGGATCCAGTAGCCGTGTTCCAGCCCGGTGATCTGGATAAAAGCGTAGCCGGTACAGAGCAGCAGCGACATGCGCACGGCGTGCCGGAAAAGCGGCGACTGCGGCGAAAGATGGCGACTCAGGCGCAGACGGATATCTGCCCAGCCGGTCAGGCCTTCACTGGAAAGACGTCCGTCGCTGTTGTCCTGCAAAACCTGCTCGGACTCGATGGTCGCCAGCTGGGCGTCGATAGCCTTAAGGTTATGCAGCAGGTAGTGCATGGCCTTAAGTTCGCTGCTGGCGGGTTGGTTTGCACTCAGGCGCTCCAGCGCGGCCTGAAGGTGCACAAAAGCGCGCTCAAAACGCGGATCGTGCTGCCAGGGTTCGCGCAGCAAGATAGCGTTGGAGAGCTGCTGGCAGGCGCGCGCCTGCATGGTTAACAGCCGCTGAAAGCGGAACAGAATATCGCTGTAGCGATACTCTTTGCGTAAGGCGTGATATTGCGCGTGGGAAGAGCTGGCGCGCTCGTGAATATCCTGCGCCACGAAATAATAGTGCAGCGTGCGGCGCGTGCTGCGCTGCCCGCGATCGCCACGCAGCCGGGACTGGATGGAAATCTTGGTTTGATTCAGCGTGGCGACCAGCTGGCTATTGGTCATTGCCGCTTCAATCAGCGAAGCGTCGTCATTCTCTTCGATGTCTGGATCGAAGAGACCTGCTTTCGCCTCCAGGTAGCGCGCCAGGCCTTCAAAGCAGCGCGCAATATTCTCCTGTAACGGACGTACGGGAAAAATCAGATGACCGATCAGCGTCAGCAGGTTGTACCAGATAGCTCCCGTCAACAGCAGCGAGGGCTGCAAATACCACTGGGGAAACAGACCAAGCCCCAGCAGCGTATAGACAGCGATCAGCAGCGCGCCGAAAGCAATAGTGGCGTAACGCTGACCCAGCGCGCCGAGCAGGATAAACCCCCAGGTAGACAGCGCCAGCCCAAGGGTAAACAGCCAGGGAAAAGGAGAAAGCAGCTCCACCGAGACGGAGGCCACGCAAAAGCAAACCAGGGTGATCAATAAATTGCGCAGCCTGCCGCTGAGGCGATCGTCAAGATCGGCCAGCGCTGCCGCCACAACGCCCAGCGTTAGCGGGATAGTCCAGGTTATCTGGCCCAGCCATAAAGGCACGCCCGCCGTGCCGGCCAGCGCAAAAAAGATGCGCAGGTTGTAGAGCAGGGCGCTGTTATAGGCATAGCGGCGCAGGCGTGGCGACAGCGACAGACGCATAGTTAGTTATACCGGCTGCGGGCGTTGGCTTCACGGGCGGCTTTGGCGACTTCAACGCTGACTACGCGGCGTCCGACCGGCCAGAGTGCGATAGCGGCGATCTTAAAGTGTGCGATGCCCGTAGGGATACCGATAAGCGTAATACACTGCGCGATGCCTACCAGGATATGGGTGACGCAAAGCCACCAGCCGCAGAAAATAAACCAGACGATATTTAATACGGTGCCGCCGGAGTTCAGCAAAACATTTTTTTTGCCGGGATTAAGCTCATCCACATGCACCGCTTCGTTGCCAAACGGCAGTAGCGAAAGCTTGGTGATTTCCCAGCAGGAACGGGTTAACGGTAGCGTAATAATGAAAACGATGCTGAGCAGCGTGGCAACAAGCCAGCCGAAAGTCGTGACAAAACCGCCCAGAAAGAAATTTAAAATATTTAAAACGGTACGCATCAGATAGGGTCCTCGCGCTGCGCGAAAAAAGAAAATTCAATACGTTGATTATACCGTGTTTTAACGCTGGAGCGGTACATCCTTGCCGGGTAAACTGTCCGGCAGATTAACCGCAGCCCGAGAGCCTCTATGGAACTGAAAGCAACCTCGCTGGGTAAGCATCTGGCGCAGCATCCCTATAATCGGGTGCGTCTGCTCGCAGCCGGCGTCGAAGTCAGTGGTCAGAAGCATGAATACCTGATCCCTTTTAACCAGCTGTTGGCGATCCGCTGCAAGCGCGGACTGGTCTGGGGAGAGCTGGAGTTTTCGCTGCCCGATAATAAAGTGGTGCGTTTGCACGGCACGGAGTGGCAGGAAACGCAGCGTTTTTATCACTACCTTAACCAGGCGTGGCAGGCGTGGAGCCAGCAGATGAGCCCGATCGCCGCCGAAGTTTTACAGCAGCAGGTTGCCAGCCTGAGCGAGTTTGAGCAGCAGGATCGCTGGCTGAAACGTCAGGAAGTGGCGAACTGGGGCGAAAAAATCCGGGATGCTTTCTCCTCTCAGCCTTTGCCCGTCAGCCGTCTTGAAGAGTTTGAATCCTGTCGCGAAGCATACCTTTTCTGTCAGCGCTGGCTGGAAAACAGCGAGGCGCAGCGTCAGCAGCGCAACAGGCGCTGGACGGAAAAAATGCTGGCGCAGTATGCCGATTTTTTTGCCGGCGTCGAAAGTTCACCGCTTAGCGCCTCCCAGGCCAGCGCAGTAGTCAACGGCGAGGAAGCGGTGCTGGTGCTGGCCGGGGCGGGCAGCGGGAAAACCTCGGTGCTGGTGGCACGTGCAGGCTGGCTGCTGATGCGTAAAGCGGCTGCCGCAGAGCAAATTCTGCTGTTGTCATTTGGCCGTCGGGCCGCGGAAGAAATGAACCACCGGCTTAAAACGCGCCTCGGTAGTGATGACGTTGAAGCGCGCACTTTTCATTCCCTGGCGCTGCACATTATTCAGCAGGGCAGCAACAGGTCGCCAGTGATTAGCAAGCTGGAAACCGACGGCGCGCTGAGGCGCAGGCTGCTGACAGAAACCTGGCAGCAACAGTGCAGCGAGAAAAAAGCGCAGGCCAGCGGCTGGCGGCAGTGGCTTCATGAGGATTTGGGCTGGGAGCTGGACGAAGACGCTTACTGGCAGGATGAGACGTTGGCCAACAGAGTCGGCGAGCGTCTGGAGCGCTGGCTGGAGCTCATGCGGATGCACGGCGGCGCGCAGGCCGCGATGATCGAATCCGCGCCGGAAGCGGTTCGCGAGCTGTTCAGCAAACGAGTCAAACTGATGGCGCCGCTGTTAAAAGCCTGGAAAAGCGCACTGAAAGAAGAAGGCGCGGTAGATTTCGCCGGGCTGATCCATCAGGCGATCGCCGTGTTGGAAAAAGGACGCTTTATCAGCCCGTGGAAGCACATTCTGGTCGATGAATTTCAGGATATGTCGCCGCAGCGAGCGGCTCTGCTGGCGGCGCTGCGCAGGCAAAACAGTCAGACTTCGCTGTTCGCCGTGGGCGATGACTGGCAGGCGATTTATCGCTTTAGCGGCGCGGAGATGGCGCTCACTACCGCCTTTCATCATTATTTTGGCGAAGGCGAACGCTGCGTGCTGGACACGACCTGGCGATTCAACGAGCGTATTGGCGAAATAGCCAATGACTTCATCCAGCGCAATCCGTCCCAGCTGAAAAAGCCGCTGAACAGCCTGAGCAAAGGCACTAAAAAAGCGCTCTCGTTGCTGCCTGAGTCACAGCTGGAAGCGCTGCTGAATAAGCTCAGCGGCTACGTCACGCAGGAAGAAGAAATCCTGATCCTCGCGCGCTACCACTACCAGCAACCGACGCTGCTGGCTAAAGCGAAGACGCGCTGGCCGGGCCTGAATATTTCTTTTGCAACGATACACGCCAGCAAGGGGCAGGAAGCAGATTACGTACTGGTGCTGGGATTAAAAAGCGGCGAGGATGGGTTTCCGGCCGCCGCCAGAGAGTCGGTTATCGAGCAGGCGCTGCTGCCGCAGCCGGAAGATTTTCCCGACGCCGAAGAGCGGCGTTTGGCCTATGTCGCCATTACGCGGGCGAAAAAACAGGTTTGGCTGCTGTTTGACAGCGATGCGCCGTCAGGCTTTGTAGCAGAATTTAAACGCATGGGCGTGTCGCTGTTACGCAAGCCGTAATCCGGCACGCCCGTGGCGTCTACTGCAGGCGCGCCTGCAAATAACGTTGATAGTCAGGAATAGAAATATCAAGCGGCTGTGCGAACAGCGGAGAATGAATAATAAAGTCGGCGGTGGTGCGATTGGTCGCAACAGGGATATTCCAGACCGTTGCCAGGCGCAGCAGCGCTTTGACGTCAGGATCGTGCGGTACCGCGTTCAGCGGATCCCAGAAGAAAATCAGCACGTCGATTTTGCCTTCCGAAATCAGTGCGCCTACCTGCTGGTCGCCGCCCATTGGGCCGCTTAGCATAGCGGTAACCGGCAGGCCGGTGGCGCGCTGGATCAGATTGCCGGTGGTGCCGGTTGCATACAGCGTATGGTGCTGCAACAGCGCTTTATGGCTGTCGACCCACGCCATCATTGAGGCTTTACAGTGATCGTGCGCGACCAGCGCAATATGTTTTTTTTCCCCGAGGGTGCGGGTAGTCTGCTCCATGGCGATATCCTGTTTCGTTGAAAAGCAAACTATACGGCTTCCGATCCCGGGATGCCAGCAGGGCAGGCTTAACCTGTGCGGAAGGCTTTCATCAGCAGAACAAAACGTTGGCGGGTAGCGGCGTCAACCTGTTGATACCATAACTGCAGTACCCGGCCAGCCGGATAATGGCTGCTGGCGAAAGTCAGCGTATCGTCGGTCGGGCTGCCGGTAGTATGCGGCTGCGCAAAGCGAGGCACCGAAGCCGAATGGCCCTGCATATTATAAGCCGCCATTTCCCGTTCATAATTTTCGCCAGCGGTGCCGGTCAGTGTGTCCTGCTCGCTCTGCACAACCTTGCCGTGCTCGTCATGCAGCTGAAAATCGGGGTGATGGGCAAACGCACGTGCCTGGGCAGACGTGCGGATAGCGGGCAACGCGATAGCAATTGATTTAACGTTGGTAGTAAAAGTCACGATCAGCGGCGGCGAACGCCAGGACGAGGTATGGCTGTTTTCCAGCCTTTTTTGTACGCGGAACAGCAGCTGGTGCTGTCCTTGCTCCAGTTCAAGCCCATCGGCGCCTTTCAGCAGTGAACCGGAAATTTTATGACCGTCGAGCACCAGCAGATCGATCTCAGGCGCGAGTTTTAAGGTGGTTGCATGGGCCGCAGCCGCAACCCACATTGCCATCAACCCTGTCAGGAGCAGACCCAGCTTCATTGTTTCTCCAGATGCCCGAAATATAAAAAAGAGCGAATGTATCAAAGTCTTTCAGTATGACAGCATATTAACATTTTTACATATTTATTCATGCTAAATCTTTTGCGGCTATGATTATAAGCGCAAAATACGATCGTCTTGCAAAACAGAAATAGTTAACGGAGCCGCTATGGACGACAACATTATTAATGAAGTTTTGACAACGACTCGCCATATCGCGCTGGTAGGCGCCAGCGAGAAACCCACCAGGGCCAGCCATTACGTGATGGCGTATCTGCTTGGGCAGGGTTACAAGGTGACGCCGGTCAGCCCTAAACTGGCCGGGCAAACGCTGCTGGGACAGCGGGTTTATGCAAAGCTGGAAGAGATACCCGAGCCGGTGGATATGGTTGACGTGTTCCGTAATTCGGAAGCGGCCTGGGGCGTGGCGCAGGAGGCGATAGCGATAGGTGCCAAATCGCTGTGGCTGCAGCAGGGCGTCATCAATGAGCAGGCTGCGGTGCTGGCTGCCGATGCGGGTTTGAAAGTGGTGATGGATCGTTGCCCAATGATAGAAATTCCTCGTCTGGGGTTGGGCAGATAATAAAAAACCCCGCAAGCGGGGTCTTTGTCAGTTTCTGAGGCGTGGCGCCTGCAGCTGTTTGCGAATGGAAGCGGCGAGTTCATCCATTGAAGGATGCTCGGGGTGCTCGCCCGGTATCTCCCAGCCCAGCTGCGCTTCCGCCAGATAGGTGTGCACCGTTTCGCCGTTATCGTCTTCCATTACAACGTGATACCACGGGGCATTACGCAGCGCGCCGTCGGCGATATCGTCAATTTTAGGATCCTCTAACGAGTATTCCGGATCCACATCAACCACCACCCCTAAAAAACCCAGCAGCTTGTGTCGTACCTGCTGGCCAAGTCCAAATTTGCTGGCAATCATCGTGACCTCCCGAGAAACATAACCCTGTCATCCTTTATGGGGGCAGCGTTAGCGTTTTCAAGTCACAGCACGCGGCAGGCAAATCCTTTCAGATAGAGACCTTCCGGATAGCTGGCGATCACCGGGTGATCGGCTGCCTGCCTGAACTGTTCTATAAATTGTACATCACGCTGTGCATCGAGCGCAGCATCAGCAATAATTTTCTGGAACAGCTCGGTAGGCATCAGGCCGGAGCAGGAGAACGTCATCAACATCCCGCCAGGATTTAGCAGCTGCATTGCCAGCATGTTGATATCTTTATAGCCACGGCAGGCGCCGGCCAGCTGGTTTTTATTCTCAACAAACTTTGGCGGATCCATCACGATTAGATCGAATTTTTCTCCGCTTTCGCGATAGCGACGCAGCAATTTAAATACGTCATCGCGCAGAAACTCCGCTTTGCTGAGATCCAGACCGTTCAGCTCTACGTTCTGGCGAGCCACATCCAGCGCCGCCTGTGAGGTATCGACGCTGATCACCTGCTGGCAGCCGCCCATCAGTGCCGAAACGGCAAAGCCGCCGGTATAGGAGAAGCAGTTCAGCACGCGGCGATCTTTTGCGTAGCGGCGCGTAGCCAGCCGGCTGTCGCGCTGGTCGAGGTAGTAGCCGGTTTTATGGCCGGTCTGAATATCGACCAGTAGTTTCATACCGTGTTCGGTAATCGGCAGCAGTTCAGGCGGCGTTTCGCCCAGCACCACGCCCTGCGTCAGCTCAAGACCCTCTTTTTTACGTACCGATACGTCAGAGCGATCGTAGATGGCGCATTGCGGATAGCAGTGCTGTAGTGCGGTAATCAGAGCGGCGCGCTGGTATTCGGCACCGGCGGAAAGCAGCTGCAGCACCAGGAAATTGCCAAAGCGATCGATGGTGATGCCCGGCAGGCCGTCAGACTCGCCGGCTATCAGGCGATAGCTGTCGAGATCGTCGCGCTCCGCCAGCCAGTCGCGCAGCTGCTGAGCTGCCTGCAAACGGCGGGTAAAGAAAGCGATATCGATCGCTTCATCCTGTTCCCAGCTCCAGACGCGGGCGCGGATTTGCGAAGCGGGCGACCAAGCGGCGCGGGCCAGCCATTTACCCTGGCTGTCGCAAACGTCAATGGTTTCGCCCGACTGGGCTTTGCCTTCCATACGGGCTACGGCACCGGAGAAAACCCAGGGATGGCGGCGGAGTAAGGACTTTTCACGTCCTTTAGCGAGAATCAAACGAACGGTCATATTTGCTATGCTTACAGTCAGAAAAACAGGCGTCATTGTCCGGTGCCTGGCCACAAAAAGCAAACTGTCTCTTCAGGGGGAAATATGACGGCAATCTGTAAACGAGCGTGGGTCCACGGCAGCGTACAGGGCGTGGGATTTCGCTATACAACCCAGCACGAAGCCCGCGCGCGGGCTGAATGGCTATGCCCGCAATCTTGACGATGGCAGTGTGGAGGTACTGGCCTGTGGGGAGGAAAAAGAGGTCGAGGCGCTGATTGCCTGGCTGAAGGCGGGCGGGCCGCGTTCGGCCAGGGTCGACAAAGTGCTGACGGAACCCTGTGCGCTTCAGGAGCAGCCTGCGGGTTTCACCACCGGATAAAGACCGCCGCTACAGGCATTTAGCCGGTTTAGGCAGGCCGGCAATTTTAGTTGCCTGTTTTGCCGGGCCCTTAGGGAAAAGGCGGAACAGGTAGCGGCTGTTGCCTTTCTCTTCGCCATATTTTTTCGCCATGGCTTTAACAAGCATGCGCACGGCTGGAGAAGTATTAAATTCCAGATAGAACTCCCGTACAAAGCGCACGACTTCCCAGTGGGCTTCGCTCAGCTCAATGCCTTCTTCCTCCGCCAACAGCGGAGCCAGCGCCTCGCTCCAGTCCGAAGTTTTAGTCAGATACCCCTGCGCGTCGCGCGAAATTTCTTTACCGTCAAAAAACACCGTTTTGCCTCTGTATTGATAACCGGGATGCAGTTTACCAAAAATTTTCCGGCGCGGATGAGCAAAAAAAAGCCCCGCGCTGCGGGGCTTGTTGTCTTTGTTCAGCGCATCAGTTGCTGCGGGACATACCAAGGATACTCAGCAGGCTGACAAAAATGTTGTAGATGGAAACATACAGGCTGACGGTGGCGCGAATATAGTTGGTTTCGCCGCCGTGGATAATATTGCTGGTTTCCCACAGGATAGCGCCTGAAGAAAACAGGACGAACATCACGCTAATCGCCAGATGCAGGGCAGGGATCTGCAAAAACAGATTAGCCAGAACGGCCACCAGCAGCACCACAAAACCGGCCATCATCATGCCGCCCAGGAACGACATATCTTTGCGTGTGGTCAGCACGTAGGCTGAACAGCAGAAGAACACCAGCGCGGTGCCGCCGAGCGCCAGGCCGATAACATCGCCCATGCCCGCCGACAGCAGGGTATTCAGCATCGGCCCCAGGCAGTAGCCGAGAAAGCCGGTAAAAGCGAAGGCAGCCAGAATGCCGGTTGGGCTGTCCGCCAGGCGGTAGGTCAGAAACATCAGGCCATAAAAGCCAGCCAGCATAATGATTAAGCCCGGCGCGGGCAGGGCGAAGACGGTGCTGAGCGTGGCGGTGACCGCTGAAAAAGCCAGCGTCAGCCCCAGCAGAAAATAGGTGTTACGCAAAACTTTATGCGTGGCAAGCAGCGAGCTTTGCCTGGTATGAGTAACGATGCGATCCATAGAAATGCCTCTTAAGGTCATTAGATTGCAGTGAGAATAAGGACCGCGCCTGAAGGGGGGAAGACGTTTTACCCTTCTTTACTCGTTAAGGCGGCGTTTCTGTGAGCAGGCTGGCGCTAATAACAACAAAAAAACCAAAACTGGCTGTTTTTGCGGCAGTTGAATCAGGCCCTGCTTTACATTGGCGCGGAGGATGTTTATAGTTCGGGTCATTGCGGAGGGGTGGCCGAGTGGCTGAAGGCACCGGTCTTGAAAACCGGCGACGGGAAACCGTTCGAGAGTTCGAATCTCTCCTCCTCCGCCATCAAATTCAACGGGTCAGCGAAAGCTGGCCCGTTTTGCTTTGCGCGTGATATGGCATAGTTGCCTGATTTAGGATCCCTGCTTCCCCAACAGCCCAACAGCCCAACAGCCCAACAGCCCAACAGCCCAACAGCCCAACAGCCCAACAGCCCAACTACTCAACCACTCAACTACTCAACCACTCAACCACTCTCAACTACCTTATCTTATTACGGCATCGCTGTTAGCTATTCCAGGCCCGTTGTTGGCGGCTTTTTGAACCACTGCGGCGCATTTCCTGAGCAACCAAAAAAAAGATGTATAAAAGCGCATAAATTCAACAAAATAGCTAAAAAAATGCTTGGCAGCCTTTGGGCTTTCCCCTATACTGCGCGCCATCAGATGCACTTCAGGTGCAGATGGTAAAAGTGCGGAGGGGTGGCCGAGTGGCTGAAGGCACCGGTCTTGAAAACCGGCGACGGGAAACCGTTCGAGAGTTCGAATCTCTCCTCCTCCGCCATCAAATTTAACGGGTCGGCAATTGCCGGCCCGTTTTGCTTTCTGCTTTCTGCGTTCTGCTTTTTATTTTCTACCTGCTCACTGGCCCTGTTCTGCCGGACGATTATCCTGCTTACGAAAAACATCCCGTTTCTTTTCAATCTCCTGATGCGCCGTAACGGCAAAGGCGATAGTCTGCTATATTCTCAACACGAATAATGCCCGGTCCCGGCCCCATTTTGCCGTGCGGCGGCGAGCTTTTCCGACGCCCGCCTTTTGCCGGACGTATCGCTTTGCTGGCCGGGTGATTTACCCTTGGATCAATGGAAAAAACACATGATTAAAAAGTATAGTCTTTGCGCGCTGGCGGTCTGCTCGGCTCTGACCAGCCTCTCCGCTTTCGCCGCCGACGATAACTATCAGCTTGAACAGGTGTTAATGATGAGCCGCCATAATCTTCGGGCGCCGCTGGCCGACAACGGCAGCGTGCTGGCGCAGTCGACGAAGAAGAAGTGGCCGCAGTGGGACGTACCGGGCGGCCAGCTCACGACGAAAGGCGGCGTGCTGGAAGTTTATATGGGACGCTATACCCGCGAGTGGCTGGCGCAGCAAGGGTTGATCAAACAGGACCAGTGTCCGGGCAGCGATGAAATTTACGCTTATGCCAATAGCCTGCAGCGTACCGTTGCTACGGCACAGTACTTTATTACCGGCGCTTTCCCCGGCTGCGACGTCGCGGTTTCCCATCAGGATGAAATGGGAACCATGGATCCCGTCTTTAATCCGATTATTACCGACGGCAGTGAAGCCTTTAACCAGCAGGCGCTGACCGCGATGAACAGCACCGCCGAAAAGCTGACGCTGAAGCCAGCGTTCCAGCGGCTGGAAAAAATCATTGATTATAAAAACTCGCCGGCCTGCGATGGCAAAAAACAGTGCGACCTGAGCAGCACCAACCAGAACAAATTCTTTGCGGAAAACGGTAAAGAGCCAACGGTAAGCGGCCCGTTGAAGGTGGGCAACTCGCTGGTTGACGCCTTTACCCTGCAATATTATGAAGGTCTGCCGACCGACCAGGTCGCCTGGGGACAGATTAAAACCCCTGAGCAGTGGAAAGAGCTGTCGGCGATCAAAAATGGCTATCAGGATACGCTGTTTACCTCGCCGCAAGTGGCGCGCGACGTAGCGGCGCCGCTGGTCGACTATATCCGCAGCCTGCTGGTGGATGAAGATAAAGCCAGTGCGCCAAAGGTGACCCTGATGGTGGGGCACGATTCCAATATCGCTTCGCTGCTGAGCGCGCTGGATTTTAAAGCCTACACGCTGCCCGGCCAGTTTGAACGTACGCCAATCGGCGGTATGATCCAGTTCCAGCGCTGGCACGACAAGAAAAACAATCAGGAGCTGGTGAAGGTGGAATACGTTTACCAGAGCAGCGATCAGCTGCGCGACGCGACGCCACTTTCTCTGGATACGCCGCCAAAACGCGTGACGCTTGAGATGAACGGCTGTAAGACCGATGCCAACGGCTTTTGCCCGTGGGATCAGTTTACTCAGGTATTGAATAAAGCCATTGCCGGTACGCCGATGGCGGCAGCCCAGGCAACCGCCGCCAGCGATAGGGCCGCAGCCGATAAAGCAGCAGCGGATAAAGCGGCGGCCGAAAAAGCGGCGCAGGCCAAAGTCTCTGCGGATAAAGCGGCAGCGGACAAAGCCGAGGCGGATAAAGCCGCGGCCGAAAAAGTAGCGAATGAAAAAGCCGCGCAGGAGAAAGCCGCCAGCGACAAAGCGGCCGCCGATAAGGCCGCTGCTGATAAAGCTGCAGCGGACAAAGCCGCGAAAGCGAAAGCCTCGGCGGAGAAAGCCGCAGCGGATAAGGCCGCCGCCGATAAAGCGGCTGCTGATAAAGCGGCAGCAAAGCAGGCGTCTGACAAAGCCGCAGCGGACAACGCCGCGGCAAAACAGGCCGCTGAGGAGAAAGCTGCGGCCAATAAAGCCGCTGCTGATAAAGCTGATGCCGAAAAGACATCAGCTAACGCCGCGCCGGTGGATAACAACGCGGCCGATACCGCCAGCAAGCCTGCGGACGACAAAGCGGCTCCGGCAGCGCAGACGGAAAACAAATCTTCCTGACGGCGGGCGAAAAAAAGACCGGCTGATTGCCGGTCTTATCATGCTCTGTCAGAACCTGATTTCAGGCCGACGCTGTCGGCCTTTTTTACGTCTGGCGATCAGCCTTTGCTGACCACAACCAGTTTCTGGTTTACAAACTCTTTGATGCCCAGATCGGAAAGCTCGCGGCCGTAGCCTGAGCGTTTCACGCCGCCAAACGGCAGTTCTGGTGCGGTATCGCTGGCGGAGTTGATATAAACCATACCGGTTTCAATGCGCGAGGCCAGGGTTTTGCCGCGCTCGATATTGCTGGTAAAGACCGAGCCGCCAAGGCCGTAATGCGAATCGTTGGCCAGTTTCACCACTTCCTCCTCATCTTTTACCACATAGATTTGCGCAACCGGGCCGAAAAACTCTTCAAAGTAAGCCGGGTTGTCGCGGGTAATGCCGGAAAGGATTGTCGGCTCATAGAAACAGCCTTCGCCTTCTACCGCCTTGCCGCCCAGATGCAGCTTCGCGCCTTTGGCTACCGCGTTCTCCACCTGCTTAACCAGCGTATCGCGCGCGCTGGCGGAAGAGAGTGGGCCAAGCGTGGTGCTTTTATCCAGCGGATCGCCGATCTTCACTTCGCGGAAGGCCTGAGTGAATTTTTCGATAAAGGCATCGGCCACTTTTTCCTGCACGATAAAGCGTTTAGCGGCGGTGCAAACCTGGCCGCAGTTGCTCAGGCGCGCGCCAACGCCAGCCTTCACGGCTTTATCCAAATCGCAGTCGTCCAGCACTACGAAGACGTCGTTGCCGCCCAGCTCCAGCGTGGTTTTTTTCAGGTATTTACCGGCCTGCTGCGCTACGGCGCTGCCTGCGCGCTCGGAACCGGTCAGGGCCGCACCCTGAACGCGATCGTCAGCAATCAGCGAGGCGATCTGATCGTTGCTGACGAAAAGGTTAGTCCAGGCGCCTTTTGGCGCGCCGGCTTCCGTTACCAGCTCTTCAAACAGCGTGGCGCAATGCGGCACGTTGGCGGCATGTTTCGCCAGCACCGGGTTACCGGCAGCAAGATTCGGCGCCAGCACGCGCATCAGCTGATAGTAAGGGAAGTTCCACGGCTCTACGGCTACCAGCACGCCGATTGGGTGATTTTCCACCCAGGCTTCGCCCAGATCGGTGGGATAAGAGGTTGGGGCAAGGAAACGCTCGGCGTTTTCCGCATAGTAGCGAGCAATCTTCGCGCAAAGCTGCACTTCGCCACGGCTCTGCTCAATCAGTTTACCCATTTCAATACTGGCGGTTTTTGCCAGTTCGTCCACGCGGCTGTCAATCAGGTTGGCCAGCTTTGCCAGCACCTGAAGGCGCGGCTGGATTGGGCCTTTGGACCAGGAAGAATGATAAAGGTCGTCGGCGGTTTTCAGCGCGGCTTCCACCTGCCGATCGTCATGCTCCGGCCAGGATTTAATCAGTTCGTTATTGGCAGGATTGATGGTTTTATAGGACATGGTGGCTCCTTCTCAAGGCCGTCAGGCTAAATGGTGAGAATAAGCGTAGTAGAGGATTTATTGATTTAACAAGGCGGAAGGGTGTCAGTTTGTGCTGTGCAACGCGACGAAACAGCAGAATGCACTGCTGTTTCGCCGCAGTGGAGGTTAGACGTTTTTACGCTCGACCGGGACGTTATCCCAGGTCAGCACGTCCTGATCGGTTTTTTCAAACGCGCGGATCAGAACTTCATCATTACCCTGTTGCTCCCAAATCCCCTCGGCGAGCTTCTCATCGTAGTTCGCCACTTCAAAAATGGCTTCGGCAATTTCAGGCGAGGTGGAACGAATACTTGCCCATTCTCCCACTCGATGTTCTTTAGATTGTTGCGTAGCCATACTGTTCTCCTGTGAGTTGAGGTTATCCGTTCAGTTTTACCGCCAGTCCGGCGACATATTCACCCTGATAGCGGGCAATATTCAGTTCATCTTCGCTGGGCTGACGCGAGCCGTCACCGCCAGCGAACGTCGTGGCGCCGTAGGGCGTGCCGCCACGAACCTGTGAAATATCAAACAGCTCTTTCGCACCGTACCCAATAGGTACGATAACCATGCCGTGATGAGCAAGTGTAGTCCAGGTTGAGGTAATCGTCTGTTCCTGGCCGCCGCCGGTGCCGGTAGAAGCGAAAACGCTGGCGATTTTGCCGAACAGGGCGCCGGATGCCCAGAGGCCGCCGGTGCGGTCAAGGAAGGTGCGCATTTGTCCGGACATATTGCCAAAGCGCGTCGGCGTGCCGAACAGAATAGCGTCGTACTGCGGCAGTTCGTCCGGCGTGGCTTCGGCCGCATCCTGATCGGTTTTGCCGCCGACCTGAGCAAAACGCTCAGCGTTCATGGTTTCAGGCACGCGTTTCAGAGTCACTTCCGCGCCGCTGACGCGTCGTGCGCCTTCTGCTACCGCCTTCGCCATGGTTTCCACATGTCCGTACATCGAATAGTAAAGCACTAAAATTTTAGCCATCGTTCACTCCCTGAGTAGGTGGTTTTAAACAGCGTTCGATAGAAAAGTATAGATGAGGCTGCTCCAGCTTGCAGAAACGCAAAAAGCGAGGGATAAAAACGGGTACATTCCAGAAAATGCTTAAAATAAATATTAGATTTAATAATATGATTTTCGGCAATTTTTAGCCGTAAAAGCGCCTGGCAAACCTGCTTTTTGATAAAATAATTCGCGCTTCGCGTCGATAATCTATGCTTAATAACGGGACGGTGCACAGAAAGAGCGGCCACCGTCGCCAGGGTGAAGCCACAGGCTCACCGTATGAATGCAGTATGATGGCTTAACTATTCGGAGGTAAGAAATGGCAGAACATCGTGGTGGATCTGGAAATTTCGCTGAAGACCGTAAAAGAGCATCAGAAGCAGGCCGTAAAGGCGGCAAGGCCAGCGGCGGTAATTTTAAAAATGACCCGCAGCGCGCTTCACAGGCCGGGGAAAAAGGAGGACGCAACAGCCGGGGCAGTCGTGACAAGACATCCGGTTAGTCCATCCTTACGCCGCCGGGGCCACCCGGCGGCGTGATCGTCGTTTAACTTTTTCTGATTGATTCCCACAACAACCCTTGCCACACTGCGCCAAAAATTTATACGAGCGCGCTATGTCTTTCCTTTCCCGCTACAAATTTTCCCTCAGCTCGCAGGAGCTGGTGCTGATGCTGATTACCATGGTCTGGGGCGGCACCTTTTTGGCCGTGCACCATGCCATGACCGTCAGCGGCCCTTTCTTTTTCGTTGGCCTGCGTTTTGCCACGGCGGCGCTGCTGTTGGCCCTGGTTGCGCGGAAGTCGCTGCGCGGCCTGACGCTGGCGGAATGCAGGGCCGGAGCGGCTATCGGCGTCGCTATCAGCGGCGGCTACGGCCTGCAAACCTGGGGAATGCAAACCATCGAGAGCAGCCAGTCAGCCTTTATCACCGCCCTGTATGTGCCGCTGGTGCCGCTGCTGCAGTGGCTTTTTCTGCGGCGCATGCCGGGCGTGATGGCCTGGGTCGGTATCGTGCTGGCGTTTAGCGGCCTGATGCTGCTTGCCGGGCCGAAAAGCGGCTCGCTTTCGTTCAGCGCCGGGGAAACGGCGACGCTGCTCAGCACGCTGGCTATCGCAGGCGAAATTATTTTAATCAGCGCCAGCGCGGGCAAAGTGGACGTCAAAAGAGTCACCGTTGTGCAGCTGGCAGCGGCCTCGCTTTGCTCGTTTATGCTGATGGTGCCCAACGGCGAAGCCGTACCGGCTTCTTCCCCTTATTTATGGTATAGCGCGCTGGGGCTGGGCGCGGCCAGCGCATTGATTCAGGTCACCATGAACTGGGCGCAGCGCAGCGTGTCGCCTACTCGCGCGACGGTTATCTACGCGGGTGAACCGGTTTGGGCGGGCATTGTTGGAAGGGTGGCGGGCGAGCGGTTGCCTGGCGTTGCGCTACTCGGCGGCGCGCTGATTGTCGCTGGCGTGCTGATTAGCGAGCTCAAGCTGAAAAAGCGGGCGAAGCGGCCTTCGCCCGCTGAGAGACAAAGCTAGCTTTGCTGCCTTGCCACATCGTTCAGCGCGGCGGCGCGGCGTCGGCTGAGAATAGCGTTAAGGATGATGGCGCCGAAGGTCGCCGTGCCGATCCCGCCCATGGTAAAGCTGCCAATTTTCAGCGCAAAATCGCCTGCGCCCAGCACCAGCGTAACGGCAACCATAATCAGATTGCCGTTCTGGCCCAAATCGACGTTATTCTGCACCCAGATACGCGCGCCGGCCACGGCAATCAGGCCGAATACTACGATAGACGCGCCGCCGATCACGGGTGCGGGAATGGTATGGATCAGCGCGCCGAACTTGGGCGAAAAGCCCAGCAGAATGGCGATAACCGCCGCCGCCACAAACACCAGCGTCGAATAGACTTTCGTCACCGCCATCACGCCGATATTTTCTGCATAGGTGGTCACGCCGCTGCCGCCCAGGCCGCCTGACAACATGGTCGCCAGCCCGTCGCCGACAAAGGCTCTGCCCATCCACGGATCGAGGTTTTTACCTGTCATGCCCGCAACCGCTTTAAGATGCCCCAGGTTTTCCGCTACCAGAATGATCGCCACCGGCGCGATGGTAAACATCGCCTGGCTGTTAAAAATCGGCGCGGTCGTGGTCGGCAGACCAAACCAGGGCGCGCTGGCGATAAGGCCGAAGTCCACCGGTTTACCCAGGCCGAAGCCGTTGGTCAGCAGTGCATAAATCGCCCAGGCCGCTATCAGCCCAACCAGCAGCAGCAGCCGCTGCACCATGCCGCGCGTAAAGACGGCCGTCAGACCGATGCAGATCACGGTCATCACGGCTATCCAGCTGTCGAACATGGAAGAGGAGACGCTGCGAACCGCAATCGGCGCCAGGTTCAGGCCGATCGCCATCACCACCGCGCCCGTCACCACCGGCGGCATCAGCTTTTCAATCCAGCGCGTACCGACCTTCATCACCACCACGCCGATAAGCGTATACAGCAGGCCACAGGCGATAATGCCGCCCAGCGCGACGCCAAGATGCTGATTGACGCCCTGGCCGTTAAAGCCGGTGACCGCGATCACCACGCCGACAAAAGCGGCACTGGATCCAAGATAGCTGGGCACGCGCCCGCCAGTAATCAGAAAGAACAGCAGGGTGCCGATGCCGGACATCATCACCGAAAGGTTGGGATCGAGCCCCATCAGCAGCGGCATCAGCACCGTGGCGCCAAACATCGCGACCGCGTGCTGTAGTCCCATAATAATTGTCTGGCCCGGCGGCAGCGTTTCATCAGGGGCCACAAGGCCCGTGGCGGACACCGACTGCCGCCATTGGGGGAACCAGGAATCAGCCATCGTCTTCTCCAGAGAAGTGAATCAGTAGCCGCCGGAGCGGGGATCAGGCATCCCGCCGCGCCAGGTGGTGGTAGCCGCGATCGAACCAGATCAGGCCGTGAGTCTGGTCGTTGCAGACCAGCGCGTGGATTTCACAGATCAACACGTCGTGCGTACCGACGCTGGCGATTTGCGTAACGTGACAGTCAAACGAGGCTACCGCGCCCGCAAGCACCGGCGAACCTGTGGTCAGGGTTGACCACTCTGCGGCCTGGAAGCGCGCCTCCATCGGCGTTTTGCCGCCAAACAGGCCGGAGAGTTCCTCATGTCCGGCGGCCAGCGTATTAACGCAAAGCTGGCGGTTAGCGTTGAAAACCTCATAAACGGAGGCGGAGCGATTCAGGCACACCAGCAGCGTTGGCGGCGAATCGGTCACGCTGCAAACGGCGGAAGCGGTAAAACCGGCGCGTCCCGCAGGGCCGTCGGTAGTAATGATGTTGACCGCCGCGCCCAGGCGCGCCATTGCGTTGCGAAACGACTGTTTTTCCACGCCCGACACGACTTCAGGCATTAACGTATCCACAGACATAATTTTCCCCTTATACAAGCGTGCAGGCATCGGCAAAAGCCAGTCTTGGCAGCCGCGCATAGACTTTGCTCGCGTCGCCATAGCCGATATTGACTAATAAATTACTTTTCCAGCCGCTGTCGGCGAAGAAGGTGGTATCGACCATCGCCCGGTCAAAGCCGGACATCGGGCCGGTATCCAGACCGAGCGCGCGGCAGGCGCTAATCAGATAAGCCGCCTGAAGCGAACTGTTGCGAAAGGCCGTCTCCTCCGCCAGCGCCGGGCTGCTGGTAAACCAGGCTTTGGCGTCGGCATGAGGAAATAGCGTGGGTAGCTGCTCGTAAAAAGCCGGATCCCAGGCGACGATAGCCGTCACCGGCGCGGTCAGGGTTTTTTCCAGATTGCCGCTGGAAAGGGCAGGCTTCAGCTTCGCTTTGCCTTCCGCGCTACGCACAAAACAGAAGCGGGCCGGGCTACAGTTGGCCGAGGTCGGCCCCATCTTGATCAAATCATAAAGTTCAGCAAGCTGCTGGTCGCTGACGGGACGATCCTGCCAGCCATTGTAGGTGCGCGCGGCGGTGAACAGCGTCGCCAGCGCGGTGGAATTCAGGGCTTCTGCCATAGCGGCTCCGGGGAAAAGTGGGCGGGCGCGGTTTCGTCCAGCCAGGTCAGTAAAAGGGCGTTAAAGGCGGCGCTTTCCGTCACGCTCATGGCATGACCGCCGCGAGGCATCGCCTCCAGCGTGGCGTTTGGCAGCGCCTCGTACAGTTTTTGCGAGCAGATCGACGGCACCAGCAGATCGTCCTGCGAACAGATCAGCAGCGCTGGCTGGGTAATCTGCCCGGCCTGTTGCGTAAAGTCGCAGCTCATCAGCGCGTGCAGGCGGCGAAGCAAATTTTCAGTACCCTGAAAATGCGCGTTATGCAGCGCGTCTTCCGCTTCGATACGCGCTTCGTTTTCCGCCAGCCAGTCGGCAGGATAGAGAAACAGCGGCTGCGCGCGAACGTAAGCTTCCACGCCGACGTTCAGCAGCAGATCCTGACGAACCTGAAAGCAGCGGCGGGTATGGGCGTCAAGCCGCAGCCAGCCGTTAACGATCGCCAGCCGCGCCACGCGTTCGGGGTAGTCGAGCGCCAGCTGCATCGCCACCATGCCGCCCAGCGCGTGGCCGATAATGTCGAAGCGGACGATGTCGCGCGCCGCCAGCGCCGAGGCCAGCTCTTCGGCCATATCGCGCATGCTGTAGCCAGCGGGCAGCGTATCCGGGCTGCGTCCGGTGCCGCGCTGATCGTAAGTTACCACGCGGTACGCCTTGCGCAGTTCGGCGAGCTGTGGCTGCCAGAAGCTGCCCAGCCCGCCCAGACCGGCAGAGAGCACCAGCGTGGACGCAGAAGGCTGCGCCAGGCCGGAAATGTCAAGATGCATGGCGCCTCCGTTAGCTGCCGATATGCGCGATTGATGCGATTTCCACCAGCGCGTCCGGCTTTACCAGCCCGCACTGAATACAGAAGCGTGCGGGTTTTTCGCCGGGGAAATAGTCGGCGTAAACCCGGTTGATCTCGCCATAGTTGCTCCAGTCGGTCAGGAATATGGAGTTAAACGTGACGTCAGCCATGGTGCCGCCTGCGGTTTCGATAACGCTTTTGATCGTCTCCAGCACGTGCCGCGTTTGTGCCGCCGCATCGCCGACGTGCACCACGTTGTTGTCCCGATCGAAAGGCAAGGTGCCGGAGACATAGACCACGCCATCGGCCAGCGTGCCGGGCACAAAAGGCGCAATGGGCACGCCGGTGCCCGGCGGAGTAATAATCGTTTTTGGCATCGTTTTCTCCTGCCTCAGGCCGTTTGTGTTTGCGCAACGCTGGCGGTTTGCAGCGCGGTGCAGAAAGTTTCTACGTTGCTTACCCAGCCAAAAAAGGTTTCGATGTTAAAAATGGCGGCCTGCTGGGCGAAAAGCGGGCCGGCCTGATAGGTAGCGTCTTCCAGCACCACGCCGAAATATTCCAGAAAAAACCCGTCGCGCAGCGTCGATTCCACGCAGACGTTGGTGGCAATGCCGGTAAAGATCAGATGGCGAATGCCGCGGCTGCGCAACATGCTGTCCAGCGGCGTATTAAAGAAGCCGCTGTAGCGCGGTTTCGGCAGCACAATATCGCCGGGCTGCGGCTGAAGCTGGTCAACCAGCTCATAGTCCCAGCCGCCTTTCGCCAGCAGCGTGCCCGCCAGCTCGGGCCGGTTGCGCATCGTTTTCAGCGCGTTGGATTTATGCCAGTTTGGCGAGCCGGGGCCGCCTGCCTCCACGTACTGGTCGTCCCAGCCGTTCTGAAACCAGATAATCTGGATCCCGGCATCTCGCGCCGCCTTCACGGCGACAGCGATTTTTTCAATAACCGGCGCGGTGGCGGAAACGTCAAACCCGGCCAGATCCAGATAGCCGCCGGTGGTGGCATAGGCATTTTGCATATCCACCACGATCAGCGCGGTCTGCTCAGGCGGGAAAGCGATGGCTTCCGGGCGCGCGGGCAGGGTAACGCTGTTTTTAGTGGCGGCGGTGGTGCAGATCACGGTTTCTTGCAGGCTCATCAGGCTACCTCTTTAGCGGACAGGGCAATATGGCTGCGGCAGGACATCAGCGGCTGAATACGCTCGCCGAAATTCTCAATTCCCTGCAGGAAATCATCGAAGGTCAGCAGCACGCCCTGGGTGCCGGGTACGGTAGCCACTTCATCCAACATGCGCGCCACGTTGGCGTAAGAACCAACCAGCGTGCCCATATTGATATTGACCGCCGAGGTAGGATCGGCCATCTGCCGCACGTTGGTATCGCTGCCGGAACGCTTGTCCTGCTGGCTTTGCGTGGTAAGCCAGGCCAGCGCCTCTTCATCTGCGCCGTCTTTGTAGCGCTCCCATTTCTCGCGGGCAGCCTCGTCGGTTTCATCGGCGATGACCATAAACAGCACGTAGGAGCCGACGTCGCGACCGGCAAGGTCCGCAGCGCTTTTCATGCGGGCGGCGGTTGGGGCAAAGGCAGTCGGCGTGTTGACGCCTTTACCGAAGCAGAAGTTGTAATCGGCATGCTGCGCGGAGAAAGCCATGCCGGCGTCGCTCTGGCCTGCGCAAATCACCTTCATCGGGCTTTGCGGCTGCGGGCTGACGCGGCAGTCGTTCATGGTAAAGAATTCGCCTTTCAGGTCGGATTTGCCGGTGCCCCATAAATCGCGCAGCACGGTGACGTATTCGGTCAGGTAGTCGTAGCGGCGCGCGAAGTAGTCGTCGCCGGGCCAGATACCCATCTGCTCATATTCAGGCTTCTGCCAGCCGGTCACCAGGTTAACGCCGAAGCGGCCGCCGGAAATCGAATCCACGGTCGCGGCCATTCTTGCTACTATGGCGGGCGGCAGCGTCAGGGTGGCGGCCGTAGCATAAATTTCGATGCGGGAAGTCACGGCGGCCAGGCCAGCCATCAGGGTGAAGGACTCCAGGTTATGGTCCCAGAACTCGGTTTTGCCGCCAAAGCCGCGCAGTTTGATCATCGACAGCGCGAAATCAAACTGATAATGCTCCGCCTTGAGAACGATAGCCTTGTTCAGTTCAAAAGTCGGCTTGTACTGCGGAGCCGTGGTAGAGATCAACCAGCCGTTGTTGCCGATAGGGATAAAAACACCAACTTTCATGGGAATACCTCATAGTTAACGGTGACGGTCCGCGCTGCGTTGCTTCCCTGCTCCCTGTTGAGCGGCGCAAAAGAAAGATTGCAAAGGCTGTGCCACTTTATAAAAAAGGCTATGATTCAATCAGTTGAGATATTTGTGTTAAAATGTTGTGGAGCATATGGTCCGAAACAGACCATTTGGTAAAAATTCATGCACAAAAAGCAGGCGGACGTGAGCGAAAAAAGTGCACGGTGGCAAGACGCCCGCCGGTTAAAGGATGGAGTTACGGTGAATTCTGCAAAATCCCCCGCGCCGACCCGGCGTTCTAAAGCCGTTGCCGCCAAGCGAACGGCTATCCTGGCGGCGGCGCTTGAGCTGTTTTCTCTTTATGGTCTGCACGGCACCAGCCTGGACAAGGTGGCGGAAGGGGCAGACGTTTCAAAAACCAATCTGCTTTACTACTTTCCTTCAAAAGAAGCGCTCTATATTGCCGTGCTTAAGGAGATCCTGGACGTCTGGCTGGCGCCGCTGCGCGCGCTGCGCAGCGATCAGGAGCCGCTGGTGGCTATACGTGACTATATCCGGCTGAAGCTGGAAGTCTCGCGCGACCATCCGCAGGCCTCGCGGCTGTTCTGTCTGGAGATGCTACAGGGCGCGCCGCTGCTGAAAGCGGAGCTGGAAGGTGACCTGAAAGCGCTGGTGGATGAGAAATCACGAATCGTGAAAGGCTGGATAGAAGCGGGCAGGCTGGCGGCGGTAGAGCCGCATCATCTGATTTTTATGCTGTGGGCAACCACGCAGCACTATGCGGATTTCGCCAGCCAGGTCGAGGCCGTCACGGGACGTACGCTCAACGACGAGGCTTTTTTCCTGGAAACGGTAGAAAACGTGCAGCGAATGGTGATTGAAGGTATCCGCGTCCGCTAAAAAAAACGGGCCGTAAAGGCCCGTTGAGATTGTTGACAAACTTATCCTTAACTAACAGGTCGCTTGCAGATTGGTGAAAAGCGGCAGAGGCAGATCGGAACACGGACGCGCACGTCCCTGTAGGCTCGTTTGGCGCGTCCATGCGCCAAAACGGTCCGCTTATCCGCTCAGCCTCTGCCGCTGTGAAACAGCCAGATTGCTGTAAAAAAACACCAGGATGCATGCGCTATTTAGATTTGTCAGCAGTCAGAACGGGCCGTAAAGGCCCGTTCTTGGTATTAACGCTGTTTGCGCTGGCGTAGCCACCAGCCGATGCCGAGCATCACAAACCACAGCGGCGTCACCATCAGCGCCTGGCGGGTATCTTCCTGTAGCGAGAGCAGCACCAGCACAAAGGCGAAGAAGGCCAGACATATCCAGCACATCACCTTGCCCAGCGGCATCTTATAGACGGATTCGGCATGCAGCTGCGGGCGCTGCTTGCGGTAGGCCAGATAAGAGCAAAGGATAATTGACCAGACGAACATAAACAGGATCGCGGAGACGGTGGTCACCAGCGTAAAGACCTTCATCACGTTCGGGATCAGGTAAATCAGCGCTACGCCGCCCAGCAGGCAGAAGCAGGAGAAGAAAAGGCCGGTAGTCGGCACCGCGCGCCGCGACAGCTTGCCGAAGCGTGGATGGGCGACGCCCTGCTGCGCCAGGCCGTAGAGCATACGGCTGGTGGAGAAAATACCGCTGTTGGCCGAAGAGGCGGCGGAGGTCAGCACCACAAAGTTAACGATGCTGGCGGCCGCCGGCAGGCCAATCAGCATAAACATTTCCACAAAAGGACTGCGGTCGGCCACGACCTGCGTCCACGGCGTAACGGCCATGATCACCAGCAGCGCAAAAACATAAAACATAATGATGCGCAGCGGGATAGCGTTAATAGCGCGCGGCAGGACTTTCTTCGGATCGTGCGTTTCCGCAGCCGCCGTGCCTACCAGCTCAATACCGACAAAGGCGAACACCGCAATCTGGAAGCCGGCAAAAAAGCCGCTCATTCCTTTTGGAAACAGGCCGCCATGATCCCAGATATTGCTCAGCGCCGCCGTGCCGCCGCCCGGTGAAGGGTAGTGCATAGCGACCAGCACAATGCCGGTAACGATCAGCGCGACAATGGCCACTATCTTGATGATGGCGAACCAGAACTCCAGCTCGCCGAACAGTTTCACCGTGGCGATATTCAGCGTCAGGAAAACGGCGATGCAGAGCAGGGCGCTCATGCCGACCGAGAAGCTGGGGAACCATAACTGGAAATAAGAGCTGATGGCGACCACGTCCGCAATACCGGTGACCACCCAGCAGAACCAGTAGGTCCAGCCGGTAAAGTAACCCGCCCAGGGGCCCAGCAGATCGGCGGCAAAATCGCCGAAAGATTTATATTCAAGGTTGGAGAGCAGCAGCTCGCCCATCGCCCTCATCACGAAGAACAGCATAAAGCCGATGATCATATAGACGAAAACAATCGACGGGCCGGCAAGACTGATAGTTTTCCCGGACCCCATAAACAGGCCGGTGCCGATAGCGCCGCCGATTGCAATAAGCTGGATATGCCGGTTATGTAAGTTGCGCCGCAGCTCGCCGGGCGCCTCCTCCTGAAGAGGCTTTTTCAATTGGTCAACCATAACGAGAAGTTATCCTGTAGATGTTGTGTCAGCTCTGAGGGCTGTTATTTAGTTAATGCGCGTCGGCAACTCGTTGTATTACCGCGCTCTCCGGGAAAAAACGGCATAAGGCCGACATCGTTTTTCCGCTTAAGGGCGCAAATCTTAACGTAAAAGCGCGTGGCTGGCAGGTAAAGTTATTCACAGTTGGTTCGATCGCACAAAAACGCCGCTACACTCATTATTCGACAAAACGGGCCGGCGGAGCGGCATGAACGGGAGGAGATGATGAAAGCACTGATTGGCGCAGGCATCATTATTCTGCTGACGTTGCTGATAACGCCGTGGCTGCAAAAAAACCTGCCGTCGGCCTGGAACCCCTTTACGCCGCTGAACGTCACCGACGCGCCGGGCTGGATCACCCGCTATAAGCTAAAGCGGCTGCAAAACGATCCCGAAGCCTGTATGGCGGCACTACGGCGAGCGCAGGAAGGCGGCTATATCCGCTTCAGCCGCGTCCGGCCCGTTGGGGGAAATTGTCCGCTTGCCGATCCGGTGCGCGTACAGGGGTTCGGCGATGTGCGTCTCAGCGCCTCGTTTCTGGCCAGCTGCTCGCTGGCGCTCTCAACCACGATGTTTATCACGGCGGCAAAACCACTGGCGGCTGCGCAGCTCGGCTCACCGCTGGCACGTATCGATCATGTCGGCAGCTACGCCTGTAGAAATATTTATCACCGTGCCACAGGCAGGCTAAGCGAACATGCCACGGCGGAAGCGCTGGACGTGGCGGGTTTCCGCTTACAGGACGGCAGACAAATTACCGTGCAGAAGACGTGGGGACAGCAGCGCCCCGAGGCGCTCTGGCTACGGCAAGTTTTCCAGCAAAGCTGCGCCTGGTATGGTAATTCACTGGGCCCGGACTACAACCGCGCCCACGCCTCGCACTTTCATCTGGGCATGCGAGGATTTGGCCTCTGTCGGTAACCGGCCGGTGCCATATTTCCAGATCGGGTAAAAGCGCGTCGTCGCCAATTGAGGGCGGAGAAAAGGCGTACTACAGCCGTAATTAATAATTATCCTAAAGACAAATTTCTGTCTTTAATGCTTTAATTTGCTGTAAATCAGATGGTTATAATATTTGATACTGTCGTATCAAATTGATTTTCCGCAAGTGCCTCCTTTTAAGCAATAAATTTTTAGCAGGCTTTAAAATCGACCCTTAAAAGCGCATGATTGAATATTTCCAGGAAAAATCTTATTCTTGTTTCTTAAAAGAGGCATCGGGCGGGTACAAGGTAACCTTTTGGCTGATGGCTGATGGCTGATGGCTGATGGCTGATGGCTGATAGTGGATAGTGGATAGCTACAGCTACCGGCGTCACCAGGCGCAATCACGCTGCATTTTTCTGTTAATTTAAAAGGTTACTGCTATGCCTGCGATTTTCGGACAATCAGGAGCACCTTTTCTTGTTATTATCCCGCGACATAAGGATAAGTAGTGGGCGTTAATTCTCCCCCTATATTACCTGGTATTCAGAATTGACCCTAAATTTACAGCAGGATGCGGGCTGATGCCTCATCCATCCGAGGCAGCAATGGCTACTGGAAATTATTTCAGCTGGTGTAAGGAAACCGAGGCGGCTTTCCTTGAGGTCACAGATACGACTGAAATAATGCGACTGCTTGCCCAACACACGCTGGATCTGGGGCTAAATTTCTATGCGCTATATATACGCCATCCTGTTCCTTTTACTCGCCCTAAAATATTTGTTTTTTCCAACTATCCTGAAAGGTGGGTGCGGAAATGGCAGGAAGAAAATTTTTCGGAAGTTGATCCGATCATTCGCTATTGCCAGGTACCGGGCACTTTGCTGCTGTGGAACGATCCGGTGGTCAAGGAAGGACGAAAAGTGTTCGATGCCGCTAAAGAGTTTGGTATTCGTTCCGGGTTTTCCTGCTCCAGGATAGCCAGCAACCGCGTTGTGGGCATTTTGTCGATGGCCTCGGGTAAATCTTTTGAAAAGACAGCGTTATGCGCTGAAAAACAACTTAAACTCCAGTTTTTGTCGGACCGGATACTTGATGCTTTACAGCGCGTAAAGGATCGTTCGCTCAGCGTAATGACGATGCCTTTAAGCCAGCGGGAACGAGAAATACTCAAATGGACAGCAGAAGGCAAAACCGCAGCGGAAATCTCACTGATCCTGTCCATTTCAACACATACTGTGAATTTTCATCAGAAAAATATGCAAAGAAAGTTCAACGCGCCAAATAAAACGCAGGTGGCCTCTTATGCCGCTGCGATTGGGCTACTTTAAACGAATCATAGCTACCAATTTTAGTAGTTTCGTATTGCCGGTCGGTTGTCTACCCTGCGCCTGGGGTTGCCAGGCCTGAGCCACATGGAAAGGCATTCAGCGGTGAATGCAACAGAGGATTAATGATGAAGATTATCCAGACCAAGCTAAGGGACATGCCCTCGTCTTTGCTGGCAGAATTAGGAAGTTATCGCTACAGCGTTTTCGCGCGGGGCGAAGGATGGTCGATTCCATCGCGGTTAAGTACACCTGGCCAGGAGTACGATCGCTTTGACCGCTCGGACGTGGTCTGGTTAATCGCCTGGACCGCACAGCAAGGCATTTGCGGCTGCGCTCGCCTGATGGAGTGGAACGACAGGGAAAGCGGAGAGAAGCGCCAGCAGGCTATCTGGGAAATGTCGCGTTTTTCTGCCCGTCTGGATGTTGACCCCGAGCTACCGCTTAGCATTCTCTGGCACAGCGTGCAGCTGGCCGAACAGTCGGGCGTGGAATACCTTTATAGCGCGGCTACGCCAATGCTGGAAAGAATGTTCGAACAGCATCTGGTGGTCTATGAACCGTTAACGGCAGGCGTCATTCAGTCTGAAGATAATCTTTTCGCCGTCAGGATCCCGGTTAACCAGCCTAATCTGGCGGAAAAATTCCGTGGCGCGCGCCGTTTCAGCCCTGAAGAGGTGCTGCCGACGCTGGGTGTTTCCGTCAGCTGGAGCGGCAGAGGACGTCAGGCTTAAGCCTGACTGCGCGCCCACAGCGTAATCAACAGCCATGCGGCCAGACACCAGCACCCCACGGCGCCACCAAGCGCCAGGGGGAGCCGCATCATGCCGACAAAATACCAGAGCGTCAGCAGATAGATAAAATAGGGGATGATGGCCCACATACCAAAGATGATGGTGGTGCGGAGGGCCTCAATGCCGCGTTCGCTGGCTACGATATAGTGGGCAATCAGCGCGAAGGTAGGGAAGAGCGGCAGCAGGCCAGCCAGATAATAGCTGCGCGTTTTAGATAAAATACCAATCAAAACGACAACCAGCGCACCCAAAACAGCTTTAAAAATTAAGCCCATTGTTCCCTTAAGTCATTGGTGAGTTAAGCGAGCCCTACGCTGACCGGCAGACAATGGGCTACTTTGCTGCGGGCAATTACTGGCGGTAAGCCTGCTTAATTTGACTAATCGTGCTACTGAACACGTCCGCCTGCTGGCGATCCGTCAGCTGAGCAATATATTTTTCCATGTTAATAATTACCTTACCGGCATCGGCCTGGCCCATACCTTTCAACATAAATGTAACCAGCGCTTTCATGCAGGCCATCTCTTCGGCCAAAGTTTGCGTATCTTTACTGGTTGAAAAATCAGTGTCGCTCATGTTTTCTCCTGGTTTTTTTATTAACGGATCGGCTGCGCGATTTTTGGTGCTGATAATACAATTAAGTAACGAGTATATCATATTTACCCCATCTATACAGGCACCTGGCGCGCACGGCGTGCAATAACACCCGGCGGAACAGGCGTTTATTTATGTTCTAACGGCAATCAAAAAGAGGTAAAATCGACGGTCTGTTAATGATCCTTCCCCCCGTTAATACCCATTTGGAGAGGCCTTTTGATACGCGTTCTTCTTGTTGACGACCATGAACTGGTGCGGGCCGGCATTCGACGCATTCTGGAAGACATCAAAGGCTTTCAGGTTGTCGGTGAAGCCTGCTGCGGCGAAGACGCAGTGAAGTGGTGCCGCAGCAATGATGTCGACGTCGTGCTGATGGATATGAACATGCCCGGCATCGGCGGGCTTGAGGCAACGCGGAAAATCGTGCGCTACAGCCCGGATGTGAAAATCATTATGCTGACCATCCACACTGAAAATCCGCTGCCCGCCAGGGTAATGCAGGCGGGGGCGGCCGGCTATCTCAGCAAGGGCGCCGCGCCGCAGGAAGTGGTCAGCGCGATTCGCCAGGTTAACGCCGGACAACGCTACATTGCCTCGGATATCGCCCAGCAGATGGCCCTCAGCCAGATCGAGCCGCAAAAAACGGAGTCGCCTTTTGATTGTTTGTCGGAACGCGAATTACAGATTATGCTGATGATCACCAGGGGCCAGAAAGTGGCAGATATTTCCGAACAGCTTAGCCTGAGTCCGAAGACCGTTAACAGCTATCGCTACCGTATGTTCAGCAAGCTGAACATTAGCGGCGACGTCGAGTTAACGCATCTGGCTATCCGGCACGGGCTGTTCAATGCGGAGTCGTTAACCAGTAGTGAATGATGTTTTTGATGCCAAATCTTTCCTGAAAACGGTCACCAGCCAGCCAGGCGTCTATCGCATGTATGATGCTGGCGGCACGGTTATCTACGTCGGTAAAGCCAAAGATTTAAAAAAACGCCTGTCCAGCTACTTTCGTGGCAATCTGGGCAGCCGAAAAACCGAAGCGCTGGTCGCCAGCATTCATCAGATAGACGTGACGGTCACCCATACCGAAACCGAAGCGCTGCTGCTTGAGCATAACTACATCAAGCTGTATCAGCCGCGCTATAACGTCCTGCTGCGCGACGACAAATCCTATCCCTATATATTCCTCAGCGCGGATGAGCATCCTCGTCTGGCCAGCCATCGCGGCGCCAAGCATGCCAAAGGCGAATATTTCGGGCCTTTCCCTAACGGCTATGCGGTGCGGGAAACGCTGTCGCTGTTGCAGAAAATATTCCCGATCCGCCAGTGCGAAAACAGCGTATACCGCAACCGCTCCCGCCCGTGCCTGCAATATCAGATCGGGCGCTGCCTTGGGCCGTGCGTGGCGGGGTTAGTCAGCGAAGAAGAGTATGCGCAACAGACGGACTATGTACGGCTGTTCCTGTCCGGCAAAGACGATCAGGTGCTGAAGCAGCTGATTAGCCGTATGGAGGAAGCCAGCCAGGCGCTGAAGTTTGAGGAAGCAGGGCGGCTGCGCGACCAGATCCAGGCGGTACGGCGCGTAACCGAACGGCAGTTCGTTTCCAATAATGGCGACGATCTGGATGTTATCGGCGTCGCTTTCGATGCCGGGATGGCCTGCCTGCACGTGCTGTTTATCCGTCAGGGCAAAGTGCTGGGCAGCCGCAGCTACTTCCCTAAAGTGCCGGGCGGCACCGATATCGCCGAAGTGGTGCAGACGTTTGTCGGGCAGTTCTACCTACAGGGCAGCCAGGCGCGCACGCTGCCTGCTGATATTCTGCTGGACTTCGCGCTGCCGGAAAAAGATCTGTTAGCCGCGTCGCTGAGCGAAATGGCCGGCAGAAAAGTTTCCATTCAGAGCAATCCGCGCGGCGATCGCGCTCGCTACCTGAAGCTGGCAAGAACGAATGCCAGCACCGCGCTGGTTAGCCGTCTTTCGCAGCAGTCCACTATTCACCAACGCTTACAGGCGTTAAGTGAAGTGCTGGATCTGCCGGAAATCAAACGGATGGAATGCTTTGATATCAGCCATACGATGGGCGAGCAGACGGTGGCTTCCTGTGTGGTTTTCGACAGCAATGGCCCACTGCGTTCTGAATATCGGCGCTATAACATTACCGGCATTACGCCGGGCGATGACTATGCGGCCATGAATCAGGTGCTGCGCCGTCGCTATGGCAAAGAGCTGGAAGAGAGTAAAATTCCAGACCTGATCCTGATCGACGGCGGCAAAGGCCAGCTGGCGCAGGCGAAAGCCGTGTTTGCGGAACTGGATGTCGGCTGGGATAAAGATCGGCCGATCCTGCTGGGCGTGGCCAAAGGCAGCGATCGCAAAGCCGGGCTGGAAACGCTGTTCTTCGAGCCGGAAGGGGAGGGATTCTCTCTGCCGTCCGACTCGCCAGCGCTGCATGTCATCCAGCATATTCGTGACGACTCTCACAATCATGCAATTACCGGCCATCGCAATAAACGGGCGAAAGTTAAAAATACCAGCGCCCTGGAAAGCATCGAAGGCATAGGGCCTAAACGTCGTCAAATGCTGCTTAAATATATGGGCGGCCTGCAGCCGCTGATGAACGCTTCGGTCGAGGAGATTGCTCGGGTGCCCGGCATTTCGCAGGCGCTGGCGGAGAAAATCTTTTATTCGCTGAAACACTAAGCATTGCGTTGGCTAAGGCATTGTAGGAACATAGGGACAAATTCTACTCTGCCCAGACAGTTAGCGTACCTATGCATTTTAATATTCCGACCTTACTTACTCTGCTTCGTGTCGTGTTGATCCCTTTCTTTGTATTGGCTTTTTATCTGCCGTTTGAATGGGCGCCGCTGGTTTGCGCACTGATCTTTATCGTGGCGGCGATCACCGACTGGTTCGACGGCTGGCTGGCGCGTCGCTGGAAACAAACCACGCGTTTTGGCGCGTTTCTCGATCCGGTTGCGGACAAAGTGATGGTGGCTATTGCGCTGGTTCTGGTGGCCGGGCATTACCACGAATGGTGGATTACGCTACCGGCGGCTACGATGATCGCGCGGGAAATTATTATCTCGGCGCTGCGTGAGTGGATGGCGGAAATCGGCAAGCGCAGCAGCGTGGCCGTCTCCTGGATCGGCAAAGTGAAAACCACGGCACAGATGCTGGCGCTGTTTGCGCTGCTGTGGCGTCCGGATCGCCTGGTAGAAGGCATCGGCGTGGCGGCGCTCTACGTGGCCGCCGTCCTCACTTTCTGGTCGATGTATCAGTATTTGAGCGCGGCACGCGGCGATCTGCTCGAACGATGATCAATGCGATTTAAAAAGCAGCAAACGAGAAAAAAGTGCGGATATTTGTGTTGACTCATTTCGTCCAGTCAGTAGAATGCAACGCATCGAAAGGCAGCTGAGTCGCCAGAAGATAAAGTAAATCAGCAAGTTCTGTTAAGAACGCTGAAAAATGCGGGAATAGCTCAGTTGGTAGAGCACGACCTTGCCAAGGTCGGGGTCGCGAGTTCGAGTCTCGTTTCCCGCTCCAGATTTAGCGGTCAGCGTAGCGCTGGCAGCAAAGCAGAATAAAGGCGCGTTGGCAGAGTGGCCATGCAGCGGATTGCAAATCCGCCTACCTCGGTTCGACTCCGGGACGCGCCTCCACTTTACACCCATGCCCGGGTGGTGAAATCGGTAGACACAAGGGATTTAAAATCCCTCGGCTTATGGCTGTGCGGGTTCAAGTCCCGCCCCGGGCACCACGCTTTGACTACCGATTAAAACAAATAAAAACAAGCACTTTGTGCAATGTCGTGAAGCCGCCGCAAGGCGGTTTTTTTGTGCCTGAAAATACCCGCCTGACATGCCGCCTGACATCATTTTTTTGTGTGTGCATGACTATTCATTTTTCCTGATTACCTGGCACTGGAACTATTTTAACCTTTCTGTCATAGCGCATAGTTTGTTCGATATTTTGCGCCTGAAATTCCCCGTCTGAAATCATGATGCGTACATGGTTACCCCTTTTTCCTGACTATCCGGCACCGCAACTATTTAAACCGCTCTGGTATGGTGGGGCGCTGCCGCCTCGCTTTATATTCTGTCAATGCTTTTCAGGAATAAAAAACCTTTATCGCGGGCTGCTGGCTTGCCGTGCAGGCGCAGAGCCTGTTTTGCGATAATTTTCCCAGGACCACGGCAAACCGCTTTCTGTCGACTATGATCCTTGATTATAATCATGCTCTGTTTTTTGTTAGCAACCTAATTATCAGGCTTCTATATATTGAATATTCAGGATCTCACCTTTTCCCGGCTGCTTCACCTGACTGCTCAGGCCTGGCGGCAGGCGATCGATCGTCGTGTGAAAGAAGATGGTTTAACCACCAGCAGCTGGATGGCGATAGCGACGCTGGCAACGCAAACCGCGCCCGTCAGCCAAAAAGAGCTGGCGCTGGCGCTGGGCCTGGAAGAGGCGACGATAGTGCCGCTGGTGGATCGGCTGGTTAAACAGCAGCTGGTGGTGCGAACGCAGCCGCCGGAAGATCGCCGCAAACGTCTGGTCGCCATTACGCCAGCGGGAACGGCCCTGCATCAGCAGCTGGCGGGCGAGATAGAAAAGCTGCGTAACGAGCTGCTGGCGACCATCAGCCGCGACGAATTAATCGTCGCACAGCGAGTGCTGCAAAAACTGTTGAAAGCGACCGAGGCGAAATAGCGTGCGCGCTAACCGTCCCGATCCTTTCGCGCCGCGCGAATGGGCGCCAGGCGAAAAGCCGATGCTGCCCGGATCGCCCTCAACACCTCTCCATCCCACGCCAAAACGCATCGCCTTTGGTCTGATCGGACTGCTGATTTCCGTTACCGGCGCGCTGAGTAATGCGCTGGTCACGGCGAACCTGAGCAATTTACAGGGCGTGTTTGGCGCCTACAGCAATGAAATAGCCTGGCTGCCTTCGGTTTACGTGATGGGCAACATTTCTATTAACCTGCTGCTGGTGAAATTCCGCCAGCAGTATGGTCTGCGCGCCTTTACCGAAGCCTTCCTGGTGCTTTACGCGCTGGTGTCTTTCTTTCATCTGCTGGTTAACGATCTTAGCTCGGCGATTATCGTGCGCGCCGCCCACGGCATGGTAGGCGCGGCCCTTAGCTCGCTGGGCATTTATTATCAGGTGCAGGCCTGGCCGGCAAAGCATCGCTTAAAAGCGATGGCTATCGGCCTGGGCGCTTCACAGCTGGCTATCCCGCTGGCGCGCCTCTTTTCCAGCGAGCTGCTGCAGCTGGAGCAGTGGCGTGGTCTTTACCTGTTTGAGCTTGGGCTGGCGATGATCTGCCTGGGGGCGGTGCTGATCCTGAAGCTGCCGCCGGGCGATCGTATGAAGGTGTTTGAAAAGAAGGATTTTCTGACCTTTATGCTGATGGCGCCGGGTATGGCGCTGTTTTGCGCCGTGCTGTCGCTGGGCCGCATTGAGTGGTGGACCAGCACGCCGTGGCTGGGCGTATGTCTGGCGCTCGGGCTGGTGCTGGTGATTGCCGCCGTGGTGCTTGAACATAACCGCAGCAATCCCTTAATCAATACGCGCTGGCTGCGTACCGGTGCCATTTTCCGTCTTGGCATCGTGATGGTGATGCTGCGCGTCACGCTGGCCGAGCAGAATACCGGCGCTATTGGCTATTTACAGCAGGTCGGGCTGCTGAACGATCAGATGCAGGGCCTGGCGCTGGCTATCCTGCTGGGGGTGATTGCCGGCATCGCCACCAGCGCGCTGACCATCAATGTTAAACATCTTAGCTGGCCAATCGTGGTGTCGCTGCTGTTGATTATCGTAGCCTCGTTGATGGACGCACAGTCAAGCCCTTTGACCCGCGGCAACAATATGTATTTCAGCCAGTTCCTGCTGGGTTTCAGCAGCACCTTCTTTATTGCGCCCGCGCTGCTGCTGAATATCGGCAGCGTAGTGACCCAGCCGAAAAACCTGGTCAGCCTGGTGGTGCTGTTCGGCATGAGCCAGAATCTGGGCGGCCTGATCGGATCGGCGCTGCTGGGAACGTTTCAGGTGTGGCGGGAAAAATATCACTCCAGCCTGCTGGGCGACCAGCTCTCCCTGCTGGATCCCAACGTCACCGAGCGGCTGTCGCAATATTCAGGGCTGTTCAACAGCCTGATCGGCGATCCCGCTCAGCTCAGCGCGCAGAGTACGGCGCAGCTACAGACGGTAGCTACGCTGCAGGCAAACGTGCTGGCTTACAACGATACCTATCTTCTTACGGCCGGCATGGCCTTTGTCACATTAATCTGGGTACTGTGGCGTCTGTCGCGGCTGCGCTATCTCAACTGGCAGCAGGCCAAACGCGAAGCGGAAGCGGAAAGGCAGATGCTGCAGGCGAATAAAATAATGAGGAATGAATGAGTCAGCAGGAACAGAGCCAGCTCGCCGAGCGTGAACGCAATAACAGGCTACGGATCATCTCTATAGTGACGGGCGCAGGCATTGCCCTGGTCGGGGTGCTGGTGATCCTTTATGCCTGGCAGCTGCCGCCTTTCACCAGTTCAGTTCAGTCTACGGAAAACGCCTACGTGCGCGGCCAGGTCACGTTTATCAGTCCGCAGGTCAGCGGCTACGTCACCGCCGTCAACGTGCTGGATTACCAGCCGGTGCGTAAGGGCGAGGTGATGATGACCATTGACGATCGTATTTACCGGCAGCGGGTGCATCAGGCGCAGGCGCAGCTGGCGATCAAAAAGGCGGCGCTGGAGAACAACGTCCAGCAGCGGCGCAGCGCGCAGGCGGTGATCGCCCGCAACCAGGCCGTGCTGGAAAATGCCAAAGCTCAGGCGCTTAAAAGCGGGCTGGATTTAAAGCGCGTCGAGAATCTGGTGTCTGACGGCTCGCTGTCCGTGCGCGAGCGCGACGCCTCCCGCGCCAGCAATGCCCAGACGCTGGCCGAAGTACAGCAGGCGAAAGCCACGCTGGAAGTTTCCCGTCAGGATCTGCAAACCGCGATTGTTAACCATGCCTCAATGGAGGCGGACGTGGCGAATGCGCAGGCCGCGCTGGAGCTGGCGCAGATCGATCTGGACAATACCCGGATTATCGCGCCGCGCGACGGCCAGCTGGGGCAGATTGCCGTTCGCCTGGGCGCTTACGTGGCGGCAGGCACCCGGCTTACCTCGCTGGTGCCGCCGCAGAAGTGGGTCGTTGCCAATATGAAAGAGACGCAGATGGCGCATATCCGGCCTGGCCTGCCCGTGACCTTTACCGTCGATGCACTGAACGGCGAAACGTATCAGGGCAAAGTTGAATATATTTCGCCTGCGGCCGGTTCGGAGTTCAGCGCGATTTCGCCGGATAACGCTACCGGCAACTTTGTCAAAATCGCCCAGCGTATTCCGGTGCGGATAGCCATTACCAGCGAAAAAGTAGAGCGTCTGCGACCCGGCATGTCCGTTGAGGTGAATATCGATACCGCCGCCGGAGAGTCGAAATGAGGCCTCGGGCGCTGGCGCTGCTGATCGTTATCCTGCTGCCCGTCGGCTGCGCCACCAAAGTCGAAAAGGCGCCGGGATCGCTGCCCGTTCCGGCGCAGTGGCGCCATCAGGCCGGGCCTTCCTCACCCGTAGAAGCCGGATGGTGGCGCGCCTTTGGCGATCGCGATCTGAACGTACTGGTTGAGCAGGCGCTGAAGCATAATCTGGATATCCTTACCGCTCGCTCCCGCGTCGATCAGTACCGTGCTGAGCTGCGGGCGGCCGAGGGTGATAACTTTCCCACGCTGAGCGCAGGCGGCTCCGCCAGCCACGCCAGAGCGCTCTCGTCGGTCAGCGGCCAGCCCCATGAATCTGCCGTATTTCAAGGGTTGCTCCAGGCCAATTATGAGGTGGATTTATGGGGCGCACGCAGCAGCAACATTGCGGCCGCTGAGTCCTCGCTGGCGGCAATCCAGGCCGCGTCTTCTGCCGCAGAGTTGACCGTAGCCAGCTCGGTGGCCTCTGGCTATATGACGCTGCTGGCGCTGGACGAGCAGCTGCGCGTAACGGAGGCGACGCTCGCCACGCGTGAGAATTCGCTGCGGCTGGCGCAACGGCAGTTTGAAACCGGCTATACCTCCAGGCTGGAATGGGTGCAGTCGCAGTCGGAATACCAGACGGCAAAAGCGCAGATCCCGGTGCTGCGGCATCAGATTGCGCAGCAGGAGAATGCGCTCAGCATCCTGGTGGGGATGAATCCTCGCGAAATCGCCCGACAGGGCCGTTTTAAGCAGGTCGCTCCACAGCAGCTGCCTTCTCTGCTGCCTTCCGAACTTTTGCAGCGGCGTCCGGACATCGTTCAGGCCCAGCGCCTGCTGCTGGCGGCGGACGCCACGCTGGCCTCTTCGAAAGCGCGCCTGCTGCCTTCGCTGAATTTGACGGCCAGCGGCACGCTGCAAAGCGCCGCGCTGCATCAGCTGGCGGATAATCCGTTCCGGCTCTGGAGCATCGGCGGCAGCGTGCTGGCGCCCATCCTCAACCGCGAGGCGCTGACGGCGCAGGTCGATGTCTCTATGGCGGCCCGCAATCAGGCGCTGTTTAACTATGAGAAGGTGGTGCGCAACGCTTTCAGCGAGGTGAACAACGATCTGGATGCTATTGCTCGCTATAAAGAGCAGCTGGCGGAGCTGCAAACCCAGGAGCAGGTAGTGAGCGAAGCGCTGCATATTGCCAATAATCGTTATCAGAACGGTTACGCATCTTATCTGGAGGCGCTGGACGCGCAGCGAACGCTGTTCAGCACCCAGCTGAACCTGGTGCAGGTAAAAAATAATTTACTGCAGGCGCAGATAGATCTGTATCGGGCGCTGGGCGGCGGCTGGCAGGCGGGAGACGCTGGCAGCGGATAAAACCCTGCGCAACTAATGGATTACTTCTCTTAAAGTGGCGGTAAAAGTGGAGTTTACCGCTTGCATTCCCGGTAGCTATAAAGATAATCGCAATCCGAATAATAATGATTATCACTCAGCTTGCTATCAGGGAACCGCCATGGCCCATACACGCCTGTTTCACCGCCGCTTCAATTTTACGTTGCTGGCGACGTTTATCGCGTCCGCCGGTATGCCAGCTATGTCGGCAGAAACGCCTGCCGCCGCAAAAACAGTCTCTGCCGCCGCCAACGTCCCGGCCGACAAGACCATGACCGTTATTGCCACAGGCGCGGATAATTTCAAATCGGGCGGCGACCAGCTGGTGCCCGCTTATCTGGAAGGGCAGGTCGCCAACGGCGGCCGCCTGGGCATGCTTGGCGAGCAGAATGCGCATGATGTGCCTTTCAACGTGATCGGCTACACCAGCAAGATGATCCAGGATCGGCAGGCGCAAACGCTGAAGGATGTGGTTGCTAATGACGCCTCGGTACAGAACGTGCAGGGCTACGGCAACTTTGCGGAAACTTATCGCATTCGCGGTTTCGATCTGGACGGCGACGATATGACCTTCGGCGGGCTGCCTGGCGTGATGCCGCGTCAGGTCGTTTCTACCCAGATGGTGGATCGCGTGGAAATCTTTAAGGGATCTAACGCGCTGATTAATGGTGCCGCCACCAGCGGCGTCGGCGGCATGATTAACCTGGAGCCTAAACATGCCGAAGACGCGCCGTTGACTCAACTGGGCGTAGATTATACCTCTTCTTCCCAGGCAGGGACGTCGCTGGACGTAGGACGCCGCTTCGGTGACAGCAACCAGTGGGGCGTGCGCGCCAACGTATTGCATCGTGAAGGTGAAACGGCGATTGATAACGAAAAGCGCCGCACCACATTAGCCTCGCTGGGACTGGACTATCGCGGCGACAGGCTGCGCACTTCGCTGGATCTTGGCTATCAGAAGCAGGCGTTCCACGGCGGGCGCATTGGCGTTAACGTCAGCGGCGTCGATTTTATTCCCGCCGTGCCGCGCGCAACCAGCAACTACAGCCAGAACTGGGTTTACAGCAACCTGGAAAGCGAATTTGGCATGGCGCGCGCGGAATACGATCTCACCGACAGCTGGACAGCTTACGGTGCCGTGGGCGGCCAGCACTCTCACGAAATGGGCGCTTACGGTACGCCGAAACTGCTTGATGAAGACGGATCGGCGACCATCAGCCGTATGGATACCAATAAATATGTCGACGCCTTCAGCGGCATGGGCGGCGTTCGCGGTAATTTCCACACCGGTTTCGTCAGCCACAGCGTCAACATCGGCTATTCGGCACAGACCAAACGTGAAAAAACCGCTTATGGCATGGCACTGACGCCGCAGGCGACCAATATCTATCAGACCTCCGCCGTACCGGCGCCAGCCAACACCTATTTCGGCGGCGATCTTGACGATCCTCGCCCCACCAGTCGGATCCGTACGCAGGGCGTTCTGCTGGCCGATACGCTCGGCTTTCTGGATGATAAGATTTTGCTGACGGCAGGCGTACGTCATCAGAAGGTGGTGGTGCGTAACTATGCTTACGGCACGGCGATCGAAGATACCGACTCGCGCTTTACCCAATCGCGCTGGACGCCGGGCTACGGGCTGGTGGTGAAACCCTGGGAAACGGTTTCGCTTTACGCTAACCATATTGAAGCGCTGCAGCCGGGCGACACGGCCACCAGCGACGCAAAGAACGCGGGACAGGTCACCGGTATTTCACTTTCCAAACAGAATGAAGTGGGCGTGAAGCTTGATAGCGGTCGTCTCGGCGGGTCGCTGGCGCTGTTTGAAATCAAAAAACCAACCGGCATTATTAACCAGCAAACGCAGATGTTTGGGCTTTACGGCGAGCAGCGCAACCGTGGCATGGAGCTGAATCTCTTCGGCGAACCGGTTTACGGCGTGCGGCTGAACGGTAGCGCCACCTGGCTGGATCCAAAAATGACCAAAACGGAAGATGGCCTCTACGAAGGGAAAAACGCTATCGGCGTGGCGAACTTCTATACGGTGCTGGGCGCGGAATATGATATCAAACCGGTTGAAGGGCTGACGGCGCTGGCGCGGGTGACGCATTCCGGTTCGCAGTACGCCAACGCCGCCAATAGCAAAAAGCTGAACAGCTACACCACGCTGGACTTAGGGCTGCGCTACCGCATAAGCGTGCAGCAAAACGAGATGACCTGGCGTCTGGGCGTGGAAAACGTCACCAACAGGAAGTACTGGTCGGGCGTGGAAAGCTATGGCTCTTATATCTATCAGGGAAACCCTCGCCAGCTTAAGCTTTCAATGGCCTACGATTTCTGATTATTTCCTGCTAAATCAGCGAGGCGTTCGTTGCAAAAAAGGGACGAGCGTCTCGCTTTAAACCGTCTCAATTTTCACCGGCAGCCCGGCTGAATTTTCCAGATTAATCTGTAATTTATTGTTCTTACTGGTAATATTAAGAAACATTACTCTACATTTACATTTGTCTAACAAAGGTACGTTAAGCTTTAGTGAGGCTGAACAATTATCAGGCTCCGTAATGACTTTTAGCGCCATATAAAGCTAAAGCTTGTTCTGTTTTACTGTCAGGACCCTACGTTATCTCTTTTCCTTCCACGCAACTCAATGGTGAACAATGTGCTGATTAAGAAAAAGAAGGTCAGGTCCCACACGGAAGATCGTTACCTGGCGTTAGTATTGGCCACCACGGCAGGGATTTTGAACGCTATGGCGCTGGGCGCGTTTGGCTTTTTCCCCTCGCATATGACAGGAAACACCTCGCAGATCTCCTCAGAAGTTTTCAGCGCCGATATGCAAGGCCTGATTTTTCTGGCGGTGCTGATCGCGGCTTTTGTCATTGGCTCCGTCTGTGCAAGATTTATGGTGCTGGCGGGACTAAAAAAGAATTTCAGAACCATTTTCTGCCTGATTATCCTGGCAGAAAGCGTGGTGCTCTCCTTGATCTCCGTTTTTGAGCTGGCTTTCTTTTCGCCGGGCAATAACAAGGAAATATCGGTGCTGCTGGGTTTCCTGATGGGCATCCATAACTCGACGTCCACGCAGCTTTCCAACGGGCGGGTCAGGGCGACACACATCACCGGCACGCTGACGGATGCGGGTATCGCCTTAGGCTCGTTCGTCTCTTCCTTTATCAGCCATGTTTCTTACAGCGAGCGCCGCTTTCAGCAGAAACAGCTTTATACCCATCTGACCACCGTCTTTTCCTTTTTGACCGGCTGTATCGTGGGCCTGCTGCTGTTCAGATTCGCCGGCTTTGTGGCGATGCTGGGGCTGGGCGTGTTCCTGGCGGTCGTGGCGCTTTGGGCAATCGCCGTCACGCTGCACAGAGCTAAAAAAAACGTTTACGGACTAAATAAGATACGTCTGTCTTAAAGCTTTATTATCTGGCCGGCAGGGAAGCCGACTCTCCTCTTTTTTTAAACGCCCGTCTTATTTCCTTCCTGTTTTACTTCAGATTATTCTTAGCTTTTCATGCGCCAATACTTTATTATATTTTATGAGTACACGCTGCTGCTCTGAGAGGTAAGACATGACTTTAATAAGGGATTCCATCCTGAAAAAGGCCGTGCGCGATGGGGTGCTCCATCGCGGTACGCTAAGGATCTGTAACTTTAGTAAATCACTGGATAACGACATTGATGTCTCGCCTGCGGGCGGCTTTATTGATTTTCTTAAGGGTATGGATGTAATAAAAGAAGAGTATGCAAAGAAAGGATTCGTTAAAAAAAATCGCGCTCTGTTTCTTTATAATGAAGGACTGGTCGATAAAAACAGTACGCTGTTGCTGGCTCGTAAAGGCGATCGGGTGTTAGGCACGATAGGCGTTATCAGAGAGAAAAATAATAAACTGCCGTGCAGTAAGCTTTTTGCCGAAGAGCTGCAGACGCTTAATCTCCAGCATCGACAGGTGACGGAAATCGGCGCGCTCTCCATTAAGAGCGATGCGGGCACGGAAAACCTGGTGTTTATGCTTTATCTGAAGACGATGATGTACGCCATTTTTGTGGATAAAGTGGACGACATCGTGGTGCAGGTCAGAGAAAAAGTGGCTGCTTTTTATATCAGAAACTTGCTGTTTGAACAGATTGGCGCAACCAAAATCCATCCTGATTACGGCAATATACATACCTGTCTTCTACGGGTTGATGTTAAGGCCATCCGGGAAAAAATTTACGAAAAGCCGCAATACGGTACCCGAGGCTGGATAAGGATATTACACGAGCTGGGCCTGCTGGCCGAATACAAGAAAACCTGCCATCAGAGCTGGCTGTGTAACAAATTTACCCTGGATAAAAAGGACGCTGAGCTTTATCACTATCTTTGCCATCTATAAATTATTCCAGTAGTAATGAATTTGCAATAATAACTACGTATGCTTTATGCGTTTGCTTTTCTGGCGCTGTTGCCGCTCAGGGAAAATAAAGACTTTCTTTCTCTGTTGATATTTATTGTTGCTGCTATTAATTTTCATTGAAAATAAACTCAGGTCTCAATGCTGGTGAGGGGCGTATTGTGCATGTCTGTTATTATTAAACGAATATGAAACTATCGTGCGGATTGCATTATATGTGAGCTTAATTATCGATAAATAAAAATCGGGGTTCAAAATTGAGACGATAGTAGCATTAAATAAGGCTATTTATCTTTGCGTCCCCAGGCAGGGATTATGATACACTTCCTTTTTTATGCGCGGCAGATGTACGACACCTGAAGGAATCAGCGACGCTAAAGCGTAAATTTTATTTATGCGCTGCCTTGTCAGAACGATAACGCTTTGCCCGGAGTGCCTTGCGTATTTAACAGAGCAGGGCTGGCAGCGTGTCAGGCCAGCCGACAGTGATTAACATGACAGAACCAACGCAAGAAAGCCTTTCCGGCGAGTCGCGTCACCAGCTTGACGATGCCCATTTTGCTATTGTGGTGCTTGCAGTCGCTTCCTTTACGCTGATAATCTTTGTGCTACTGGTTACGTTATTAATGACGTAATGGTTGTCAGGATGGAGGTAAAAGAGCATGGACACTCGCGAAGATCGCCTGCTGGCGCTCACAGGATTGCTGGCCGCCGGGCTGATTGCCGTGGCGGTTATCTTTGCGCTGACCTGGCTGTCAGACGTGCGGCGCACGCCGGTGCCTTACCCACTGCAGGAGTGCGCGCCGCCCTCGTCCGTTATCCCCCTAAAGACTTCATCCTGATATGCTGGCTGCGCAGCTCCAGCGCATAGGGCTCGCAAATCGTGCGGTTGCCGTTGGCATCAGGCAGGCCAAACAGCCCGCCCGGCGAGCGGCGATCGTCGGCCCATGAAGGGTAGTCCACCACCGGAAAAATCGAAACGCCTTCCACATCTGCACCCTGATCCCTGGCCTGCATGACCTGTGCTACGACGTTTCGCAGCCACGGCGCGCGCTTATCGCCTTCCGCGCCCGTTTCCGCTATCAGCAGCGGTCGTTGATAGCGCTGCCAGACCTCCAGCAGCAGGCTGGACAGCTCGCGATATTCAGCGTGTTCGGGCGTAAGCGGATCGCCGTTTAAATACCATTGGTTATCGGGATAGTAATTAAGGCCGATAATATCCAGCAGCGAAGGATCGCCGCCCAGCTCGGGCATCAGCCGCCCGCTTAGCATATCCCAGGCCTCAAACTGCGCGTCGTGCTGGCGCTGAGCCTCTTCGCGAGCGGCCGCTGACGCTTCGTGGGTGGCGATATGTACCAGCGGATCGGTCAGCACAAATCTTGCGCCCGGCAGCTCTTCGCGAATAGCGCGCATCGCGGCAAGCGAAGCCCTGACCAGCTGCTGCTTCAGCGCCTTGCCACGGCCCGTCACGCCGGGATTAAACAGCGCGGCTTCGGCGCCTGCCCATGCCCAGAACGAAATCTGATTAACCGGGGTGAAAAAAGGCGTCTCGTAGCCTTCGTCCCGCATCAGACAAGCCATAGCACGCGCAAAGGCGGCAAAGCGATCGACAAAGGCCGGCTGCCAGATATCCAGGCCGTCGGGCCAGCCAAAGTGCGCCAGCTCCCAGATAATTTCCAGCCCGTTGTTTTCCGCGGCGTGCAGCATAGGCAGAAAGGTCGACCAGTCGTAGTTGCCCGGCGTTTTTTCAATCAAATACCAGCGGGCGCTGTCGCGCGCGGTGAGCAGCTGGTTAGCCGCCAGCTGTGCATAATCCTTCTCCAGCAGCATATCGTGGCCGCTGTTGATCACCAGATCCACTCTTTTTCCCTCGCCCCGACAGGCGGTGGAGCAGGCGAAACTGCCCTGGAAAAAGCTTTTGAACAGCGGCTGGTCGCGCCTCTGAGACGGCAGCGGATGCGTTACTCTCATGACGTTTTCCTCATAGCAAAACCTGCGCGATATGCGCTAAGTCTAGACCAATTGGTATTAACGACTATGTTTATCACTGCTGCCGCACCGCTATCAGAACAGTCGCATGACAATCTGCCATAACTGGAACAATAATAGAGAGTGCCTGAATTGTTCCTCACCGCCTGTATATCGGGAAGTTAAAATAAGGAAGAACCGTGGTTGAAGCTTTTGCGCCAGAAGATGAGCCAGCCGCGCGCGCGTCGCTGACGAGCGCCGTTTCCTCTCTGGTAGAGAGTCACCCTGAACACAGCGGCATTTATCCGCTGGAAGAGGGCCTGGACGCCTTTGCCGCCCGCTATCAGCTGATGGCTAACGCCGAACGCACGCTGGATATTCAGTACTATATCTGGCAGGACGATATGTCCGGCCGTCTGCTGTTCAGCGCCGTGTTGGCGGCAGCAGATCGCGGCGTGCAGGTGCGGCTGCTGCTGGATGACAACAATACGATGGGGCTGGACCACACGCTAAGCGAGCTGAGCCGCCATAAAAATATTCAGGTTCGGCTGTTTAATGCCTTCTCGTTTCGTACGCTGCGCGCGCTGGGCTATCTCACCGATTTCGCCCGGCTTAACCGCCGTATGCACAACAAGAGTTTTACCGTCGATCGGGAAGTCACCATCGTGGGTGGCCGTAACGTAGGCGATGAATACTTTGGCGCCGGCGACGAACCGCTCTTTTCCGATCTGGATGTGATGGCTATCGGCCCGGTAGTGAACGAGGTGACGGATGACTTTGAACGTTACTGGGAAAGCCATGCCGTGCAGCCCTTCAGTAAAGTGGTGGATATTGAGCATGAAGCTGAACGCGCAGCGGCGTCGCTGCCCGCCGAGTGGCTGAATAACCCGCAGGTGAAACGCTATCTGCAACGTATTGAAGTCTCCTCCTTTACTACGCAGCTGGCCGCGGGCGATCTGCCGCTTACCTGGGCTAAAACGCGCCTGCTCAGCGACGATCCTCGTAAGGGATTGGGCCGTGCCAAAGCGTCGACGCTGCTGCCACAGCGTATGTTAGAAGTGATTGGCCAGCCCCAGCGGCAGTTCGATATTATCTCCGCCTACTTTGTACCTACTCGCGCGGGCGTGGCACAGCTGTTAGGGCTGGTCAGAAAAGGCGTAAAAATAGCGATTTTGACCAATTCGCTGGCGGCAAACGATGTGTCGGTGGTTCATGCAGGCTATGCCAAGTGGCGCAAAAAGCTGCTGCGGCACGGCATCACGCTTTACGAGCTGAAACCTAACACCGGGCTACGTGAAAAGCCGCACGATCGCGGCCTGACCGGGAACTCCGGTTCCAGTCTGCACGCCAAAACTTTTAGCGTCGACAGTGAAAAGGTGTTTATCGGCTCGTTTAATTTCGATCCCCGCTCGGCCATGCTCAATACCGAAATGGGTTTTGTGATTGAAAGCGAACCGTTAGCCACCAGCATCCATCAGCGTTTTATCAGCCGGATCCGCGACCGCGCCTGGACGCTGCGGCTGGATAAATGGGGCAGGGTAAACTGGGTGGAATATCCCGGAGAAGGCGATAAGGAGATCGTTCATCGTCACGAGCCGGGTACGCGTTTTATTCAGCGGCTGCTGGTGCGGCTGGTCTGGCGTTTGCCTATAGAGTGGCTGTTATAAAAGGCCCGGCGTCGCCGGGCCAGTTTTCAGGCGCTATTTTTGCGGCAGCTTGCCCGAAAAGAGAAAGCGCAGCACCGGGATCCGCAAATGGATCTCGTAAAGCATAAACGCGATACCGAAGACGAACACCAGACCGGCGAAAAAGCCCAGCGTATTGCTGCCGATATGCGGCACCAGGAAAATACCGTAAAGGATAGTCAGCGGGTGGTGCACCAGGTAGATAAACAGGGAGGCGTTGACCAGATAGGTCACGCGAGGCGAATGGCTGTTCAGCAGGCGATGTCCCAATGAAAACACCACGTTAACCATCCACAGCCCCATCATCATTGATACCACGGCGTCAATCTCATAGAGCCAGCCTTCGCCTTTACTCCATGTCTGATTAGCAATATAGGCGACAAACGCGAGCGCGGAACCGATAAACGTCCAGGGCACAGGTTTAATTAAAAGGGCCTTAATCGCCGGATATTTCCACGCCATCGCGCCCAGTATAAAGAAGGGCAGGAAGAACAAGGTTTGCATAACCACAAAATTAAACAGGGCATTGCTTAACAGCTGCGGCTCGAAAATAAACAGCAATCGCCGAATCGCTCCCCAAATCACGCTGCAAAGCAGGATAGCCAGGCTAAGACGTGTCCAGTTCAGCTCGGAATAGTCCGTTAATTGTCTGCCGTCACGCAGTTTTTTAAACAGCCATGCGCCGGTCAGGGTCAGCATAACCAACACCAGCAAAAACCACAGGTGCGAGATAAGATCCCAGCTAAGCGCATTAAATTTCTGATAAAGCGTTAGCTGGCTCCAGTCGCCAATTCTCGCGGTCCAGGCCTTTAGCATAAAAAACTGCGGCAGCGTCAGCAGCGGCACGGCCGCCAGCATCGGAATGCCTACACGCTCCAGACGCACCTTCAGCCAGTACTGCGGGCTGTAGCGTAAAAAGAGCATATAAGAGAAATAACCTGAAATAACGAAGAATACCTGCATCCTGAATGCGTGAATAAAATCATTCAGCAGCGTAAGCCATTCGGAAGCGTGCGGACTATTTACTGACCAGCTTTGGCTGGAATAAATCAACGAGACGTGAAAAGGTACGCCTAAAAGCATCAGGTAGGCTCTGATCGAGTCAAAAAAATATTCTCGCTGCCCGGATTGTTTTGTCATATTCGTCCCATATTCAACACGTTACAGCGTTTGCTCACCCTGAGCCACGCTAAAGCTTACCGCTTACTCTAGTGGAGAAAACACAGGTATACTATCAGGGGAATCCGTATCCGCTAAGCAGTTGAGAACAGGGCGCTAAAAGCAACAAATGCGAGGAACAAAAATGTTGTTGAGCTGTCGGAATTGCGAATTATCCATTAAGATGGATGGGATTGATTTAAGCACACGAAAGGGGGGGATGTGCTGATTAAAATGAAAAATAAGCCAAAACTGATGAAATTGCGTCTGATTGGCGCAACGGTTTTGCTGTCAATGTATGCCAGCTCCGGCTGGGCTTTCAGCATTGATGATGTAGCAAAACAGGCGAAAGATTTGGCCGGGAAAGGGTATGAAGCGCCCAAAAGCAATTTACCTTCCCAACTGCGCGAGATGAAATATGCTGACTATCAGCAGATCCAGTTCAATCGCGATAAAGCCTGGTGGAGCAAGCTGAAAACCCCGTTCAAGCTGGAGTTCTATCACCAGGGCATGTACTTCGACACGCCGGTGCAAATTAATGAAGTGACGGCGTCTACCGTTCATGAGATTAAATATTCACCGGACTATTTTAATTTCGGCAATGTTAAGCACGATCCTGAAACCGTCAAAAACCTTGGGTTTGCCGGATTTAAAGTGCTTTATCCGCTTAACAGTAAAAATAAAAAAGACGATGAGATCACCAGTTTCCTGGGTGCCAGCTATTTCCGCGTTATCGGGGCTGGTCAGGTTTACGGTCTTTCGTCGCGCGGGCTGGCTATTGATACCGCGCTGCCTTCCGGCGAGGAATTCCCGCGTTTTAAAACGTTTTGGGTAGAACGACCAAAACCGGCCGACAAGCATCTGGTGATCTACGCGCTGCTTGATTCGCCACGCGCGACCGGCGCCTATCGCTTCCTTATCACGCCAGGTAAAGAAACCACTGTCGACGTACAGTCGAAAGTCTACCTGCGCGATAAAGTCGGCAAACTGGGCGTAGCGCCGCTGACCAGCATGTACCTGTTCGGCGCTAACCAGCCTTCCTCGCAGGTTAACTATCGTCCTGCTCTGCATGATTCCGACGGCCTGTCGATCCATGCCGGCAACGGCGAATGGATCTGGCGTCCGCTGAATAACCCTAAACACCTCGCGGTCAGCACCTTTACCGTAGAGAATCCAAAAGGCTTCGGCCTGCTGCAGCGCGGCCGCGATTTCTCTCAGTATCAGGATCTGGACGACCGTTACGATCTGCGCCCAAGCGGCTGGATTGAACCGCAGGGCGAGTGGGGCAAAGGACGGGTGGAACTGGTAGAGATCCCGACGGCTGATGAAACCAACGACAACGTCGTGGCCTACTGGACGCCGGAAAGTCTGCCGGAGCCGGGCAAAGAGATGAACTTTAAGTATCGTCTGCACTTTACCCGCGACGAAAGCCAGCTGCACTCGCCGGATATGGCGTTTGTAAAAGATACGCTGCGCTCAACCGGCGATGTGAAACAGTCTAACCTTGTTCGTCAGCCGGACGGCACGGTCGCCTTTATCGTCGACTTCGCCGGTCAGGATATGAGCAAGCTGCCGGCCGATACGCCGGTTGCGCCTCAGGTCAGCATCGGTAATAACGGCGAGCTGGTGGAAAACAGCGTTCGCTACAATCCGGTCACCAAAGGCTGGCGTCTGGTGATCCGTCTACGCGTTAAGGACAACAAACAGCCTACAGAGATGCGTGCTGCGCTGGTTAACGGCGACAAAACGCTGACCGAAACCTGGAGCTATCAGTTGCCTGCCAATGAATAAGACTAACGCTGATTATATTGATGCGCTGCCTCTGCCCGCGGAGCGGAAAGAGGCGCTGCTGAACGCGCTGCCTGACCAGTCTGAGGCGGCTTTTAGCCAGCTGCATCAGACGCTGGGCGAGCCGCCAATGCCGGAGCGCGCGGACGACGCGCCGCTGGCTTCGGTGAAATCGCGGATTGAGATGACGTGGCCGGATGCCGTGGGTAAAGGCGAACAGTTTGCCGAAGATGCGCTGCATCGCACCACGCTGAAGGCGATGCCGCCCCACACGCGTTCTTCTATGTACCCGGAAGCCTGGCGTACTAACCCGGTGTCACGCGCGTGGGATTCTCTGCGCGGGCATAAAACCAAACCGCGCTATGCCAATGCCGAAGAGCAGCGTGCAGAAGATAAATGGCGTCACGTCGGATCGATTCGCCGCTATATCCTGCTGCTGCTGACCATCGCGCAAACGGTGATCGCCACCTGGTACATGAAAACCATTCTGCCTTATCAGGGCTGGGCGCTGATCGATCCTATGGAGATGATCAACCAGAACTGGCAGCAGTCGGTGCTGCAAATTCTGCCGTACGTGCTGCAAACCGGGATCCTGTTCCTGTTTGCCGTGCTGTTCTGCTGGGTTTCCGCCGGCTTCTGGACGGCGCTGATGGGCTTTTTACAGCTGCTGATCGGCAAAGACAAATACAGTATCTCGTACAACAGTAACGATAACGATCCCATTAACCCGGAACATCGTACCGCGCTGATTATGCCGATCTGTAATGAGGATGTGGAACGCGTTTTCGCTGGCCTGCGGGCTACCTGGGAGTCCGTGGTCAGAACGGGCGAGCAGCAGCATTTCGATGTTTATATCCTCAGCGACAGCTACAACCCGGACATCGCGATGGCCGAGCAGAAAGCGTGGATGGAGCTGGTACGTGACGTGGGCGGGGAAGGGCGCATTTTCTATCGCCGCCGCCGCCGCCGCGTGAAGCGTAAAAGCGGCAACATCGATGACTTCTGCCGCCGCTGGGGCAGCCAGTACAGCTACATGGTGGTACTGGATGCGGACAGCGTCATGAGCGGCGAATGTCTGACCGGCCTGGTGCGTATGATGGAAGCTAACCCGAACGCGGGTATCATCCAGTCTTCGCCGAAAGCTTCCGGTATGGACACGCTCTATGCGCGCTGCCAGCAGTTCGCCACGCGCGTCTACGGGCCGCTGTTCACTGCCGGTCTGCACTTCTGGCAGCTGGGCGAGTCGCACTACTGGGGCCATAACGCCATTATCCGCGTGAAGCCGTTTATCGAGCATTGCGCGCTGGCACCGCTGCCGGGCGAAGGCTCATTCGCCGGTTCTATCCTGTCGCATGACTTTGTGGAAGCCGCGCTGATGCGCCGTGCGGGCTGGGGCGTGTGGATCGCTTACGATCTGCCCGGCTCCTATGAGGAGCTGCCGCCAAACCTGCTGGACGAGCTGAAACGCGACCGCCGCTGGTGTCACGGCAACCTGATGAACTTCCGCCTGTTCCTGGTTAAAGGGATGCATCCGGTACACCGTGCGGTGTTCCTGACCGGCGTGATGTCCTATCTGTCGGCGCCGCTGTGGTTCCTGTTCCTGGCGCTGTCAACGGCGCTTCAGGTGGTGCATACGCTGATGGAGCCGCAGTACTTCCTGCAGCCAAGACAGCTTTTCCCGGTCTGGCCGCAGTGGCGTCCCGAACTGGCGATAGCGCTCTTCTCCACCACTATGGTGCTCTTGTTCCTGCCTAAACTGCTCAGTATCATCCTGGTGTGGTTCAAGGGAGCGAAGCCTTATGGCGGCGTGGTGCGCGTAACCGTTTCGCTGTTCCTGGAAGTGCTGTTCTCCGTCCTGCTGGCGCCGGTGCGTATGCTGTTCCATACGGTGTTCGTGGTCAGCGCCTTCCTGGGCTGGGAAGTGGTCTGGAACTCGCCGCAGCGCGATGACGATGCGACCCCATGGAGCGAGGCGTTTAAACGTCACGGTTCCCAGATGGCGCTTGGCATCGTCTGGGCGGCAGGCATGGGCTGGCTGGATCTGAACTTCCTGTGGTGGCTGGCACCGATCGTCTTCTCGCTGATCCTCTCGCCTTTCGTGTCGGTGTATTCAAGCCGCTCCACGACCGGAATGGCGTCGAAACGCGCTAATCTGTTCCTGATCCCGGAAGAGTTTGAGCCGCCGAGAGAGCTGGTCGACACCGATCGCTACAACGCGCTGAACCGTGAACGTGCGCTGAAAGATGGCTTTATGCACGCGCTGTTCAATCCGTCGTTCAACGCACTGGCCAGCGCGATGGCCACTTCGCGCCACCTGAAAAGCGATATTCTGGAATTCGCCCGCGATCGCCGTGTCGAGCAGGCGCTGAGCGAGTCACCGGCGAAACTGGATCGCGATCGTCGTCTGGCGCTGATTAGCGACCCGGTGACGCTTTCCAGAATGCACTATCGTCTGTGGCAGAACGCCGATAAGTATCACGACTGGTTCGATTACTATCAGTCGCTGCGCATGAATCCGCTGGCTATTCAGCCGACGAAAATCTGATGCAGGCATAAATAAAAAATCCGGGAACGCAGGTTCCCGGATTTTTTTTGCCTTAAGGAAGAGGCGTTACTTTTTCGCTTCTACGCCCGGCGCGGCGTCGCGCGTCATAAACTGCTCGGTAACGTCCGGCAGATGATTCAGCGCCCAGTCGGCCATTGCCACTTCCTGCTCGCGGATCTGCGCGAAAATTCTTGCGCCTTCGGTATCGCCAACCAGTTCAGCCGCCGCAATCAGCGAGGTGTAGCTGGCAATTTCCAGGTTCTCAAACACATAGCTGCTGATAGCGCCTTTCACGACTTCATCATCCGCCATCATGCCGCCCATCGCCTGACCAAAAGCGGTGAGTTTACCCATGGTATCTTTAAAGACGGAATTTGAAGTATCGTAGCGGTCGATAACCGACTGTACCAGCGCCTGCTGCTGACGAGTTTCTTCAATATGCTGCACGATACGGGCTTTCAGATCGGGATAATGCTCAAGACGTTCTGCCTGTTTTTCCAGCATGCTTTCCGCCTGTTTTTCCATCGCGTGCGCATCTTTCACCCAGGCTAAATAGTTCTCTTCATGCGTTGTCATGGTGTACCTCTTGATTGAATTATTTTCCGGGGGCCAGCTTCTGGCGTTACTGCTGCTCAGCGATGACGGTAAGCTTCTCGTCAGTGGCCTTCTCTTCTTCCAGCGTTTCGCCCAGCAGGCGAGCAGCCTCTTTATAGCCCAGCTTTAAAGCCAGCGCGCGCAGCGTGCCGTAAGTGGCAATCTCATAGTGCTCGACTTTTTGCGCCGCGCCGATCAGGCCAGCGTCACGAACCGGGCCAGCCTCCACGGAATCAATAATTTCCTGGGCTTCTTCTACCAGGCCTTCAAGCGCGTGGCATTTCATTCGCTTAATGCGCACGCCGTCGGTGCTTTCCACCAGCTGGTCCAGACGCTCTATCTGGCCCTGAGTCTCTTCAAGATGCTGTTTGAAAGCGGCTACCAGTTTTTCATCGGTAGCGGCACGCGCCATTTTAGGCAGGGCGCGAGAGATTTGTTTTTCTGCGCTATACACATCCGACAGGTCATGAATAAATAAATCTTCCAGCGTCTTGATGGTCATATTTCACTCCATTTCAATAACAGGAAAGAAAGTGCAAATTCACACTCTGTAAAGCTACAGGAATAAGGTTAGCCTGGTCTGAGCATTTCGGAAGGCAAGAAGGGGAGAATATCCTTTTCAAGGAATATTCTGAGACAGCGGTCACAGACAGAGGGGAAAAATATAATTAACAAATAGTTAACTTATGAACGTTATCAACGACCCACGCTGGCGAGCTGTTAAAAAGTCGCCGGAGGTAAAGCATCTGGAAACGTCAGGCTTCCAAAAATAGCGGCGGTACTTTACGGAAAAACAGTTCGTTTTGCCCGCCAACAGATACTGTGGCGGGCTTAAGATTAATTAAACCGTTGCCTGGGCGCTTGCCATTCCCGGCACCAGGATAATCTTGCGACAGTCTTCCTGACGCTTTTCAAAGATCTCATAGCCACGTGCCGCCTCTTCCAGCGGCATATGGTGGGTAACGATCTCTTCGGGTTTCAGGTGGCCCTGCTCGATCAGTTTCAGCAGATCGGGAAGGTAAGCGTGAACGTGAGTCTGACCCATTTTAAAGGTCAGCCCTTTATCAAAGGCATCGCCGAACAGGAAGCCATGAATAAAGCCCGCATAAACGCCCGGTACGCTGACAATGCCGCCACGGCGCACGGCCGCAATGCACTGGCGTAGCGCTTTGCCGCTGCTGCCTTCCAGCTTCAGGTTGCTGAGCACGGTTTCCGTCAGGCTGCCTTTGGCCTCAAACCCTACCGCATCGATCACCGCATCCACACCGCGATGGCCTTTGGTATTTTCAATAATCCAGGCGGCCGGATCGTCATTTTCATCAAAATTGATCGGGATAACGCCATAGCGCTCGCGCGCAAAGGCCAGTCGGTAGTTATGATGGTCAATCATAAAAATCTGCTCGGCGCCCGCCAGTCTGGCGCAGGCGGCGCTGAGTAAGCCAACCGGGCCGGCGCCAAAGATAGCCACGCTGGAACCCTGTTTGACTTCAGCGTTCTGTACCGCCTGCCAGGCCGTGGGCAGAATATCGGAAAGAAACAGTACTTTCTCATCCGACAGCGTGTCCGGCACTTTAAAAGGGCCGGCGTTGGCTTTCGGCACGCGCACGTATTCCGCCTGTCCGCCGGGAATACCGCCATAAAGGTGGCTGAAGCCGAACAGCGCGGCGGGCGGCGTGATTTTTTTCGGGTTCAGAATGGCACCGCGGCCGCTGTTAGTGGTTTCACAGGCGGCATACTGATGCAGATGACAGAAAAAACAATCGCCGCAGGCAATCACAAAGGGAATAACCACCCGATCGCCTTTTGCGACTTTGGTCACGCCACTGCCTGCTTCCACCACTTCGCCCATAAACTCGTGGCCAAAAATGTCGCCATGCTCCGTGCTGGGAATTTTTCCGCGGTAAAGATGCAGATCGGAACCACAGATAGCGGTGGCCGTTACGCGCAGAATAATATCGTCTGCGGCTTCAATCGTCGGGTCGGGCATGTTATCAACGCTGACCCGATGCGGGCCGTGGTAGGTAAGGGCTCTCATAGTCTCTGCTCCGGTATTTTTTTCAGTCTCACGTCAAGGCAAAAAAATTTGCGTTTACCAAGCATAGAACATGAAAAACGAACGCAGGGCGCGCGGCGAGCCGAAAGGTCAAACATCGGACAAAGAGAAGGCTAAAATTAAGGAAGATTTTACGGATATTTTGCGCTGCGCAGGCTTACTGCCCTTAGCCGTTGTTGTACAATGGCGCGTTTTTTATACGGATCGGGAAAGGTAATGACCACACTGTTACGTGCTTTATTGCTGGCATGCTGCCTGACGATGCTGACCGGCTGCGGCAGCATCATCAGTCGAACCCTGCCCGGACAGGGGCACGGCAATCAATACTATCCTGGCGTGCAGTGGGATGTCCGTGATACGCCCTGGCGCTTTCTGACGATTATCGATTTGCCGCTGTCGCTGGTTCTCGATACGTTGCTGCTGCCGGTGGATGCGCACCACGGACCCTACGAGTAAAATTACTCCCAGCGGTCTGCGCGGTCGGAATCGCTGTTATCGTCTTCCCACTCGTCCGCCGCTGCTTTGCCTTCTTCGGTATCGCCCGGCGGCTCCAGCTGAAATTCGCCTTCATCCCACTCATGCAGCGTATTTTCCGGCAGCCACTCCTGACGCAGTTCGATCTCGTCAAAATCACCGTCGAAAATGGCCTGTGCCGCTTCACCGCTGCGCAGCGCCAGCACCTCTCCCTCTTCGATATCATCCGCCAGGAACTCCGCCTGCCACATGATATCGCCATCCTGCATCACATATTTTTGCAGGTTGAACTGGCTGACCGCGGCATCGTCCTCTTCCATCTCCGGATTAGCGGCTAGAAACTCTTCACGCGCAGCGTCGATAGCCTCTTCCAGGGTTGCATACATGCTCATTGGGTATCTCCATAACGAAAAATGCAGGTTTTAAAGAAGGATAGTAGAAGATCGGCTGCGGTAAACCCGGGGAAGGAAAAAAATAAATGAGAATTTATATTAATTAATCAATGAGTTAATAATATAGCGTCTGTCAGAACCAGGCGAGCATCCAGGCGCCTGGTGAGATAAGCCAGGAAATAGGGAGCGGGCAGAGCTTGCTGCGCTGCCATAAAACAAAAAAACCCGGCCTGAGCCGGGTTTTGTCTTGTAGCGTAAGGCTTACTGCAGCAGAGACAGCACGCCCTGTGGAACCTGGTTGGCTTTTGACAGCACGGAGGTACCAGCCTGCTGAAGGATCTGCGCCTTCGACATGTTAGAAACTTCAGTTGCGTAGTCAGCATCCTGGATACGTGACTGTGACGCGGTCAGGTTGGTCACAGAGGTGTTCAGGTTGTTGATGGTGGATTCAAAACGGTTCTGAATCGCACCCAGGCCGCTACGTGCGGTATCAACGTCTTTGATACGCGCGTCGAGGTCTGACAGGTTGCCGCCGGTCACGCTGAAGGTTGCGCCCAGGCCAGAAGACTGGAAGCCTGCGCCTGACAGGTCGATATTGATGACGTTAGCGTCGGTTGCGTCGTTGGCGCCAACCTGGATTTTTACGCTGCCGGTGCTGTTGAAGATCGCCGTGCCGTTGAAGGTGGTAGCCGTACCGATACGGTTGATTTCAGACAGACGCGCGTCAACTTCTTTCTGGATTGAGTCGATGTCGTCGGCGCTGTTGGTGCCGTTTTTCGCCTGAACAGTCAGTTCACGGATACGCTGTAAGTTGGTGTTCATCTCGTTCAGAGAGCCTTCAGCCGTCTGAGTCAGAGAGATACCGTCGTTGGCGTTACGTGAAGCCTGAGTCAGGCCTTTGATCTGCGAGTTCATGCGGTTAGCAATCGCTTCGCCTGCTGCGTCGTCTTTTGCGCTGTTGATACGCAGACCGGAAGAAAGACGCTCGATAGCGGTGCTCAGAGAAGCCTGTGATTTGTTCAGGTTGTTCTGAGTGGTCAGGGACATGATGTTAGTATTGATAACGGACATAATCGTTTCCTTAAAGTTTAACCAGGGTTCGGATACGGCGCCAGGATGCCCGTCACCGTCTGTATTATTTATCGTCACACCCTGAAAAAACTTTAAACAGTTTTAGCATAAAACCTGCACAAAACGGCTTATTCCTCCACATACGAACGATATCAATGGGTTACCCGGATGATTGGCTGAAGCATCGCTAATATTTCATCAACAGCACAAAATGAATTTACACATTTAAATGTTTAAATATAATAGCGGCTCTTATTACCTGAGCGAGTGGAATTATGAGCAAGCAAACCCTGTTTACGCCTTTGCAAATTGGCGATCTGACCTTACGTAACCGTATCGTGCTGCCGCCGCTGACGCGTTGCCGCAGCGACCAGCCGGGCAACGTGCCGGGCGAGATGATGGTGGACTACTACCGCCAGCGCGCCAGCGCCGGTTTTATGATCACGGAAGGCACGCAGATTGAACCGCGCGGGCAGGGCTACGCCTGGACGCCAGGTATCCACAGCGCGGAGCAGATTGCGGGCTGGAAAAAGGTCACCGCAGCCGTCCATCAGGAAGGCGGAACAATTTTTTGCCAGCTGTGGCATGTGGGACGCGTTTCACATAGCGAACTGCAACCGGGCAAGCAGCCACCGGTGGCGCCGTCTGCCGTGCCTGCAACGGGCGTACGCGTCTTTATCGAAACCGGACCGGGCGAAGGCATCCTGACCGCGCCGGATGCGCCGCGCGAACTGACCACCGCCGAAGTCAAAGAGATTGTCGAGCTGTACCGCACGGCGGCGCAAAACGCGAAGGAAGCCGGGTTTGACGGCGTTGAGCTGCATTCAGCCAACGGCTACCTGATCAATCAGTTTATTTCCGAACACAGCAATTTCCGCACCGATGAATATGGCGGCTCGCTGGAAAACAGGCTGCGCTTCCTGAAAGAAGTTACCGAAGCGGTCAGTTCCGTGTTTGGCAGCCATCGCGTCGGGGTACGCTTTGCACCGCTGTTTACCAGTACGGATGAAGAGCGGGTTTACCTGGGCCTGGTGGAAAGCGATCCGCAGACTACCTACACCGTAGCGGCAGAGATGCTGAATACGCTTGAGATCGGTTATCTGTCAATCGCAGAAGCCGACTGGGATAACAGCCCCGATCTGCCGGAAACCTTCCGCATTGCGCTGCGTAAAGCCTGGCGCGGGCCAATTATCTATTCCGGCCGCTACACCCAGGAAAAGGCAGAACACGTGCTGCAACAGGGCTGGGGCGATCTGTTTGGCTTTGGCAGAACCTTTATCGCCAACCCGGATCTGCCGGAACGCTTTCGCCACGGCTATCCGCTGAACGCCGTGGATGCCGCTTCGCTATATGGCGGCACGCGTAAAGGGTATACTGACTATCCTTTTTACGGTTCCTGATTTTGTGAGGCTGGATGACCCCTGAAAACGCGATGAAGCTGCTGGCCAATCCGACACGCATGGCCGTGCTGGCCTGGCTGAAAAACCCTGATGAAGCCTTTGCCGGCTATAGCCAGCTGTATGACTTCGACCGTTACGGGGTGTGCGCCAGCCTGATTCAGGACAAGGCGGGCTTATCGCAGCCCGCCACCTCGCTCTGCCTGAAGGTGCTTCAGGAAGCGGGCCTGCTGGAGGCGAGCAAAGTCGGCAAGTGGACCTACTATCGCCGCTGCGAGCCGCGTATCCGCGAGCTTGCCGACACGATAGGTAATTTCCTGGGCGCGTTATAGTTTACGCGTCCGGTCTCGTCACGCGGCGGCGCAGCGTCCGCCATGAGTAAACCGCATTGAAAAGCACGATGGCGGCCGTCACGATAAACACCGCACGAAACCCCCAGTGAGCCGAAACCACCGCGCCCATCAGCGGCCCGGTAACGTTGCCAATATCGCGAAATGACTGGTTATAGCTAAAGATACGTCCGGCGACGCTATTGCTGACGTTATAGATCAGCAGCGTCTGTACCGCGGGCAGCAGCGCGCCGTCGGCCGCGCCCAGCAGAAAACGCAGGATCCCCAGTTGCAAAGGGGTCTGCACCAGCGACATCGGGATCAGTAGCAGCACGGAAACCACCAGCATGGCGATAAGAATACGCTCAGGCCCGATACGGTCGCCCAGTTTACCCAGCCGGGGCGCGCTGAGCAGCGCAGCGACGCCGGGCACCGAGGCAATCATTCCGCTGACAAACGCCAGATTCTGGATATCGCCAGCCAGATCCCGCACGTAGAGCGTCAGAATAGGCGCGATAGATCCGGTAGCAACCTGAATAATCAGCGTGGTGACAAACAGCGCCAGCACCAGCTTCGGCCGTTTTAAAGAGCTAAAAACGTCACGGGCGTGCAGCATATCTTTCTTCTGTACCGGCACGAAGGTTTCGCGGATAGCAAACAGCGTCATCAGGAAACAGAGAAACAGCACGGCGGCGGTAATAAAGAACACCGGGCGCAGGCCAAAGCTGTCGGCCAGCAATCCGCCAATCAGTGGGCCGATCAATGCGCCGCTAACCGCGCCCGTCGACAGCCAGCCCAGCGCCCAGCCGCTTCGCTTCCGCGGCACCTGAGTCGCTATCAGCGCGTTGGCATTGGGCACAAAACCGCCCAGCAGACCTAACAACGCCCGCAGCGCCAGAAACTGCCAGATGGAGGTGGCCATCCCCATCAGCACCATCACTATCGCCATGCCAAGCGCCGACCGCAACAGCATGATTTTGCGGCCTTTACGATCGGCCAGCCCGCCCCAGAATGGCGACGCGACAGCGGAAAACAAAAAGGTAATGCTGAATACCACCCCCGACCAAAGATTCAGCGACTGCGGATCGGTTACGCCAAGCTGCTCGACGTAAAGCGGCAGAAAGGGCATTACGAGGCTGAAGGCGACGCCGGTCAGAAAACAGCCGCACCAGGCGACAAAGAGGTTTTTTTGCCAGTTAATCGGGGAAGGGGAAGCATCGGTCACAGCCATAAGCGCAGCCTGGTCAGTTTGTTAGCAGACTAAGTATGCGCCTAAAGCGCACGACTTAATAGCACCCGCCGGGGAAAACGCGGGAGGATTGAGCCGTGGTTGAGAAACGGGCGGGGTCGGTTCCGCCCGGAGCATTAATACAGAGAGGGGTCGCCTGCGGGGCGCGTTTTAAAGCGGCGGTGCAGCCACATATACTGCTCCGGCGCCATCAGCACGCCGTGCTCGACGACTTTATTCATTCGCGCGGCGGTAGCAGCTTCATCATCCAGCGGCATATTCTCTTCCGCCGGCAGGATCACCATCTCATAGCCTCTGCCGTGCGGTAAGCGACGCGGCACAAAAGGGATCACGGCGGGCTGGCCGCTGCGGATCAGCAGATAGCTGCCTTTGGTGGAAGCCGCTTTTTCCACGCCGAAAAAGGGCACGAACACGCTGCTTTTTGGGCCGTAGTCATGATCGGGCGCGTACCAGATAATATCGCCGTTTTTCAGCGCGCGGATCATGCCTTTCAGATCCTTGCGATCCAACATGCTTTTATTGGATCGCATTCTGCCCCATGTTTGCAGCCAGTCCAGCAGCGCGTTGTCGTTAGGACGATAAACGCCGATACCGGGATTATGGATGCCGAAGATGCGGGCGCCCAGTTCCAGGGTCAGAAAATGCATCCCGATCAGCAGCACGCCTTTGCCTTCCTGATGCGCTTTGTCGATATGCTCCAGACCGCTGACCTGAAACCATTTGCTGATGCGCCAGTCAGGCCAGAACCAGGCCATGCCGGTTTCGATTAAGCCCATGCCGACGGATTCGAAGTTGCGAACCACCATCGCCTCGCGCTCCGCTTCCGGCATTTCAGGGAAGCAAAGTTCCAGATTGCGTCGGGCTACCGCCACGCGGCGAGTGATAAAACGCATGGAAAGACGACCCAGGCCGCAACCGAGGCGATAGAGCACGGGATAGGGCAACAGCACCAGCACGTAGAGCAGACCAATACCCAACCAGGTAAACCAATAACGGGGATGCAACAAAGCGCGCGAAAACTGAGGCAGCTGAGTCATGAGTTTCCAGATCGTAAAAAAGGGGCACCATTATGCTGCCCGGGATTTATTATTTATGACCTATTGTGCCATTTTTTGACAGCGAACTGAAATAATGCGTTGAGATTCAGAAGGTTTAAACACCAGCGCGCGGGCGCGCGCTGGTTAACAGGGACTACGAATTAAACAGCCCTTTGACTTCATGGGGTTCGCAACGCCAGTATTGCTCTGGCGCGTCCACCTTCGCACCCAGCTCGGCGGCGGCATGCCACGGCCAGCGCGGGTTATAAAGCATACCGCGAGCCAGCGCGACCATATCCGCTTCGCCTTCCACCAGCACCGCTTCCGCCTGGCGCGGTTCGGTAATCAGCCCGACCGCAATCACCGGGATGGCGACTTCTTTTTTAATCGCCGCAGCGAAAGGCACCTGATAGTTCGGGCCGACGGTGATTTTCTGCTGCGGTGCCAGGCCGCCGCTGGACACGTGGATATAGGCACAGCCTTCCGCCTCCAGCGCTTTGCTCAGCGCGATGGACTGCGCCAGATCCCAGCCGCCGTCTACCCAGTCGGTAGCGGAAATACGCACGCCAACCGGCTTGTCTGCCGGGAATACGCGACGCACCTCGCGGAACACTTCCAGCGTCAGGCGCATACGATTTTCCAGCGAGCCGCCGTACTGGTCTTCGCGCTTGTTGGAAAGCGGAGACAGGAACTGATGCAGCAGATAGCCATGCGCGGCGTGAACTTCCACCAGATCCAGACCAAGGCGATCGGCACGAACAGCGCTGTCGACGAAGGCCTGTTTGATCTCTTCAATACGTTCGAGCGTGAGCGCAACCGGCGCGTTATCGTCATCGCTGAAAGGCACCGCAGAAGGCGCGGAGGTCTGCCAACCGCCCTGTTCCGGCTGCAGGAAACCGCCGCCGCGCCATGGCACATCGGTAGAGGCTTTGCGGCCGGCATGGGCCAGCTGGATACCAATCGGCATCGTGGAATAGCTGCGTACATCCTGCAGCACGCTGCCCAGCGCCTGTTCGGTTTCGTCATCCCACAGGCCTAAATCCTGCGGCGTAATGCGGCCGGCGGCTTCAATGGCCGCCGCTTCGACAATCAGCAGGCCGGCGCCGGAGAGCGCCAGATGACCCAGATGAATGCGGTGCCAGGCGGTGGCTTTGCCGTGCTCGGCGGAGTACTGGCACATCGGTGCGATGGCGATACGGTTCTTAAGCGTTAACTTGCCCAGCTCGATTGGGGTAAATAGCTGACTCATGCAATATCTCCGTAAAAAATTAAGTCGGAACAGGCTAACTATAGGCGGATTTTTTTGTGATGTTGGTCCGGATATGCTTTTCCACCTGTTGCAAGGCTCTAACTTTCCTGAGACGAATTTTTTACGCTGCGGCCCGATTTTGGTTTGCTTCTGGCGCTATTCAGGTATGATATCGCCCGCAAAATTTCTCAAAAGTCGCAGGAACGTACACCATGCCAGTGTTACATAACCTTGTTTCTAATGAAGAGCTGAAAGCGCGGATGCTGGCCGAGACCGAGCCGCGTACCACAGTCTCTTTTTACAAGTATTTCACCATTACCGATCCCAAAGCGTTTCGTGACGCGCTCTATATCGCCTTAACCAAACTGAAAGTGTTTGGTCGCGTTTACGTCGCCGCAGAAGGGATCAATGCGCAAATCAGCGTGCCGGCCAGCAATTATGAAGCGATGAAGACGATGCTTTACGCTTTCGACCCGGCGCTGGATAACCTGCGAATGAATATAGCGCTCGACGATGACGGAAAATCGTTCTGGGTGCTGCGTCTGAAAGTGCGCGAGCGCATCGTTGCTGACGGCATCGCAGACGAAACCTTCGATGCCAGCGACGTCGGCGGCTACCTGAAAGCGGGCGAGGTCAACGCCATGCTGGACGATCCGGATGCGGTCTTTGTCGATATGCGCAACCACTACGAGTATGAAGTCGGGCACTTTGACAACGCGCTGGAAATCCCGGCGGATACCTTCCGCGACCAGCTGCCGATGGCCGTGGATATGCTGCAGGACAGCAAAGATAAAAAAATCGTGATGTACTGCACCGGCGGGATCCGCTGTGAAAAGGCGAGCGCCTGGATGCGGCACAACGGTTTTGAGAACGTCTATCACATTGAAGGCGGCATTATCGAATACGCGCGTCGCGCACGCGAGCAGGGGCTGCCGGTACGCTTCAAGGGCAAAAACTTTGTTTTTGATGAGCGCATGGGCGAACGTATTTCCGATGATGTTATTGCGCATTGCCATCAGTGCGGCACGGCCTGCGATACGCACGTTAACTGCAAAAACGACGGCTGCCATCTGCTGTTTATTCAGTGCGCCAGCTGTGCGGAAAAGTATCACGACTGCTGTAGCCCAATCTGTATGGAAGAGCTGGCGCTGGCGCCGGAAGAACAGCGGGCGCGTCGCGCCGGTCGGGAAAACGGCAATAAAATTTTCAACAAGTCGCGCGGCTTGCTGAATATGACGCTAAAAATCCCAACGCCCGATAACTGAGTGACCGTCAGACAGCATTCAGGGCCGGTTTTACCGGCCTTTTTTGCTCTTTCAGCCGGTAACGGCGGCAATTCCCCGTTTTCTCACTTTTTTGCTCCGCTAACATTGCGCTAACGTTTTGTCGTCTGCACATAGTTACAACATACTGAAAGCCCGTAAAGAATGTCAATCTGAGCAGCCAGTAGCGCATCAGCACGGCTTTTTCAGGCAGGGCGTCCTGCTGCCTTCCGGCTCCCCAACGCGATACGCACAGTATTAAAATGGCTATTACAGCGATTTCTGTCACAAACTTGATAAAAAGAAGACTGTCGTATAGAGTAAATTCCCGTAAAGAAACGTTTTTAAGCGCCGTACTTTTAATCTTCGCTGCTTTATAGCTTTCATTCCCTTCTTTCTCTACAGGCTCCACCGGCAACGAAAGCTATGATGCTGCCAGTCATTCTCATTAAGGGGACTGCATGAGCACGCACTCAGAAAACAGACATAAAAAGCACTTCTGGCAGAAAAAACAGAAAGAACTCACCGTAGACGATATCACCATCGTGGATAACGACATGCTGAAGCGTGCCGTAGGCGCAGCCGCGCTCGGTAACGCGATGGAATGGTTCGACTTCGGCGTCTACAGCTATCTGGCCGTGACTATTGGTAAGGTCTTCTTCCCCGGCGGCAGTTCGGCGGCCCAGCTGCTTGCCGCCTTTGGTGCCTTTGCGGCAGCCTTTGTGGTGCGTCCTATCGGTGGGCTGGTGTTCGGGCCGCTGGGCGATAAAGTTGGACGGCAGAAAGTGCTGGCCGTCACCATGATTATGATGGCTATCGGTACCTTCTGTATCGGCCTGATCCCCAGCTATGACAGCATCGGTATTCTTGCGCCAATTCTGCTGCTGGTCGCTCGCCTGGTGCAGGGCTTCTCCACCGGCGGTGAATATGGCGGCGCGGCGACTTTTATCGCCGAATACTCTACCGATAACCGTCGCGGCTTTATGGGTAGCTTCCTGGAGTTCGGCACGTTAGGCGGCTATCTGCTCGGCGCAGGGCTGGTCACCGGCCTGACGGCGGCGATGCCGGAGGCGACGCTACTGGACTGGGGCTGGCGTATTCCGTTCTTTATCGCCGCGCCGCTGGGGCTGTTTGGTCTTTATGTCCGTCTGAAGCTGGAAGAAACTCCGGCGTTCCAGAAGCATATGGAAAAGCAGGACGCGCTGGAACACAGCAAGCCACGTCTGACGCTGCTGCAAATGCTGAGCAAATATCGCGCCCAGATGCTGAAATGTATTGGCCTGGTGCTGCTGTTTAACGTCTCCAACTACATGCTGACCTCCTATATGCCAAGCTACCTGACCGGTATCCTCGGCCTGAGCGAGATGAGCAGCCTGCTGCTGATCCTGGTGGTGATGTTTGTGATGATGCCGCTGACGCTGTTTTCCGGGCACTGGAACGATCGCCTGGGCCGTCGTCCGGTTATTTTAAGCGGCGCTATCGGCCTGATTGTGCTGGCTATCCCAAGCATGATGCTGATTGGTTCCGGTAATATGTGGCTGGTGTTTGCCGGGCTGATCATCCTTGGCGTGCTGCACACCTGCTTTAGCGGCTCGATGCCGGCCACGCTGCCTGCGCTGTTTGCCACGGATATTCGCTATAGCGCGCTGGCGATCGGCTTTAACCTGTCCGTTTCGCTGTTTGGCGGCACCACGCCGCTGATTACTACCTGGCTGGTGGAAACGACGCATAACCTGATGATGCCGGCTTACTATCTGATGGGCGCTGGCGCAATCGGCGTGATCACCGTCTTTACCATGCGTGAAACGGCACGTAAGCCGCTGACCGGTTCAGCGCCTGCGGTTGGCAGCGAAGCGGAAGCGCACAAGCTGGTGAAAAAACTCCGTCTGCGTCAGCAAAAGAAAGATGCGGCGGCGTCGGTTAAATAATATTTCTCGCCGTTATCAGATGACGGCTGGAAATAATTAGCGTTATGGAAAGGCGGCATTTAACGATGCCGCCTTTTTTATTTATAAGCGGGAAAGTGAGAAGGGCGTTAAATCAAATTCTGCGGTTTTTCCCTGAGCAAATTGCGCGGCGATTTCACCCAATACCGTGGCGAATTTAAATCCGTGTCCGCTTAGCCCGCTAATAATCAACCTGTCTGCTCCCAGCGTATCGATAATAAAATCTTCGTCCGCCGTATTATCGTAGGTACAGGCTTCACCACGCAGGCAAACGCCTACACCAGGTAAAAACTGCCGTAAAAATCCGAAGAGTTCGCTGCCGTCTTCAGCAACGGCGCCAAAAGGCTTACGTTGTTCCGGCGCGCTAATCGGCTGACCGCCGTTGTGCTTGCCGATTTTGATCGCGTTGTTTTCAGCAGGAAATCCATAAAAATGGGTGCCGTCCGGCATTTCCACGGCAAACGCGGGAAACTTATTATTTTCACTGTAGCGGCCGTCCGCCTGATGCCAGGCAAAGACTTTTCTGACAGGGGTGACAGGCAGTTCCGGCAGCAGCGTTTTGATCCAGGTTCCGGCGCTCAGCAGCAGCTTTTTGCCCCGGAAGGCGCCTTCCGGGGTCTGGACGACTTGCAGGCCGTCACGCTCCTCCAGCCCGGTGACCGCGCAGTTAAACAGCTGCGCGCAGCCCGCTTCTTTGCACAGGCGGATCAGGTGACGAATAGCCAGTTCGGATTTCAGATAGCCGGACTGCTGCTCGTAAATCCCCGTATAGTTTTCAGGGACGGCCAGCTGCGGCCAGCGCCGCATGGCATCTTCACCGCTGAAGATCTCCACCGGCAGGCTATAGGTTTCGGCGCTCTGCCGCACGTTGCGGATAAATTCGGAACGATCAGGCGCAAGATTCAGCACGCCGCTGCGCTGCATAATTCGCTCGCCGCACTGCTGCTCCAGCTCGTCCCACAGCTGCTGAGCGCGCAATACCATCGGCACGTAGCGGGCGCCTTCGCCGTAAGCGTGGCGAATTAAACGCGTGTCTCCATGATGGCTGCCTTCGCGATGGGGCGGATGCGCCCGATCGATCATCAGGACATTCAGTCCCGCCTGGGTGGCGTACCAGCCGGCCGCTGCACCTACCGAGCCGCTGCCCACCACAATTAAGTCATAAACCATCAGTACCTGGCTCCATCGGTTATACAGGCAGGCAGAATAGCAAAATGCGGCTGGAATGAAAAAAAATGCGGCAGAAATGAAAAAGGCACCCATTTGGGTGCCTTCAGGCCAACGCGGACGAAATTAGTGCTTTTTGTAGTCGCGATCCTGATATTCAGTAGCTTCTATCTTCGCTATGCCAGCTTCGAGAATGGAGATAAATTGTCTGGCAACATCGGTGGTCAGCCAGTAGGTCTGGCCCACTTCAGCTTCATCGTCTGGCTGTTCATTTGATGAAAGTGAATGCAGACGGATCATCATAGCATCGTAGCTGTCTACGGTACTGATATCCCACCCAACGAGGGGATGTGTCTGGATAACCTCTTTGTTTCTGTCCATTATAACCCCCTTATTACTCGTGTTAACAATGACAACGAAGTGATTTATCGAGGTTCAATGCGGCTTTTTTTCATAGAACAGGAAAATTATAACAGAAATTCCAATGTTCGCAGAATGAAATGTCGATCTGAGCCGATTGCCTTTAATTGTTACGGGATTGCGTACGCAGAAACTAAGAGCGGGTGCTCCCGATATAATAAATATCGGCAGCGAAATAACAATACTTGAGTAAATATTATTCACCCGGCTCGTTTGGCTAACTCATCGGCCAGCGCGGCGAAGTGCTGCCGCTTATTTTCATCATAATCTGAACGGGTCGCTTCCAGACGAAGCTTGTCGACCAGCCGCAGCGCGGCCTGTTCATCCAGGCACAAAGAGAGAGAGGAGAAAGCAACTTCCAGCACGCTCAGGCGGCGCTGTTGATCGGCGATCAGCGCCAGCAGCTCGCCAAACGTCATCGCTTCTTCAGGATTTTCAACATTCATGGCAGACCTCTTAGCCAGCGGCAGCAACGCATATTTGGTCACTCTACTATAGCCAGATTCCGTCAGGAGCAAAGAGGGGAGAAAAGAAAAAAGCCGGACGGCGAAGCCCGGCAAAAAACGGAAAGACCACGGGACGTCGATCAGTCGGTGATAAACCAGTCGTCGGCGCTTTCCCAGGTTTCCTGCAGGATATCGGTAATCTGGTCTTTTGCCTCTTTACCGCCGCCCATCACCGTCAGATTATTGGCTGCGGCGTAGCGTACCGAAACGCTGTGGGCGGATTCAGGAAATTGTTTGTCGATTCGCTTGCTCAGCTCGGCGCTCAGCGCATCGATGGCGCCAGCGGGCAGCGAGGTGGTTCTTGCTACAGTGACTTCAATACGCATAAAAGCCTCCGATGAATTCACTGTGAATATATACAGTAAGATCGGCGGAAGCAATCATTTTGTCTGAATTACAGCTCGACGCGCCAGTTCAGCGTTTCGCCAGCCAGGAACGGCACCAGCGTGTCTTCGCCCAGCGTGACGCTCTCCGGCACCGTCCACGGCTGACGCACCAGCTTCAGCGTGCCTTCATTCAGCGGCAGGCCGTAGAAGCGCGGGCCGTTCTCGGAACAGAACGCGGCGAAATGCGCCAGCGCGCCCAGCTCTTCAAACACGGTGGCGTAGGCGGGCAGGGAAGAAGGGGCATTAAAGACGCCTGCACAGCCGCAGCTGGCCTCCTTACGATGACGCAGGTGCGGCGCGGTGTCCGTTCCCAAAAAGAAGCGTTCGTGGCCGCTGGCGACCACTTTGCGCAGTGCTTCCTGATGCACGTTGCGCTTCAGGATGGGCAGACAGTAAAGATGCGGACGCACGCCGCCCACCAGCATATGGTTACGGTTGAACATCAGGTGCTGCGGGGTGATGGTGGCACCAAGCAGATGATTGCCTTCCTGCACGTACTCAGCGGCCTCTTTGGTGGTGATATGCTCAAAAACCACTTTCAGCGCCGGATAGCGGTTGCGCAACGGCTCCATCACGGTTTCGATAAAGCGTGCCTCGCGATCGAAAATATCGATCTGCGCATCGGTCACTTCGCCGTGGATCAACAGCGGCATGCCGATTTTCTGCATCCGCTCCAGCACGGTGGCGATGGCATCGATATTGGTCACGCCGTGGCTGGAATTGGTGGTCGCATGGGCGGGATAAAGTTTGGCAGCGGTAAACACGCCTTCGCTAAAGCCTTTCTCGACCTCGTCCGCAGCCAGCGAATCGGTCAGATAACAGGTCATCAGCGGCGTAAAACGGTGGCCTTCCGGCACGGCGGCCAGGATGCGATCGCGATAGGCCACGGCGGCGGCTACGCTAACAATCGGCGGCACCAGATTAGGCATAACGATTGCCCGACCGTTGACCTCGCTGGTGAAGGGCAGCACGGTTTTCAGCATCTCATCGTCTCGCAGATGGATATGCCAGTCGTCAGGGCGGCGGATAATAAGTTGCTGAGGGTGTGCAGTCATGAACAGGCTCCGGCAGAAGTGAAATCGTATGGCGCGATTTGGCCGGGTATCAAGGATAAAGGGAAAGCCAAACGTTTGCACCTGCTTTATGAGGGCGGCAGCGAAATGGGCCAGGGTTTCCCATAGCGTTTGCACCTGCTTTATGAAGGCGGCGGAGAAATAAATCAGGGTTTCCCGCAGCAGTCGGGAAACCCTGAGGTGTTAATCAGTAAATGGGATCACCAGCTCGCCAGGCTTCACTACCAGACCTTTAGCGAAACGCTTCGCCATCGACTCCGCCTTGCTGCGATCGGTGCTGAGCAGGTAAGCCGGCTTCTGATTGAAATACTCTTTCAGCGACTGATTCAGGTAGGGCGTCAGCGTATTCAGCACGCCCTGCATTTTCGCGGGCTGCGCCTGGACGTCGGTCAGCTGCATATCTTTCAGGAAGATTGCCCCCTTTTCCTTATCGAAAACAGGCTGCGCCTTCATGGTCAGCAGCATTTCCGCGTGCTGTGGGCCGAACAGCGAGCTGATGTCCACGGTAGCTTTACCGGTCAGCGTGACTTTGTCCGCCTCTTCGCGCCCGATTTTGCTGTTGAGATCGGTCAGGACAATATGGGCATCGATCAGCCCGGCCACGCCAATCTGCTTTTCATAATTATTATGCTTTTGCAGCGCCTGGTTTACTTCCTGCTCGCTGACGGAATATTGAGTCAGCTTGTTGCAGCCCGCCAGGCTCAGCGCCAGCATCAGGGCCATCGCGCCCCGCATAAGATTGTTCATAGTGCTCCTCGTCACGTTATGACGTCAGTTACCCCTTCTGACGCGCAGCGATAGCTTGCCCGACAAATGACAAAGAGTCACCCGGCTGGTGGGAAAAGTTGTGACGAAATAAGGCGGGGCCGTGAAAACGGCCCCGGAAGATCAGGCAGCCACGGAAGAAAGCAGATTGATCTGCGTCTGTTTCGCCATATTGTCGCGATAGTCAGCCACGCGGCTGGGATAGTCGACGCCCGCTACCAGGGTCAGGGAACGCAGCACCGGGAAAAGGTGGATATCATCCAGCGACAGCTCGCCGTTCACCGCGTTGGGCTTCACAATCAGCTTGTCGAGCTTGCGCAGATCGTCATTGATATTTTTAATAAAGCCTGCGGAATGCTGCCTCAGCTCGTCAAAGCTGCCGACGCTGGCTTCTTTTTTCTCCGTGAAGTAGCGGCGCGCTTCGGGCGTGGCGAACTCGGCAAAGGATGCCGTGGCGATGCGAGGCAGCAGCAGCTTGTTCAGATAGCTGTTAACGTGACGCAGCCAGTCGCTGATCGCGGGATTAGGACGGCCCGTCAGCAGCGGCTCGCCGTCGCTTTTATCAACAAAGGCGACGATATCCAGGCTTTCCGGCATGCAGCTGCCGTCTTCTTTCATCAGGATCGGCGCCATTTTTTGTCCGATCAGCTTCTTCGGCGTTTCTTCATCGTCATTCAGCATCACCACCAGTTCGACCGGCAGGTTTTTCAGGCCAAAGATCATGCGTGCCTTTACGCAGAACGGACAGTGTTCGTAAATAAACAGTTTCAAAAGTGCCTCCTTACAGCGATAAAGGTAACGGCAAATACCATTAACCTTCTTAATGTATGCAGGGAGTATGGAAGAGAACGGCTGACAGGGCAAACCGGTGCGCCAGCTATCGTGCGTTTCAGCCGTTTCCGCCATTCACAACGGGAATATTTCCCGGCATTATTTTACCCGACTGCAATCAGGCGGTTATAGTAAAAAGACGTGCCGTCGACGCAACGCGGCGCTTTTATTTATGATCGGCTGAATTCAGGAGAGAAGATGTTTGGCTATCGTTCCGCAGCCCCTAAAGTGCGCCTGACTACCGACAGGCTGGTCGTGCGCCTGGTACACGAGAGAGACGCCTGGCGTCTGGCGGATTACTATGCGGAAAACCGGGCATTTCTTAAGCCCTGGGAGCCGATTCGGGATGAAAGCCACTGCTATCCTTCCGGCTGGCAGGCGCGGCTGGGGCTGATCACCGATATGCATAAGCAGGGCAACGCCTACTATTTTGCGGTGATGGATCCGGACGAAAACGAAGTGCGCGGCGTGGCCAACTTCAGTAACGTGGTGCGCGGCTCGTTTCACGCCTGCTATCTGGGCTATTCGCTGGGGCAGAAATGGCAGGGACAGGGCATGATGTTCGAGGCGCTCCAGTCGGCTATTCGTTATATGCAGCGCCAGCAACATATGCACAGAATTATGGCGAACTACATGCCGCATAATCAGCGCAGCGGCAACTTACTGGCCCGGCTCGGCTTTGAAAAAGAGGGCTATGCCAAAGACTATCTGCTGATAGACGGACGCTGGCAGGATCACGTGCTGACCGCGCTGACCGCCAGAGAATGGACACCCGAACGACGTGGACCTCTTTGATGAAAATTCTTCTTTCGCCCGTTGAGGCGCGCATTATTGGCTGCCTGCTGGAAAAGCAGGTGACGACGCCCGATCAGTATCCCATGTCGTTGAACGGCGTGGTCACGGCCTGTAACCAGAAATCGAACCGCGAACCCGTGATGACGCTGGCTGAAACCGGCGTGCAGGATGCGCTGGACATGCTGGCGAAAAAGCATTTGGTTACCTCGTTTAGCGGATCCGGCCAGAGAGTGGTGAAATATGAGCACCGCTTCTGCAACAGCGAGTTCGGCCAGCTCAAATTTTCTGCCGCAGAGCTGGCGCTGGTGGCTACTTTGCTGCTGCGCGGCCCGCAAACGCCGGGCGAACTGCGCACGCGCAGCGCACGGCTGCATGAATTTGCCGATATGGCTGAGCTTGAGCGGACGCTGGAAAATCTTGCCGCGCGCGAGGACGGCCCCTTTGTCGTCCGGCTGGCGCGTGAGCCAGGCAAGCGGGAAAGCCGCTATATGCACCTGTTCAGCGGCGAGGTGGATGAGGCCGCATTGCCCGCCTCTTCAGACGCACCAGAAAGCGGCGATTTGACAGAAAGAGTGGCGGAACTCGAGCGCCAGATGGCGGAAATGCAGCGGCAGCTGGCTCAATTGCTGAAAGGATCCTGATATGACGTTGCGTATAGGTATGGTGGGGCTGGGCAATATTGCGCAGAAAGCCTGGCTTCCGGTGCTGGCTGACGCGCAGGGCTGGCGGCTGGCGGGCGCGTTTTCCCCTAATCAGCAGAAGGCCCGCCCGATTTGCGACAGCTGGCGTATTCCTCTTTATGCCACGCTGGATGGATTGATTAACGACTGTGACGCGATCTTTGTGCATACCTCAACCGCCACGCACTTCAGCATCGTTAAACAGCTGCTGCTGGCGGGCAAGGATGTCTGCGTCGATAAACCGCTGGCGGCAACGCTTGCCGAAGCCGAACAGCTGGTGGCGCTGGCGCAGCAGCGTGGCCGCAAGCTGATGGTGGCGTTCAACCGCCGCTTTGCGCCTCGCTATCTGCAGCTAAAAGCGCTGGGCGGTCTGGCCTCGCTGCGCATGGACAAACACCGCAGCGACAGCGTCGGCCCGCGCGATCTCTTTTTTACGCTGCTGGACGATTATCTGCACGTCGTGGATACCGCGCTGTGGCTCGGTGGCGGCGGGGCGACACTGCAAAGCGGTACGCTGCTGACCAATGACGACGGCGAAATGCTCTATGCCGAGCACCATTTTCAGGTCGACAAGCTGCAAATCACCACCAGTATGCACCGTCGGGCGGGCACCCAGCGCGAATCGGTGATGGCGATAGCGGACGGCAGCGTCTGGCAGGTTGACGATATGCGGGAGCTACGGCAGGAAACGGCCGGTCGCCTCGTTATCGATCCCGTTCCAGGCTGGCAGAGCACGCTGGAGCAGCGTGGGTTTGCTGGCGCGGCGCGCCATTTTATCGACTGCGCGCAAAATCAGACTATGCCGCAAACCTCCGGCGAGCAGGCGCTGGCGGCGCAGCGCGTCATTGAAAAGCTCTGGCGCGACAGCGACAGGGAATAATGCTGTAACAATAGGATGTGGTTATTTCACGGCATATCAGTAGACTATGCCAGCTTTCGCGCCGTCTGAAGCGGCCGGATGATAACCGTGGCGCGCCACCTCCTTTAAAAGAATCGAAGATCATGAACCTGTTGAAATCCCTGGCAGCGGTCAGCTCGATGACCCTGTTTTCTCGCGTGCTGGGCTTTGCGCGCGATGCCATCGTGGCAAGAGTGTTCGGCGCGGGAATGGCAACCGACGCCTTCTTTGTCGCCTTTAAACTGCCGAACCTGCTGCGCCGCATCTTTGCCGAAGGCGCCTTTTCTCAGGCCTTTGTGCCGATCCTCGCGGAGTACAAAAGCAAGCAGGGCGAGGAGGCGACGCGGGTGTTTATCGCCTACGTCTCGGGGCTGTTAACGCTGGCGCTGGCGATTATTACCGTGGCCGGGATGTTTGCCGCGCCCTGGGTGATTTTAGTGACCGCGCCCGGCTTTGCCGATACGGCCGACAAGTTTGCGCTGACTTCAGCGCTGCTGCGCGTCACCTTTCCCTATATCATGCTGATTTCGCTGGCCTCGCTGACGGGCGCGATCCTGAATACCTGGAACCGCTTTTCCGTGCCGGCCTTTGCGCCGACGCTGCTGAACATCAGCATGATCGGCTTTGCGCTGTTCGCGGCCCCGCATTTCCACCCGCCGGTGATGGCGCTGGCCTGGGCCGTGGTGGTCGGCGGCGTCTTACAGCTGGGCTATCAGCTGCCGCATTTAAAGAAAATTGGCATGCTGGTGCTGCCGCGCCTTAACCTGAAGGATGCGGGCGTCTGGCGGGTGATGCGCCAGATGGGGCCAGCGATCCTGGGCGTGTCCGTCAGCCAGATTTCCTTGATTATCAACACTATTTTCGCTTCATTTCTGGTTTCCGGTTCCGTTTCCTGGATGTACTACGCCGACCGCCTGATGGAGTTTCCTTCCGGGGTGCTGGGCGTGGCGCTGGGCACCATTTTGCTGCCCTCGCTGGCCAAAAGCTTCGCCAGCAATAATCACGATGAATATAACCGTCTGATGGACTGGGGACTGCGTCTCTGCTTCGTGCTGGCGCTGCCAAGCGCGGTTGCACTGGGGATCCTCGCTAAGCCGCTGACCGTCGCGCTGTTTCAGTATGGGAAATTCTCCGCGTTTGACGCGGCCATGACCCAGCGCGCGCTGGTCGCCTATTCGGTCGGACTGATGGGGCTGATCGTGGTGAAAATCCTGGCACCGGGCTTTTATTCGCGGCAGGACATCAAAACGCCGGTCAAAATCGCCATCGTGACGCTGATTATGACGCAGGTAATGAACCTGGCCTTTATCGGCCCGCTGAAACATGCCGGTTTGTCGCTGTCGATTGGTCTGGCGGCCTGTCTGAACGCCGCGCTGCTTTACTGGCAGCTGCGCAAACAGAAAATATTTCTGCCACAGCCTGGCTGGTTCAGCTTTTTGCTGCGTTTGGTTATCGCGGTTATCGCTATGGCGGCCGCGCTGGCAGGGATGATGTGGGTCATGCCGGAATGGGCGCAGGGCAATATGCTGATGCGTTTGCTGCGTCTGGCGGCGGTCTGCGCCGTTGGCGGCGGCGTCTACTTTGCGGTGCTGGCGCTGCTGGGATTCCGCGTTAAGGATTTCGCCCGCACTACGGCCATATAAAGCAAAACCCCGTTGCAAAACGGGGTTTTTAGCTTCTGCACTCACTAAAACGCAAACCCCGGCGCAGGCCGGGGTAGTGACGGCGCTTTATACCTTACGGCTGATAAAGCCGCTTGAAGTTGCCTGGCCGTTCGGGCCATAAAACTTCTGGGTCTGATAGGGCTTTAATACCTCAATCGCCTTTTCCGTAAAGGTGATTTGATGGTTAAGCAACATCCCGTTATGCAAATTAGTATCGCGCAGTTTTACCGTCTGCTCCTGTAGCGCAGCCCAGCGACGAGCCATTTCCGGCTGACCGCTGTAGGGCGCGTGGAAGCCCGCTTCTTTCTCCGCATCGCGGCGCAGCTGCTCAAGGAAATTGAGCGTGGCCAGCAGCGAACTTTTATCTTCCGTAATACGTTGCAGCAGGCTGCTGTTGATCTGACCGCTCGAGAGCTGTTGTTGCTCTGCCGCCATTACGTCAGACAGACTTTTCAGGACTTCCAGCATTTTATCGAGCGCGTTCAACAGTTTAGTCATTTACCTGATTAACCTTTTAAAGAGTCTTTGGCTTGCTGGATCAGGGCGTCGGCGATTTTGCCGGTGTCCATTTTCAGTTCGCCGTTACGGATGGCGGTCTTCAGCTGCTCAACGCGCGCGGTATTAATATCCTGCGAGCTGGATTTGGTCAGCTGTGACTGTGCGCCGCTCAGTACCACTTGGGTACCTGATTCGGTTGTTTTTGTCTCTACCTTCTGCGCCTTCGGCGTAGCCATTTCAGGAAGATCGCGAGGCTGCACGGTACTGGCCGGCTTCATAGGTTGAGTTCTGTCAATGCTCATAATCTGGCTCCAGTTTGCTCAGGCAAATAGCGGCCTGAATTGCTCAAGTGTATTACGTCTGTTATTTACACTATCGGCAGAGATGAAGCCATCTTTAACGCTTTACAACGATATAAGAATATTCCCATCGGAGCCGACTTTCCCGCTCACAATCTGCCCTGAATTCATGCGTACTCTGACCGGCTGCGCCGCCGTGGCGTTGTTCATGGCGCGGCCCTCGCTGGCGACGTTAAAACCGTCTCCGCTGGCGATAACATTGACGTTGTCGCCGGCCTTCACGCGCCACGGCTGGCGCACCATCATCATCGTCAGCGGCTGGCCGGGCACGATGTCCCGCAGCGCGACAGCGTCGGCCACGTCGGCCATATTGATCACCGCACGCGCCGGCAGCGTATCCAGACGGCCATGCACCACTTTTAAATCGTCCGCGGTCAGCGCGGTACCGCGCACGACCTGGCGAGCCGCCACCAGATAATCGCCTTCAACCTGCACCTGTACCTGTAGATAGCGCCGGTTCTGGCCACAGTTGGCGGCCACGCTCATGTTGCCCCACATCCGGCTATTGCCCGGTAAGGAAAATTGCGGTGCATCACAGGCGGGCCACTGCCCCTGCGGCGTTTTCACTACCACGCTCAGGGTATCGGCACCCTGGCCGGTTTCCCCATAGCGGGCTTTAAAAAATTGATTGAGCTGGGCCGTCAGGTCGGCGGCGCTGGCGCTAACCGTTGCCAGACTCAGACTCATCAGGAAGAGAGTCAACACACGCATATTTTTCATCCTCGCTGCAACATGGCGACGATTCTACGCACGGGGCCGCAAAGTCAAGGCGCAAATTAACGACGCTTTTTAGCGCTATTCTGCCGATCGGATTAATCCTAACCCGCTTATTCTCTCCCCACTGAATTTTCAATTGCGGAGGAAACATGCTCGACAAACTCGACGCAGCCCTACGGTTTAACACTGAAGCACTTAACCTGCGTGCACAGCGGCAGGAAATCCTGGCATCCAATATCGCTAACGCGGACACGCCAGGCTATCAGGCGCGCGATATCGATTTCGCCAGCCAGCTGAGCAAAGTGATGGAGCAGGGGCGAGCGCAGGGAACGGGCATGTCGCTGGCGGTCACCTCGTCACGCCATATTGCTGCGCAGTCTTCTGCACCGGCATCGATGGATCTGATGTACCGCGTGCCGTCCCAGCCCTCGCTGGATGGCAACACGGTGGATATGGACCGCGAACGTACCGAATTTGCCGATAACAGCCTGAAGTATCAAACGGATCTGACTCTTATCAGCGGCCAGATCAAAGGCATGATGTCCGTATTACAGGGGCAATAATAAATGGCTTTACTGAACATTTTTAATATCGCCGGATCGGCAATGGCTGCCCAGTCGCAGCGTCTGAACGTCAGCGCCAGTAACCTGGCCAACGCCGACAGCGTAACCGGGCCGGACGGTCAGCCTTACGTGGCGAAGCAGGTGGTTTTCCAGACCGATGCGGCGCCAGGCGCAGCGACCGGCGGCGTACGCGTCGCGCAGGTAGTGGACGATCCTACGCCAGCGAAGCTGGTTTACGAACCGGGCAACCCAATGGCCGACGCGAAAGGTTACGTCAAGATGCCAAACGTGGACGTGGTCGGGGAAACGGTTAACACCATGTCGGCGTCGCGCAGTTACCAGGCCAACGTTGAAGTGCTGAACACCGTTAAACAAATGATGATGAAAACCCTGACGATGGGTCAATAAGGAACAGACAGATGGGCATTACCGTTGGCGTTAATGAGTCACTTGACAACACAGCTATTACTTCTTCGTCGTCGACTACCGATAAAACGGCAGCCGACCTGCAAAGTAACTTCCTGACCCTGCTGGTCACGCAGTTAAAAAACCAGGATCCGACGAACCCAATGGATAACGGCCAGCTGACTACACAGCTGGCACAGATCAATACCCTGAGCGGCATTGAAAAACTGAACACCACGCTGGGATCGATTTCCGGCCAGATCAACAGCGGACAGTCTTTGCAGGCTTCCACCCTGATCGGCAAAGGCGTGATGGTTAACGGCTCGCAGGTGCTGGTCGGCAGCGGTCAGACCACGCCGTTTGGCGTTAGCCTGGAACAGGCTTCAACGGCGACCACCGCCACCATTACCGATCCTTCTGGCAAGGTAGTGCAAACCATTAACCTGGGTGCGCTCAGCGCCGGCGTCCACACCTTCTCCTGGGATGGTTCGTCAGCAGACGGCACCACCGCAGGCGACGGCAAATATAACGTGGCCATCAGCGCCAGCAACGCTACCGGACAGCTGGTCGCGCAGCCGCTGAATTATGCATTAGTCAATGGGGTTACTAACGACACCAGCGGTGCCGTTCTCGACCTCGGCACGATGGGTAAGACCACCATCGCGAATGTTCGTCAGATTATTTAACTTAACCCCGATTCAGGAATACACACATGGCATTTTCTCAGGCAGTCAGCGGTTTAAACGCAGCATCCAGCAACCTGGACGTTATCGGCAACAACATCGCCAACTCCGCAACGGTGGGTTTTAAATCCGCTACCGTTTCCTTCGCTGATATGTTCGCCGATTCTAAAGTCGGTCTGGGCGTAAAAGTAGCTGCGGTAACCCAGGACTTTAACGACGGTACGACCACTTCTACCAGCCGTGGCCTGGACGTGGCAATCAGCCAGGCCGGCTTCTTCCGTATGGCTGACGCCAGCGGCGCGGTTTACTACAGCCGTAACGGCCAGTTCACGCTGGACGCTAACCGTAACATCGTTAACGCCAACGGCCTGCAGCTGACCGGTTATCCGGCAACCGGCACGCCGCCAACCGTGCAGACCGGTGCTAACCCGGTTGCGCTGAGCGTACCAACCACGGCGATGGCGGCGAAATCCACCAGCGCAGCGGCACTGGTAGCTAACCTGAACTCAACCGACAGCGTGCCGACGACCACGCCGCTGGATATTAACAACACCAGCTCTTACAACAGCAAAGCGTCAATGACCACCTATGACTCGCTGGGTAACGAGCACAACCTGAACCTGTACTTCACCAAAACGGCTGACAACGCCTGGACGGTGAACGTGAAGGACGGCAGCTCGGCGAACCCAACCGCTGACGTGGGCACGTTCAACATGACTTTTGATACCAGCGGCCAGATGACGTCCACCGCGACGCAGGCGATTACGCTGGCGGGCCTGAACGGTTCTGCTGCCACTAACTTCACGCTGAACATGGCGGGCAGCCAGCAGCAGAACACCGGCACCAGCACCTTCGGCAACCCAACGCAGGATGGTTACAAGCCGGGCGAACTGACCAGCTACCAGATCAACAACGACGGCACGGTAGTAGGTAACTACTCCAACGAGAAAACCCAGACCTTGGGTCAGATCGCCCTGGCTAACTTTGCTAACCCGGAAGGCCTGAAGTCTGAAGGCAACAACGTGTGGTCAGCAACGGCTTCTTCTGGTCAGGCGCTGGTTGGCCTGGCGGGCACCGGTAACCTGGGTACGCTGACCGCAGGCGCGCTGGAGTCTTCCAACGTCGACCTGAGTAAAGAACTGGTCAACATGATTGTGGCACAGCGTAACTATCAGTCTAACGCCCAGACCATTAAAACACAGGACCAGATCCTCAACACCCTGGTCAACCTGCGTTAATTCGGCTAACAGGGGAGTCAAATGGATCACGCGATATATACCGCAATGGGGGCTGCCAGTCAGACCCTCCAACAGCAGGCAGTCACGGCGAACAACCTGGCCAACGCCTCCACGCCTGGCTTCCGTGCGCAGCTGAACGCGCTGCGCGCCGTGCCGGTGCAGGGCGAGTCACTGCCGACCCGTACGCTGGTGACGGCTTCGACGCCGGGCTCAGATATGACCCCGGGCGCGATGGACTACACGGGACGTTCGCTGGACGTCGCCGTTCGTCAGGATGGCTGGCTGGCCGTGCAGGCTCAGGATGGCGCTGAGGCCTACACCCGCAACGGCAACATGGAGCTGAACCCGGCCGGACAGCTCACCATCCAGGGCAAACTGGTGATGGGCGACGGCGGACCGATTGCCGTACCGCAAGGCTCGGAAATCACCATTGCCGCTGACGGTACGATTACCGCGCTGAACCCTGGCGATCCGCCGAACGCCACTGTCCAGCTGGGACGTCTGAAGCTGGTAAAAGCCACCAGCTCGGAAGTCACTCGCGGCGACGACGGCCTGTTCCGTCCGACCGGCGCAGCGCAAACCCTGCAGGCCGATGCGACCATTCAGGTGATGCCTGGCGTACTGGAGGGCAGCAACGTCAGCTCCAGCCAGACCATGGTCGATATGATCGCCAACGCACGCCGCTTTGAGATGCAAATGAAAGTCATCTCCAGCGTCGATGAAAACGAACAACGCGCTAACCAGCTGCTGTCAATGAGCTAAGAGCAGAGGAACTAACATGATTAACTCTTTATGGATTGCCAAAACCGGTCTTGATGCTCAGCAGACCAATATGGACGTTATCTCGAACAACCTGGCGAACGTCAGCACCAACGGCTTTAAACGCCAGCGTGCCGTGTTTGAAGATCTGATGTATCAGACCATTCGTCAGCCTGGCGCGCAGTCTTCTGAACAGACTTCTCTGCCTTCCGGGATGCAGCTGGGTACCGGTACTCGTCCGGTAGCGACCGAGCGTCTGCACACTCAGGGCAACCTGAACAAAACCGACTCATCGAAAGATGTGGCGATCAGCGGGCAGGGTTATTTCCAGGTACAGATGCCGGACGGCACGCTGGCCTATACCCGTGACGGCTCTTTCCAGACTGACCAGAACGGCCAGCTGGTGACCAACGCCGGTTTCCCGGTGCAGCCGGCGATCACTATCCCGGCCAACGCCCTGAACATGACTATCGGCCGTGACGGCGTGGTCAGCGTGACGGTGCAGGGTCAGACCCAGCCTACGCAGGTCGGCCAGCTGACGCTGAGCACCTTTATTAACGATGCTGGCCTGGAAAGCAAAGGTGAAAACCTGTACCAGGAAACGCAGTCATCGGGCGCACCGACCGACAGCACGCCGGGCAACAACGGCGCGGGCCTGCTCTATCAGGGCTACGTTGAAACCTCCAACGTAAACGTTGCCGAGGAGCTGGTCAGCATGATCCAGACTCAGCGCGCCTATGAGATCAACAGTAAGGCAATCAGCACGTCCGATCAGATGCTGGCCAAACTGACTCAGCTGTAAGTAAGACCGTGCCGGGTTCGCCCGGCGCTTAATAAAAGCTTTCTCTAATGATTAAAGGTTAATTCCATGGCGAAGCAAATTTCAGTGCCTGGACGCTTGTTAGTAGCCTTAGCGCTTCTGACGCTTAACGGTTGTGCTTTAGTTCCACGTCAGCCCCTGGTTGAAGGTTCGACAACGGCCCAGCCGCTGGCCGCTTCGCCGCCTGTGGTTAACGGCTCCATTTTTCAGGGCGTGATGCCGATGAACTACGGCTACCAGCCGCTGTTCGAGGATCGTCGTCCACGTAATATCGGCGATACGCTGACCATTACCCTGCAGGAAAACGTCAGTGCGAGCAAAAGCTCCACGGCCTCCGCAGGACGTGACGGTAGCGCATCCCTTGGTCTGACGGCGCTGCCTTCCGCGCTGACCGGCCTGCTGGGCGGCGAAAAAACCAATATCGACGCCAACGGCAAGAGCGACTTTGCAGGTAAAGGCGGCGCAACGGCGAACAACACCTTTATCGGCGTCATCACCGTGACCGTGAATCAGGTGCTGCCGAACGGCAACCTGAAAGTGGTTGGTGAGAAACAGATTGAGATTAACCAGGGTACGGAATTTATCCGCTTCTCGGGCGTGGTTAACCCACGCACCATCAGCGGCAGCAACAGCGTAGTTTCGACCCAGGTGGCGGATGCCCGCATTGAGTACGTCGGCAACGGCTATATCAATGAGGCACAGACGATGGGCTGGCTGCAACGGTTCTTCCTGAACCTGTCACCATTCTAAGAGGTTAAAATGCGTAAGATTATTCGATTCACCCTGCTGCTGCTGACTGCGGTCAGCGCTTTTGCCCACGCCGATCGCATTCGCGATTTGACCACGGTTGGCGGCGTGCGCGACAACTCCCTGATCGGTTACGGTCTGGTTGTCGGGCTGGATGGATCCGGTGACCAGACTACCCAGACGCCGTTTACCACGCAAAGTCTGAACAACATGCTGTCGCAGCTGGGCATTACCGTGCCCAGCGGCACCAACATGCAGCTGAAAAACGTCGCGGCGGTGATGGTCACCGGCAAGCTGCCTGCCTTTGGCCGTCAGGGCCAGGTGATTGACGTGGTGGTTTCTTCTATGGGTAACGCCAAAAGCCTGCGCGGCGGCACGCTGCTGATGACCCCGCTGAAAGGCGTGGATAACCAGGTTTATGCGCTGGCGCAGGGCAACATTCTGGTGGGCGGTGCGGGCGCTTCTGCCGGCGGCAGCAGCGTCACGGTTAACCAGGTAAACGGCGGCCGCATCACCGGCGGTGCGACTATCGAACGTGAACTGCCGAACAGCTTCGGCGCGTCTAACGTGATCAACCTGTTCCTGAACGAAGAAGACTTCAGCATGGCGCAGCGTATCGCTGACGCGATTAACGGTCGCTACGGCTCTGCTCAGGCGCTGGATGGCCGTACCGTGCAGGTACAGGTTTCCGCTAACGGCACCTCTCAGGTTCGCCTGCTGGCTGATATCCAGAACATCGATGTTTCCGTGCCGATTCAGGATGCAAAAGTGATTATCAACTCGCGCACCGGCTCGGTGGTAATGAATCGCGAAGTGATGCTCAGCTCCTGCGCTATCGCTCAGGGCAACCTGTCGGTCACGGTTAACCAGCAGCAGAACGTCAGCCAGCCGAACACGCCGTTCGCAGGCGGCCAGACCACGGTCACGCCACAAACGCAGATCGACCTGCGCCAGAGCGGCGGCGCGCTGCAAAGCGTAAACGCCAGTGCCAACCTGAACAGCGTTGTTCGTGCCCTGAACGCCTTAGGCGCCACGCCGATCGACCTGATGTCCATCCTGCAATCAATGCAGAGCGCGGGCTGTCTGCACGCCAAACTGGAAATTATCTGATGAGCAACGCCCAGTCTCTGATGGGAGCCGCCTACGACAGCGGCTCACTGAACAACCTGAAACGCCAGGCCAGCAACGACCCGAAAGCGCATGCGCGGGAAGTCGCCAAACAGGTAGAAGGGATGTTTGTGCAAATGATGTTGAAAAGTATGCGCCAGGCGCTGCCGCAGGATGGTCTGCTGAGCACCGAACAGACGCGTCTTTATACCTCAATGTACGATCAGCAGATTGGGCAGGAAATCGCCTCGAAAGGGCTTGGCCTGGCCGACATGATGGTCAAGCAGATGGAGCAGGCGCAGGCGCCCGATGAGAAAGCGGGCACCGTGCCGATGAGGCTGGATAAAGACTTTATCAACACGCTGCCGCCGCTGGCGATGGCGATGGAAACAGAGCAGGAGCGGATCGTCCGTCGCGCCGTGCCGCGCCTGCCTGCTTCGCCGGACAGGCCGCTCAGCGGCGACAGCGCTGACTTTATTGCCAAACTGTCGCAGCCGGCGAAAGAAGTCAGCGCCGGTACCGGTATTCCTCATCACCTGATCCTGGCGCAGGCCGCGCTGGAGTCTGGCTGGGGCCAGCGGCAGATCATGACCGCAGAAGGCAAGCCAAGCTTTAACCTTTTTGGCATTAAGGCGACGGGCAGCTGGCAGGGCAAAACCACCGAAATCACCACCACCGAATATGAACACGGCGAAGCGAAAAAGGTGAAAGCCAAATTCCGCGTTTATGACTCCTATTTCGATGCGCTGAGCGACTATGTGAAGCTGATTGCCAACAACCCGCGCTACCAGGCGGTGACCACGGCGGCAACGCCGGAGCAGGGCGCGCAGGCGCTTCAGGCGGCAGGCTACGCCACCGATCCGAAGTATGCGCAGAAGCTGGTGGGAATGATCCAACAATTCAAGAACATGGGCGAGAAAGTAGTGAAAGCCTATAGCCAGGATATCGGCGATTTGTTCTGATTTTCCGCTCAAGTTTGCCTTATTTTTGCCGATAACGTTTAAAAGCCGGTTCCGCATCAGCGCATGCCGGCAACCGATTGTAATGCCGGCCCGTGCTGGAGCAATAAGGAACCGACATGTCTAACTTAATTAACACCGCTATGACCGGTATCAACGCCGCTTCGGCCGCGCTGAGCACCACCAGTAACAACATCAGCAATTACAACGTTGCTGGCTATTCACGTCAGACTACGGTTCTTGCCCAGGCAAGCAGCACGCTGAACGGCACGCAGTATTATGGCAACGGCGTGGCGGTGGCCAGCGTCAACCGCGAATACGATGCCTTTATTACCAATCAGCTGCGCAGCGCCAGCACCCAGTCCAGCGCGCTGACCACGCAGTACAGCCAGCTGTCCAACATTGACGATATGTTTTCCAGCACCACCAATACGCTGTCTACCACCGTGCAGGATTTCTTCTCTTCGCTGCAAACGCTGGTCAGCAACGCCTCCGACTCGTCTTCGCGTCAGGCGGTATTGGGTAAGGCCGACGGTCTGGTTAACCAGTTCAGGGTTACGGATACTTATTTACGTAACGTAGACAGCAGCCTGAGCACCTCGATCACCTCCAGCGTCGATCAGATCAACGGCTACGCTAAGCAGATCGCCAATATCAACCAGCAGATCACCAAGCTGAAAGGCGCGGGCGCGGGCAACGAGCCTAACGATCTGATGGATCAGCGCGATCAGCTGGTCAGCGATCTGAACAAAATTGTCGGCGTAACCGTCAGCCAGCAGGACGGCGGCAGCTATAACATCAGCATCGGCAACGGTATTTCGCTGGTGCAGGGCGACAGCTACAGCAAGCTGGCCTCCGTTTCTGCCAGCAGCGATCCGAGCCGTAAAACTATCGCTATGGTGGATAATACCAGCGGTAAGGCGACGGAAATCCCGGAAAGCCTGGTGACCACCGGCTCGCTGGGCGGCCTGCTGGCTTTCCGCACCGATCTGGATAATACCCGTAACCAGCTTGGCCAGATGGCGATGGCGCTGGGCGACAGCTTCAATACCCAGCACAAAGCGGGCTATGACAGCAACGGCGACGCGGGCGAGGCCTTCTTTAACCTCGGCGGCCCGTCGGTGACGTCCAACACCAATAACAGCAAGACGGCTTCGCTTTCGGCAGCCTGGACCGATACCAGCGCGATAAAAGCGTCTGATTATAAGGTGAGCTACGACACCAACGGCTGGAGCGTAAAGCGTCTTTCCGACAATGCCAGCGTGTCCGCGAACCCGTCTACGGACGCCAGCGGCAACACCACGCTGAACTTTGATGGCCTGCAGCTGACGGTGTCCGGTACGCCAACGGCGAAGGACAGCTTCCTGGTGAAGCCGGTTGCCAACGTTATCACCAATATGAGCGTCAATATCACCGACGAAGCTAAAGTCGCCGCTGGCGATGCCGATAATGGTGTGAGCAACAACAAAAATGCTCAGTCGCTGCTGGATTTGCAGACCAAAAAAGTGATCGGCGGCAGCAGCACGGTGACGCAGGGCTACGCCAGCATGGTTGCCTCTATCGGTAACAAAACCAGCAACCTGCAAACGACCAGCACCACGCAGGGCAACGTGGTGACGCAGCTGACCAATCAGCAGCAGTCCGTTTCCGGTGTGAACCTGGATGAAGAATACGGCAACCTGACGCGCTATCAGCAGTATTACACGGCCAATGCGCAGATTTTGCAGACCGCCACGACCATATTTAACGCGCTGATTGGCGCCGTAAGCTGATTCCTCAGAAGGATAAAATCATGCGTTTAAGCACCACAATGATTTATGACCAGCAAATGCGCGGCATTTCTGATTCGCAGGCCAGCTGGCTGAAGTCAGGCGAACAGTTATCGACCGGCAAACGCGTGGTCAGGCCCTCGGACGATCCGGTCGCGGCGGCCCAGGCCGTTGTGCTGTCTCAGGCTCAGGCCGAGACCAGCCAGTACAAAACGGCGCGTAACTTCGCCACCAGCAGCCTGTCGCAGGAAGCCACCAATCTGTCTCAGGTGACCAGCGTGATCACCCAGGCGCAAACGGCGGTAGTGGCGGCTTCAACCGGCACGCTGTCGGACGAAGACCGCTCGACTTATGCAACCACGCTCACCAGCCTGCGCGATCAGCTGATGAACCTGGCAAACTCTACGGACGGTAACGGCCGCTATATTTTTGCCGGTTACAAGTCCGATACGGCGCCTTTCACTCAGGATGCCAGCGGCAACGTCGCCTACAGCGGCGGCGATACCGCCATCAGCCAGAAAGTGGATGCCAGCCGCACCATGACCACCAGCCACACCGGCAGCCAGGTCTTTACCTCGCTGACCAGCAATGCGGTGGCGGAGCCGGACGGCAGCGCCAGTGAAAGCAACATCTTCACCACGCTGAACACGGCGATTAACTCGCTGAAGCAGCCGCTGGCGAATGCGGACGGCGCGACCAAAGATGCGGCGGCAGCGGATATGGCTAAGGCCAACCGTGGCCTGCGTAACTCCATGAACAACGTGCTGAAAGTTCAGTCCGAAGTGGGTACGCAGCTGAGCGAGCTGGACAGCATTGAAGCGAAATCTGACGATACCGCGCTGAGCCAGGCGACCCAGATGAGTAATCTGGTAGATGCCGATTACACCAGCACGATTTCGTCTTACACCATGAAGCAGGCTGCGCTACAGGCGTCTTATAAAGTGTTCAGCTCCATGTCGCAGATGTCGCTGTTTAAAATGAATTCTTAGGTTTACCCATTTTGGACGCGCTTAAACCGGGTGCGTCCGTTTTTTCCCCGTCTTCAGATTAACCTCCTGACGACGGGTTTTTTTTGCCTGTTGTTTGCTTATTCCACCACCAGCGACGTGCCGGTAGTATAGAAATGTTTGCCGGCAATATAGTGCAGGCTACGCCACTCATCGCCCGCTTCTTCAAAGTGCCAGTGACCTTCTCTGAACACCCGGCTGTCAGCCCACGCGCTTTTAATTTCCCCGATAAATAAATCATGATCCTGCTGATTTTGTTCAAGCGGGATAAGATGACAAAAAAGCCAGGCGGCACAGCCTGCCACCAGCGGCGGCGCAACTTCCGGCATGGAGAAAAGATCCATGCCCGATTTCAACAGCTTATCCTGCTCTTGATGGCGTGAATGGGTGCCCAGGTAATGCACAAGGTCGGCCTGCGCGGCGGTGGGAACCTGGATAACAAACTGACCGCTGGCTTCAATCAGGCGGCGGGTAAAGGCGCTTTTATCAAGCACCACCGTTAATTTTGCCGGTTTGAAATCCAGTCCGCACGCCCAGGCGGCGGACATCACGTTTTCGACGCCTTCATGTGTTGCCGACACCAGGATTGTTGGGCCGTGATTGATCAGCCGATAAGCTTTTTCGAGTTCAACAGGTTGAAAAAAAGCATCCATAAATAGCCTCCTTTGAAATGGATAAATAAAGCTAAGCGTGGCGGCGGGATATGACAATGCCGGATGGCATCCCTTCACCGGAGTAACCGCTTCCGGTAACGAAACCACGTGTAAAACAGTCGCTTCTGCATGTCATTTGCTGACAATCTGCACTGCCCGTACCAAAAGGAAGCGACACGCCGGGTAAACCGGTTATGTTAAGCGGCACCGTCGCCCCTTGCAGACAGGTTGCGTCAACGCTTTGCCCCGCAATAGTAAACTGTTCAACGCCATGTTTATGAGCAGGAACTGGCAGCACTTACGTAATCAGCACGTCATAGCGTGAAAAATAATCGGCAACGCCATCGCGTAGCCGCCTGGCCGGCCTGATCCCGACCAAGGCCGGAAATCGAGCGTTTGGCGCGGATAATTACTATCAAAAATAATGATTAATAGCGGAGAAGCGGCGCATATCGTGCAGCCAGCATAGTATTGCGCCAGCTCAGGCAAAAAAAAACCCCGGTCAGTGACCGGGGCTTTTTATCAGCCTTGCTGCTTACTCAGGGCGGGTAGCCGGAGCCGTCGCCTGATGAGTGGCGGCATGACCACCTGCGGAACCTTTGCCTTCAAAGTTGAAGGAAGGACGCACCCAGTCGCTGTTGCGAGCAGGTTCTGCCTGGTACTCAGGCGCTGGCGCTTTGGTCATCGGTGCCGTGGCATGATGTTTAAAGGCCGGCGCGGCAACTTCAGGCTGCGCTTTTTCAGCAACGGCTGTTGTTGACGCCGGTGCTGCCTGAGCCTGTGGAGCGGCTTCAGCAGGTGCCTGAGGACGCGCTGGCGCAGCGGAAGCAACACGCGGTGCTTCAGCCTGGGCTGCTGGCGCTGCTGCTTCAGCCGGAGCATCAGTCTGCGCTGCTGGTGCTGCTGCTTCAGCCTGAGCCTGAGCTACTGGCGCTGCGGCTTCAGCCTGAGCCGGAGCCTGCGCTGCTGGCGCTGCTGCTTCAGCCTGAGCCGGAGCCTGCGCTGCTGCTTCAGCCTGAGCCGGAGCCTGCGCTGCTGCTTCAGCCTGTGCCGGAGCCTGTGCTGCTGGCGCTGCCGCTTCAGCCTGGGCCGGAGCCTCAGTCTGCGCTGCTGGCGCTGCGGCTTCAGCCTGTGCGGACGCAGAAGCAGGCTCGTCGCGACCGGCAACCGGCGCGTGCGGCTCGGAAGCCACTACGGGTGCTTTGACTTCTGGCGCGTTAAGCACTTCGGCTACCTGCTGCTCTGTTTGCTCGCTGACGTCGGCGGCGAAAGCCCGATCGGCAGCTTCGCTTTCTGCGGGTTCCGCAGCCGGGAAGGCGGCCTGTGCAACCTCTTGTGCGACTTCTTCGTCAGCGGCGGAGATAACGGCAGGTTCTTCATTCACCGGCGCAGCAATCGCAGCGTTGTCGGTTACGGCTGTTGGCGCTACGGCAGCAGCGATTTCAGCCGATGTTGTTGGCTCGACAGAGACTGGCTCAGCGATATGTACCGGCTGCGCTTCGTCCTGTACGTCCTGCGGCAGGCTTTCAGCGACCGCCACGGCAACGGCTGCGGCCGTCTCTTCGTGACCGTAATCCGGCACTACCGACTGCTCAATCTCATGGTTATCAGAGATATGGGCTACCGGATAGGAGACCCACACTTTACCTGAAGCCATTTCCGGGGAAGCGGCGGCAAAGGTCAGCGGCATCGGCGACTGGTTCGGGTAACGCTCGTCACGATAGCGACGACGACGCTGGCCGCTAACGCGCAGATGACGTGGCGAACGACGTGAACGACGAGGCATGCTGTTGGTGTCGCGCTCTTCCTCATCAGCTTCCACGATATCCACCGCTTCGGTCAGGGCTGGCTGCTGTTCTTCAGCTGGCGCGGCTTCTTCCGGCGCGAAAGAGCGGGCTGCGGTTTGCTCAGCCGTCTCGATACGCACTTTCTGGCTCAGCTGGCGCGGCTTACGACGCGGCATTACCTGAACCTGCTCTTCACCCTGTTCAACAGCGACAGCCGCTTCTTCTTCTGGCAGTGCGCTTTCAACTTTTTCTTCCTGAGCGGCCAGGCGTTTTTCTTCCTGACGACGTTTGCGCTCGGCGCGCTGTTCGCGGCGTTGCTGCTGCTGCTCTTCACGCTGCTGGTTGCGAACTTCTTCACTGACCGGCGCATCATCCTGCGGCGTGACGTTGCGTTTGTTGCGACGATTCTCTTCGCGTGCTTCCGCCTGCGGATCGCTGTCGCGCACCATGCGCTCGTTACGATTGCTGTTGCGATTGTTGTTACGCTCGCCGTTGCGGTCGTTACGTTCGCCATTGCGGTCATTACGCTCGCCGTTGCGGTCATTACGCTCGCCGTTGCGGTCATTACGCTCGCCATTGCGGTCATTACGCTCGCCGTTGCGGTCGTTACGTTCACCGTTGCGGTCGTTACGCTCGCCGTTACGGTCGTTGCGTTCACCGTTGCGGTCGTTACGCTCGCTACGGTCACCGTAACGATCGCCATTGTTGCGGTCGCGACGGTTATTCTGACGGCGGTTGTTACGACGCTCGCTGCGCGGCGGGGTAGCTTCCGGCGCTTTCTCTTCTTCTTCCACCACGGCGGCAGGCTGAGGCTGTTCGGCTGGCTTCTCTTCGGCAGCGAACATCTTCTTCAGGCCACGCAGGAAGCGGCCGACCAGGCCCGGCTCGTTAGCAGCAGGCGCGGCGGCAGGCTGAGCGACAGCAGCAGGCTCGACAGGCGCTTCTGGTTCCGGCTCGTGCGGCACAGGCGGCGCATCCGGCATTACAAACGCGGCCAGAGCTGGTTGCTCAGGACGTTTGCGCTCGGCGTGCTCTTCTTCCGAAGGCAGCGCCATTTCGGCTTCATGCAGCTTTGGCAGATGATAGCTGAGGGTCTGCGTTTCTTCGCCGCTGCGCACGCGCAGCACGGAGTAGTGCGGTGTCTCCATCTGATCGTTAGGCACGATAATCGCGCGCACGCCGCCCTGGCGTTTTTCAATGGCGCTTACCGCTTCACGTTTCTCATTCAGCAGATAGGATGCGATCTGTACCGGAACAATAGCGTGGACTTCTTTGGTGTTCTCTTTCAGCGCTTCTTCTTCAATCAGACGCAGAATAGAAAGCGACAGCGATTCGTTATCACGGATGGTGCCGGTGCCGCTACAGCGAGGGCAGACGTGATGACTGGATTCGCCCAGCGACGGGCTGAGGCGCTGACGCGACATCTCCAGCAGGCCGAAACGCGAGATATGGCTAATCTGGATACGGGCACGATCCTGGCGCACGGCTTCACGCAGGCGGTTTTCTACCGCGCGCTGGTGGCGAACCGGCGTCATATCGATAAAGTCGATAACAATCAGGCCGCCCAGGTCACGCAGGCGCAGCTGGCGGGCAATTTCATCCGCCGCTTCCAGATTGGTATTAAAGGCGGTTTCTTCGATATCGCCGCCGCGGGTAGCGCGCGCGGAGTTGATGTCGATAGCGGTCAGCGCTTCGGTGGAATCGATAACGATAGAGCCGCCGGAAGGCAGACGCACTTCACGCTGGAAGGCCGACTCGATTTGCGATTCGATTTGGTAATGGCTGAACAGCGGGATTTCGCCGGTGTACAGCTTGATTTTGCTGCTGAAATCGGGACGGCCCAGCGCGGCGATATGCTGGCGAGCCAGCTCCAGCACTTTCGGGTTATCAATAAGGATTTCGCCGATATCCTGACGCAGATAGTCGCGGAAGGCGCGAACGATAACGTTGCTTTCCTGATGGATCAGGAAGGGAGCAGGGCGGCTGTCGGCGGCCTTTTTAATCGCTTCCCAGTGCTTCATACGGAAGCTTAAATCCCACTGCAGCGCCTCGGCGGATTTGCCGACGCCTGCGGTACGCACGATCAGACCCATGCCTTCCGGGAGATCCAGCGCGGAAAGCGCTTCTTTCAGCTCGGTGCGGTCATCGCCTTCGATACGGCGGGAAATGCCGCCCGCGCGCGGATTGTTCGGCATCAGCACCAGGTAGCTGCCGGCCAGACTAATAAAGGTAGTCAGCGCCGCGCCTTTATTGCCGCGCTCTTCTTTATCAATCTGAACAATAACTTCCTGACCTTCACGCAGCACGTCTTTGATATTAGGACGGCCATGAGAGGAATAGTTGGCAGGAAAGTTTTCGCGGGAGATTTCTTTCAGAGGGAGAAAACCGTGTCTCTCAGCGCCGTAATCAACGAAGGCGGCTTCAAGGCTGGGTTCGATGCGGGTAATTTTACCTTTATAGATATTGGCTTTCTTCTGTTCGTGTCCTGGGCTTTCGATATCCAGATCGTACAGACGCTGTCCGTCTACAAGGGCGACACGCAACTCCTCCTGTTGAGTTGCGTTGATCAACATTCTTTTCATCGTAACTTACTCATTATTCTTACATTAGTGACAAAGCTACGGGCATAGTAACGCTGGACGCGTCTAAACCGATGGCCCCGTGTCTCATCGCAAAGCCGTCAACCTCCCGGTTGTCGCCAGCTCAAGGGGCGCAAATCTCGGTAGCCTGCTTTTCAACTGGAAAAACAGCGCGTTTATAAAGAGGGATAACCACCAGTGGTACCAGAGTGAACCTGTCCCGTCTTGTCGTCCAGGCTGCAACCCGCAGCCCGCTAAATGCCTGATTGCACAATACGTCTTACGCCATTGCTGCGTGTATGTACGATCCGGCAAAATTCTTATAACGCTATTCTCTTGTTTCACATGCGTTGAGCCAGTAAAACGGAATCATTATTCCACTGCTAAGCTTGTGATAGCAAGGTGACTTTTCCCGCTCTGCGAAGTTTATTCCAGCTTTTAAAACGATTTGCAGCGCTTTTCAGCAAATTGCCGAAAAAACAGGCATAAACCTTCTGCGGCAGAGGTCACTGTCAGTTAAGCACAGAAAAAGAAGTGGCGCTATGCTGACGCTCTATTTAGAATCGCCAACCATGAAAACCAATACTCCAGCAGTTCAAATTGTGACTATCGCCGCCGATGACGCGGGGCAGCGCATCGATAATTTTTTACGCACGCAGCTAAAAGGCGTGCCGAAAAGCATGATTTATCGCATTTTGCGCAAGGGCGAAGTGCGGGTAAATAAAGGACGCATTAAGCCGGAATACAAGCTGGAAGCCGGGGATGAAGTGCGTATTCCACCGGTTCGGGTCGCAGAACGCGAAGAAGCGGCCGTTTCGCCAAAGCTGGATAAGGTGGCCGCGCTGGCGAACGCTATCGTTTATGAAGACGATTATATCCTGGTGATGAATAAGCCCTCAGGCACCGCCGTTCACGGCGGCAGCGGGCTAAGCTTCGGCGTAATCGAGGGCCTGCGGGCGCTGCGTCCGGAGGCGCGTTTCCTGGAGCTGGTGCACCGTCTGGATCGCGATACCTCTGGCATCCTGCTGGTAGCAAAAAAACGCTCCGCGCTGCGTTCGCTGCATGAACAGCTGCGTGAAAAGGGGATGCAGAAAGACTACCTGGCGCTGGTGCGCGGCTCGTGGCCTTCCCATGTAAAAGCGGTGCAGGCGCCGCTGCTGAAAAACATTTTGCAAAGCGGCGAGCGCGTGGTGCGGGTAAGTAGCGAAGGCAAGCCTTCCGAAACGCGTTTCAAAGTTGAAGAGCGTTATGAAAAGGCGACGCTGGTCAAAGCCAGCCCCATTACCGGGCGGACGCACCAGATCCGCGTACACACGCTGCATGCGGGGCATCCGATTGCCTTTGACGATCGCTATGGCGAAAGAGATTTCGATGCTCAGCTGGCGGGAACGGGTCTGAAAAGGCTGTTTCTGCACGCCGCCGCGCTTAAGTTCACCCATCCGAACAGCGGAGAAGTGATGCGAGTGGAAGCGCCGCTGGATGATGAGCTGAAGCACTGCCTGGCCGTATTGCGAAAAACCTCTCCGGCGAAGTGATCTTTAGTGCAGCGTTATTCGACATTGGCATGGATGCTCAGCGTCAGTAAAGGCAGGTCATAACCGGTTCTGGCAATCGACAGCGGTAAAGACGGTTCGCCAGTGAGAGATAACGGACGATCGTATGTCTTAAATAATATGCCTTCAATAAATCAGTGATAAATTGCAGGCCCTGTTTTTAAGCGATTCCTCCCTGGCGCTACGCTAAGGCTAATGGCGGGAGGCGCTGTCCGGATAAGCGAACCGAGCGTGTCAGGGATGACGTTTTTTGCGTGTCCCGGTTCCGGATGGCCCCTCCCGCTTTCTTACAGGCTAAAGCGACTTAGCCCGTGAGGACTTACGTATAGCCTTGAACCTCCTGACAAGCCAGAAACGACCTGCCAGCCTCAAAATTTCTGACCAGCCAGAAGCTGCCGAGCCGACAGGATCCTAACCTGCCAGCGGATCCATTCCCGCCTCGCGCAGCATTTCGCAAAGCGCGATTAGCGGCAGCCCGACCAGCGTATTAGGATCGCGGCCCGTTAATCTGTCGAACAGCGTAATACCTAATCCTTCGCTCTTAAAGCTGCCTGCACAGCCCAGAGGCTGCTCTTTGCGAACATAATTAATAATCTCCTGCTCCGTTAATAATCTGAAATCCACGCTGAAAGGTTCGCAGATCGCCTTTATGCTTTTCGTCCGGCTATTAAAAAGCGCAAGGCCGGTATAAAAAATCACGCTATGGCCGCTGGCCTGGCGTAACTGCTCGCAGGCTTTCTCTTCCGTATGCGGTTTTCCGGTTATTTTACCGTCTATTACGCAAACCTGGTCGGAGCCTATAATCAGATGGTCAGGATAGCTTGCCGCCAGCGCGCGGGCCTTCTGGCCGGCAAGGCGCTGCACCAGATCTATCGCAGATTCGCCGGTCTGCGGCGTTTCATCCACCTCCGGCGCTGCGGTAATAAAAGCGAGGCCCAGTTTCTCAAGCAAGGCTTTTCTGAAAGGGGAGGTTGAAGCCAGAACCAGCTGTGTCATAATTTTTTCCGGAATAGATAGCGCAGGAGTGCAGGACATTTTAAACTATGCGCCGCACTGGTTGCGAATAATGGGTGAAAGATGCTGTTAAACGGCCTTTTTCTTTGACTCTAACTCGTTACAAAGTTAATATGCGCGCCCTATGCAAAAGGTAAAATTACCCCTGACTCTCGATCCGGTTCGCACCGCTCAGAAACGCCTGGACTACCAGGGCGTTTACACCCCTGAACAGGTGGAGCGTCTTGCCGAATCGGTAGTGAGTGTGGATAGCGATGTAGAATGTTCGATGTCGTTCGCAATCGACAATCAGCGTTTAGCGGTGCTGAAAGGCACTGCGGCGGTCTCCGTTACGCTGTGTTGTCAACGCTGCGGCCAGAACTTTCCGCATTCTGTCCACGTAACGTATTGCTTCAGCCCGATCGTCAATGACGAGCAGGCGGAGGCACTGCCGGAAGCGTACGAGCCGGTCGAAGTCAACGAGTTTGGCGAAATCGACCTGCTGGCGGTGGTGGAAGATGAAGTTATCCTCGCCCTGCCGGTCGTTCCGGTGCATGATTCTGAACACTGTGAAGTGTCCGAGGCGGACATGGTCTTTGGCAAGTTGCCTGCAGAGGCGGAAAAACCAAACCCATTTGCCGTATTAGCCAGTTTAAAGCGTAAGTAATAGGAGTAAGGTCCATGGCCGTACAACAGAATAAACCAACCCGTTCCAAACGTGGCATGCGTCGTTCACACGATGCGCTGACCACTGCCACTCTTTCCGTAGATAAAGTTTCTGGCGAAACGCATCTGCGTCACCACATCACTGCGGATGGTTACTACCGCGGTCGCAAGGTCATCGTTAAGTAACTCACGGCCCAGCCGGCGATACTTTGACACGTTTGACCCTGGCGATTGATGCCATGGGCGGGGACTTCGGTCCCTGCGTGACAGTGCCTGCGGCAATGCAGGCACTGGCGTCCGATCCGCAGCTACATCTTCTTCTGGTCGGCGATCCCGACACACTCACGTCATTACTCGCAAAAGCTGATTCCGCGCTCCGGGAACGTCTACAGATTATTCCTGCCGAGTCGGTTATTGCCAGTGATGCCAGACCGGCACAGGCTATTCGCCATAGCCGGGGTTCCTCAATGCGCGTGGCGCTTGAGCTGGTAAAAGAAGGACAGGCCGACGCCTGCGTCAGCGCAGGCAATACCGGCGCGCTGATGGGGCTGGCCAAGCTCATGCTCGGATCGTTAAACGGTATCGAGCGTCCGGCGCTAATGACCGTGCTGCCCAACGTACGGGCTGGCAAAACGGTGCTGCTGGATTTAGGCGCTAACGTGAATTCCGATAGCGCTATGCTGGTGCAATTCGCGATAATGGGTGCGGTCATGGCGGAAGAAGTGCTGGCCATCAGCCGACCGCGCGTTGCGCTGCTGAATATTGGGCAGGAAGAAACCAAAGGTCTGGAAACGATTCGGGACGCCGCAGGTATTCTGCGTGACGCGCCGGAAATTAACTATATTGGATACCTCGAAGGCAACGAACTCCTTACCGGGAAAACGGACGTCCTTGTGTGCGATGGTTTCATCGGCAACGTCACGTTAAAGACAATGGAAGGCGTGGTCAGAGTGTTTCTTTCGCTGTTGCAATCGCCAGAAGGTAAAAAAAGGGCCTGGTGGCTGTCGCTGCTGGGGCGTTTGCTGAAAAAACGCCTGGCTAAGCGCTTCGGTCATCTTAACCCCGACCAGTACAATGGCGCCTGCCTGTTAGGGCTACGCAAAACCGTGGTAAAAAGCCACGGCGGCGCCAGCCAGCGCGCATTTGTTGCGGCGATAGAACAGGCAGAGCAGGCGGTGCGGCGGCAACTTCCGGAAAGGATTGCCGCCCGCCTTGAAACTGTATTACCTAAGAGTGACTGAGCGGACATGTATACAAAGATTATCGGTACGGGCAGCTATTTGCCTGAACAGGTGCGGACTAACGCCGATCTGGAAAAAATGGTGGATACGTCGGACGAGTGGATTGTCACCCGTACCGGTATCCGTGAACGTCGCATCGCTGCGCCCGACGAGACCGTGGCGACGATGGGCTTTCATGCCGCCGAGCGCGCGCTGGAAATGGCGGGTATCGATAAAGACGATATCGGCCTGATTGTGGTGGCAACGACCTCCTCCAGCCACGCCTTCCCAAGCTCCGCCTGCATGATCCAGCAAATGCTGGATATTAAAGACGCCGCGTCTTTCGATCTGGCGGCGGCCTGTGCGGGCTTCACCTACGGCCTGAGCGTCGCCGATCAGTACATTAAAAACGGTGCGGTAAAAAATGCGCTGGTGATTGGTTCCGACGTGCTGGCGCGTATGCTCGATCCTGAGGATCGCGGCACGATCATTCTGTTCGGCGATGGCGCGGGCGCCGTGGTGCTTGGCGCCAGCGAAGAGCAGGGCATCATTTCCACCCATCTGCACGCCGACGGCCGCTACGGGCAGCTGCTGACGCTGGCTAACCAGGATCGTGAGAATCAGGCACAGCCTTCTTACGTCACCATGGCCGGCAACGAAGTCTTCAAAGTTGCCGTGACGGAGCTGGCGCATATCGTTGAAGAAACGCTGCAGGCCAATAACCTTGAGCGCGAAGCGATTGACTGGCTGGTGCCGCATCAGGCCAACCTGCGTATTATCAGCGCTACCGCGCGCAAGCTGGGTATGGAAATGGATAAGGTCGTGGTCACGCTCGATCGTCACGGCAACACGTCTGCCGCCTCTGTGCCGACCGCGCTGGATGAAGCGGTGCGCGATGGCCGCATCAAGCCAGGTCAGCTTATTCTGCTGGAAGCCTTTGGCGGCGGTTTCACCTGGGGCTCGGCGCTGGTTCGTTTTTGATTAACAGGATATAACAATGACGCAATTTGCTATGGTTTTTCCAGGTCAGGGTTCGCAGACCGTGGGTATGCTGGCCGAACTGGCGGCAGAAAACGCGCTGGTAGAACAGACGTTTCGCGAAGCTTCCGACGCGCTGGGTTACGATCTGTGGGCGCTGGTGCAAAACGGCCCTGCTGAAGAACTGAACAAAACCTGGCAGACGCAGCCCGCTCTGCTGGCTGCATCTGTTGCTATTTTCCGCGTTTGGCAGGAAAAAGGCGGATCTCAGCCTGCAATGCTGGCAGGACACAGCCTGGGCGAGTATAGTGCGCTGGTTTGCGCAGGCGTGATCGACTTCAAAGAAGCGATCAAACTTGTCGAACTGCGCGGCAAACTGATGCAGGAAGCGGTGCCGGCAGGCACGGGCGCCATGCAGGCGATTATCGGTCTGGACGACGCGGCTATCGCTAAAGCCTGCGAAGAGTCGGCGCAGGGCGAAGTTGTTTCTCCGGTGAACTTTAACTCGCCGGGTCAGGTTGTTATCGCGGGCAACAAAGCGGCGGTAGAACGCGCTGGCGCAGCCTGTAAAGCCGCTGGCGCAAAACGTGCGCTGCCGCTGCCGGTTAGCGTCCCGTCGCACTGCGCGCTGATGAAGCCCGCTGCGGACAAGCTGGCCGTCGCGCTGGAGGCGATTGTCTTTAGCGCGCCAACCGTGCCGGTCGTCAACAACGTGGATGTTAAGTGCGAAACGTCGCCTGAAGCGATCCGCAGCGCGCTGGTTCGCCAGCTCTACAGCCCGGTTCGCTGGACTGAATGCGTAGAGTTCATGGCGCAGCAGGGCGTTACGTCGCTGCTGGAAGCAGGGCCTGGCAAAGTGCTGACCGGCCTGACAAAACGAATTGTAGACACCCTGACGGCAACGGCGATCGGCGATGCGGCCAGCCTGTCAGCGGCGATCGAGCAGTAAAAAGAGGATGAAGATGAGCTTCGAAGGAAAAATTGCGCTGGTGACCGGCGCGAGCCGCGGCATTGGCCGTGCGATTGCAGAAACCCTGGTCGCGCGTGGCGCGAAGGTGATTGGTACCGCTACCAGCCAGAGCGGTGCGGATGCAATCAGCGCTTATCTGGGCAGCAATGGCAAAGGCCTGCTGCTGAATGTTACCGACAGCGCGTCTATTGACGAAGTGTTGGGAAATATTCGCGCAGAATTTGGCGAAGTGGACATTTTAGTCAATAATGCTGGCATTACGCGTGATAATCTTCTGATGCGTATGAAGGACGACGAGTGGCAGGATATCCTGGACACTAATCTGACTTCCGTATTCCGCCTGTCAAAAGCGGTAATGCGCGCTATGATGAAAAAACGCGTGGGCCGAATTATTACCATTGGCTCCGTTGTTGGAACAATGGGTAATGCGGGTCAGGCAAACTACGCGGCAGCAAAAGCGGGTTTGATCGGCTTCAGCAAGTCACTGGCGCGTGAAGTCGCGTCACGTGGTATTACCGTTAACGTTGTGGCTCCCGGTTTCATTGAAACCGACATGACGCGTGCGCTGACTGAAGAGCAGCGTGCGGGCATCCTGGCGGAAGTGCCGGCGGGTCGCTTAGGCGGCGCGCAGGAAATCGCCAGTGCCGTTGCATTTTTAGCCTCTGACGAGGCGGCGTACATCACTGGTGAGACGCTGCACGTCAACGGCGGAATGTATATGGTCTGATAATCGCGAAAACTATTTGCGTTATTTGCGGTAATGCCCGCAAAATAGCGTAAATTCGTGGTTTGACCAGCCGGGATTTAGTTGCATCTTTTTCAACATTTTATACACTACGAAAACCATCGCGAAAGCGAGTTTTGATAGGAAATTTAATAGTATGAGCACTATCGAAGAACGCGTTAAGAAAATCATTGGCGAGCAGCTTGGCGTTAAGCAGGAAGAAGTTGTTAACACTGCCTCTTTTGTAGAAGATCTGGGCGCTGATTCTCTTGATACCGTTGAGCTGGTAATGGCTCTGGAAGAAGAGTTTGATACCGAGATTCCGGACGAAGAAGCTGAGAAAATCACTACCGTTCAGGCTGCTATTGATTACATCAATGGTCACCAGGCGTAAGTGAGCATCTCCAGGCGGTCGCTCGACCGCCTGAGTTTTATCTGTAGGTCCCACTGATTCTCTTTTATCCCCTCCCTGGAGGACGAACGTGTCTAAGCGTCGTGTAGTTGTGACCGGTCTTGGCATGTTGTCTCCTGTCGGCAATACCGTAGAGTCTACCTGGAATGCTCTTGTTGCCGGTCAGAGTGGCATCAGCCCGATCGACCATTTTGAAACCAGTGCCTACGCAACGCGTTTTGCTGGCTTAGTAAAGGATTTCAACTGCGAGGAGTTTATCTCGCGTAAAGATCAGCGCAAGATGGACGCCTTCATTCAATACGGCGTTGTTGCTGGTATGCAGGCTATGCAGGATGCCGGTCTGGTCATTACTGACGAGAACGCGCACCGTATCGGCGCCGCTATCGGCTCCGGCATCGGCGGTCTTGGTCTGATAGAAGAAAACCATACCTCGCTGGTGAACGGCGGTCCGCGTAAAATCAGTCCTTTCTTTGTGCCTTCCACTATTGTGAACATGATTGCCGGTCATCTGACTATCATGTACGGCATGAAAGGGCCGAGCATTGCCATTTCTACCGCCTGTACAACCGGTGTGCATAACATTGGTCAGGCTGCGCGTATGATTGCCTACAACGACGCCGACGTCATGATTGCCGGCGGCGCAGAGAAAGGCAGTACGCCACTGGGCATTGGCGGCTTTGGCGCGGCACGTGCGCTTTCTACCCGTAACGACAATCCTCAGGCGGCAAGCCGTCCGTGGGATAAAGACCGTGACGGCTTCGTGCTGGGCGACGGGGCAGGTATCGTCGTGCTGGAAGAATACGAACATGCTAAAAAGCGCGGCGCGAAGATTTACGCCGAGCTGGTTGGCTTCGGCATGAGCAGTGATGCTTACCACATGACCTCGCCGCCGGAAAACGGCGCGGGCGCGGCGCTGGCAATGGAAAACGCCCTGCGCGATGCACAGCTGTCGCCGGAAAAAATCGGCTATATCAACGCACACGGCACCTCGACGTCTGCGGGCGATGTGGCAGAAGCGCAGGCTGTGAAATCCGTATTTGGCGCTGCGGCGTATGACGTAATGGTCAGCTCCACAAAATCCATGACCGGTCATCTGTTAGGCGCGGCGGGAGCAGTAGAATCCATCTACTCTATCCTTGCACTGCGCGATCAGGTCATTCCGCCTACCATCAATCTGGATAACCCGGATGAAGGTTGCGATCTGGATTTTGTGCCGCATACGGCGCGTCAGGTTAAAGGACTGGAGTACGCTCTGTGCAACTCCTTCGGGTTTGGCGGCACTAATGGCTCGCTGATCTTCCGGAAAATCTGATTGTCTGTTGTGAAAAAAGGCCCGCAAATGCGGGCCTTTTTTGTTTTATCCCCACGCTACTTTAGCCGTTTAAACGGACGTGAATCTACGCGAGGATGCAGGTAAGCTTGCGCGTAGCAAATAAGGAGAGCAGATGATCTGGATAAACGGTCAGCCTCAGGAGCATTTGTCCGTCAGGGACCGCGCCGTACAGTTTGGTGACGGCTGTTTTACTACGGCCCGTATAGAGCAGGGTGAAGTCTTTGACCTGCGCGCGCATCTTGAACGATTACAGCAGGCCTGCGAGCGCCTGCTAATCCGTGATGTTGACTGGCAAGCCTTGCGGCAAGAGATGAAGATAGCCGCCGCGACGCGTACAACCGGCGTGCTTAAAGTTATTGTTTCTCGCGGTGTCGGCGGCCGGGGCTACAGCGCCAGCGGCTGCCAGCAGGCTTCACGCATCATTATGCTGTCGGACTATCCGACGCATTATCATCAGCTGCGCCAGACGGGCGTAAGGCTGGCGCTAAGCACCATCCGTTTGGGCCGCAATCCGCAGTTAGCCGGTATCAAGCATCTTAATCGCCTGGAACAGGTACTCATTCGCACAGAGCTTGAGCAGACCGGCGCTGACGAAGCGCTGGTCCTTGACACTCAGGGGCTGCTGGTGGAATGCTGTGCGGCAAATTTATTCTGGCGTAAAGGCGAGGAAGTTTTTACCCCCGACGTGACGCAGGCCGGCGTAAACGGTATCCAGCGTCAGCGGGTGATGCGGCTGCTGGCCGCGCAGGGTGTCAGAGTCAGTGAAGTCAGCGTACCGCCACAGATCCTCGAAGAAGCGGACGAAATTTTTATCACCAATGCGCTGATGCCAGTGCTGCCGGTAGTGGAGATAGACAACCGGTTTTATCGCTCAAGAACGTTGTTTAATCGGATCAATGAGCACGATTTTCAGGGAAATTTATGACAGTAAAACGCAAACTAGTCGGCGGGATCGTCGCGCTTGTTATCGCCGGTTTGGCTTTCAGCTACTGGCAAATTAAGCAGCTGGCCGGTTCGCCGCTCTCGATTAACCATGAGACGATTTTCACGCTTCCGGCCGGATCGGGCCGCGTGGTGCTGGAAGCCGAGCTGAACAGGCAAAAAATTATTCCGCATTCCATCTGGTTTGGCTGGCTGCTCAAGCTGGAGCCGGAGCTGGCGAATTTTAAAGCCGGTACCTATCGCTTCACGCAGGGTATGACGGTACGCCAGATGCTGGCGCTGCTCTCCAGCGGTAAAGAGGCGCAGTTCCCGATCCGGTTTATCGAAGGGTCGCGGATGCAGGAGTGGCTGGCGCAGCTGCGCGCAGCGCCCTATATCAAACACACGCTGGCTGACGATAAACTGACCACGCTGGGTCAGACGCTGAAAATGTCGGAGCAAAACGTCGAAGGCTGGTTCTATCCCGATACCTATTCCTACACCGCCAATACCACGGACGTGGCGATCCTGGAGCGGGCTCACGGCCAGATGGTAAAAATCGTCGATACGCTGTGGCAGAACAAAGCGGACGGGCTGCCCTATAAAGATAAAAATGATTTGTTAACCATGGCGTCGATTGTGGAAAAAGAGACGGCGTTGGGCGAAGAGCGCAGCAAGGTCGCTTCGGTATTTATCAATCGTCTGCGGCTGGGAATGCGTTTGCAGACCGATCCGACCGTGATTTACGGTATGGGCGACAGCTATAAAGGCACGCTGACGCGCAAGGATCTGGAAACGCCGACGGCCTATAACACCTATGTGATTGCCGGCATGCCGCCGGGGCCTATCGCCACGCCGGGCAAAGCCTCGCTGGAAGCCGCGGCGCATCCGGAAAAAACGGACTTCCTTTATTTTGTTGCGGACGGCAAAGGCGGACACACTTTTACCACTAACCTGGCGAGCCACAATCGCGCGGTCCAGGCGTGGCGCCTGCTGCTCAAGGAAAAAAATGAAAAGTAATTTTATCGTTATCGAAGGGCTGGAAGGCGCGGGCAAAACGACCGCTCGGGATACCATCGTTGCGACGCTTAAACAGCACGGCATTGAGGATATCGTCTTTACCCGCGAACCGGGCGGCACGCCGCTGGCGGAAAAACTCCGCGAGTTGATCAAGCAGGGGATTGAAGGCGAGCAGATCACCGACCGCGCGGAGCTGCTGATGCTTTACGCGGCGCGAGTGCAGCTGGTGGAGAATGTCATTAAACCGGCGTTGGCGCGCGGCGCCTGGGTGGTTGGCGATCGCCACGATCTCTCTTCTCAGGCCTATCAGGGCGGCGGGCGAGGCATGGATATCCGTCTGATGGCGCAGCTGAAACAGAGCGTACTGGGTGATTTCGCGCCTGATTTGACCCTCTATCTGGACGTGACGCCAGAAATCGGTCTGCAACGCGCCCGCTCGCGAGGCGCATTAGATCGGATCGAACAGGAGTCGCTGAACTTCTTTACCCGCACGCGTGAACGCTATCTGACGCTGGCCGCCGCGGACGAAAGCATTAAAACTATCGACGCCACGCAGGATATAGAGGGCGTCTCCGCCGCTATCCGACAGACGCTGGCGCAGTGGCTACAGGTACGGTCATGATCTGGTATCCGTGGCTTAACCAGCCTTACCGGCAGATCGTCGGCCAGCATCAGGCCGGACGCGGACACCACGCGCTGCTGCTCCAGGCGCTGCCGGGCATGGGCGATGCCTCGCTGGTCTGGGGGATCAGCCGCTGGCTGATGTGCCAGCGCAGAGACGGGCTGAAAAGCTGCGGAGAGTGCCACGCCTGTCGTTTGATGCAGGCCCATACGCATCCGGACTGGTACGAACTGTCGGCGGAAAAGGGCAAAAGCTCGCTGGGTATTGATGCGGTGCGCGGCGTTACGGAGAAGCTCTTCCATCATGCCCAGCAGGGCGGAGCGAAAGTGGTCTGGCTGCCCGATGCCGCTCAGCTGACGGAGGCCGCCGCCAACGCGCTGCTGAAAACGCTGGAAGAGCCGCCGGTGAACACCTGGTTTTTGCTCTGCTGCCAGCAGCCGTCACAGCTGCTGGCCACGCTGCGCAGCCGCTGTCAAAGCGTTCACCTGGCCGCGCCGGACGAGACGCAAAGCCTGAGCTGGCTGCAAAAGCAGGCTGGCGCATCACAGCAGGATTGCCTGACCGCGCTGCGGCTAAGCGGTGGCGCGCCTGCAGCGGCGCAAACGCTGCTGGAAAAAAGCTGGGCGGCGCGGCAGGCGCTGTGCGAGGCGCTGCCGGGGGCGCTGCAAAAAGATATGCTATCCTTGCTGCCCGTTCTGAACCACGACGACGCGGCGGCGCGTACCGGCTGGCTCTGCGCGCTGCTGGTGGACGCGCTGAAATGGCAGCAGGGCGGCGGGCGCTTTATCGCCAATGCCGACAGCCAGACGCTGGTGGCGGAGGTTGCCCGTCAGCTACCGGCCAGCGCGCTGGATGAGAGCATTCGCCAATGGTTCCTGTGCCGCGATCGCCTGCTGAACGTGGTAGCCGTAAACCGTGAACTCTTATTGACCGACCAGCTGCTGGCGTGGGAGCAAATGCTCCATGCTTCCGTGGTCGGCTAACGAACCAGAGAATAATTATGTTTTTAGTCGATTCCCACTGTCATCTTGACGGCCTGAATTATGATAGCCTACACCGCGATGTGGATGACGTGCTGGCGAAAGCCGCCGCACGCGACGTGAAGTTTATGCTGGCGGTAGCAACCACGCTGCCCGGCTATAAAGCGATGACCGACCTGATTGGCGATCGTCCCAACGTGGCGTACTCCTGCGGCGTGCATCCGCTCAATCAGGATGAACCTTATGATTTTGCCGAGCTGCGCCAGCTGGCCGCCGACGAGCGTGTTATCGCCATGGGCGAAACCGGGCTGGACTACTACTATCAGAAAGAAACCATGGCGCAGCAGCAGGCCTCTTTCCGCGAGCATATTCGCATCGGTCGCGATCTGAATAAACCGGTTATTGTGCATACGCGCGATGCGCGCGAGGATACGCTGGCGATCCTGAAAGAAGAGAAGGTGGAAGGGTGCGGCGGCGTACTGCACTGCTTCACGGAAGATCGGGAAACGGCGGAAAAGCTGCTGGATATGGGCTTTTATATTTCGTTTTCCGGCATTGCCACTTTCCGCAATGCGGAAACGATCCGCGAGGCGGCACGCTATGTTCCGCTCGATCGCATGCTGGTGGAAACCGACTCGCCTTATCTGGCGCCCGTGCCTTACCGCGGCAAAGAGAATCAGCCAGCTTACACGCGCGATGTAGCGGACTATATGGCCGTAGTGAAAGGCGTCAGTATTGAAACGCTGGCCGAAGCCACCACAGCGAATTTCTCCCGCCTTTTCCACGTGCCGATGAGCCGCCTTACCGACTAATCGCTTTATTTTATTGCTCGTAATAAATTTGTAAAAAAAGCAGTTCGTATCGCCTGTTTGTGGGCGATACGGCTTTTGAATGGGCAAAAACTGGCAAATTTCCGGGAATTAAACTACATAGCAGGCGGTTGTTCAGTGAAACGTGATAACCGTCAAACAAATGCTTTCGGAATTATTTTACAGTTCGTAATAAATCACGAGGGCGCAAAGCGCTCCACCCATAGCGGGTCCTCCCCCCGTTATATCGCGTTGAAAAGCGCGTAAAGCACCCATACTCAGGAGTTTCACACTATGTTCAAAAACGCATTTGCAAACCTGCAAAAGGTCGGTAAATCGCTGATGTTGCCGGTATCGGTGCTGCCGATTGCCGGTATTCTGCTTGGCGTAGGCTCCGCCAACTTCAGCTGGCTGCCCGCCGTTGTCTCTCACGTTATGGCGGAAGCAGGTGGATCCGTCTTTGCCAATATGCCGCTGATTTTCGCCATCGGCGTGGCGCTGGGCTTTACCAACAATGACGGCGTTTCTGCGCTGGCGGCGGTGGTGGCCTACGGCATCATGGTAAAAACGATGGCGGTCGTAGCACCGCTGGTGCTGCATATGCCAGCCGGGGAGATCGAAGCGAAGCATCTCGCCGATACGGGCGTATTGGGCGGTATTATCGCCGGTTCGATAGCAGCCTATATGTTTAACCGCTTCTACCGTATCAAGCTGCCGGAATATCTCGGTTTCTTTGCGGGTAAGCGCTTTGTTCCAATTATCTCCGGTTTCACGGCGATCTTTATCGGTATCCTGCTTTCCTTTATCTGGCCGCCAGTTGGTACCGCCATTCAGGAATTCTCACAGTGGGCCGCCTATCAGAACCCGGTAGTCGCTTTCGGTATCTACGGCGTAATTGAGCGTTCTCTGGTGCCGTTTGGTCTGCACCATATCTGGAACGTGCCTTTCCAGATGCAGATCGGCGAGTTCACCAATGCGGCTGGTCAGGTTTTCCACGGCGATATCCCGCGCTATATGGCAGGCGACCCGACCGCGGGCAAACTCTCCGGCGGCTTCCTGTTTAAAATGTACGGCCTGCCTGCGGCAGCGATTGCTATCTGGCACTCCGCTAAACCAGAAAACCGTGCGAAAGTGGGCGGCATCATGATTTCCGCCGCGCTGACCTCGTTCCTGACCGGCATCACCGAGCCAATCGAATTCTCCTTTATGTTCGTGGCGCCAGTCCTGTATGCGATCCACGCTATCCTGGCCGGTCTGGCTTTCCCTATCTGTATCCTGCTGGGGATGCGCGACGGCACCAGCTTCTCGCACGGCCTGATTGACTTTGTGGTGCTGAGCGGCAACAGCAGCCGTATCTGGCTGTTCCCGATTATCGGTATCCTGTACGGTCTGGTTTACTACACCGTGTTCCGCGTGCTGATTGTTAAATTGAATCTGAAAACGCCGGGCCGTGAAGAAACTTCAACGACGCAAACGGCAGGTAATTCCAGTGAAATGGCTGCTAACCTGGTTGCCGCTTTCGGTGGTAAAGAGAACATCACTAACCTTGATGCCTGCATCACGCGTTTACGCGTCAGCGTGGCGGACGTATCCAAAGTGGATCAGTCCGGTCTGAAACAGCTTGGCGCAGCGGGCGTGGTCGTGGCGGGTTCCGGCGTTCAGGCCATTTTCGGCACCAAATCCGATAACCTGAAAACCGAGATGGATGAGTACATCCGCAAACAGTAATCAATCGGTAAGATAAAACAAAAAGCCCCACCTTCGAGTGGGGCTTTTTTTATCCGGCGTAAATGTCAGCCGCCAAAAAGGCCGCGATTCATCCATCCAATCCAGACAAGCGCGCCAGCAGCACCAACACCAGCATCGGCATAATCGCTCCGTCTCAATACGGCAGCTGACATCGGACCGCCGTCTCTTCTTGCTATCCTTGTAACACCCGAAACAGGCAAACGTTACTCGCGCAAAGCGTCACGTAAGGCGTTAAATCTGCGGTCAGCGCCGCGAAAAGCGGCAGACAGTAAAGAAAAGCCAGCGGAAGGTTGAAAGAAAACAAATATCTCGCTCATACTGCCGTAACTCATCTCATAGCTTAAGGACATGCATCATGGCTGAAGAAACGATTTTCAGTAAAATTATCCGCCGCGAAATCCCGGCCGATATTGTTTATCAGGACGAGCTGGTCACGGCCTTTCGCGATATCTCGCCAAAAGCGCCGACGCACATTCTGGTCGTGCCGAATATCCTGATCCCTACCGCCAACGATGCGGTGGCGGGGCATGAAGCCGCGCTGGGCCGGATGATTGTGGTGGCCGCGAAAATCGCTAAACAGGAAGGGATCGCCGAGGACGGCTATCGTCTGATCATGAACTGCAATCAGCATGGCGGACAGGAAGTCTATCATATCCATTTGCATCTGGTTGGCGGTCGTCCGCTGGGCCCGATGCTGGCTGAATAACGTGCCGGAGGCACTATGATGCGGATTATCGTCCTGGGCGCCATGCTGGCGTTGCTGAGCGGCTGCGCCAGCGATCGCACGACCATTGATACTTCGCAGTCGCTGGTTATGGAATCATCGGTACTGTCGGCGGGGATCCTTACCGGCGAGCCGGTGATATCGGAGCATGAAGGGCAGCAGCGAGGCGCTTCGCAGCTCTATAACCAGCAGGAAAAACCCGTTACGCTCTACTATCGCTTTTACTGGTATGACGATAAAGGGCTGGAAATTCTGCCCTTCGAAGCGCCTCGCAAGATTACGGTCGCGCCGCATAGCAGTGTTGAAATATCGTCGCAAACGGGTAACCTGACGGCCAGTAAGGTTCGCCTTTACCTGTATCTGTAGGAGATTATTGCGTGGAAAGGAAGATAGCTAAACTCTCGGGCGTCATGTTGCTGGCGCTTATTCTTAGCGGCTGTGTGGTGCAACAGCAGCAACAGCCCGCGCCCGTCGAGCCGGTGCAGCCGGTTCCCGAACAGCCGCAGCCCGTGCCGACCCAGCCGCCGCCGCCGGAAACGGTGCCGCAGCCGCCTAAAATGCAGTCGATTAACTGGGATGCCAGCGTAACGCCGCTGGTGGCGCAAATGCTGAAAGCGGACGGCATCACGCCCGGTAGCGTATTGCTGATCGACGGCGTGAAAAACAGCACCAACGGCAGCCTGCAACGCGCCAAAGCCACCGCTTCGCTGCAAAGCGCGCTGCAAAATAACACCCAGTTCAAGCTGGTGACGCCTGAACAGCTTGCTACCGCTAAACAGACGCTGGGACTGTCAGCCGAAGACAGCCTGAGCTCGCGCAGTAAAGCCGTCGGCCTGGCTCGCTACGTTGGCGCACAGTATGTGCTCTATACCAACGCTAAGGGCGACGTAAAATCGCCGGAACTGCAAATGCAGCTGATGCTGGTGCAGACTGGCGAAATCATCTGGTCGGGTAACGGTGTCGTACAGCATTGATCCCGCACTGAGCAGGCTGATTAAACAACGATTTCCGGCGGAGCGATCCGCCGGTTCTTTTTTTCCGCTGCACGGCCTGACGGGGCTGACGGCAAAGGTGGAGCTGGAAAGGGCAACGCTGCTGGCCCGCCATCAGCGCCAGGATAATCCCGTGCCGGGTGTGGATCGCCAGCGTGAGTATCGTATTTTACGCAAGCTTTCCGGCTGCGATCTCGCGCCTGCCGCCTGCGGCTATGCTGATAACTGGCTGCTGCTGGGCTGGCAGCCGGGCGAGGCGCTGAGCGAGGCGGCCTTTCCCGGCGCGCTGGATGCGGTTGTCAGCGAGCTGGCAAGGCTGCACCAACAGCCGCTCAGCGGCTATCCTTTGCAGCTGCAAAAGCTGCTGGAGCGCTACTGGCAGCTCAGTCGGCCTGCACGGCGGCACTGCGGCTGGCTGCGGGCATTGCAGCGGCTACAGCGGCGCGGCGAGCCAAAACCGCTGCGGCGGGCGCTGCTGCATATGGATGTGCATCCGGGCAATCTGATCCGTCAGCAAAATAGCCTGCGGCTGATTGACTGGGAGTATGCCAGCGATGGCGATGTCGCGCTGGAGCTGGCCGCGCTGGTAGCAGGAAACGCGCTGGATGCTGAGCAGCAGCGCGCGCTAACCGAGCGCTATGCCGCGCTGCAACGGCTGGATGCGGCAAGGCTACGGCAGCAGATGGCGCACTGGCAGCCCTGGCTGACGCTGCTGGCGGCAAGCTGGTACGAGCTGCGCTGGCAGCAGAGCGGCGAACAGACGTTTTATACGCTGGCGGCACAGGCCTGGCAGCGAGTTCGATCATAAGAGGTAATCTGTGGGACCGGTAATGTTAGATGTGCTCGGTTACGAGCTGGACGCGGAAGAGCGGGAAATTTTACAGCATCCGCTGGTGGGCGGGCTAATCCTGTTTACCCGCAACTACCACGATCCTGAGCAGCTTCAGGAGCTGATCAGGCAGATCCGCGCGGCCTCGCGTCACCGCCTGGCGATCGCGGTCGATCAGGAGGGCGGGCGCGTGCAGCGCTTCCGCGAAGGCTTTACGCGCCTGCCTGCGATGCAATCTTTTGCCGCGCTGAACAGCGAAGCCGAAGCGGCAAGGCTGGCGCAGGAAGCGGGCTGGCTGATGGCTGCCGAAATGATCGCGATGGATATTGATATCAGCTTCGCGCCCGTACTGGATATAGGACACGGCAGCGCGGCAATCGGCGAACGCAGTTTCCATGACGATCCTGCCGTGGCGCTGGCGATGGCGCGCCGTTTTATTGATGGCATGCATGAAGCGGGTATGAAAACCACCGGCAAGCATTTTCCCGGTCACGGTGCGGTAAGCGCGGACTCGCATAAAGAAACGCCGCGCGACGATCGTCCCGAAGCGATGATTCGTCAGCACGATATGCAGATCTTTAAGCAGCTGATTGACGAAAACAGGCTGGATGCGGTGATGCCTGCGCACGTTATCTATACTCAGGTAGACCCGCATCCGGCCAGCGGTTCCTCGCACTGGTTGAAAAAAGTGCTGCGCAAAGAGCTGGGTTTCGACGGCGTGATTTTTTCCGACGATCTGTCGATGGAAGGCGCAGCGATTATGGGCAGCTATGCCGAACGCGGTCAGGCTTCGCTGGACGCCGGCTGCGATATGATCCTGGTCTGCAACAACCGTCAGGGCGCCGTCAGCGTGCTGGATAATCTGTCGCCGATCAATGCCGAACGCGCCACGCAGCTGTACCATCGTGGCACGTTTACCCGCCAGCAGCTGCTGGCTTCGCCGCGCTGGAAAGAGAGCAGCCAGGCGTTAAGCAAGCTGCAAACCCGCTGGCTGGAGCAGCGAGGCTGACGCATACACCACAGGAGAAGGGCGATGATCATCTATCTGCACGGGTTTGATTCAACCAGTCCCGGCAATCATGAAAAAGTGCTGCAGCTGCAGTTTATCGATCCCGATGTACGGCTGTTGAGCTACAGCACGCTGCATCCTAAACATGATATGCAGTATTTGCTGAATGAAACCCACAAGCTTCTGAGCAGCAGCGACGATGAACGCGTGCTGATCTGCGGCGTAGGGTTAGGCGGTTATTGGGCCGAGCGCATCGGCTTTCTGAACGATATCCGTCAGGTAATGTTCAATCCCAACCTGTGGCCAGAAGAAAACATGCCGGGCAAAATCGACAGGCCTGAAGAGTATGTGGATATTGCCACCAAGTGCGTCAGCAACTTTCGGGAAAAAAACCGCGATCGCTGCCTGGTGATCCTCTCTCGACGCGACGAGGCGCTGGACAGCCAGCGTAGCGCGTCAACGTTGGGTGACTATTATGAAATCGTCTGGGATGACCACCAGCCGCATAAATTCAAAAACATCTCCTCGCACCTGCAGCGGATCAAAGCATTTAAAACGCTGGGCTAGCCGCTAACGCTCGCCCGCCTTATCCCGGCGGGCAGCAAACGTTCACAAGCTTTTCTTCATCGGTCACTGCCCCGGCATAATATTACTCGCGGCGGCGGCCTGGCCGAATGTTGCTAACGTCGCTGATATCCCTGTCCGGATACGCCGCGCTTTCATGTTCCACAATCACCACGCTGTTATTCGGCATGTCAGCCAGCAGAAAGGCTACCGCGCCTGCCTGGCTATGACCACGTAATTGACTGTTTATATCAGCATCCTTTCAAACCAGCCTTTTTAAATAGCCGCTGTGTAGCTCATGTACGCACCCGTAAATAGCGATGTCTCTTCCCGCTTTGATTGCTGATTTAACAGGCCAGGCATTAATTAAATTCACCGCCTGCGCCATAAGGTGGTATTCGGTTAATTTTTCCTTCCCTGTCGTGGCTATTTTCATTTCAGGCTGGAAAACAGCCATCCAGTCGTTAAGCGAATCGTACAGTTTTTGCAGATAGCGGGTTAACGGATCGGAAAAAAGCGGCGCGTTGACCTGCTGCAACGCCAGAGCGGCCTGGATACCGTCGCAGTCGTAGTGGCCGCACAGGATCAGGGTATCAATCTGCAAATGCCCGAGCGCGTATTGCAGCACGCTCATCAGGCTCTCATCCTCTTCCAGCACCATATTGGCGATATTACGGTGCACAAAAAGCTCACCGGGATGAGCGTTAGTTAATACCTCGGCGGGTACCCGGCTGTCCGAGCAGCCTATCCATAGCGCCTGCGGCGGCTTGGCGGCCATCAGATTTAAAAAATAATTTGGATCGCGGTTTGCCTGCTGCTGCGCCCAGCTGCGGTTTTGTGCCAGCAGTCTGTTCAGTGTTTTCATTCCTTTTCCCTCTTCCTTTTTCGGCAGAATAGCCGGAATAGCTTAAGAGGATATTAATAACTAAGCCTGCTGCAAGTTTTTCAGGGTAATTATTATTAAATATGTCGGGTTTTTTATTGGAGCCTGATTTGGTTTTTTTAGTATATATTTAAATACGATTGCCACAGGTGATTGCAGGACAATAAAATAAACTGAAAAAGAACGTCATATTTACTCCACCCAATCGGGGAGGGTATCGGCCAATTATTCCTGTTGAGTCGCATTATCAGAGATAAAAAATCACTCAGGTGGTGAAATAAACACCTTGCGGACGCACCTTATCCTCCCCGAAACACGGAAAATTATTCAGCAAAAACAGCGTGCTAATAAGAAATGGTTGAAAAAAATTGACCTGTATCAATTTTTACAGGACGGCCGATTTCCCGCGTGCTATTCTGCCTGCAGATAGCGAATAAATCGCCAACCCTATGTTAATTAAGGATATTATTTAACCTTTAATTAACGACTGGTTCACAATTTAAGGGGGTCGTTTGACTACACCAATGAAGAAGATTGTTATTGTCGGCGGAGGAGCCGGCGGGCTTGAGCTGGCGACACAGCTTGGTCAGAAACTGGGACGGAAAAAAAAGGCGGAAATAACCCTGGTGGACCGTAATCACAGCCATCTCTGGAAGCCGCTGCTGCACGAAGTCGCGACCGGATCGCTGGATGAAGGGATTGACGCGCTGAGCTATCTGGCCCACGCCCGCAATCATCACTTCCAGTTCCAGCTGGGCACGCTGACCGAAATCGATCGGGACAATAAAAAATTACAGCTGGCGGAAATCCGCAACGAGCAGGGCGAGCTGCTGGTGCCGGAACGCGAAGTGGCGTACGACACGCTGGTCATGGCGCTGGGCAGCACCTCCAATGACTTCGGCACGCCGGGCGTTAAGGATCACTGCATTTTCCTGGATAACCCGCACCAGGCGCGCCGTTTTCATAATGAAATGCTGAACCTATTCCTGAAATTCTCCGCCAGCGAAGGGCGCCAGGAGCAGGTGAATATTGCTATCGTCGGCGGCGGCGCGACCGGCGTAGAGCTTTCCGCCGAGCTGCATAACGCGGTGAAACAGCTGCACAGCTATGGCTATAAAGGTCTGAACAACAGCGCGCTGAACGTCACGCTGGTAGAGGCGGGCGAGCGTATTCTGCCTGCGCTGCCGCCGCGCATTTCCACCGCTGCGCATCAGGAGCTGACTAAGCTGGGCGTACGCGTGCTGACGCAGACGATGGTGACCAGCGCCGATGAAAATGGCCTGCATACCAAATCGGGCGAGTTTATCAATGCCGATCTGATGGTCTGGGCGGCGGGTATCAAAGCGCCGGACTTTATGAAAGAAATTGGCGGGCTGGAAACCAACCGTATTAACCAGCTGGTGGTACAGCCAACGCTGCAAACGACCCGCGATCCGGATATCTACGCGATTGGCGACTGCGCTTCGTGTGCGCTGCCTTCTGGCGGCTTTGTGCCTCCTCGCGCGCAGTCAGCGCATCAGATGGCGTCGCGCGTGCTGGATAACATTCTGGCACAGATGAAAGGACGCGAGCAGAAAGCCTATGTTTATAAGGATCACGGCTCGCTGGTTTCGCTCTCGCGTTTCAGCACGGTCGGCAGCCTGATGGGCAACCTGATGCGCGGTTCAATGATGGTTGAAGGACGCATCGCGCGCTTTGTCTATATCTCGCTTTATCGTATGCACCAGGTCGCGCTGCACGGCTACTTTAAAACCGGCCTGATGATGCTGGTGGGCAGCATTAACCGGGTTATCCGTCCGCGCCTTAAGCTGCACTAAGTAAAATCAGGACCGCCTGATCTATAGTAACAGGGCTTATAACGATACCGTCGTTATAAGCCCTTCTTCTGCCGCATCCCTCCTAAGAACTCTCTTAAAAGCTTTTGCATTTGACTTTAAACATTTATTTCGTCCTGAATTCTTATTGTCATAACTGGTCCTGATAAGCACACTTTACCGAACAAAGCGCGTCGCGTATGGCCCGGACTCTGCGGCTGGCGACGATGCGTAATAACCGTTTCAGGAGACAGCCCTGTGAATAAATCAATGTTGGCAGGTATCGGAATTGGCGTAGCGGCCGCGCTGGGCGTTGCCGCTGTAGCAGGCATGAATGTATTCGAGCGTGAGCCGCAGTTTGCTCAGGTGCTCTCCGCCACGCCAATTAAAGAGACGACGAAAAATCCGCGTCAGGAGTGCCGTAACGTCACGCTGACTCACCGGCGTGCCGTGCAGGATGAGAACCGTATCGCCGGTTCCGTACTGGGCGCGGTGGCGGGCGGCGTGCTGGGTCATCAGTTTGGCGGCGGACGCGGACGCGATGTGGCTACCGTAGCGGGCGCGCTGGCAGGCGGATACGGCGGTAATCAGGTGCAGGGCGCTCTGCAGGATCGCGATACCTACACGACCACCGAACAGCGCTGCAAAACCGTTTACGATAAGCAGGAAAAAACGCTGGGCTATGACGTCACCTATAAAATTGGCGACCAGCAGGGCAAAATCCGCATGGATAACGACCCGGGGACACGCATCCCTTTAAACAGCAACGGTCAGCTGATCCTGAACAGCCAGAACCAGGCATAAGTTGCCCGGCCTCTGCTAAAGCATGACGCTCGGCCCCCTCTTAACGGAGGGGTTTTTTTTTAGCACTATGCTCGAATTTGCTTATCTGCAGCGCCTTTTATCACGATGCTTGAATTTGCTCACCTGCAACCTCCTTTATAAGTCCCTCCTGCAAGCGGTCAACCGTATTCTTATACAAAAAGACCAGGCGCTTTCCGAATTGATCCGTAGAAGCATTGACCTTGTTATAGCGGTTGGTTAAGGAAATTTATTATCAACTGCATGACTTAAGCTAAATTTATGTGGTTGAGGGGCGTTACATAAATATTAGCCTCCGATCATTGTCAGAAATGCGGTTGTAACCATCCATCATGTCCGGGGCTTTTAAAGCAAGTAATACGAGGTTTTCTTGTGTTAATATATGATTTTTAATGAATTAATTATAATTAGCTGATTCATGTCCCCCTTTGAACCTCTCAATAATCGTGTCTTAATTTCCCTGAAATTCCTTTCTATTAGTGTAACGCTTAACTGGTTTCATTAATCCCTCTCACTTATTAATGTAAGCTTTTTGTAAGTTTTTCTCTGTTTTTCCTTGAGCTTTTGCCCGGCAGGTGCATAATGTGCGCATAAAAATACGTAATACACATTTTGTTACATATTTGGCGGGCAGAATAGTCATGCAGGGAAAAATGGAAAAGCGCCTGAAGTCGGCGCTGGCTGTTATTGGGCTAACCGGCTGCGGTGCGGTTTACGCAGCGCCGGGCGATGAGCAAATTCAGCATCAGCAGGAGCAGCAAAAAGCTCGCCAGGCACAGATAGCGCCAAAAGCACCCGATATCCGTCTTGCCGAACCGCTCCCCGCACCTTCGCGGATAACTTTTCCGGCTGAAAAACCCTGTTTTACGCTTCAGCGCGTCTCGCTATCCGGCCAGCAGGCTCTGCCGCATTGGGTGCCGTTGCAGCGGCTGGCAAACCAGGCTGTCGGTCATTGCGTAGGCGTGCAGGGCATCAATCAGCTAATGGGCACGCTGCAAAACCGTCTTATTAATCATGGCTGGGTGACAACCCGGGTGCTCGCGCCGCCGCAGGATTTGCGTCAGGGCGAGCTGAAGCTGCTGATTGTGCCGGGTAAAATCCGTCGGGTTGAGCTGGCTCCCGGCGCTTCGCGCTACGTCAGCCTCTATCCCACCATGCCAGCGCATTCCGGCGACCTGCTGGATCTGCGCGATATCGAACAGGGACTGGAAAATCTGCAGCGCCTGCCGGGCGTCGAGGCGAAGATGGCGCTACGTCCGGCAGAAAAACCCGGCGAAAGCGATATTATTATCGAGCGCACCCAGCGACGTTTCTGGCGTCTTGGCGCCTGGCTGGACGATTCCGGCACGGAAAGCACGGGACGGTATCAGAGCGGCATCATGCTGGCGCTGGATAATCCCACTTCATTGAGCGATCTGTTTTACCTGACCGCCAGCCGCGATTTGGGTTTCGCCGGCAGAAAAAGCAGCAAAAGCCTGACCGGACACTATTCGGTGCCGGTGGGGTGGTGGCAGTTTGGGCTGACCGCCAGCGATTACGACTACCACCAAACGGTGGCTGGCTACAGCCGCGATTTTCTCTATGCCGGGAAAAGCCGTTCGCTCGATGTGCAGGCCAGCCGGGTGCTGCACCGCAACGCTTCTTCTAAAACTCTCGCCACCTACGATGTGCTGGTAAAAGAGTCACGCAATTTTATCAACGATACCGAGGTCGTCAGCCAGCAGCGCCGTACCAGCGCCTGGCGGTTAGGGCTGTCGCATCGCCACTATATTGGTCCGGCCACGCTTGATGCCGGAGTCAGCTATCAGCGCGGCACGCGCTGGTTTGGCGCCTTACCGGCCTGGGAAGAGTCTTATCACGACAGCACCTATGCGACCGCGCTGGCAAAAATACTGACCTGGCAGGCGGCGCTGACGGTGCCATTCTCACTGCGTACTCAGCGTTTTAATTACAACATGCAATATCGTCGGCAGATGAGTAACACGCCGCTGACGCCGCAGGATGAGTTTGCTATCGGCAACCGCTGGACGGTGCGCGGCTTTGATGGCGAGCGCACCCTGAGCGCCAGCCGTGGCTGGACGCTACAGAATACGCTGGCCTGGCAGACGCCGCTGCCTGCCCAGGAGTTCTATCTTGGGGTCGACTATGGCGAAGTCAGCGGCAACAGCGCAATCCAGGGCGGTTTGCCCGGACGCCATCTGGCCGGAGGCGTAACGGGGCTACGCGGCGCCATCGCGCCCGTCAACCTTAGCTATGACCTTTTTGCCGGGATCCCGCTCTCAAAACCAGAGGGATTTAAAACCGATCCGGCAACCTTTGGCTTCAGCCTGAACTGGAACTACTGACCCGCTTCTTTTGCCTGACAAGGGACTGTGCGCATTATGAACAAGCTTTGCTACCGCATTATCTTCAATAAAGTTCGCGGCATGCTGATGGTGGTGTCCGACATTGCCCGTAGCGGCTACGGCCATCTTGCCCGTCGCCGTCAGCGCAACTCGCGTACGGAAAAGCCGATCCGTATCAGTCCACTTAGTTTCGCGCTTTGGCTGGCGGCTGGGGCGGTTAGCCTGCCTGCGCAGGCTAATATCGTTGCCGACAGCAGCGCGCCCGGCAACCAGCAGCCGACGGTGATGTCCACCGCCAACGGGCTGCCGCAAATTAATATCCAGACGCCGAACGGCCAGGGCGTCTCGCGCAATCAATACAGCCAGCTCGATGTCGGCGAGCGCGGTGCCATTCTGAACAACAGTCATCAAAACACGCGCACCCAGCTGGGCGGCATGGTGGCGGCTAATCCCTGGCTGTCAAAGCAGGAAGCCAGCGTCATCCTCAATGAGGTCAACAGCCGTAATCCCAGCCAGCTCAATGGCTTTATTGAAGTGGCCGGAAAGCGGGCCGCGGTGGTTATTGCTAATCCCGCAGGGATAACCTGCAACGGCTGCGGTTTTATCAATGCCAGCCGTAATACCCTGACCACGGGCCAGCCGATTATGGAAAACGGCCAGCTGAAAGGCTTTGACGTGAACGGCGGGCGGATCAATATCGAGGGCAAAGGCTTAAACGACAGCGATGCTGATTACACCCAGATCGTCGCACAGTCGGTAGCGGTAAATGCCAGGCTGCACGCCCGAGAACTGAACGTTGTTACCGGACGAAATCAGGTAGCTACGGAAGGTAGCGTAACCACGGTGAAAACCAGCGACGCGACCGCTCGCCCAGCCTATGCGCTCGACGTCGCCGCGCTTGGCGGCATGTATGCCAACAAAATCACCCTGACCGGCACCGAAAAAGGGGTTGGCGTACGCAATGCCGGCGAACTGGGCGCCGGCGCGGGCGAACTACGCCTGACCGTAGATGGCCGGCTGGAAAACAGCGGCACGCTGCAAAGCCAGGCCGCTTTGCAAATCGCTACTCAGGATGACCAGACCAACAGCGGCAGGATCCTGTCACAACAGGCGGTCACGCTGGCCTCTAACGGCACCCTGCATAATGACGGCATTATCGCCGCAAAAGGCAACGTGACGCTGACCGCCAACGGGATCGAGAGCAATGGCGGAAGCGCGCTGGCAGCAGGGGTTGATGACAGCGGCGCGCTGACGCAGCCCGGCAGCCTGGTTTTAACCAGTCAGGGCGAGCTGAAAGCGCAGGGCAAAAACCTGGCACGCGATGGGATCCAGGCGCACGGAAGCCGGGTCGATTTGGGTGGCAGCCAGACTGCAGCGGATGGGATAGCGCTAAGCGCTACCCAGGGCGACATCAGTACCGCAGGCGCAACGGTGACTGGCAAAACGGTGCAGATACAGGCCGCTACCCGACTGAATAACGATGACGGTCAAATATCAGCCGGAAAGCTGGTCGTTGCTGCCGGGGACATCAGTAACAATCGCGGGCTGCTGCGTCAGCAAAACAGCGAGGCGCTGAGTCTGGACAGCGGGCAAATCCACAACAATCAGGGCACGATTGTTAACGCAGGCGATACCCATCTTAAAGCGCAACAAATTGAAAACCGCAGCGGGCTGATTGCCGGTAACGGTCATGCGCTTTCGCTGGATGCTCAGCAACTTGATAATCAGCAGGGGACTATACAGCTGGCTGGCGATGGCGCACTGACGCTGACTGCCTCGCAGCTTAATGGCAACCAGGGCGCGCTGCTGTCGGCCGGGGCGCTGGATCTGAAAGGCGGGCGGCTCGATCTCTCACAGGGGCATACTCAGGCGCAGGCGGTAACGCTGTCGGCGGAAACGCTCGATCACCGCCAGGGCCTGCTTTCCCAGCGCGGCCCTGGTGAAATGACGCTGTCGCTCTCTGGCGCGGCGGACAATCAGGATGGTCGCATGGAAAGCGGCGGCAGTCTGCGCATTGCTTCCGGCAGTCTGGATAACAGCCGCGGCACGCTGCTGGCGGCTCAGGGCGATCTGCTTCTGACCGCGGGCGAAGCGCTGAACAATAATCAGGGCGAACTGCTGGCCAACCGGGATCTGCGCCTTGCCGCAGCAAGTCTGGATAATCAGCAAGGACGCATTTCCGCGACGGGCGGCGAAGCACAGCTAAAAACGGATCGGCTTATCGACAACGATCGGGGGCGGATTGAAGCCAGCCAGCAGCTGACGGCGCAAAGTCAGGGAGTGAATAACCACGGCGGCACGCTGCTGGGCGATCGCATCGTAGTGGCTACGCAGCAGGGCGATTTTATCAACGCCAGCGGCAATGTAGTCGCGCAGGACACGCTCAGCCTGTCGGGCGGCGCGACAGATAATCACGCGGGCCTTATCCAGTCCGGTCACGATCTGACGATCGATACGCACGGACAAAAGCTGATCAACAGCGACAGCGGTAAAGGCGGCATCCTGAGTGGCGGCACGCTGACCCTAACCAGCGGCGAGACTGATAACCGTGGCGGCATCATAGCCGCACAGGCGGCTGGTATCGCCAGCGGCGCGCTGACGAATACCGACGGTACTGTGCTGGCAGATCGCACACTCTCTCTTACCACCGGCGCAATGGATAATCAGCGGGGCCTGTTGCAGGCGGGTGAGGATCTCTTGCTTGATACGCAGGGCGCAGCGCTTGATAACCGCGACAGCGGCGAACGAGGCGGGATCGTCTCTCGTGGCGATCTCAATCTGGCAACCGGGCGGATCCTGGGCGATCGGGGTACGATCCAGGGGCGGAACGTTGTTATCGACAGCCATGAGCAGGCGTTTGACCATCAGGACGGCAGCCTCAGCGCGAAGGAAAGCCTGCGGCTGAACAGCGGCGAACTGAACAACCGCGCGGGACGTATTCAGTCCGGCGGTGATATGCAGCTTGATACGCATGGCCGCACGCTTACCAATCAGCAGAGCGGAGCGTCGGGCGGCGTCATCGCGGGCGGCGAGCTGAGCCTCAACAGCGGCGATATAAATAACGACGCTGGCATGTTGGCGGCAGCGGGCAATATCCGGCTGCACAGTGGCGCGCTGAGCAATATTGACGGCACGCTGGCTTCAGACGGATCGCTGACGCTAACTGGCGGCGCGGTAGATAATCAGCGTGGCCTGATCCAGGCGGGCCAGGCATTATCGCTCGATACCCAGGGCGCAGCGCTGACCAATACCGACAGTGGCCAAAAAGGCGGTATTGTCTCCGCAGGCGATCTGCTGCTCAACACCGGGCAAATCAACGGCAACCACGGCGTGATGATTGGGCAGAATGTCACAGTCGACACGCATCGGCAGACCTTTGACCATCAGCAGGGAGAGCTGGGCGCGCGGGGCGCTTTGCAGCTGGATACCGGCACGCTGAACAACCGCGCCGGATTGCTGGAATCAGGGCAGGATCTGCGGCTGGATACCCAGGGTAATCCCTTTATTAATGAAAATGGCCAGCTGATCGGCGGCGGCACGTTAACGCTTCACGCTGGAGAGATAAATAATCAGCAGGGCACGATCGTTGGCAAAAACGCGACCCGGCTTACCGGCGGAAACCTCAACAACCGCGCAGGTACGCTGAGCGGCGGTAAGGGGGAGCTGACTCTGACCGCAGGAGAAATACAGAACCAGGGCGGCCTGTTACAGGCAGGCAGCGATCTGACGCTGGACACCCAGGGGCAGGCGCTGATCAATACCGACAGCGGCAACCAGCACGGTATTGTCGCCCTGGGTAATCTGGATCTGCGCAGCGGCGGGGTTAACAACCAGACCGGTTTTATCGCGGCGGGCAATCTGGCGTCGCTGCAGGCCGCCGATTTGAACAACGTTCAGGGGCAGCTGGCCGGCAACGGCGGGTTGACCTTTAGCGGCGGAGCCCTGAATAACACCGACGGCAAACTGCAATCTGCGGGCGATATCGCGATTGATACCACAGGGCAGACGCTGATCAATCAGCGCGGCCTGATTGCCGGTTCTGGCGCGACCCGCATCGACAGCGGCGCGCTGCAAAATCAACAGGGACAGATCCAGGGCGGAAAAGATCTGACGCTGGCGCTGGGCCAGAATGCGCTACAAAATCAGAGCGGCAAACTGTTTTCCGCCGGAACGCTGACGCTGACCGCGGGGCAGCTTGCCAATCAGTCCGGCCAGCTACAAAGTGTGGACGCCGGACGGTTAACGCTTTCTCAGCAGCTTGATAATAGCGACGGCCTGCTCCAGGGCGGGCAGGGGTTGACTATCACCACGCCGCGCCTGCTCAATCAAAACACGCAGAAGAGTGGTAAGGGCATTGAGGCCGGAACGCTGACGGTACAGGCCGACACGCTGGACAACAGCAAAGGCGCGCTGAAGGCAACGGCCATGCTTTCGCTGACCGTGCGGCAGGCGTTGGAAAACCTCAACGGGCTGATCTCCTCCGCCGGTACGCTGATTGTTCAGGATGCCGCTCAGGGACAGGCGCTGAGTATTAATAACCGTAAGGGCACGCTGATTGCCGATAAGCAGGCCCAGATCGGTGCCGCCTCGCTGAGCGGCGACGGGCAGGTGCTGTCACAGGGTGATTTGGGCATTACGCTGGCGGGCGACTTCCATAATGCTTCCCAGGTTAAAGCCAACGGCACGCTGCGGCTGGCTACGGGCGGCAGCCTCACCAATGACGGCACCATCAGCGCGCAGCAGGCGCTCTGGCTCTCTGCCCGCAACGTCACTAACGGCAAAAAAGGGGAAATCAGCGCGCAGGAAACGCACGTCACCGCTGCGGATACGCTAAATAACACCGGCCTGATAGACGGCACGCTGACGCACCTTGTAGCCAACGTGCTGAACAATACCGGCACCGGCCGCATTTTTGGCGATCGTATAGCCATTGCCGCTACGGTGCTGAATAACCTCAGCGACGGCGGCAAAGCGGCTGTGATTGCCGCACGGGATCGCCTCGATCTGGCTGCGGATACGGTGAACAACCGCGACCATGCCCTGATCTACAGCGTTGGCGATATGCATATCGGCCGCCAGCTGGACAGCAACTATCAGGCCATCGGGCAGGGGCGGCAGCTCAATAACGACGGGGCGACTATTGAAGCCGGACGGGATGCGGCGATCGCCATGGCCGAGGTCAACAATACCAACCGTAACCTCACCACCAAAACGGTCACCACGGAAAACGCTCAGCATCATGATGCGGTGCTGAAAGGCCATACCGATCGCTTCGACTGGAGCGAGGTGGATACCAGCCATAAAAATAAATATAAGGTGCACAACGCGCGCATGCCGGACGGTACCAGCGGCAGCGAGTTTTATGAGTACACCTATCAGCGGGTAGTAAAGGAAACGCAGATCAAATCGAGCGATCCGGGCAAAATCCTGTCCGGCGGCAACATGACCTTTACCGCCGATCGCCTGTTCAATCATGACAGCCAGATTGTGGCTGGCGCCACGCTGGGTGGGCAGATTGGCGATCTGGATAACCAGGCCACGAAGGGAACGCGCGTCACGACGGATAACGGCAAAGTGGTGCGCTGGTACGCCAAGAAAAAGAAAAAGAAACTGGGCGGCACCAAGACTTCTCAAGGTAAAAGTAGCAGCAACTATCGTCCGGCTGCCGTAACGGAAACCATCGACCTGAAAACCTTTGCCTGGCAGGCGAACGCGGCGCCACAGGGCAGCCGCTATCAGACCGGCAACCGACAGCAGCAATCGGTAAGTATTCAGGCGGGGGCGGTCGGCGCGATTAACGGCCAGCAGGCGGCGACGGCGGTCGCGCTGACGCCGTCTGGCGATACGGCTTCGCAACCCGTTATCGCACCGCGTTACGACAGCACCCTGACGCTGGACAAGCTGGCCGGGCAGAAGGATCGTCCGCTGCTGTTGCCAGCCGGGCAGCAATTCTCACTGACGCTGCCCGCCACGGTGGTTAACGGACAAAGCATTACGCCCGTTATCCGCGCCGTTTCGGCGGATACACGTCTGCCAGACAATAGCCTGTTTTCGCTTCAGCCTGCCAGCGACAGCCACTACCTGGTGGAAACCGATCCGCGCTTCGTTAATCAGAAGCAGTGGCTGGGCAGCGACTATATGCAGAACGCGCTGTCGACGGACGGCAGCCAGACCCTGAAGCGACTGGGCGACGGCTATTATGAACAGCGCCTGGTACGCGATCAGATTACGCAACTGACCGGCAGTCGCTATACCGCGGGCTACAGCAATGATGAAGATCAGTTCCGCGGATTGATGAATAACGGCGTGGCTTTTGGTAAAACATACCAACTGACGCTCGGCGTGGCGCTGACGCCCGCGCAGATGGCGCTGTTGACCAGCGATATCGTCTGGCTGGTTAACCAGACGGTCACGCTGCCGGACGGGACGCAGCAGACGGTACTGGTGCCGCAGGTCTATGCGAAAGTAAAAGAAGGCGATCTTACCGGCGACGGCGCGTTGCTCGGTGGCGGTAGCGTGGCGCTGAATGCTCAAAAGGATATGACCAATAGCGGCACTATCCACGGGCGTGAAGTGACGCAGCTGACGGCGCAGACGCTGACCAACAGCGGGTATATCGACGGTAATCAGGTCAGCCTCAGCGCTCGCCAGGATATCGCCAACCTTGGCGGCACCATCAGCGGTGATAAATCTGTTTCGCTGCTGGCGGGACGCGATATTACCAGCCAGGCGACGCTGCGGGGCGACGGCACGGACAGATGGGTGGATCGGCCCGCGGGCATCTACGTGCAGGGTTCCGACGGCAAGCTGTCGCTGAGCGCTCTGCATAACATCACGCTGGCGGGTAGCGATATCGCTAATGCGGGTGAAAACGGCACCACACAGATCCGCGCGGGCAACGATCTGACGCTGGGCACCGTCTCCACGCAGCACAGTGAAAACGACAGCTGGGGCAGCGATAATTATCGTCGTCTTTCGCAGCAGAACGATGTCGGCACACGAATTACTACCGCAGGCGATTTGCAGCTCAGCGCGGGGCAGGATATTCATTCCCGCGCCGCAGAAGTGACGGCTGGCGGTACGCTAACGGCCAGCGCCGGGCGCGATATCACTTTAGGCACCGGCAACAGCAGCACCGATCTGGTCGAGCACAGCAAGCAGAGCAGCAAAGGGCTGCTGTCCGCCAGCAGCCTGGAAACGCACGACGAGGTACACGATCGTCAGGGGATTAGCACCACGTTCAGCGGCGACAGCGTACAGCTTCAGGCAGGCCGCGATCTTACCGTCACCGGCAGCAACGTGGCGGGCACGCAGGATGTGACGCTGAGCGCAGGACAGGATCTGAAAGTCACCACCGCGGCTGAATCCCACCAGGAAAATCACCAGCGCGAAGAGAAAAAATCGGGCCTGATGGGCACGGGCGGCATCGGCTTTACCGTCGGCCAGGCGATGCAGAAAAGCACCACTGACGCGGACGGCGCGCTCAATAAGGGCAGCACGATTGGCAGCAGCGACGGCAACGTGACGCTCAGCGCCGGTAACCAGCTTAACATCCACGGCAGTGACGTCATTGCCGGTAAAGATCTGACGCTCAGCGGCAGCGACGTGGCGATTACGGCAGCGGAGAACAGCCATACCGCACTGACCAGAACCGAGCAGAAGCAGAGCGGCCTGACGCTGGCGCTTTCCGGCACCGTGGGCGCTGCGCTGAACACGGCAGTCAGCGTGGCGCAGACGGCGCAGGATACCGGCGACGGTCGCCTGAAAGCGTTGCAGAACACCAAAGCGGCGCTGAGCGTCGCCCAGGCGGAGCAGGCGTATGAACTGGATGGCGCGCAGACCGCTGCGGCAACCGCACATAATGATGCGCTGGGCCTGAAGCCGGGCGATGAGGGCTATCAGGAAGGCGCGACCAACACCGTAGGCGTTAACCTCTCTTACGGCAGCCAGTCGTCTAAAAGCGAAACTCGCACGGAGAGCCATCAGGCGCAGGGCAGCTCGCTGGGCGCGGGCGGCAACGTGCAGGTAACCGCCACCGGCGCGCAGCCGGGCAGCCGGGGCGATATCACCGTGCAGGGCAGCCAGCTGCAGGCGGGCGGCGACATGACGCTGGCGGCGAAGAACGATATCAGCCTGCTTTCCGCGCAGAACAGCGAGCGAACCGACAGCAGCAACAGCAGCAAGGGCGGCAGCGTCGGCGTGGGGCTGACCGCCGGTTCCGGCGGCACCGGCCTCAACGTCTCGGCCAGCGTCAACGCGGCAAAAGGGCGCGCTAACGGCAACGGCCTGACGCACAGCGAGACGACGCTGAACGCGGGCAACGGCCTGAGCCTGAACGCCGGACGCGACACGCTGCTGCAGGGCGCGCAGGTCAGCGGGAACAGCGTGAAGGTGGACACCGGGCGCAACCTGACGCTGACCTCGGAGCAGGACAGCGACCGCTACGACAGCAGGCAGCAGAGCGCCAGCGCCGGAGCCAGCTATACCTTCGGCGGCGGCGGTGGCTCGGCCAGCGTGAACCTGAGCCGGGACAAGATGCACAGCAACTGGCAGAGCGTGGCCGAACAAACCGGCATCTTTGCGGGCAAGGGCGGCTTTGACGTGACGGTGGGCGACCACACGCAGCTGAACGGCGCGGTTATCGGCTCGACGGCAGCGGCGGATAAAAACCGGCTGGATACGGGCACGCTGGGCTTCAGCAGTATTGAAAACCACGCGGACTATAAGGTCGAACAC